>CADCDK010000019.1 GCA_902800185.1 uncultured Prevotellaceae bacterium
GGCCTGACAAGCAACAACATCTCACTGCCCGTGCAGTATATGAGCGACGTGGAAGGCGGTAAGGACCTGACAGGATTCGGAATTGACTGGGATACGTGGAAAATGAGAATAGACTACGCAGCACAGTTAGACGAAGCCCTCAAGAAGATTGAAGAAAAGCCCTTCTTCTTCGGCATCGGGAAATTCATCACCAGCCTGACCGTGAGTGCAGCAAATAACGTTGCCAAGGAGAAGATGAAGATGGATGGCAACCAGTACAAGTGGGTGACGGTCAATTCCGACAAGCTGATGGAGCATCTCGCCACCACCAAAGACGGCAAGTTCGGCCACGTACGCTTCAACAAGAACGGCTCGATGGAGATCATCACCAAGGATTTCGACAAGGACGCCTTTGAAATGCAGGTACGCATGGTGCAGCCCCTGAACCCGGAGATGCCGAAGCAGGCAAAGAAATAGCAAACAGGATCTGACAGAGAGAAAAGAATCCGGAAGTTTTGTGCTTCCGGATTTTTTTTCGTACTTTTGCAGCGAACTGACCTCCTTACACAGAAGGCAGTCTTCAACCAGACAGAAGAATAACAGAAAAAACAGAACCAACAATGAAGAAACTAATGATGATGCTCTGCACACTGGCGGCCATGACGGCCTGCAGCAGCGACGACAGCGGCGACGACAGCAGCGGCGACCGCCAGGCAGTGATGACCGAAGGCCGCACGGTGCTGGTATATATGGCTGCTGAGAACAGCCTTTCGCCCCAAGTGCCCCACAGCCTGCAGCAGCTGAAAACCGGCTCGCGCCTCATAGGCAGCGGCAACACCCTGCTGGTCTACGTAGACCGCAGCGAGCCCCAGGAACTGCCGTGGATGGCACGCATCAGCGACGGGCAGGTCGTCGACTCGGTGTCGATAGCCGATATGGGCATCAGCCAGAAGAATGAGTATGCCAGCGACCCCCAGGTGATGGAGCAGGTGATGCGCTACGCCTTCGGCCACTATCCCGCCAGGGGCGACTACGGGCTGGTGCTCTGGGGACACAGTACGGGATGGCTCATGGCCGCCGACACCTTGGCCGTGACCCGTGCCTATGGCGTTGACAACGGACTCAACGACCGCAGCAGTGGAGGGAAGTGGATGAACCTGCCCACCCTGGCCCGCGTGCTCGGCCGGCTGCCACATCTGAAGTTCATCCTGGCCGACTGCTGCAACTTCATGTGCTTGGAGTCGCTCTACGAGCTGCGCTTGGTGGCCGACTATGTCATAGGTTCGCCAGCCGAGATTCCCAGTGTGGGGGCGCCCTACCAGACGGTGGTGCCTGCCATGTTCAGCGCTGCCGACGACTTCTACCGCGGCGTGGCCGACACCTACTATGCCCAGCTGGTGTCAGGATACACAGTGCCGCTGTCGGTGGTCAAGACCAGCGAGATGACGGGCGTAGCACAGGCTACACGCAACGTGCTGCGTGCCATGAACGTGAGCTTCGGCGGCCAATATGCCGACATGACGGGGGTGATACATTATTATAATGAGGGTTCCGTATTCTCTGCCGACAATAATATCTTTTATGATGCGGGCGACTTCGTGAAGAAGTTCGCAACGGCAGCAGACTACCAAATGTGGCGCCAGGCCCTGGAGCGTGCCGTGATTTACAAGAAATTTGCTGCACGCTGGAATACAGACAGGCATTGGACGGGCTTCTATGCCGACTTCACCGCCACAGAGGAGCGCGAACACGGCGTGTCGCTGTTTGTGCCGCAAGACCCGTCGAAGGGCAATTATACTATCTACAACTCGAACGTCAAGAAGCTGACGTGGTATGCTGCCGTTTGGCAGTAGCTAACCCCTACTCTGCCCGTTTTCCGATATTCACCTTGGCATCGCCAGTGACTTCGGCATTGTTGCCGCCGCCGTAGATGTTGTTGCGGATATCGACGCCAAGGACGGTGTATTTCTTGAAATAGGACGTGCCCTCCTCGGCAGTTCCCGATGCGGCGACATACTCGCTGCCGCTCATCTTGTAGCAGTTGGCAGGCAGCGTGTCACCGGCCTTGACGGAGATGGCGAGATAGACGTCGTCGCCGGTCAGCGTGCCGATGTTGACAGTGGTGTTACCCATGACTTTGGCGGCATTGCCCCCACCGAAGACATTGTAGATAGAGCCCATCTTACCCTTGACATGTGAAGGCAGGATGACTTCGTGGCCGGCAATGGTCATCGTGGCGCCGGGATAGTCGGAATAGTATTTGGTGACGGCTTCCTCGGTGTAGGACTTGTTTTGCGCCTCGCTCTCGGCGTCGGCCACCTCGTTGATACTGACAGTGGGGCTACCCACCATCAAGGCGCCTTCACCGTAGCCGCCGCCGAAGATGGAGCCAATGCTGGTGAACGACTTGACATTGACCTCAGGATCCTTGGAGCGACTGGTGCCCGTGGTCTTCGGTGTGCCGTCGTCATCATAGCCATAGACGGAGTAGGCGGCGAGGTTGCCACCGCCATAGAGTTCGCCGATAATGATAGGCCTGCAGCCCACCTCCTCGATGTTCACCTTGATAGCGCCGCTGATAGTACCGCTGATGTTGTTGCCACCGAAGACGCGGTTGAAGGTGCCATTGGTGATGGTCAGCGTGACGTCGTCGTGAATATCAGCCTCCTGAGCACCGCCATAGACCTCATTCAGTCCGGGGATACACGCCATAAGCAACTTCGCCTCAGCATCCATAGGCGCGCTCTTACCGCCACCATAAGCCTCATCGACGTGGAATTCGCAAACAGGCTGACCATTGTTTTGCATCTCTTCGAGCATGGTCAGTGCCGACTTGCGGACATTACCCTTGGTATTAGAGCCACCGAAGACGCGGTGGATGGTGCCGCCCTTGATGTTGACGGCAGCTTCGCCCGTGCCATAGCGATAAGGTGCGAAGGCATCGCCGTCGACGCGCGCCTCCTTTGTGGCAAATTCGGCATTGTTCTCTACGAGATGGTAATCTTTATAGCCAACGTTAGCACCCGGGTTGGGATCGCCATTAGGCAGCTTGTCGAAGCCATTGCCGCCGCCGAAGAGTTCAAAGATTTCGTATGTGCCATTGATTTCCACATCGGTAGCAGGTGTAGAAGCAGCGTTGCCTCCACCGTACACCTGACGCACGCTGGTCAGTCCGCAGCCATCGATGATGACCTTGGTTGAAGCCGTGGAGAGATTAGTGGGTTCATAAGCTGCCAGATTACCACCGCCATAAACCGCTTCGACATCAAAGGTTTCGGTGCCTTTTGAGGGTTTCGAGACGATGTTGGTCTTGTCAGCATTCTGCGTAGCATAGACATGCACCGTGACGGTGCCTTTCGGCGAACCGTTCATATCGTTGCAGCCGAATATCTGGCTTACGACAGCCCCCTTGGCATCGTCGTCGTCAGCAACAGTCTTATTCAGGTGGACCTCCACGTCACCTCCCGTCGTTCCGGCTTCGCTGATAGGAATCTTGTCGGCTTCAGCCGTACCGTCAGGATAAGTGATGTTATCGACGCTACCCTTTCCGCCACCGAAGACACTGCCAAAGTAGTAATACTTTGTAGCATCTTCCGGGTCAACGATTTTCGTACCCACAGTGCCGCCGTTGATATTGACCGTCGCATTCTTGGCCACGGCGCCGATCTCGCCGCCGCCATAGATGCTGCTCTTGACAGTACCACCAGTCATGTTCAGTGTAGTCTGCTTACACTTACCCAACTTTGGCCACAAGGTCAGCAATGTTTTATTATCCAATGCGTAGAGTCGGCCCATACCACCCGTAAACACATTACCGCCCTTGGTATATTGCAGATGGTTCTGGTAGTCGAAGGTGGTGTTTGGTATTGCAGCCTTCTGTTCTGGAGTCGGATTGTAGATGTATTCATAGTCGTTACCAATGGTACCGCCACTGATATTGATTACGATGTATCCACGACCCTTATCATAGTAAGTCGAAGCAGGCTCTGTGCTTGGATCCGGATAAGAGCCGTCGTACTTGTCGTTTGGACGCAAGATACCGTAGGGCTTTATCGTTTCCCCTCCTTCTTCAATCTCTTCATCCACCAGATAGAGACCATAGCCTACCGACCCCATACGCCCGCCGCCATAGACGGAGCCGAGTATCTTGCCGCCCTTGATGTTCATTTCGATAGAGCCACCGATATTACCCGCTGTCAGCGCCTCACCACCGAATCCACGTCCGCCTCCGAACACGTTGCCATCAACGTATGAGGTACCTGCTGTGCCAATGGTCGGGCCGTCTTCGTTAGTCTTACCGATGTTGACTATTGCATTCTGGAACACGTGACCATCCTCACCACCGCCAAAGATGGAGCCATAGACTCTGCCACCCTCGATATCGACAAAAGTACGGTCTACATTCGTTTCTTTGTTGAAGAAGATGCGCTGGTCGCCCTTACCGGCACCGAAGATATAACCCGTATTCGGATGTGCTACGATTTGAGCGACGGTACGTGGCACACCGACGGTACCACCGGTCATCTTGATGGTAGCAGAGCCCTTCACATTCGTAGCCTCACAACCGCCATAGACGTTCGTTATGACATGTCCTCCGGTGATATTGACCGTGGTGTTGCCCTCGACGCTGCCTGCGGTGCTGAGATATTTGCTGATGCCTTCGGCTGAATCGAAATAAGGGACGCTGCCCGAACCGCCACCAAACACATTACCATAATAGGTATGACCGTCGGAAGCCTCCAATCTGCCGCCATCTGTTGATTTACCATTAGGATACTTATCCAAGTCGCCCGTTGCATTAGCAAACGGATCGTATGGTGCAAATGGCGATTTAAAGGGCCAGCTGGCGCAATCCATACTTTCTGTTACGCTTCCTGTTGGGGTATAGTCATCAGCCCATACAGCATCGGAAAATGGCTCCGTAGCATTTTTACCACAGCCAATCTGTCCGCCGGAAATGTTGACTTCGGTATCACCCAGCACGTGTCCACTCTCGCTGCCACCGTATGCAGAACCTGTCAGGAAGGCTGTACCGCTGATGTTTAATATGGTCTTGTTAAAGAATGCACATGTCTCCATATTAGGATATTGGTCGGGGTCATGCATCTCACCACGACCGGCTCCAAACACATGTCCGTAGTCATCAGGACCGCCCTTGCCATATCCACCCATCTTGGCTCCTGCAACACCAATCTGACCACCACTGACAGTAACGGTACAAGTACCAGTCTCTTCTGCGCAAGAGATAGGTTTGCCATTAGCGTCAAAGGTATATGTGCCCACAGAGCCCATAGCGCCACCGCCATAGACATTGTGTACTACATGACCACCATCTATCAGCACTGTCGTATTGCCACGCACAATACCAGCATTAAAGTCGAAGTATGTCTTACTATCAGTTCCTGTATAAGTATCCGTACCGCAGCCAGAACCATAGACATTACCACGATTAGGAAAGCGAGCACCTGAGTAAGAAATATCATCAGAATCATCATCTGGTGTACCACCGTCGTCGACAATTGCTGATCCTTCAGCAATACCAATAGTACCGCTATGCACTGTCACCGATGCATTATGGAAGTTATGTCCATTCTCACCACCACCATAGACAGAGCCCTTAATGGAAGGACCTGTTTCTGAACCTGGAGTACCAATAGTCACATCCGTATCATACACCCAAGCCATCTTATCAACATTCGCATTCGTTTCAGGATTGCCCTCCAAACCACGTGATGAACCGAACACCATACCATTTTCTTTTCCGGTGCTTCCAATGGTACCACCCGTGATAGAAACAGTACACTTACCTTTATTATCAGTAGTAGTCCAACCAGTTGGAAATCCTGTCGTCGCATCGTATGAGAACGTGCCCACAGAACCGTAAGCACCGCCACCATAGACATTATGCAGAATGGTAGGCGAGCCACTGATGTTGATAGTGGTACTGCCCTTCACCAGTCCTGCATTGACATCATCAGCCTTACCCTTACCGCCGCCAAAGACGTTGCCATACTCGGCACCGCCTAGTACGGTGGTACCAATCGTGGTGCCAATCGTACCACCAGTGACTTCAACTTCTGTATTGCCATCAACACCTGATTCCTCTCCACCACCATAGGCACTGTGCCTAACGGTAGTTGTACCCTCTATTTTCAAAGTTACCTTACCTTTAACGGTACCAAGGTTTTCAAGTGATTCTTCGGTATAGAAGTATTTTTTTCCATCATACTCAAAAGTTGGGTTACCAGTATCAACATCATCAGGAATTACAACACCCGATGGAATAACCACATTGGTAGTTTTATTCTTGTAACACCATGTATATGTCTCGTGAGTGCTTTTCGGATCCGGATCAGGTGTAGGAGTAATAATACCTGTATATACATTAAGAGTAGGTTCGGTCTTATTTTTATTATAGATGGTTACTTCCGGGACACTGGCAGAGTAGCCTGCACCAAAGGCAGAACCCAAAACTTCTGTGTCGGTAAGCGTTGATTCGACATCGCCTATAACACCACCCAAGTTACCTCCACCATAAAAGCTCGTGAGTACTTTACAATTAGTAAGATTATTAGTAATTGGACCTGTATTGGTAGCTGAGAACTGAGCGGAATACATATAAGTACGGAATATGGCTTTCTTGTTGTCAGTACCTGTTGATGTGTTGACAATCTCCATCTCATAGTTGCCTTTATAGCCTGTTGCTTTGTTCCGATACTGACCCGGCGTGTAATTATTCAGTTTTCCGTTACCATGATTGTTAGTATTAGCAGTAGCGTCCCAGCTATAAGTACCATCAGTGACATCACTAACCGTTGCGTCCGATGAATCATACTGCACATAGCTGGTTCCTCCATTACCACCACCATAGTAAACACCAAAGGTTGTACCTGTAGCATTGGTAGTGACAGTCTTACCAGACGCCATGTTGCCAAACTTAGGACCGCCACAATATTTGGTTATTTTGCTATTGTCAACTGTGACGTCGATTTTACCTGTAACCAATTTATCAGCAAGTGTGCTACCCCCATAGAACTCCTCGATGACGGAATGATTAATTTTGAAATAAACATCACCGTTGATACCTTCTTTAGCTGCTGCAGCCACCTGCTTAAAATTACCACCGTCTATATAACAGTGGGGATTGTCTGTATTTGGTGTAATACCATTATTAAAGTTTCCTGTCAGATAAAGGTTATCGATTCTTCCTCCGAGGACATTAACGGCACAATGGCGGGTAGGATACTTAGCACCAGAGTTAACATGGGCTCCAGGTGAGAATGAAGGCATGTAAACATTACCACCTAAAATGACATAGTCAATATGGTCTTCTGCAGTAGTTTTTGCTTTGGTACCTTTACAATATTGATCGTAAATGCCTCCATTAAGAATGAGAGGAGCATCTTTTGTACGATTTGCATTTCCGAACTCAAACTGTCCAAAATGTATTAAAGATGTCTCAGTTACCTCAAAATGACCTAATGGTAGATAGCAGCCCAATGAATAGTATTGTGTAGAGGCATCCTCCTTCATGGCCATACCCATTTCAATAACAGGCAGGAAATCGAAACGTATAGGACAGATATTATATCGATTTGTTCCTTTACCTAATTGCCACACGAGACAATAGTCTGGCTCCATGTCTAAATCGAAGTCCGCACTGATAATAGTGCATCCATTGGCCGCGGTTCCTACATTATTACCATCTGTACGGTACTGGTGATTACCCACTAAAACAATAGCTTTCTCATATACGTTCCCTTTAGGCAATACGCTTGCGATGGTTCCTGTCTGTACATCCTTTCCATTTCCAAGGGTTACAGTGCGATGACCCGCAGGGGCAAAGTCAGTGCCTGCATTAATTCCCGACATGTATACACGATCATAACTATTGTCAGCACTATTATCAAGATAAATAGCATCCGCCCATTTTGCTGTGATGCTAATTGCTGTCACTCCGTTTGGCACATAATAATAGCCGCCTTGAGCAAAGATTCGCTCTTTATCCTTATTCGTACAATCACGGTCAGCGAAGTTGTAACCATTTTGCCAATCTTTAACAAGGGTACCCTCTGTACCACCTGTTACGTTTGTGATTTCCCAACCAACAACGACTTTATCTCCATAGTTTCCACCATATCTAGTAGTCCAATCACTACTATTGGGGTCACCAAAGATACTGTTATAATAAGGTAACTGTATTTTACCATAGCAGAAGTCATTGTTTTTAATATCCATTGCGGTGATAGGGATGCTTTTGCTGCTTGAACCACTAAGACTTCCTCCTTTATTGATGGTGACGGTGATACTTCCTAATTTCTGTCCCTCAGTGTCGGGCGCAGCTTTTGTCGTGATAGTATTTTCAGAAGTCGAGCGACTTTCCCACGCCTTGCTAACAGGATTAATACGATTGTCGGGGTCCTGATTAATCGCTGAGTAATACTTTCCTGGAGCCTTCAAAATTGGATAAGGCGCTATGCTGGGGTCAAGCACCCATTTTGCCATTAGTGAGGCATCTTTTTCCACAGCCTGAACATCAGCTATGAGCATGCCACTCGGAGCAGAAGGAGCACCTACCCACCAACCGCAGAGTTCACGGTTACTATTCAGAAGGTAACGGTAGTATTCATATTTTGTGAGATACTCCTCTTGAGCCGGCCATGAACAGTTGTAGTGACTATTATCATTATCAGCCAGACCTAAGTTCGCCTCTGCACGATAGAAGTCGTAGTTGTTGATACCAGTAGCAGTATTATTCAGGATCTTCTCACCGCCATAAACAGGATATCGGGTTGTGCCACCTGTAATATTACCATAGAACATACAATTGACCACAGCCGTCTTAAGCTTAGTATATTTCCCATCAGATTCTTCTGCGGTTGACGCAAAATCATTATATCCCACGATACCGGCTACCGTTGAGCCACCTGTGATGTTTGCATAGCTGAAGCAGTTGATGACACGAGAGTCGTCTTTCAGCCAACCAACCAAGCCACCACAATAGCCATCAGAGCTTGATACGTATGAACTTTCGTTTTCATACTTATTACTGCTTGGCAGAATGCCACAGTTGTAGATACGTGTATATCCACTTGCCTCTCCAACAATAGCACCCACATTGCCGCTACCACTAATCTGAACATTCTTAAGCATGACATTCTTGATGGTAGCGCCATTAGCATAGGCCACCAAAGGATGGTTAAGTCCAGACAACGTTACCATGTTACCATCAATGGTCCCGCTAAAAGGGTTACTTGATGTACCGATGGAGGCATTAGAACTGAAATTAGATGCTAAAACATAATTGCCACTCATATCAGTCATCTCAGCTGAAGATGACACCTCTGTGGGAGGCAGAATGGCTGCCTCACTGGAGTTGACATAACCTGCTTTTGTGGCAATGGCTCTTATCGCACTAGCGCTTCCCTTGTCAAATGGCCCAGTATAGGTTGCGGATGAAGAAGTGGCAGGATCACCATTTGTCGTATAATGAATAACAGCACCTTCAGTAGTGCTAGTAATAGTGATGATATTGCCGCTCTGAGTGATGACTGGCTTTTCACAGACAGGCAGGTTGTAAGTAGTGACAAGTGTCGGGAAGGGATCACTTTCCGCTTTAGCAATCGCCTTAATAACCGTCATGCTCTCCGTTATATTGACAGTAACAGAAGTGGTACCAGTGGTCAATGTAGATGTTGTTGGCGTGTCACCATTAGTGGTATAATAAATGGTCGCACCCTCAGCTGCTGTAATGGTAATTGTTCCATCAAAATTATTGGTAATAGTTGGAGCAACAATAGACAGAGCGTTTTCGAGATAGAATTCAGCATTGGCATCATCCTGCGTATAAACACCGATAATACCTGCTGTATTGGTGTAGCCTGTAGGGCCATTCCCTTTGCCTGATTGACCTGTTAGAGCATTTTTGTTTCCACCATTGACCGTCAACCAGTTTCTATTCGCAGCTCCACCAACTACTCCTTTAGGAGAAATGGTCAGATAAGTGCTGTATTCAGCTATGGTAAACAATTCTTTGTCATCAAGATCCTCTGGAGCAATAGTTTCAACATGCACACGCATACGGTCAGCATTGCCTGTTGTACGTATTGTGCCGTTAGAAGTCAGGTATTTACCCGTTGAAGCTTGCCTGATATAGTAGTAGTTGGAATTGGGCGCAGGAGCTTTTTCAATAATCCATATAGCATCATTAGGATTGCCAGAATGATAAGTAGCACTGCGACAGTTATAGGTGGTAAGGAATGGCATCCCATTGTCTGTTCCGGTAAAGTCATCGGTGGCTTGATAATAACACCAGCCTTCCGTAGGACACAGGTAATAGTTGTTTGCAGGTGTTCCTGCATTATAGCCAGCAGTACCTATATAATACACACCCGAATAGTCCGTCTGTCCCCAGACGCTGCTGCTTCCTACTATGAGCATCAGGAGCAAGGATACGACGAGCCGTAATCTCGCTGAGCGTGAGCCGTAATCTCGCTGAGCGTGAGCCGTAATCTCGCTGTAGGCATACTCTAGGCATACTCTAGGCTGCTTCCAGGCTGCTTCTAGGCTTACTCTAAGCTTACTCATGAGTATGGCTAGAGTATGGCTAGAGCCTGCCATCAACCTTGTTACTTGCTTTGTGTGTTCGTATGTTGTACTCATATCTTTAGTATTTTTATTTCAGCGGGTGAACCGCTGAACACTGTTTTCTTTTTTTGTAGCGGGTGAACCGCTGAACACTTTATTCTCTGTTTTTCCACCAGTCGTCTTTTTGGCGGCAGAGGGCTTGGGCGACGCAGTTCATCGCCTTGCAGAAGGGAACGGTGACTTGCTCGTTCTTGCCACGGTATTGGTATTGCCACGGGGTGACCAGGAGCAGCCGGTCTGTGGCACATTGATTGAGGCGCACCGCTGACGGGTGGTAGCGCTCGGGGAAGCCATTGTCGGCGATGATAATCACGGGGAAACCGTGATTCACCGTCTCATTCATGATTTCTTGTTCACCGGAGGCAATGCGTGGTGACACGAGGACGGTGCCACGGGCGGCCTCTTCCAAGCAGCGGGCTTTCTGTTGCTCGAAGAGGGGCTTGTCTTTGCGATGACATACTACGGGAAGCAGGCGGCTGTTTAGCAGTTGGCGGTTGCCGTAGGTGTCGAGGGCTATCTTTCCGTCTGCGAGAAGCAGACGGCACCCGATGGCCGAAAGGGCATCGGGGGTGGCGTGCTTCTGCAGGCATTCACGCTGTAGGAAGCCGCGAAGGGCTGATGGCGTGAGGGCAGTGGTGTGGCCGTTGCGGCAGGCGGTCAGCGTGTCGCGCAGGCTGGTGCGTAGCAGGCGGCTGCGTGGATTGGCGTTGATATACGCGCGCTGCGTGGCAAGTTGCTCAGGGGTGATAGGCATGACGTCGCAGTAGCCGAGAGCGAAGAGAGGCCTGCGACCCGTAGTGCCTGAGGAGGGAACCTTATAACCAGCGGGTAAACCGCTGGGCACCAGAGGGGCGTCTGGTACGGTGTTCAGCGGTTTGCCCGCTGAAGTGTCTTGCCCCTTAATGGCCCAGTAGCGGCGGTTGCAGCCTTTCTTATAGCCTGCTATCACCTGCCCGAGGTGGGTGGGGCGGCCTGTGCTGCTGACGATGGGTGCCTTTACTTGTAACAGTATGTGCAGGTGCTCGGGCATTATCACAAACGTATCGATAGTAATCATCGGGTAGTGCTTGGTAATGCTTGTGAGCAACTCTTCGCGCACCATAATCCCTACCGGTGTGAGTGCCACATGGGGAGCATCGGGGCTATCGTCAGGCTGTTGCATAGAGCCTTCTATCTGTCCCAAAGGCTGCCCCATACCCTCAGCCACATGCACGGTGATGTGGTAGGTGCCTGGCAGCGCGTAGTTATGTTTAGCCATGCGGCGCTGCATACTGTGGCGGGTAGGGTGTTGTTTTTCCATTTCTTTCCTTTTTACCGGCGGGTGAACCGCTGGGACTATTATCTTATTGCGAACTTCTTCTGGATGCGTCCTCCATCGGCACGGACTATGTAGACGCCACCGACAGTGATGTTGGTATGGACGGTCTCGCCGGGCTGGATAGTGAAGGTAGCTATGGTGAGTCCACTCATGTTGACAATACGTACATCAGTCTCGCGGCGGAGAGAGGAGGTGACGGAGAGCATGTGCCGGCTGACGGTGAAGGCGAGGTCGCCCTGGCCGGCGCTGTCGTCCGACGGGTCTTGCTCTTCACTGAAGGCGAAGGACGAGTCGTTGCTGCCAAAGAGGATAGACCGTGTATGCTGTCGGGCATGGTTGGTAGCAGCGACGAAGTAAGGACGGAACGGAACGGCAGCGAGGCCACCGACGGGTGTCTTGCTAAAGCTGCTGCCCTTGGCATTCATGAGGTAGCCGGTGACGGTCTTGCTCGTGTAGTTTGGCATGAAGCTGTAGTTATCCAGGGGAACTGCCGAGAGCTCGTCATCACTAACAGCGATGGTGATTCCTGGTTCAGAAACGAAGCTAACGGCCTGCTTGTCGAGGCGAGCGGGAGCAGTAGCTGCCGTATTCCTTGCCACGAACTCACCACTGAGGTCGAACTCGTAGTAGGTATTGCCCGGGAAACCAATGATATAGGGCTTAGCAGTTGCCAGCAACGGATACTGCGGGAGGTTGCGAGCTTCCTCGTAGTAGGTCTGGTAGGTATCTGCATTAGCATCCATCTGCGCGTTCTTGCTATAGTAGTAATCCCACAGGAAGGTGTTTGTAACATTCTTGGTTTCACCATCAGAAGCAGGATAGTTGAAGGTAGCGGTGAAGACTTTATCGTCATCAGGATTTATTGCTCCGCCTTCATACTTACGCAGCCAGTACTCATGACCAATCTTAACATCGCTGCCCTCAATAGTGCGGCTGCCACTATAGAAGTGAGTGATTTCGCCCTTGTCTTGGGTAGAGACCAGCTCGGCCGTGAACGGTAGGCTGATGGTCTCCCAGCCTTCCCTGAGGTCGACGAAGAGGTCGGGCACGCGCTGATGCCACATACGCTTACCTGTGCCGAAGGTGTAACTGATAGGACAGTTGAAATCTTCCTTGTCCACCAGCAGATGGTCGTTGGTAGCAGTGAGGTCGCTCTGTACCAGATGACCTACTACCGTTCCCCACTGGTCGATAGCTGAGGCTACACGTTTGTAAGATGTGCCGTTATCCGTATCGTAATCACTATAGACAGGCTCATGAGCGAAGTGAGCGGTCAGCACATTGTAGGTCTGCTTGTTGGCATAGCCGTCGGCAGACGTTTCAGCAGGCGCATAGACCAGCAAATTGGGTGTCTGTCCATTGGTGCTGATGCCCGTCAACCCTGCGTCATCGAGCAGCGGTGGGTAGAATTCTCCAGACACTGTGCCAACTGACCATACGTTATCGTTATGTCCAGCAAAGTCGATAGCCGTCATACCAGGATATGCTGGCTTCAGATCGGTATCACTGGCTGTCTTAGGCTTGGTATGTGCCACGAGATAAGCCATCGGGTTAAAGTGGGCTACGTCCATCGTCTTGCTGCCATAATAAGCAGGAGCACGATAAACGCGGTTGCTCTGTTCGCCCTTTGCCAGCAGGGAAAGACTCTTGTTGATACGTGCTGGCTGCTTCTGGTGAGCACGTTCTGCATCGTAGCCATAAGTGAGGGTCTGTCCGAAATAGATGTAGTCGTCGGGCCAGACGGGTGCAAACTTCACCGTCGTATTGTTCTGTGCATCGGTCTCTGTATAGAGGCGGTCGTCGGTAGTTGCCGGTATCTCGCCATCAGCATAGCGGAAGTCACCGTCGGCATAACGCGATTCCACATATCCGGCGTAACAAAGGTTAGGATTGCTGCCATAGTATGCTGACTTAGGCTCAGACGGAGTGCCATCTTCGTTCATGGTAAGGTACTTGTACTCTGTTCCCTCAGAAACTTTCTTGTCGCAGTAGCGTTTATAGAGGTAGAAGCCGTTCAGATTGTAAGCCACCTGACCATTAAAGAAGGCCTGGGCATTCTTACGAGTCGGGATGCCATATGTGCCTGTATGGTTGGTGTACTTATTAGTAGCATCATCTTCCTCCTGGTAGTAGCAGTTGACGATACGATAAGGTCTTTCTGTGGTCAGATTAGAAGGTGTGCCGAATACTGGCTTTGAGGTCTTTGCCTCAGTAGAAGATGAGCTTATCCAGCAGTTCTCTACATAACCGCTGCCCGTTTCAGCTACACCAGCACCGGTGAAGGAGCCGGTGACACCAAGGTTGAAGACATTGCCACATAGCTTGTTAAACAATGAGTGGTCAAGACCGCTGATGGTATAGCCGTCACCATGGAAGTTACCGCCAAAGCACTCTGTTTCACCGATAGGTGTCCATTCTCCTGTGTGGCTGATGTTGCTATGGAGGATGAACTCCAGGTCTGCACCACCCTTGACATGTTCGTCGAGCAGCTTGTGACCCACAAGCGAACCCTCTGCAGCAGGTGTGGTGAGCAAGCTGAGGTCATAGAAGTCCTTCAGCAGGTCGAGACCGTTCTGCGATGCAGCGCTATAGTCGTTGATGTAAATCTTGCTCTCGCGCTTCAGTCGCTTCAGGTCATAGTCCACATAGAGGTGATTCTCCTTGTCGTCCATCACCTTCTTCAGATCGTGGTAGTTGGCTACGGTGACAGGCACATGGTTAGAGTAAGTCTTACCGAGATAAGTCAGAGCATAGTAAGCTACATAATAGCCGTCCTGATACCAGTAGAGCGGGTCACTGCCTGGATAATACTCTTTACCATTGGTGTGACTCTCTGCATCGTCCACCTTCTCGTAGAGTTCCCATCCGCCACCAGTCACCTCGTAGGCACCCGGTGTGACGGTAGGCGTACGTAGCGTCACTCCCGTTCCAGGAAGAACGATGCCGGGCTTGGTGATGTCCTCAACAGTAGGAATACCGCTCTTGAACTGCAGGTGAATGTTGACCACGTGGCGCTCGGTGACAGGTGTGATGTGCATGCCCGACTCATCGCTCTCCTCGTAGTTGTATTCATAGACAACAGTAATAATCTTATCCTTCGAGAGGTCGAAGATGTCAGAATTACGCGATACATACAGTGTGCTGGTCTCCATAGGAATCACACCATGAATGGTGAAGTTCTTCTGCTTGTTGGTTAAGGAACCGTAATCAGCTTCATTGATGACTTCGCCAATTGGATGGTTAGACCAGGCCTCACGGCAATAGTAGAACGTCTTTCCTGCATCGTCGGCGGTAAACGAAACTATATCTATCTTGGCTGCCCTGGTTTCATCGTTCAGGCTGGCGTAGGTATTGCTGCTGATGACGGTTCCTACAGGATATGGCGTCTCACCCACGATGAAGAAATCCTTAACGACATAGTAGTCACCGGCCGCAGATACACCGATAGGAGCATAGTGACGCTGCTCGTTAGGTAGTGCCTCGTAGGCTTCGCGTGTATATTCCTGGTCTTTAACCAGACCATAGGCCGGATCATTCGAACCATGATATACCGCCGTGTAGTCAACAGGCTTCTCTAACGAGTAAATCATCTTATCCTTGTTGTCTTCATCGTAGCTGTTATAGCCGTCGTACTGATACTTCTGTCCTTCTGCTTTTCCGTAAGTGGGGTCGATGAGCAAGTCGAGGGCATCGTAGTTGTACGTGAAGTTGGCACGGTCAGCTTCTGACATAGAGCTCCAAGCCGTCAGGGCGCGGTAGTTCTTGGTGTTGTCGTAGTAGTCGCCACCATACATACCTGGGGTTGAGCAATAGTAGGCAGGAACCACATAGCGCGTAATCTCTTCCTTAATGGCTGCAGAGAGACTCTCATCTGCCAAGAGGGCGGCTCGCTCAGCCTTCGTCATCAGCTGGCCATTATAAATCAAAGAGGTCTTCGACAGCGTGATGCTGCTGGTACATACGTAGGCTTCGTCTCTGTTAGATGCCATAGCAGCCCATGCAGCGTCGGAATAATCAGACTCTGCCAGCTTAGCACCAACCTGCAGGCGCTGCTCCGTACCGTCCTTCTTGGTGGTCTCGACGTAAGAGGTGACCAGGAAAGCCGGTTCGAAGGTTGCCTGACCCGTAGCAGGAATGACTTCAGAGTGAGTAGTCTTTGCAGTCTGATAAGTATCGTAAGTCTCCTTGGAGATGATGTCGCTTACCTTGAAGTCACGCTGTCCGTACAGACCGTTTGTTGTTGGCTTGTAGGTCGGACCGTCTGTGTACTGAGCCTGCTCGTTGGCATTCTTTTTATCGTACTCGGCAATAGTTATCTTACTATCTCTGGATGATCCTGTGAGTGGTGTGTAGTACTTGTTCCAAACAGCAGGATTATTCACGTTGTAGGTCAGAAGATAACCCGTATCATGACTGACGTTGTTGGAAGAACGGAAGACGAAGTCGAAGGGAACATCCTTGCCTGTTGTCGTATTATGAACATACTTCACTGCCGGTGCACCCTCTTCCAATGACTTCGACAGTGCAATACTCTCGTAATACTGATAGCTTCCCTCTGTAGTGCTATTACCAGGCAACATCACTGTACCTGCAGGAATGGCTACCTCATCATCACCACTACCAATCGTACAGTCAGCGATGGTGACATACGTATCCTCGACGAACAGGTTGCGCTCAGCAGCAGGCAACAGGTACCAATCCCAATAACTGATAGGATCGTTCAGATGGTATTCTACATCCTTGATGACCAGCTTGCCTTCCGGTGTCAGTTTCTTCTGACTCTCAGTATTATAAACCGAATAGTAGGCATAGCGGTTAGGCTTCACGTTGAGCAGCTTCATCACGCCGTGTGAGGCGGCAGAGATGGTCAACGGGATATTCACCGTCTCGCTATATGCGTTAGGAGCACCTGTGTATGCAGAGATATACTGGTCATAGACATATACTGAACCCTTGATGAACCAGTAGTGGGCAGGAACGGCATCAGTACCTTTGTACTTGGCACTCTCATCATAACAGTCATCGACGATGGTCTGTGTGCTGTGTACGAAGTTACCGGAACTCTGCCAGGCATTCTGTGTTGCATCATCAGTTGTGTAGATAAAGCTTCGATTGCTCACAGCGCCATCGTTCAGAGTAGTCAAGGTGTTACGCGTCTTGCCGGATGGCTGTCGGTTGCCATGCACGTTCTTCGCATAGACGAAACCACCGCCGACACCAGTCTGCACGTTGATGAGGTCGAGTTCAACGACACCAGTGATATAACCCCATTCCTTTTCGCGGAGGTCATTACCGGTACTCTCTTCCGTAGTCAGCTCAAGATAGACACCTGATGCCAGTGCCACCTGGTTGTGGCTGTTACCGTTATTACGAGTCTGGTCGTTGATATGTGCCTGCTTCCATTGCTGGTAACTGGCTGTGCCGTATGAAATAGTCTGATCGTCAATCTTAATATCTGACTTATATTTACTTGCATCTACATTATCGGTTACACGCACATTATTATAATAGTTGACGTCGCTGGTCAGTGCACCTAAGAAGTTCACGTTACTGTAAATACCAAAGTAGTTACCGTGCATTCTATGCTTAGTCTCAGTGTCACCAGCAATAGATGTCGTCTTGTTCAATGACACCTCACGCACACGGTTGATCGTGTAGTTGGTGTAATCTACTATCTCCGGCACACGGTCCTGAGCACCTTTCATCACCATACGGCTACCGAAGACACCACAGAAGTCAGCGCGCTGGATGGTATTCATGATACGACCGGCATAACGTGACACCACACCGTTAGCTACCCAATAGGCATCATTGATGGTGCCGTTAGCACCGATAATATCGGTTTGTCCAGCAAACAATACGACCAGCTCATCCTGTGGGATAGTAGAGCCCACAGAATAGCGCGTGTGCTCATTGTCCTCACACTCCTGTACACACCTGTATTTCAACTCATAGTAGGCAGCCTCACGCACGGGCAGTTTTTCGTATTGTTCCAGTGTGATATCATCTGTGATATGATAATAGTCTGTACCGTAGTTGGTGATGTTCAGCTCACGATAGCCGTCCACGAAGGTCAGGTTACCGTCACCATAGAGTCCACCCGTATGACCTGTACCAATCGTTATCAGGTCGCGGTTATAGACGTCGTTGATGGATGCCGTAGCGTTACCAAACAATGTGGTAGCATTGGCAAACACCTGGTCGTTACCTGACGATACGTTACCGCCGGCAAAGACAGCGTTGTGGATGATAATACCGTCAACATCCAGACAACCCCATGTGGCTGCGTCTGTGGTCTTGTCCTTTAAGGTGTTCAAGTCAGATGTAGAGACATAGTCACCGGCCTTATAGGGCTTGCCATTGATAGTGACATCCGTCAGCACCTTACAGTGTGGCTCTACCAGCACCTTGCTGTCCTCGGTCATGTATTTCTCACCACTTCCAACAGAAGTGCCATTATCATCGGTATAAACACCGTTTTTAGACTTGAAGTAGTGGCCCTCATCGTTGTCATCATAGCGTGCTCCTAACTGCTTGCCGATGCCCAGACTGCCGTCAGGATATTCGAAGGCACTGTAGACATAACCGATATCGCCACCGCCAAAGACGTTGCCGTAACCTAAGGCTACGCCTTCCTCGGTGCCTATCTCACCACCATAGATGTTGGCCTCGGTCTTTCCAAATACATAACCGTTGGTGTAGAGCGAACCGGTACGGCCCAGGTTATCGATACCCTTACCGCCGGCGAACACGTTACGCTTCACCCAACCGTCATATATGCTGACCTTTGTCTTACCTGCTTTGTAGATGCCTTTCAAAGTGCGCAGCGGACTCTCGTCGTTCTCACCATAGACATCGCCACGACCGATAGCTGCAATCTCACCACCACCGAAGACACAGTTACGCACCGTACCGCCATACACCTCAACATTGGTGATATCTACGCTACTGTTGTCGATATAACCGCCACCAAACAAGTTACCGCTGTTCTCCAGATTCGTATTCGGGATGTAATTGCCGTCGGCATCCTTCCAAGTCTCATCGACTATCTTCTCCTGATAGTAGCCTGTCCAGTCGCCATTTTTCACTTTCGTGTAAGGATAGGTCTTATCCGTCGGTTCGTCATTAAAGAACCGGTAACCGATGAAGCCGTTGTTGAGGGTGATGTTAGCAGTACCGAATACAGCACCACCTTCTCCTCCTCCGTAGGCATTACGTTCAATAACAGGGATACCATCCGTAAGAGTAGTACCGTCTAACTTACCAATAATGACGTGAGTCTCACCCGGAATATCAGCAGCATAAGAAGCATCTATTTTTCCTGCATGCTCGCCAACACTACCTCGCCAGCCGCCGCCATAGACGTTTCGCACCTGTCCTCCTTCGATATAGGCTGTACTGCTGGCTGTGAAGCCCTCAATATGTTTGCCATTGTAGTCAAAACCGGCAGATGTAACACGCAGGGAATCTCTTACTGCTCCACTAGTACCTGCAGCATAAAGGTCCTTGACAACAGTTCCACCCAGCAGATCGATATAGGTATTTCCATATACGTCACCACTACCGAGAATACCGCGGCCCACCTTTTCAGAGTCGCCCATACCACCACCGTAAGCATAGTTCCAAACGGTAGCACCTTCATAGATGTGGACATTAGTGTGATATCGTCCTCCCAAGCGAGTAGGATGGACCAGGGTCTCGTGGCTAAGACCACACTCATTGTATCCTGGCATCGACAAATCGAGTGTCAGTTCTTCCTTAGCCCATTTCAACAATGACTTGCGGTTGATGACCTTTCCGTTGTGACCACCGCCATAAACCTCATAGACCTGTGCGCCACGCTCCAAGTTTACCTCAGTATATTGTGCCCATGTATCCTCACCAAAGCCTGCACCATAGACCGTCGACATCAGCTTAGAACCTGTTTTGGGGTCTGTCTGTCCGTTATAGACGGGGACGTCAATGTTGACCTGAGCGTAGAGCGTACGGTCTGCATTGTTGTTACCACCATAGATATTGCCGCGCACGGTGGCTTCCGCACTATGATAGTTCACATGCGACTCGTAAACGTCACAAGGATAGAGAGGATCATCACCATAAGCGCCACCGAAAAGACTATTTACACTGACGGTTGAAGTGTTAGGCACGTTCAGCAAGGTGCGCCGCGTAAAGCCCTCAGCAAAGCTGCCGCCATAGATGTTGCTGACGGTACCTCTGAAGAGGTCGATGATAGCTGAGTAACGGTCTGGATTGGCAGCTACGGTAGCGGAGTCGGCACGCATGCCTAACCCGCAGTTGGCACCAGCACCAAAAATGGCAACATTCTGGAATTTCGTAACGCTCTGAGGAATATCTACCAAGATATAGCTGCGGTTCTGCATGCTGTCTACGCCAATGCCTTTTATGCTACCCTGTCCAGCACCGAATATTCTCTCCAACTCATTACGGGCATGGTTGTTAGGACGGATGTTTACGAAAGCATTATCCAGACGAGGCTTGGTAAAGCCTGGCTTTGACCTTCCTTCAGAATCGGTATATCTGCTATAGTGATCATCAGTGTAGTCATAGTCACCATAGCAACCACCAAAGATATAGCCTACACGACCCTGAATATACTCCATATAGGCAGAAGCATTGGTGACATCAGGAGTCTCTGCATTTGCGGGATTATGTAGCTTAGTCTGCAAATCAGCACTTACGCGGTCTTTGAAGCTGGTAGTGTTGTCAAGAATCTGCCCACCGAGGTCGTTACCGCCATAGACGTGGTCACGAATCCAAGGGAATCCAAGCACATCCTTGCCCTGAGCATCCACACCATTACGACCAATATAGGTCTCGGTATGCCCAAGGATGTCTGCATTACAAGAACCGGCAAAGCTATTGAAGATACGTCCGTTACCTAAGTTGATGATGGTATTACCGGCAATGGGTGCCTCGAAGGAGCCGCCATAGATAAACTCCACCTCAGCCATATCGTCACTATCTTCTGCATGTCCTCTGTAAACACCTGCCATCGAACCTTTCAGATTGACGTGACAGCTGTAGCGCGGGTCATAGGTGTATTCAAGCTCTTTAGTCGTTGCATTATAAGTTCCATTACCGATAGGACCATTCTCGCCACCACCAAACACCTGGAATACGTAACCCTTGTTGATATTGACAGTGGTACTGCCCCATATCTCAGAGTCGCCACCATAACCGCCACCAAACACGTTGAGGGCCTTACCTAATACGTCCATACCCTGCTCGTCGAGAAGTACACCCGAGCGGCGTTCGGTAATATTATAATCGTCGTGGCCATACAGGATAGCCTCACCCTCGTTCTCCTCTACTTGGTCAAAGATGGCGAACGTTCCCTTACGGTCGACAATAGACGCATTGATGTTGATGACCACATTGCCGTTCACATGTCCTGTATTATAACAGCCGCCATAGATGTTACCACCCTTCAGTCGGCGGTTCAGGTCAGCACCGGTACTTTCTCCTGTAGGCGCATTATCTGGGTCAAAGTCCACATCTTCACCTGTTGCAGAACTGATGGTGTTCCATACCAGTCCCTTTGACTTGTCATTCGCATCCTTCCAACGCATAGGCTGAATCTTCAGACCGCCGAAGTTCAGTTCGAGCTTGTCGCCAATGGCATTATCCGGAGAGCCTGCGGGTACAGCTTCAAAATCACCGAGCAAACCGCCTAAGTATTCAGCATTAAATCCCGTGTCACCATACACATTGGCATTATTACAGCCGCCCACTACCTTGTCGTAGATAATGATCTTGTCGTTGAAATCGACAGTAATCTTTCCCGGGACGATGATGCTGCCCACATTACCACCACAGTAGAATGAACCGAACTTGGTAGTGTAGGGAATATAGTCTATCCTGTCGCCTCTATCTGTGCTCTCGAAAACCACGCTGGGCTTCACCTTCATGGCGCAGCCTTCCATGTACTTGGCAAAGACGGCAGAGTTGGTCAGGTTCATCTGACTGAATTTAGCGTCGTTATTGTCCGGGTCCTTAAACGTTCGGGCAAAGGTTCGCAGCACGCCTTCATCTCTGTCAAACGCTTCGTCGCCATTGTATTTTATCATATTCTCGCCATTGTTGCCGAGGAATACGTTGTCGATAGTCACATAGGAACCAATCTTGATGTGCGTCTGGTCGCCGGCACTTGAACCTGCGACATTCTCGCGCAGTGAAGCACTGTTACCACCCACGTAGAGGGCACCGTCGACGATAACAGGGTTTGTTTCCGTACCTCTGACGAGGATAGACACCTTCTCTGCGTTAGGGCGGAAGAGGTTGAGGGCTTCTGCCGACTGAACACCCGTGAACGTGTCGCCTGTCAAGCCCAATATATCCTTAGGACTATAGTAGAAGTCTCCCCAACGTGGGTCGTCCTTCAGTTGGGCGTTGTCAGTATAGGCATACGAGCCATTACCGCCGCCATAGACGTTGCCGTAGATGTGGGTCATGATACCGACGGTATTACCGCCATAGACGTTACCAGAGATATCGTTACCACCATAGACATTGTTGACGTGGCCTGCCAGCACTCTGACACGAGCAGCATAACCACCAGGAATGTTATTCGGGTTATCTGAAGGATCCAGTTGGATGTCTTCGTATTTAACGGGGTTACCGTTAGCATACAACGGCCGCACATCAGCCTTACGACAACCGCCATAGACGTTGTCAACGACCATCCCTGCACCTTCTACCTGTAGCAGCAGACCTTCAGGGCTGGTCATTCGTCCTTCATTACCACCGCCATAGAGGTTACGGACTTTACCCTGCTGCAGGTTCCATCGTGGACGGATAGCCATATCGGCCTTGTTGTTACCGCCAAAGAGACGGCCTATCTGGTATTCATCACTGCTTGGATAAGAGAAGGTGGTGTTGATTCTCATGATTTCGAAGCGGTCATTGGTAAGCAGTTCACCACCACCCTCTGTTGTAACACGGGTATCCTTGATGCTGTTGACCACCTTGCTGGGATTGTCGAGGCAAATGACCGTTTTGCCGGTGATAGTAGCATCATTGCCGCCACCGAATGCATCGACGATAGAACCGCCCAAAAGCTCAAGATAAGTTTTATCGAGTGTCGGTGACGCTAACACATTGGGGCTGGAAGCCACCACTTCATGTGTCACTTTATCCTTGACCACCGTACCTGTGGCAGAAGTGTCATAGTCATAGTAGCCATTACCACCTCCGAAGAGCTGTCCGATGTATATAGGTATCTTATTTTTTGTATCGCTGGTCGTTTTACCATACGCATCATCACCCTCTACTGCGGCATCAATCTCTTCTTGAGTATAGTTAACAGCAGGGATTGGCGAGATGCGCACGAAGGCATTCCAGCTGTTGTCTACGTTATTCATTCCAGCTTCAGTGCCGACCTTCGTCAGTTCAGTAGGAAAATCTGAAGAAGTACCGATGGTTCCGGCAATATCGTTACCGCCATAGACGTAATCAATAAGGATATAGCCAGAGGCATGTTCACCATCGAGGTGTACAAAAGAAGAACCGCCAACATCAGCCATACGAGCACCAGCAAACACGGCATGCAGATTGCCGGAATATACAGTAACCTTCGAGCTTCCACCTGTTTTACCAGCATTACCGCCGCCATAGATGCTACCACCAACAGTAATCTGTGCCTGCATCAATACTGCAGACAAACAAAGTAGTAGGATGGTCGTTATCTTGCGCATTTCTATAATGTTCAATGTTCAACGTTCAATGTTCAATCTCCGATAGTTATCGTCGGGCTGTTCAAGTCTGGGTCAGACAGCACATAGAGGTATGTCGGGTTGACAAGCATGTTTACCAGTACCCGTTGTCCTCTGACTGCTTCCAGATTCGGTAGCTTGTTGGCAGACGTACGGTTTTGGCGTATCAGGTTGCCTTTACTGTCATACACGTCATAGGTGCTGACCAGTGTCAGGTTGTCCGAAAGGGTAGGCGCAAAATAGGCGTTGACGAGCAGAGGCGTCGTCGTGTCAAGAGCCGTACCCTCGTCGCTATTATATATCACGACATCGTCGCTGCCAACGGCTGCCGAGTAGCTGGCGCTGGCGATAGGGCTGGTCCCCGTCGTGTTGTGCGTCAGTTCTACGGTAGCATTGACACTTCCCTTGTCGGCGCTGATCTTCATCGTCTTCAGCTTGATGGTGCGCAGCTTGGCATATTCGCCGTCTATTCTCAGGCTGAACTGGGCTGCAGCATAGAGATGATCCAACAAGAGGAAGATGCGGTAGTTCTCGTCTCCTATAGGCCAGTACCAGCTGAACTGTCCCTCCGCCAGTCCTTCGTCAGCATCCTTGACACCTGTGATGATGCAGATGTCGTCTGCCACGACGGGTTTGATGCCGGTGATGGTCAATGTTGCAGCACCGCCAATAGTCTTCACCAGCGTACTGCCCATATCACCCGTTTTGGGCATATAGCCATAGACAGTATAGGTTTTATCGGGTGATACGTCAAAGTACGCGTGCCATTTATTGTTAAAGGTTATCCTTTCCTCATGAGGACTTGCCCAATCGTCGGGAAGCAGCATATAGACACCCATGCTTGTTGTCCTCTCAGGGGTATATGCGGAGAAGCCTGAGGAAGGTGCTGCCCGGCGAGGCTGCTTCTTTTCCACAAACGCTGAAACATACGACACCATTTGCACCTCCCTGCCTACGGAAGCATTATCCGTAGTCTCCGTCCGTACATCGGTATCGTCCGATGAACAGGCGGTTAGCAGTATGGCGGAGGCCATCAACAAGATGCCGATATATTTCTTGTTATTCCTCATTCTTTCATTTTTTTAATTGTCACCAATTATAGATATCGTGATTGATTTCCTTCGTTGTCCACTCTTTCACGTATATTGACTCCACCTGCAGATTGCCACTGCCGGCATAGTAGGCATAGACAATCCAGGTGTGGTTGCGCATGAAATCGCCAGCTTGCTGCATGGCAAAGTCGGTAGTCTGTGGATCGCCGTTACCAATGGTGTAGGTGATGGTACCCTTCAGCTGCTTGTCGCTCTCGCGCAGGTATATGGGTCCTTCCACCGTTACCTCAGGCGTCGCTTTACTTGCCGCTTCGTCAATCAGATCCTCGTAATCTTGTGCATCCTGATTAAAAAACAGGAAGTTGGTAGGATCGGCAGCCGCGGCAATATCGCTAATGTCGTGCGACAGCAGCTCTGCCTTCTCAGTATTATAGGTCATGGTGACCGGTGTCTTGAAGAAATACTCCTCGCTGGGTACCATTCCCTCATTCATCTTGATGCTGGTGATATGCACCGTCGGTTCGCCTATGGTCTTGGAGAAGACGAAGCGAAGTTTCGACACGGCACGCGTCAACGGTACAGTCGCCACTTGGGCCATGGTACCGATACGCAGCGCTGGTGCATCGCCTACCACAGGCTGTGTGGTCAGCTTGCCCGCCATAGGTAGCCCGTCGGCAGGAACGCTCCTTACCAATTCGTCCAGTCCGAAATGTCCCGTAATCTTGGCGCCCTCCAACAGGGCATCACGGCTTGTCTCCTTACCCAACACCCCCACGCCGCAGTTGTTGCTCGTCACGTTGGCCAACACGTAGACATTGACATCGGGCTTCGTTGCAGCAAACTCATCGCTGACGGGTATCTGGTAGGTTGTTCCCTGTCCCTCATTCAGTGCTGCCACCTCGTCGGTGCTGAGATAGCCGACATACGCCCCGGATTCTGACTCGTAAATCCATATCTGCAGACTCGTGATGGTGCCCTCGTTGGCAATAGCCTCCACCTTGCCCACGTCGGCCCGTGTACCTCGCACCTCGCACCTCGCACCTCGTACCTCGTACCTCGCACCTCGTACCTCGTACCTCGTACCTCGTACCTCGGGAGCATAGACATATATCGCCAGCTTCGCCTGCTTGTGCTGTGCGCCCTCCACCTCTTCTGCATCGTAGGCATAGCAGGCAGTGAGCAGCATTGTTACGATGCTGCACAAAAGCCACTGGAGCTGTTGTATATGTCTGTTGCCTGTCATCTTATAATTCCACAGTCGTGGTCGTTGCTTGTATCCATTTCGTCACCACCTGTACGCCGATTTCCAGTCGCGGTGCCAGCAGGTCTGGCATGCAGGTATAGGCCTTGGCGAGCGATGCCACGCTCATGGATATGGTGGTGGTATAGTCTTGTGTGAACACACGCCCGGCAAAGTCGCCCTCTCCTTTATTGGCAGGGTCTATCATCGCGATGAGGTAGAAGCGGGCTCCCTGATAGACGGTGCCGTCCTTGCCTGTAAACGCATGTCCGGTATTGTTTTCGAACTCCAGAATGACGGGCACCTTCTCGTTGTCGTACGACTGCAACACCAGCGTGCTGGTCTTGTTTCCATCAATGATGTTCGTATCGTAGATAAAACGTCCATCGACATCCGTTTGTTCGCCTTGTGGCTTCATGTTGAAGCCTACGGTATGTTGTCCGCCAATGATGACACCTGTAAGTGGCATCGTCGACATATTGGCATTGGTTACTACTTCGTTTTTAGCGTCCTTTAATGGTGTGCTCATGCTTGTCAGCGTAAGATCCAACTTGGCAACGCCGTACTGCATGGGATTCTCTACTGCTACTGCCTTGGTATTTGTTGTGACGGTAGTTGGCCCTTTGTAATAGGTGTCCAAGAAAGCACTCCACAACTTATCGGTAGATTTGTAGATTTCATTAGACACCTCATCTGCAGAGGTGCGTATGGGACTATCTACAAAGAACATCAGTTCTGCAGGATAGGTATAGCGGTTGATACCGTTGATATTGTCAAGCGTTGTGGTTGTTGTACGTACCTCAAACTTCTTACCTGTCCAACGGATAGCAGCGGCTCCATCAGGAAGACCGAGGGAGCGTGGGTAGGTATTGCTGGCAATGGTGCTGTTGGCATCAATATTCGCCTTGATATCGGTGCTGAGGGCATCGCTTCTGCCTGTCAGCAGGGCCTTGAGTGCTGCTACGAAAGCCTTTATGTTGGCTGCTGCTCCACTCATCAGTCCGGCACCTTCCGAACCAGCATGGATAAAGTCCAGATAGTAGCTCTTCAGGGTGGTGTCGTCTGTTGTGCTCCAGCCTGTAGTGTTGGCTATAGTGGTCATATAGTTTGCCAAAGCTGTGGCATCTGCGTGTGCTTCGGTTGATTCACGGATAGAGGTCAGGCTGAACTGAATGTCTGCGGTCTTCTTACGAATGGTAGGCAGTGCGCTCAGCTCACCATCTACGGCAGGGTTTGTGGGCGATGGCTTTGTTGCCTTTCCATATACCAACATACGGTTTGTGCCTGTCATCAGGTAGCAGGTATTCACGTAGTAGGTGTTGTATTTCTCTGCATCGTACTTTTTCGCCAGATTGTCTTCATCTGCACCCACGAGGTCTATCAGCGGATTGTCACTTGCTGTTACCTCATAACCATTGGTATGGAAAGGAATGGCTACCAACTGATCCATCGCTGAGAACGTGGGAGCCCTATGGGTAAGGGCCGGTGCCAAACTGGGCTTGAGTGCCCCACTACCGATGCTGACCAGCAGGTCTACCTGCTTGGATACTGAAGGCGTCGTCTCATTGAACTGCTCAGGCATATCATCATCTATCATTGAACATGATGTAATCATCATGCCCAACAACAGATAGTATACGATATGTCTCATAGTTATCTTCACGCGCGTACCTTACATAGTTTATTATAATGTTTATAGTTCGGGATTGTATATACCCCCTTCATTCCAGTCGAGCGTCACGCTGACGCCTACCGTCTGATCCTGGGCATGCACGGCACCGTCTTCCGTGACGTATCCCTTGATTATCATCAGCTGTCCGGCGCCAACCGATTTCCTTATGCTCAACACCGTCTGTGTCGTCTTGCCATTCTTCAGCGTGACGTAGACGATGAACTGCCATAATGTCTCCTCGCCCGGTTGGGCAATGAAAGGCTCTGTGGTTTCAATGATACTACGTGTATCCTCAACATTAATATAAGGTACGCGCGAAGGGAAGTTCACCGTACAGTAGCATCGCTGCTGGCCACCGATGGCGTCGCGTAGCTCGGTGGCTCGCACAAGGGGCGGTTTGGCAGCAAAATGGTAGGTGCTGTCGTTGATATTGAACTGCGAAGCAAACCCTGTGGAGAAGACGCGGATGTTGCTGACATCCTGCTCGCGAGGGTCAACGACCAGGGCTACGGCACAGTTGGCCATATAGAGCCGCACGTTGAACGTCTGGTCGACTCCCGACAGCACATTCATAGGCTGACGCGCGGTGAACAGGCCTGTGGTATGCGAGTCGATGGTGTCCTGCTGCACCTGTTCCAGCTTTGCCGTCCGGCAGTTGTCATCCTGCAGCAGACTGACCACGCTGTTGTCCACCACGTTGGCAACAGCCAGATGCTGGTATTGCCGCATAGGCAGATAAAGCGTGTAGCTCTGTTGGTTAGCGTCCATGATGTGCTGGTCGTGCTGCAAGCGGGGTTGGTCACCTTGCGTGTCGTAGAACGACAGGTCTACGTCGTTGGCATGGTCGGTGAAGATGGTTTGCAGATGCCCACGCAGCGCTTCGGCGATGCCGACGTCTGTCGTGGTGTTCAGTTGCGTTCGCAGCTCGATAGACATATTGGTCACCAGCCGTATCTCATAGTTCAGCTGGTAGTTGTTGCCACAGTCCGACAGGTCTTCGTCAATGGCAGAGCAACTGGCCGACAGCACTACGCAGAGTGCTGCCGCCAGATGCTTTCCAATGATGTCCGACCTTTTGTTCATTTCAATTCCTTTTCGTACGTTGAGGGACAATTACTGACCAAGGATTACATTATTGAAGTTGATACCTGTTGACCAGCTCATATCTACCGACAGACCCAGCGTCAGTGAGCTGTGGCGCAGATCGGGAACGGTCAGCAGGGCTTCTTTCAATGAATTTTGATCAAACCAGAAATTAGCCGTAGTCATAAAGTCTTGCATAAATACGCGGACTATTTCAATCGATGTGCCATCAGAATTGTATGGTGGCAGCGGATGATCTGTTGAAAGTTGTCCCAAACTACTCCATGAGATAGTAGTAGGATCCAGTTTACCTACCAGATAGAACGAATCGCCAGCGCGAATCAAGTTATGCTTACCATAGAAGTCCTGACCAGAATTGTTCTTCAACTCCAATGCAACGTAGACTTTATCCTGGTTTGCTGCCGTTTCTCCTGCTTTGTAGTTATCAAACACCAGTGTGTAGTTAGGACTAGATGGAGCTGCTTGTGTTGCGTTATAAGCAGGAATGACATTTGCACCATCAGGAATGGCTTTGTCGTAAATATAACCCTGAGTATTATCGGTAGTCTTAGGAGTGAAATCCCAGCCTACTTTCTTGTACTGTCCGCCGATAATAACACCTACCAACTGGAAGCTTGTAGCACTAACCGTAATCTCCTTGTCCGGCTCCTCGGTTGAACTAATTGTTGGGTCTTTTGCAAGCTGGATGGCATGGTTGTTGTCTTTCAGTGTTGCTGACTTGTAGCCAACAGTCGTCTTTAATAGTGCAGAACCATAGTTGATGTTATTCCTCATAGCAACACTTCTGGTCGTAGATACCACATGACTATTGTTAATCCAATCAGCAGACCATTTAGTATTGTCCTTCCAGTTGCCTACACCATTAGGATAGGTCGGTTCCTTATGCTCTTCGCCTGAAACGCGCAGCGGGCTATTGCCAAAGTACAACAATTCGGCAGGATACAAATAGCTTTCTACAGTGAAACCACTACCGCCACCTACAGAAGCAGTACTGTAGTTTGTCACATATTCAAATATCTTATCATCACTCTTCCAGTCATAGTGAGCAGCTCCTGAAGGTACGGCATAAGCCTTTGGGAAATTGGAAAGATTTTCTGATCCTATTCCATCAGCAACTGTTGGGTGGGGGTTAGTAGGCGATGTAGGCCATAAAGCATCGTTATTAAAGGTAGATACCATTGTACTAACGGTTCTAAAGCTAACGTCCGTCACAGCTCCACCCTTATTAGCGCCAGTCGTAGGCACAGTGCCATTAAAATACAAGGAAATCTCTTCATGGATTAATTCTGCCATTTTTTTTGCTACAGCCTCACCCTTGCTGAACGGTGTAGCACATTGTACACTATTGATGACCGACCACACATCTTCTATCGTATGGAGGATGGCAGTACCATTACCAGCTCGCAATTCACCCTGAGCAGTCTGAATGTTGGTCAATGCCTTATAGACTTCAGCCAGTTTTACCTCCAATGCATAAAGCTCATGGGTTGTCTCAACAGGACTTGTACCATTAGCATTGGCATAATCAGCCCATGTGACAGTAGCAGGATAATCACCTGTAGCAACAGCCACACCATAGTGTTCTGCATCCAGCGCTACATGGTCAGTACCAGCTATCTTAGTGTTGATGATACAGGTCAGCACACCTCCGAGCAGCTTCTTAATCTCGTCATACTTTGTCTTATTATCAGCCGTCATACGCTTACCCAGCTCAAAGTTGGCTGTAGAGATATCCTTACCTGCATTTTCGCCTGAACTACTGGCCAGGGTATAATCGTCCAAGTGACCGTAGAGATCATAAGCCGAATAACCTTTTTCAGCCTCAGCCGATGATGCCGTACCCTCTGGTGCCTTTCCGTAGAACAGCATCGTATTGGTATTGATGGGTAAACTCATCTCCAAAACACGATGGGAATGGGTGTCATCGATAGTACCACTTGCAAGAGGAGTGCCCAAATCAATGTACTTATCAGCAACCGCTGCTGCAGCAAGGTGCTTACCATCAGCAGCAGTACCAAGCTTGTAAGTGAAAAGTGCTGCATTGTTGATACCACGGAACGTTTCCGAAGTGGTAGCCTGTGTAGCAGCAGATGACTGACGGGTAGTAGCCTGATTACCCGTTGACACGTTGAACACAAACTGTGCATATACAGTTTGAGTATCCGGATCATAGTTCGGATTGTTGTTCTCCGCAACAGCGTCATCGCTTCCGCTGCAACCGGTGAACATCGTTGCGCCTGTCAGTTCTATCGCAACTATCAAGGCAAAATTCAAAACCTTTTTCATACTTTCGAGAGTTTTAATTATCATGTTATTATTATTTGTTTTTCCAATCAATCATGTAGCTGATATTAATGCCCAATAGGGGCAGTAGGAAGAGACGGCTGTCCTTGCCGTAGAAAGTGCCACAGGTGGCACAATCGTATTCCTTGTACCAAGCGTAGCCGACGGCTATGCCGGCCTCAGCTTCTAAACGCCAGTCGCGCCCCAGCATCCAGCTGTAGCCATACTTGGCACCAATGGCCAGCAGGTCACCCTGCAGTCGGCGGTTCTTGACGCCACTATAAAGTCCGAAGGGTATGCGGGTGTTGCCCACGTTGAAGTGGCTGTAGATGACGTCGAGTTCCAGATAGTTCACTCTGCGCAGAAACAGCGAGTCTTTACAGACGAGCTGGCCATTCTCGTAGCCAACCATATAGCGATAGGCCTTGTTACGGAAGTTCATGTATTTGCGTACGTGAGGGGCTATCAGGAGGTGGCGCCACTTCTTGTTCTTGTCCTTGTCTATGTCCCAGGCATTCATGCCGAAGTCGACTCCCGCAGACCACGTTGAGTCTATCCGGGCCTCAACTCCGATATTTGGTGTCAGCGTAGCGTCGTAAAGCAAGTTGTTTCTGATAGCCATTTTCTGAGCTTGAGCAGTGCACACTGCCCAAACGAATAATACTACTATGGCTGAATACCGATGCATGACCTTTGTTGAAAATATTTAAACGCGAATAGACGCTAATAGGGTACAAAGGTATAAAATAATAATTAAAAATGAAAAAATATAATAAAGCGATATTTTTAATTTTGTCCGAAGCTGTTTTAATTTTGTCCAACAAATCCCCGTAACGCTTTTATTTTCAGCACTATACAATATTTAAGCAGGAGAAGTGAAATCGCTGGCTCCAATTTGGGCGCGATACTCAGATGGCGTCATACCATAGGTATTCTTGAAGTGGCGTATAAACGTAGCTGAAGCCTTGATACCACAAGCTTCGGCTATCGCGTTAAGGGTATATTCGGGGTGAATCTTAATGAGGACGATGGCATACTCCATGCGCTTGCTGTTGATGTATCCCGGAACGTTAGTACCAGCATATTTCTGTATGATAGCGGCTAACGCGTTCTTATCGACACCCGTAAGATGCATCAAGTCGTCGCGACCGAAGTTCGGGTCGCGGAACAGTGCCTTCTTAACAATCTGTTTGTCCATCTCGTGGAAAACCTTCCAGTTGGGGTCGTCTTCCTGCTCTTTTAGTTGATTTTCGTCCATTTCATCGGTACTTTCTTTCTCTTCGCTCTCGTTTTCCTTGAGCATTGTTTTCTTGAGGTGGTTGCCGTTAGTCTCAAAGAGCGTAGAGTAACGGTAGTTCATAATTGACAGGATATGCTGCAATGTGAGCTTGTTTCTCTGCTGCACCCTCTTGATATAGAAGTAATAGAGTATGGCCGCGATGACAATCAGCAGAATACCGAAATAGATGTAAATCTGCATACGCTCATGCTTGGCCACCTCGCGCTCCAGCGCTATGGATTCGTCGAACGACTCTTTCAGCTGGCGCGAGTGTATTTTATTGATCTTCTCGTTCAGCCGCACTGCTTCAGCATAGTAATGCGACGCCGAGTCGTACTGTTTCATACCGTGATAGGCTTCGCCCGCATCATAGCAGAGTAGCGCCATGTTCCTGCTGAGTGTGTCGCTATCCTCTGTCAGGACAGCTTTGACCTGGCGCAGGTAGGGAATGACTTCCTCGTAGCGCTGTCTCTTAGACAAATATTTTATGATTTCACGAATGATGAAGGGACTGCTCACAGACTGCGAGACACAGCGGTCGTAGGCTCTGTCGGCCTCTGCCTGCCTACCCATCGCCATCAAGATGTTGGCGCGAATGGCATAGACTTGATATAAGTTTCGTTCCTGCCGACCTAATATCTCTGGCTGGTGAGGCAGGAGGGCGATTTTCTCTTGCGCCTCGGAATATTCCAATGCCTTGTCGTAGTGCTTGTCGGTAAAAGACATCATTGCGAGGAAGCCGTAGAGAGTGCCCAGCACATTATTCTTACGCCAGAACTGCGTACGTTTCAGCATTTCTATAGCTTCGATGCAACGTGCGAGGCCTTTTTCCTTCTTGCCCTGATAGTGAGCGCGCTTACCATCCATAAAGAGTGCCATAGCCATGTGGACGGTGTCATTCTCACTCCTGGCTATGCTGTAAAGCTCATGATTGTAACGGGGCAGATTCTTTTCGTCGAACTTAATGTCGTAGGTCTCAATCAATCGGGTGAGCACTATCTTCTTCAGGGAGTCGTTCGTCTGCGTAGCGTTTGAGTTGTAAACTTTTGTGTAGAGAGAGAGCGCATTATTGAACAGGCACTTGGAGAAGCAGAGATTTCCTTCCGCTAAGTCCAGTTTCCATTCCGGCAACGTCTTGCGAGCTCGCATCGCACTGATTATCTCGCGGGATTTGCCTGGGTCGACAAACATATAGCGGTAGGCAGCATCCCGCGTGAGCAGGCTGTCGGGGAGCGGCAAGGCCACCATACCATGACAAAACACCGTCATAAAGAAAAAAGTAAGCGTCAGTCGCACCGTGAAGTGCCGACCGGCGTGACTCTTACATTGTTTCGTCTGCAGGTTGTTCATCGTTATTGATTATTTTACCCTGCAAAAGTAGTCAATTATTTTGAAAGAGCAAAACTTTGTAGGAAAATTTTTACTTATCCTTGTCATCCTGCGCCGATTGCTGTCGCAGCTTAACCAGAAAACACCTCGCCCATGTCGTTCCAAACTCCGGCTTTGCTGGTTTGGGGGAACAAGAAGCTTAGGGATGGGCTACTTGAGCCCCTTCTCGATGGCGTCGTAGAGGGCTGTGCCTGCCACTTGGCGGGCGGTGATGCGACCATTACGGTCGGCGATGAGGGCGTCGGGTACAGCAAAGAATCCCAACTGTCTGACAAGCGGTGTGTCCCACATCTGGCCACTGCAGACAACGGGCCAAGAGAGTGAGTCGCGACGGGCTGTCTGACGACAGTCGGCAAGATTGCCGTCGATACAGATGCTGACGAGCTGTAGCCGAGAGCCGTACTTTTTCTTGAGGCGGTGCAGCTGGCGCTGTATGCTCTGCGACTCATAGTTCCAAGACGACCAGACGGTAATAACATTGACATCGCCCTTCAGGTCGGCGTTGATGACATTGGCACCATTGATGGTCTTGGCTGAAAGTTTCGGAAGCCGGTCGCCCACCTTGACAGACCTGATTCCAGCCAACTGCTGGTAGAGGTAGTTGGTGAGACGGCGTGGCGCTGCCTGGTGCATCTTCGACAGCAGGTTGTACGCCTTGTCGTAGGGGGCTTTGTTCTTGAGCAGGAAATACTTGTTCAGGACATAGATACAGCCGTACGACGCGGGATTGGCGGTAATAAAGGCCGAGGCGGTATTCTCTATCTCAGGCGGCGTCACCTCGTTCATCTGCAGGCGGAACTCCGTCAGCAGGTGGTTGTCGTCGTCGCCCTCGACCTTTACCTCGCGCAGGTGCGAGGCGTCGCCCTGCATGTTGACGCTTCCCCCTGGTGCAGCAATGACGGGAATCTCAGAGTAGTTGGGGAAGACGACGGAGATCAGGACGGTGTCCTCAAGAGGCACCTCGTAGTTGAACCGTCCCTCGGTGAGCTTGATGGTGTCGATGCGCCCTTTACCCATGAGGCTATAGACAAGCAGTTCACCCTGATTGAAGTTCTTGAACTTACCCTTCATGCGGAACGTACCGCCCGAAGAGGAGCAAGAGGCTACAATCAGGGTGAAGAGCAGATATGCGAGTGCTTTCTTCATCAGAGAAGACTACTTAGCTACCTTCTGCAGTTCCAAGTCGTTAGCAGCATACTTGGCGTAGGAAGCATCCTTGGCAATGGCGGCACGCAGAGCGGCAGAAGCATCGCTGGTTTTGCCCATACGAGCAGCGAGGATAGCTTTCAGGTAGTCAGTGGTAGCGTCGGGATTCTTGATATACTTCAGCGTGACAGCTGCCGACGCATAGTTCTTGTTCAGTATCTGAGCCAGGGCAGCGCTGTTGGAGTAGACTTCGCCGAAATCCTGCTCTGCCTGTGCATAGTTGCCTTTGGCGAGGTTGAGGTTACCCAGTATCTCGCTGAGACCATTGGCACCCGTAGCCTGGCTGATATAGTTCTCGGCAGCCTGCAGGTCGCCATTTGCCAGTGCCAACATACCGAGGTTGGCGGCAGCCTCTGGCAGCTGTGCGCTGACCTTCTGGGCCTGCTCCACGTATTTCTTTGCAGCGTCGAGATTACCCTTGGCAAACTCTATCGTAGCAATGTTGTTATAGGCGCGGGCGTCGTTGGGATAGACCTCGGTCGTAAGCTTGTAGATGTCCTCCTTGCTGTTGTTATCCTCGGTCAGCGTAGCGGCATAGAGCAATTCCTCGACATTGAGCTTCGTAGGGTCTGCCTTCAGCTGCTGCTGAATCTGCTCGTCGCTGCGACCCACGGTCTCGTAGTTGATAATCATACGCGAACGGCGCAGCTGGGGCAGGATGCCGTCGGCCAGCTCACGGAAGGCACTGGAGATATTCTTAATCTGCTGCTCGCGCTCCTGGGGATCCTTATACATAGAGAGGACGCGCAGGATGACGTCCTTGTCCTGAATGTTAGAAGCCTTGACAAGTTCCTGGAAGCCGTCCCAGTCCTCAGCGGTGTACTTGGCATCGACGGCAGCGTCGGCCAGCTTGACCTTCTTCAGCTGCTGCTGTACGTACTGCTCGGTTGCCTTCTGGCGCTGTGCTGCCAGTTTGTCATTAAGGTCATAGCCACCATCAGGTGAAGCATAAGCCGACACCTCGACGTCCTTCAGGTTCAGTCCCTCACGGTCGTTGTTGATCTTCTCAAGCAGCTTCACAAACTCCTGTACAGAGTTGTTCTTCAGTTCGCTCTGGCGCAGGGTTGCCTGCTGGATGAGGAACTTGATGTCAGCCTGCTGCTTCTGGGCGGTGATACGCTGGAAGGCGTCGGGCGCAATAGCGGCCTGGGCTGACTTGAGCGTCTGCTTATACAGCTCGCTGGTAGCGAGGATTCCCTCAGCCACCTTGACAGCAGGAACCGTGACGGTCTTCTTGCCCACCTTGGCGTCGAAGGTCAGATACATATCGGCCTTGTTACAATCCAGATAGTCGAAAGCGGTCTTCATGTTATAGCGTCCGCCAACCTGATAGAGAATGGTCTGGTCGTTGCCTTGCACCTTCTCTCCCTGGAAGGTGGCACCCTGACCTTTGGCCACCTGGCCATCGGCATAGCGCAGTTCCGGCGTGACGGTCACGACGGCCTTTTTCTTCATATACTTCTCGGGGAAGGTGCCGTTGATGGTAGCGGTCACTTTTCCGGCCTGTGTCTCCAGCGGATTAGGAGTTACCGTAAAGTTATCGGCTGAAAGGGCTCCCAATTTGCCACCGCATGACGTCAAGAGCAGAAGACCTGCTACTGACAAAAGAACAAAATTACTTTTTTGCATCTTAAGTAAAAACGTTTTTAGGATTATAATCTCTTGTGCCGCGAGCGGGACTCGAACCCGCACGGCCATCACTGGCCAAGGGATTTTAAGTCCCTCGTGTCTACCAATTCCACCATTGCGGCCAAAATTCGTGTGCAAAGTTACGCTTTATTTATGGAACAGCCAAAACTTTTACACAATTTAAGATTAGAGTTTAGTTCCATGCCCTCAGAATGGCACCGTCGAAGGCAGCGTAGTAGGTGTAGAGCTGCCGTCCCGCATCGCCCGACGCCACGACGCCGTTATTGACGTCATAATACCGTTTACAGCGTGCGCAGGTGAGTTGCTGACCGTTCTTCGTCCACGTCAGGGGATAGTTAGTGCCGCCGAGGTTGTCGAGACAGTTGGCACATTGTCCCTCGTAGGCTACAAGTAAGCCCGTATAGCTGCTTCGCCCGATGACGATGGCTCCACCGGCGCCCAGCTGGCAGCTCGTCTGCGTCTCCTTGACGGTCGACAGGGTAACATCCTCCGTTGCCTGATCGTAGTTGCGGGTAGTCATGATATGGCGCACCCCCTGTGCCATGCGGGTCTTGACGATTAGGAAATGGCCGGAATTGCCCAAGGCCGCCGTCAGGTGACAGGGAGCCGGGTGCAGGGTGGTATCGAACACGAAAAAGCACCGGTAGTTACGGTAGACACTGTCTTCGGCGTCGTCGCACGCCAAAAAGAGTGTGAGTAAGAATGCCCACCCCCAATTCCTCCCTAAATGGAGGGGGGCAGACACTATGCTACGAACAAATCTCCTCATATCAGCGATGACGGCAACTATGCTCCTCCGTTCAGGGAAGGGTTAGGGGTGGGTCTCCAATAGTTTACGTTCGGCCTCTATCATGCGCTCGAAGCCAAAGCCGTCCAACGTCTGTTGCATCAGCTGCTGAATCTGGTCGTTACACAGATTGCCGATGCTGCCCTCATGGGTGTGGTGGATGTTCTTGTTCGGCGTGAACCGTCCGGCCTCGATGTCGAGCCCCACCTTCTTGTAGGCGTCGCGGAAGGGTAAGCCTTCCGCTGCAAGGCGGTTCACCTCTTCGACGGAGAACATCGGGTCGTACATCGGGTTGTCGAGGATATGCTCGTTGACCTCTATCTTATTAATAATGTAGGCAGCCATCTGCAGGCAGTCCTTCAGCTCGTCGAAGGCGGGCAGGAAGACCTCCTTGATAATCTGCAGGTCGCGGAAGTAGCCCACGGGCAGGTTGTTCATGATGAGCGTCACCTGCTGTGGCAGCGACTGCAGCTTGTTGGACTTGGCGCGGATGAGTTCGAAGACGTCGGGGTTCTTCTTGTGTGGCATGATGCTCGACCCCGTGGTACACTCCTTCGGCAACTTGACGAACGAGAAGTTCTGCGAGTTGAACATACAGGCGTCGAAGGCCAGCTTTGCCAGCGTGCCGGCGATGGTGGCGATGGCGAAGCCCACGTTGCGCTCCATCTTGCCACGGCCCATCTGGGCGTAGACGACGTTGTAGTCCATGGAGTCGAAGCCGAGCAGCTGCGTGGTCATCGTGCGGTTCAGGGGGAACGACGAGCCGTAGCCTGCCGCCGACCCCAAGGGGTTGCGGTTGGTCATCTTGTAGGCGGCCTGCAGGAAGAGCATGTCATCCGTCAGACTCTCGGCGTAGGCACCGAACCACAAGCCGAACGATGAGGGCATGGCCACCTGCAGGTGGGTGTAGCCCGGCATCAGCACGTCTTTGTACTGTTCCGACTTCTGTATCAGCTCGTCGAAGAGCACCTTCACCTCTTCGGCAATCTCCATCAGCTGGTGGCGGGTGAAGAGCTTCAGGTCTACCAGCACCTGGTCGTTACGCGAGCGGCCGGAGTGTATCTTCTTGCCCATGTCGCCCAACTTACGGGTGAGCAGCATCTCTACCTGTGAGTGTACGTCCTCAACGTCGTCCTCGATGACGAACTCGCCGCGGTCGGCCAGCGCGTAGATGTTCTTCAGCTCGCTGAGCAGCACGGGCAGTTCGTCCTTGCCTATCAGTCCGATGGACTCGAGCATCGTGATGTGAGCCATCGAACCCAGCACGTCATACTTGGCCAGGTAAAGGTCCATCTCGCGGTCACGACCTACGGTGAACCGCTCTATCTCCTTGTTTATCTCAAAGTTCTTCTCCCAGAGTTTCATCGTCTTTTTTCGTTATAACGTTATTTCGTTATACATATTCTATTTTGGAAAGGGCGTCGGCAATCTTCTCGACACCATCCTGCAACGGACCGCTGACCATGCCCTTGATGAACGGGTTCAGCTCGGCCTTCACCGTGACCTTCATCTTAGAGGTCGTCTCGGTGACGGGGAGCACCTGAATCCACACGTTGAAGGGCACGGGCGATTGCGCCGTCTCAAACTTCACACACTTAGGCTCGTCGCGCTCAATGATGCGCAACTTGAGTTCGCCCACCGGCGGAACGTTCAGAGAAACCGTATCCTCGTCGAACGAGAAATCACTCACACGGTCACTCGGCACGCGGTCGCGCACCTTCTCCAAATTGCTCAGGTCGCTGATGTTACGGTAGACGGCCTCCTGCGAGTAGGGAATCTGCTTCACGCTACTCTCAAACTTCGTACTGTTGTCAAATAGTCCCACCTTAATTATATTTACGATTTATGGATTGACGATTTTCGGTTTTTTCGACAGATTACTGCTTCCACGTCGAGGGCGACTTGCGCCACTCAGCCAGGACGGCCTTCTCGTCTTCCTTGATATAGCCTGTCTCAGCAGCCGCCTCAATGACGGCATCGTAGTTCGACAGCGTGATGAGTTTCACACCGGCAGCGGCAAAAGCCTCTTCGGCAACGGGGAAACCGTAGGTGAACGACGCCACCATGCCAATCACCTCGACGCCATACTGGCGCAGCGCCTCGACAGCCTTCAGCGACGAGCCGCCGGTAGAGATAAGGTCCTCGACGACCACCACCTTGCAGCCTTTCTTCAGTTCGCCTTCCACCTGGTTGCCCATACCGTGGTCCTTCGGCTTCGGACGGACGTAGCAATACGGCAGTCCCAACTCCTCGGCCACCAAGGCGCCCTGGGCGATGGCACCCGTAGCCACACCGGCCACAGCCTCAGCCTCGGGGAACTGCTCCTGGATGACGTGGCACAGCTCTAACTTCACGAACGAGCGCAGACGGGGGAACCCCAACGTCTTGCGGTTGTCGGTATAGATGGGCGACTTCCAGCCGCTGGCCCATGTGAACGGCTCCTGCGGCTGCAACTTGATGGCTTGAATCTCCATCAGCTTTCGTGCAAATTGATGCTTTACTTCCATAGTTTCACTCGTTAATTTGGCTGCAAAGTTACAAAAAAATTCCTTTTTCCTTGACAGAAAGAGAAAAAAAACGTAATTTTGCGGCAGATTTGACACATATAATTATATTGGCATGAAAAGAAAAGTATTTGTAATGGCTCTTCTGGCCTTGATGACGGTCACGACAGCCAGTGCCCAGAGTGATGACAGCCAATGGACACTGAACACCCGTGCATGGAGTACGAACTATTTCACGACGATGATTGGCGCTGCCGCCAATTTCCTGATTACCGGCGTCATCCTCGACTCAAACGGTCCCGACTCAGTGACCATCGACCGCATTGTCCCCCTTCCCGCCCTGGTATTCCCTGTCGGTATGAAGAAGGAGGGCTTCGATGACCCGTACAACATTTACGGCCCCTACCACCGCGCTTTCAGCAATCCGTTCAAGCACATCGGCGACTATGCTGTCGGTCTCGACATCTCATATCAGCCTTCAGTCATCGGGTTCTATGCCGGTGCCTATTTCAAGAGTCAGGAGATTGTCTACAAGAACGAGCCCCGCGACGGCGACAACATCCGCGGTTTCTACTTCCAGCCACGTGCCGGCCTCAGCTTTGGAGGTGCGAAGAGTACGTTCGAGGCGGGCATCTTCTACGACATTCCCACAGGCTGCACGTCAACAGGCCCTGTCAACCCCGACAAGAACATCCTCAAGGAAGGCTTAGGCCTCGACTTCGCCTTTACCAATTTCGACAAAGACGACCCCTCGTCGCTCACCCTGCAGTTCTCCATGCCGCTCCACGATATGTTCAAGGAGAATTGCGGCCCCGGCTTCGGCAAGCGTCGCGTTGGCTACATCATGCTGACCCGCCGCATCAAGCTGTAAGGCGTTCAGGCGTCAAGACTTTGTGAAGCCGAGGGCGAGGAGACTGACTCTGACGCCCTCGGTTTTCAGTATCTCACGGGCACAGGCCATCATCGTGGCACCCGTCGTGACGACATCGTCGACGAGCAGCACATGGCGGCCACGGATAGCGCTGAGGTCTTTAGCCTCGAAGACGTCGGCGACGTTCTCCATACGCTCCTGACGTCCCATCTGCGTCTGACTCTTCACGAAGCGGGTGCGGCGGACAATCTGGTTACAGACAGGCAGACCCGTCACCTCGCTGATGCCGCGTGCCAGCTCCATACTCTGGTTGTAGCCACGCTGCCGCCGGCGCTTCTTGGCCAACGGCAGGGGAATGATGGCATCTATGCCCTCGAAGAAGTCTGAAGCCGTCAACTCGCGGGCCATCAGCCGCCCCATCTCGCGCCCAATCTCCGGGTGGTCATGATACTTCAGGTCGTACAGGATATTGCTGGTGGGCGAGCTGGCTTCGTAGTAGAACAGAGCCGCCGCATGCTCCACGGGAATGACACCCCAGAAGAGGCGCGCCATACGGTTGTCGGCAGGCGACAGCTGGAATCCCGTGCGCGGCAGATGCAGGTTGCAGACGGCACAGAGCACCCGCTCCGCCGGCGACAGCCGTCGTCCGCAGACCACGCAGAGCCGTGGGGCGATGAGGTCGAGCAAGCGTTGCCAGATGCTAATCTTCTTCATACACCTCGTCGACATCGCCGTCGACACACCTGCGGACGATGTCGTAGGTGAAGCCACGGCTGAGGGCGAACTTCACCAGTTTCTGATTCAGTTCATAGTCGCTGGCGGCCTTGATGCTGCGCCGCTTCTGACGGAGCAGCTGACGGAGCACGCCGACGTACTGTTCGTCGTCGACCTCGTCGAGCACCCGTGTGCGGATGTCGTCGTCGATGCATTTCGTCCACAGCGCCTGCTCCACCTTGCGCCGGCCCCATTTGTTATAGAGAATCTTGTCCTTGACGAAGGCACGGGCATAGCGCTCGTCATCGACATAGCGCTCGCTGACGAGCCGCTGCATGACGCGGGCCTGAGCCTCGTCGGTCATGCCCCAGCGCCGCATCTTCTCCGTCAGGTCGTGCTGGCAGTGCTCACTGCGGGCGCAGAGCTGTGCTAATTGCAGGTAGGCTCCTTGTTCGGTTACTTCTTTCATCGTGTGGCTTTTATCATTCGTGGTTTGCCGAATTGGTCGTTCTTGAGGGCGATGTCGTGGTACGACATCGCACTGAGCAAGGCAGACAACTCGGTGGCGTAGAGGGGGTTGATTTCAAAATACAGGCTACCGCCAGGGGTGAGCGACAGGCTGGCGTACCGGGCGATGGCACGGTAGAACAGCAGCGGGTCGTCGTCGGGCACGAAGAGGGCCAGGTGCGGCTCGTGGTCGAGCACGTGGCGCTCCATCGTCGCCTGCTCCTTCTGACAGATGTAGGGCGGGTTGCTGACGATAACCTGATACCGGTTCTGGGGTGAAGCGGCAATGAGACGAGGGTCAAGGATGTCCGCCTGTTCGAACAACACATGGACATGGGTGCGCCGGGCGTTCTCACGGGCGATGGCCAACGCCTCCTCGGAGATGTCCCACGCCGTCACCTCAGCCTCAGGCAGTTCGGCAGCCAGGGTGCAGGCTATACAGCCGCTCCCCGTGCCTATATCGAGAATCCTCTCCTCTTTCTCTCCTCTCTCCTCTCTCCTCTCTCCTCTATTGTCAATTTTCTCTCCTCTCTCCTCTCTCCTCTCTCCTCTATTGTCAATTTTCTCTCCTCTCTCCTCTCTCCTCTCTCCTCTATTACTCACCCACAGGCACAGCTCGTAGGTCTCCGGTCGTGGTATGAGCACGCCGGGTGCTACCCGGAAGCGCCGCCCGCCAAACTCCGCCTCGCCGATGACATACTGCACGGGTTCGCCAGCCAGCAGCCGTTGCTGTATCGGCCGCAGGTCGCATTCGTCGGGCATCTGTCCGCAGAGCACGTCGGCCAGCGTCAGGCCGAAGCGCATCTCCAACACCATCCGCGCCACGGATTGCGCCTCACGCTGGTCGTAGACCGCCGTCAGCGGTCGCCATAGTTCCTGATAGGTCATTGTGTTATGTCGTGTTTCTTCGTAATTCGAGCGCAAAGATACAAAATTTTATGCACAGACAGCACGGATTACACAGATTTTTCGTTTAACTTTTAAAACACAACACAGAAGGGTCGATTCCGCTGTGTACGCTGAATAAAAGAGAAGTTGGTGACACCTCTTACACCTGGCACTTAACTATCTGAAAATCAGTAGCTGTTTTTGAGAGCTAAGTCGCACCTGTAGTCGCACCAAAGGTGACACCAGGGCGCTCGGCGACGCAAGGAGACGCATTCTTTGCAAGCAAAGCGTCGCAAGCGCCGAGCGGCCAAGAAAAAGGCCAAGAATGGTGGCAGGCCGTGAAACATTTACGAGAGGCCGTGATATTTTTCTGTAAGGCCGCGAAAATTTTCTGTAAGGCCGCGAAATTTTCAGCTTTGTCGTGAAACATTTTGAGAGTGGCTGGTGCGACACTTGGTGTGGGTATTGGTGCGACCATTGGTGTGGGTAGAAAGATTGCTAAGTGGCTGACAATCAGTGCTTGGTGTAAGAGGTGTCAGCAAAAAGCCTCCCCAACCCCTTTATCTGCAATGCAAGTCCAACACCTTCCGCTCTTCCAGCCACCCTTCGAGATGGTCGCCGATGTGGACAGGCCCCACGCCGGCGGGGGTGCCCGTATAGAGCAGGTCGCCCGTCTTCAGGGTGAAGAAGCGCGAGATGTAGCTGATAATCTCGTCGACCCTGTAGAGCATGTCGCTGGTCTGACTGTCCTGCACCGTCTGTCCATTGATGTCGAGGTGGAATCTCAGACGCTGGATGTCGGGCAGCTTCTCCTTCTCTATCCACTCGCCGATGGCCGCCGACCCGTCGAACCCCTTGCTGATGGTCCACGGCTGCCCGGCCTCGCTGGCACGGCGCTGCAGGTCGCGGGCAGTGAAGTCGATGCCTATGGTGGCGGCATCGTAGTAGCGGTGGGCGAAGCGCTCGGGGATGTTCTTACCCAGACGGCAGATGCGTACCACCACCTCCGTCTCGTAATCGATACGCCCCAGATGGTCGGGCACGAAGAACGGCTTGCCACGCGTCAGCAGTGCTGAGTCGGCCTTGGTGAAGATGACTGGCTCGTCGGGACGCTTGACAATACCATGTAACTCCTTATTGTGGGCGGCATAGTTCATGCCGATAGCAAAAATCTTCATACCTTATTATTATATGTTTACTCATTTTCGGCGGCAAAGTTACGCTTTTTATTTTATTTTTTGTACCTTTGCAGCCGAAAATACAAATTGTAAATCGTAAATAGTCAAATTGCATATAGACTGATGAATATCGAAGCATTGATAAGCAAGGCTGCCGACGAGGCCGTGAAGACGCTCTACGGCATGGATGCGACAGAGAAGATGTTGCAGCTGCAGAAAACGCGCAGCGAGTTTGAGGGTAACCTGACGCTCGTGGTCTTCCCGTTTGTGAAGGCCGCCAAGAAGAGTCCGGAACAGACAGCCCAGGAGATTGGCGACTATCTCGTACAGAACTGCACGGCCATCGACAAGTTCAACGTGGTGAAAGGTTTCCTGAACCTGAGCATCGGCGACGGCGCCTGGCTTAGCCTGCTACAAGCCATCGACCAGGACGACCACTTCGGCATTGTGTCCCCCTCGGGGGACGACAGGGGGGTCTCTCCCCTCGTGATGATTGAATACTCGTCGCCCAACACCAACAAGCCGCTACACCTCGGCCACGTGCGCAACAACCTGCTCGGCTGGTCGCTGGCTCAGATCATGGAGGCCAACGGCAACCGCGTGGTGAAGACGAACATCGTCAACGACCGCGGCATCCACATCTGCAAGTCGATGCTGGCCTGGCAGAAATGGGGCAACGGCGAGACACCGGAGTCGAGCGGCAAGAAGGGCGACCACCTCATCGGCGACTACTATGTGCTCTTCGACAAACACTACCGCGAGGAGCAGTCGCAGCTGCAGGCACAGCTCGTGGAGGCCGGCATGGCTCCCGACGAGGCTGCCAAGCGGGCCAAGGACGAGGCACCGCTCATCAAGGAGGCTCACGAGATGCTCGTCAAATGGGAACAGGGCGACCCCGAGGTGCGCGCCCTCTGGGAGAAGATGAACTCATGGGTGTATGCCGGTTTCGACGAGACGTACAAGAAGATGGGCGTCTCGTTCGACAAGATATACTATGAGTCGCAGACCTACCTCAAGGGTAAGGCCAAGGTGGAGGAGGGTCTCAAGAAAGGACTCTTCGAGCGCCACGACGACGGCTCCGTCTGGGCCGACCTCACCAACGAGGGTCTCGACCAGAAGCTGCTGCTACGCAGCGACGGCACCTCCGTCTACATGACGCAGGACATCGGCACCGCTGAGATGCGCTTCCAGGACTTCCCCATCGACAAGATGATCTACGTCGTGGGCAACGAGCAGAACTACCACTTCCAGGTGCTCTCTATCCTACTCGACCGCCTCGGCTTCAAGTGGGGCAAGGAGCTGGTACACTTCTCATACGGCATGGTGGAGCTGCCCAACGGCAAGATGAAGAGCCGCGAGGGAACGGTCGTCGATGCCGACGACCTGATGGAACTGATGGTAGAAGACGCCTACAAGACGTCGATGGAACTGGGCAAGTTCGACGACATGACCGAAGAGGAGCGCCGCGAGATAGCCCGCATCGTCGGCATGGGTGCCCTGAAATATTTCATACTGAAGGTCGACGCGCGTAAAAACATGCTCTTCAACCCCGAGGAGTCCATCGACTTCAACGGCAACACGGGTCCCTTCATCCAGTACACCTACGCCCGCATCCGCTCGATTCTGCGCAAAGCCCCCCTTTCGTCCCCCGAGGGGGACACAATTGCCTCTGCCCTTAAAACTATAGAAGCCCCCTCGGGGGCCGTAGGGGGGGCTTCCCTTTCTGACAAGGAGATTGAGCTCATTCAGAAGATGAACGAGTTCGGCGCCGCCGTCGAGCAGGCCGGCAAGGACTACAGTCCCTCGGGCATCGCCAACTACTGCTACGAACTGACGAAGGTCTTCAACCAGTTCTACCACGACTACTCCATCCTCAACGAGCCCGACGCCGACAAGCGTGCCGTACGCCTCGTCCTGGCCAAGAACGTTGCCAAGATTATTAAGAACGGCATGGCGCTCTTAGGCATCGAGGTTCCTGAGCGCATGTAGTTCAGAGGACACTGGGGGGGCTGGAATGATGTATCCCCGACTCAAGTTTCCCACCCCTAAAACCTTTTAAGAACCACTAATTTCACTAATTACACTAATTTGCTACGCGCAGGCAATCGGCACTTGCGGCGAAAATTCGCAACTTAGTTATAATGCGTGCAATTAGTGCAATCATTGGTTGAAAAGTTACTATGTTTGCAAACGAAAATACCAAGCAGCCGATAGGAAATAGTCCATAGGCGGTGAAATATTCCGCACCGTGAGGTGCAGAGAACCTC
>CADCDK010000020.1 GCA_902800185.1 uncultured Prevotellaceae bacterium
ACGAAGAACCGCCGTATGCGGAACCGCACGTACGGTGGTGTGAGAGGTCGGAAAATGAAGTAGGAGGAAAACTTCTTCATTTTCCTCCTACTCGATTGGCCGTTCATTTGGGATTTGTCATTTTTTGATGGCTATTTTTTGATAATTATGATAAAAACACTACCTTTGCAGACAATAATAAATGGGTAAAAGATGAATTACACGATAGAACAGATTACAGTGCTGATGGGAGCGCGTCGCTATGGTAGCAGGTCGTCTTCCATCGGCTTTCTGTTGACAGACAGTCGCTCGCTTTGTTTTCCCGAGGAGACGCTCTTCTTTGCGCTCGTCACACAGCGAGGCGACGGTCACAAGTATATTGACGAACTGTACAGGCGTGGCGTGCGCAACTTCGTGGTATCGCGAAGCGAGACCGTGAGCGACGCCTACGTCGATGCCAACTTCCTGTTGGTGGAGGACACGTTGGTGGCCCTGCAACGACTGGCGGAGCGGCATCGTGATGAGTTCGACATCCCCGTGATAGGCATCACGGGCTCCAATGGCAAGACCATGGTGAAGGAGTGGCTGTACCAGATTCTCAGGAGTCGCGGCATCACCCGTTCCCCTCGCAGCTACAACTCGCAGATCGGTGTGCCGCTGTCGGTATGGCTGATGAACGAGCGCAGCCGTGTGGCCATCTTCGAGGCAGGCATCAGTCTGCCCGGGGAGATGGCGGCCCTGCACGACATCATCCAGCCCACCATCGGCGTGCTGACGCATTTGGGCCCTGCCCATCAGGAGAACTTCCGCTCGATGGAAGAGAAGTGCTTGGAGAAGATGCAGCTGTTCCACGACACGGAGGCGGTGGTCTATTGCACCGACGATGAGGTCGTCAGCCACTGCATGCGTCGTTCCGGCTATCGTGGCAAGCGAATCGGCTGGTCGCGCAAGGACTCACAGGCGGTCATGTTCGTGCAGGAGGTCCACTCCTCGCTCCAGGTTCCACAATCCACCATCTCCTATACCTTCCAAGGAAAGAAGGGTGTCCTCACGATACCGTTCATTGACGAGGCTTCGGTGGAGAATGCCATCACCACGGCGACGGTGGCTCTGTATCTCGGCGTGAAGCCGGAAGAGTTGGCGGAGCGGATGGCACACTTGGAGCCGGTTGCCATGCGACTGGAGGTGATGGACGGACGACACGGATGCACGCTCATCAACGACTCTTATAACTCCGACATCAACTCACTGGACATCGCGCTCGACTTCATGCAGCGCCGGTCGGGTGGGGGAACACTCATCCTGAGTGACATCTACCAGAGCGGTATGAACAAGGAGGAGCTATACCGGCAGGTGGTGGAGCTTGCCGTGAAGCGTGGCGTGCGGAAGCTCATCGGCATCGGGCCGGAACTGAAGCGGATGGCAGCCACGGGCATTCTGCAACCCTCATCGCTCTTCGCTCATCCCTCGTCGTTCTTCGAGTCAGTAGAGGACTTCCTGCGCAGCCGTGTGTTCGCCTCGCTCCGCAACGAGGTGATCCTCATCAAGGGAGCGCGTGCCTTCGGCTTCGACCGCATCACGGAACAGCTGTCTAATCAGGTGCATGAGACGACATTGGAGGTGAACCTCAATGCCGTGGTGGAGAACCTGAACCGTCATCGCGCCTGTCTGCGTCCTGAGACGAAGTTGGTGTGCATGATCAAGGCGGATGCTTACGGGGCAGGTGCCGTGGAGATTGCCAAGACGCTGCAGGACCGTGGTGTGGAATACTTGGCGGTGGCGGTGGCCGACGAGGGCGTGACCCTGCGTAGGGCAGGCATCACGGCGAACATCATGGTGATGAACCCCGAGATGTCGAGCTTCAAGACCCTGTTCGACTACCGACTGGAGCCAGAGGTCTATTCCTTCCGCCTGTTGGATGCCCTGGTCAGTGCGGCACGCAAGCAGGGTATCACGGGATGGCCCGTGCATATCAAGTTCGATACGGGCATGCACCGCTTAGGATTCAACGTGGAGGAGAACAGCACCGAACTGGATGAGCTCATCAGCCGACTGCACCAACAGCAGGCGGTGATGCCGCGAAGCGTGTTCTCACATTTCGTCGGTTCCGACAGCGATCGGTTCGACGAGTTCTCGGCCCATCAGTTTGAGGTCTTCGACCAGGCGAGCCGCCGTTTGCAGGAGGCTTTCCCGCACAAGATCCTGCGCCATATCTGCAACTCCGCTGCCATCGGCCGCTTCCCGGAGCGACAGCTGGACATGTGTCGCTTGGGCATCGGACTCTATTTGGGTGTCTCGACCCTGAAGACCACCATCCTGCAACTGCGCCAGGTGGCAGCAGGCGACAGCGTGGGCTATAGCAGGAATACCGTGCTCGACCGCGACAGCGTGATCGCCGCGATTCCTATCGGCTATGCCGACGGCCTGAACCGCCGGTTGGGTAACCGACACGGCTGTTGCGTGGTGAACGGACAGCGTGCGCCCTATGTGGGGAATATCTGCATGGACGTGGCGTTGGTTGACGTGACGGGCATCGACTGCAAGGAAGGCGACAGCGTGGAGATTTTCGGGCCGCACCTCCCGGCAGAGGAGATTGCCGAGACACTCGGCACCATCTCCTACGAAGTGCTCACATCGGTCTCGAACCGCGTGAAGAGGGTGTATTTTGAAGAGTGAGAAACGAATGGTATGAGATATCAGAGAATAATACTTTTGGTTGCGCTGATCGTGGCGTGCTCGACGATCGCCGACGCGCAACTGTTCAAGAAGTCCAAGAAGAAAAAGAAGAAGCAGGTGGAGGTGGTGGCGGCGCCACAGGAGGTGAACCGTGACTCGCTGCAGCTGCCGATGGCAGACATCGCCACGTGTCAGGACAACTGGCTGAACCGCAACGCCTTCCTTGGAATCCCGCTCGGCATCACGGGCAAGGGATTCCACAATCGTCTTGTAGCGAAAGGCTTCACGGAGCCTGCCCATCAGCAGAATTTCTATTATCTTTATCAAGGGCAATGCCTCGGCAAGGACGTGAGGGTTAACCTGATGAAGAGCGACAGCACGGGCATGGTGTATGCCGTGAGCGTGGAAGAGGTGCAGGCAGGACAGACGGAGGCTGATGCCCGCCAGCGGTTCCAGGAGCTGAAGAAGCAGTTGCGCCCGGTCTATGGCGACGGATACGTGGCCAATGGCGGCGAAGAGTATATCATGAACTCACCCTTAGGCTCGGCGACGTTGCACTATGAGCGGATGACGGGTGGCGCAGGCTATAGCGTGGGCTACTTCATCGACGACGCGAAGGCGTATGCACAGGCCTGGCAGGAGATGGAGGACAGAACGGGGGAGGAACAGCCCAGAAGGTTGGATGCCAACGGACTGGCAGACACCATCCGTCATTCGGACATCGCGGAGTTGGCGCATGCACTGATGCAGGCTGGCGTGCCGCAGAAAGCCAAGGCTTTGTTAGCGACGTATGACTATCAGACGGAGCGTGAGACGGCCGTGTTGCTGCCCGCAGTGTTCAAGATGGGCGGTTACTATCAGGCACGGGCCAGCATCACCAAGCGCGGAAAGGCGATCACCGCCGTCACGATGACGGCCAACGATAGCCAGGAGCTGGTGGTGGCAGACCTGATGCGCATGGGATATACCGTGCAGGGAACGGGCTACGGCAACGGAGTCTATCAGGCTACGCTCACCCAGAACGCCAAGGGACTGCTGGTGCTGACCGTCACGAAGCCGCAGGCAGCTGTGAAAGGGAGAAAGGGAAGAAGGTGAAAGGCAAAAAGAGGAAATAATCAGAAAGAAATATAAAACTATCAACTATTATCTATGGAACAAGTATTCAGTTACATTATCAGTCTGGGCGCGAGTGTGATGATGCCCATTCTGTTTACGATTATTGGTCTTTGTATAGGCTTGAAGTTCGGCAAGAGCCTGAAGAGCGGTCTCTATGTGGGAGTCGGCTTCGTCGGCTTAGGCATCGTGACGGCCCTGTTGACCAATAACTTCGGCGACCCGCTGTCTGCCATCTCTGAGATTTATGACCTGCAGCTCAGTGTCTTCGATATGGGATGGCCCGCCGCTGCCGCTGTTGCCTATAACACGGCTGTGGGAGCGCTGATTATTCCCATTTGCCTGGGTGTGAACTTCCTGATGCTCATCACGAAGTGCACCCGCACGGTGAACATCGACCTGTGGAACTACTGGCATTTCGCCTTCATCGGTGCCGTGGCTTATTTCGTCATGGACGAGAGCCTGTTGTGGGGCTATTTCGCCGCTATCGTGTGCTACATCGTGACACTGGTCATGGCAGACCTGACCGCCGAGAAGTTCCAGGGCTATTATGAGGGACTGGACGGCATCTCCATTCCGCAGCCGTTCTGCCAGAGCTTTGTTCCCTTTGCCGTTGTGCTGAACAAGGCACTGGATGCCATCCCGGGCTTCTCGAAACTGGACATTGATGCCGAAGGACTGAAGAAGAAGTTCGGCGTGCTCGGAGAGCCATTGGTGCTCGGTGTGATTGTCGGTGCGCTGATCGGTGCCTTGGCACAGTTGGACATCAAGAAAATCCTGTTCCTCGGTGTGACGATGGGTGCGGTGATGGAACTCATTCCCCGTATCACGAAGCTCTTCATCGACGGTCTGATGCCCATCTCGCAGAAGACCAAGGAGGTGGTCGAGAAGAAGTTCAATGGAAAGAAAGTATATATCGGCATGTCACCCGCACTGGTCATCGGCCATCCGACGACACTCGTTGTTTCGCTGTTGCTGATTCCCGTGGCATTGGGCTTGGCAGTGGTTCTGCCCGGTAACCAGTTCCTGCCGTTGGCTTCGCTGGCAGGCATGTTCTATCTGTTCCCCATGGTGCTGCCTATCACCCGTGGTAACGTGGTGAAGACCTTCATCATCGGTTTGGTGGCATTGGCTGTCGGTCTTTATTTCGTGACCGATATGGCTCCTGACTTCACCAAGGCTGCACAGGCGGTCTATGCCGCCACTGGCGATGCTGCCGCCAAGATCCCCGAGGGCTTCCAGGCCGGTGCGCTCGACTTTGCCTCCTCTCTGTTCGGATGGGTGATCTATAAGGCTGTTGCCAGCCTGCAGTGGATTGGCATGGGTGTGCTGACCCTCATCACGCTCGGCATGATGGTATGGAATCGTCAACGTATAATAAAAAACAAGTGATATGAAAAGAAAAATGATTGCGATGGCGATAGTGATGCTGCATTCTTCACTGTTCGCTCTTCACAGCTCTGCACAGCAGAATGTGAGTTTCCAGACAGCGTGTCATCCAGAGGATGTGAAACACTATGACACCAAGATGCTGCGTGAACGTTTCGTGATGGAGAAGGTGATGGTGGCCGACGAGATCAACCTGACCTACTCGCACTATGACCGTTTCATCTTCGGAGGTGCCATGCCCGTCACTAAGACGCTGAAGTTAGAGAACTTCTTAGAGTTGGGACTCGACGTGGATCCCACCATCAAGGAGAAGTATTTCCTCTATAACCGTGAGATTGGTATCGTGAACTGTGGTCTGGGTGACGGAGAGGTCATCGTTGACGGCAAGGTGTATGCGCTCTCGCCGAAAGAGGCTCTCTACATCGGACGCGGACACATCGGCAAGGACAAGGACGTGAACAAGGAGGTGCTGTTCCGCTCGAAGGATGCCTCGAATCCCGCCAAGTTCTACCTGAACTCTGCTACCGCCCATCAGCACTATAAGACGCAGTGGATTACCCTCGACGGTCGCAAGGGCTCGCTGAAGGCTGCCGTATGGGGACCTGTCGGTTCCTTGGAGGAGTGCAACAACCGCACTGTGTATAAGCTGATCGTCAATGATGTATTAGAGGAAGGCCCCTGCCAGCTGCAGCTTGGTCTGACACAGCTGAACCCGGGTGCTGCCTGGAACACCATGCCGCCCCACACCCACGGTCGCCGTATCGAGGCCTACTACTACTTCAACCTGCCGCAGGAGCAGACCATCGCCCATATCATGGGACAGCCGGAGGAGAGCCGTGTGGTATGGCTGCACAACGAGCAGGCCATCATGTCGCCCGAGTGGTCCATCCATGCTGCCGCAGGCACGTATTACTATACCTTCATCTGGGGTATGGCTGGCGAGAATCTGTATTATAACGATAAGGACAATATTCCTGTCATCGATATACGGTGAAGAAATCTAAATTGATAATATGAGTTCATTTCAAACTACTAAGATGTCCAACTACCGTTGGGTGATCTGCGCGATGCTGTTCTTTGCCACTACGGTGAATTATATGGATCGGCAGGTGCTCTCGCTGACGTGGAAGGACTTTATTGCGCCAGAGTTCCACTGGACCGATGCTGACTATGGTACCATCACGTCCGTCTTCTCCATTCTCTATGCGGTGTTCTGCCTGTTTGCGGGTAAGTTCATTGACTGGATGGGAACGAAGAAAGGGTATCTGTGGGCCATCTTCGTGTGGTCGTTGGGTGCTTGTCTGCATGCAGCCTGCGGATGGGTGACCATGCAGATCGAGGGCATAGAAAGTGTCGAGGCGCTGAAGGCTGTTGAGGCGGGTTCGATGACGGCATTGAGCATTGCTACCGTCAGTGTGTATCTGTTTCTGTTCTGCCGCTCGGTACTGGCTATGGGTGAGTCGGGAAACTTCCCTGCCGCCATCAAGGTAACGGCCGAGTATTTCCCCAAGAAAGACCGCGCCTTTGCCACGTCTATCTTCAATGCGGGTGCCTCTATCGGTGCCCTTGCGGCTCCTGTCAGCATTCCGCCTTTGGCAGAACTCTTCGGATGGGAAATGGCGTTCATCATTATCGGTGGTCTTGGCTTCGTGTGGATGGCCCTGTGGGTGTTTATCTATGACAAACCTGCCAAGTCTTCCCATGTGAACGAGGCCGAGCTTGCCTATATCCATCAGGATGAGGAAGAGGAGCAAGGAGCGAAGAGTCAGGAGCAGGGGGCAGAAAGCGAGGACGAACCTGCCATCGGGTTCCTGAAGTGCTTCACCTACCGACAGACATGGTCGTTCATCTTCGGAAAGTTTATGACCGACGGTGTCTGGTGGTTCTATCTCTTCTGGGCTCCTGCCTATTTCTCCGACCAGTTCGGCTACAAGTCGTCGTCGGGTATGGGACAGCTGCTCATCTTCACGCTCTATGCCATCGTGACCGTCGTGTCCATCTTTGGCGGCTATCTGCCGAAGCTGTTTGTGGAGAAACGGGGCATGAATCCCTATGCCGGCCGTATGTTGGCCATGTTGATCTTCGCCTTCTTCCCCTTGTTTGCCCTGTTTGCCCAGCCGTTGGCCATGTGGGAGCAGAGTCCTATCGACCCTGCCTGGTGGCCGGCCATCATCATTGGCCTGGCAGGAGCGGGACATCAGGCTTGGTCTGCGAACATCTTCTCGACCGTCGGCGACATGTTCCCGAAGTCAACGATTGCTACGGTGACGGGAATCGGTGCCATGGCGGGTGGCCTGGGCTCGATGATCATCAACAAATGTTCGGGTAATCTGTTCACCTATGCGGAACAGCAGGGGTCGGCCTTCACCTTCTTGGGATTCGAGGCCAAGCCCGCAGGATATATGATTATCTTCTGTATCTGTGCCGTAGCTTATCTCATCGGTTGGTGCATCATGAAGATGCTCGTGCCGAAGTATAAGCAAGTCAAGTAAGAACCATTCTTCTAACCTCAGCGTTTTCCATCCTCTGAATCTCATTCATGGGCTTGTTATGGAAAACGCTGAGGATTGCTTTATTCATGATACCATGCCCTACGGCTAACACACACTTCCCTGGATATTTTTTACGGAGGAGCTCGAGGAAACGACGGGCACGCTCTTTCATCTGACCGATGGTCTCTACATCGGGAGGAAAGGGTTTGTCCTTCAGGTCGGGAATGAAGATGCCCGTGAAGGCTCCCCAGTCGCGCTCACGGAGCAGAGGCGTGGTCTCAATGGGTTTCCCATGGGGCTCGGCAATGATGCGGCAGGTGTCGATGGCACGTTTCAGGTCGCTGGACATCAGGACGTCTATAGGCTCGTGACGCAGCTTGTCGCGCGTCTCCCGTGCCTGTTCGATGCCTTTCTCGTTGAGTTCCCCCTGGCTCTGTCCCTGCATGATCTGGTTGGCATTGTCAAAGGTCTCGCCGTGCCTGACCAAAAGAAGTGTTGTCATTGTCGGTGTGATTTTTTGCAAAAGTACAAAAAACTCCTAACTTTCATCTCTCAACTCTCAACTTTTTCTTATCTTTGCAACATGAAAGTATTGCAATCATCCATTTTTCGCGCGCTGGTAGCCATTGTTGTCGGTGCGCTGATTATCAAGTACAGGGAAGACACCGTTCAGTGGCTGACCATCGCCATCGGTGCCGCGTTTTTCATCTCGGGACTGATCTCGTGTGCCGTTTATTATAGCTTAAGAAAGCAAGGAGCCAAGGAGCCAGTGGCGCAGGGAGGCAAGGGGACAGCATCACCGTCCTTTCCTTTCGTCGGCATTGGCAGTATGGTGCTGGGTGGTATTCTGGCATTGATGCCCACGACCTTCATCACGGGATTGATGTATGTTTTAGCAGCCGTGCTGATTCTGGGTGCCATCAACCAGTATGTCAGCCTTGGCAAGGCCATGCGCTTCTGTAAGGTGGGATGGTTCTATTGGATTGCGCCGACGCTCATCCTGCTGATCTCCATCCTCATGTTGGTCAAGCCGATGGAGATGTTTGCCGCTCCGCTGTTCATCATCGGTTGGTGTATGGTGGTATATGGTGTCGCCGAGTGCCTGAACTCACTGATGATTCATCGTGCCCGCAAGCAGTTTGAGAGACTTGAGCAGAAAAAGGCGATGGAAGCAGAGGTGGAGGAAGTCAAAGAGGAAAGTCCAAAAGAAACTGAAGAGGATAGTCAAAAAGAAGCCGAAGAGGAAAAACAAAAAGAAGCCGATGCGCTTGGCATCGACTCCTATGCTTCTGGAGATATCTTGTAAACCTTTGCGGCTTTAGTCCTTCAAGGAGTAGGTGACGGTGGTGACGACACGTACCTTCTTGATCCATGGGGTGTTGGAGTCGCGGTCGTCGATGGAGAACTGTCCCTGATCGGCACTGACAATCTTGTTCAGTTTCGAGTGGCTGTTCTCTGCAAACTGCTGCGCTGTCTTCTCCGCATTCTCAATGGCTTCCTGCATCATCTTCGGTTTCATCTCCTTGAACGATACGAACTCGTATTTGATGGGATTCTCATAGCCTCCGTCAACAATGGCAACGCCTTCTTTCAGCAAGTCGCCTTGGCGAGCGATGATGGCACGTACCTGCTTGACATTCTTGGAGGTGACGGTGATGACCGAGGTGACGATGTAGCGGTAGGGCTGGTTCTTCTCGCCGTATTCGCGAGCATTGAGGTCTATTACCTGCGGGGCATTGACTGACACCTCACTTTCCTGGATGCCCTGACGAATCAGGAAAGCCTTGATCTTTCCCTGCGTCGAACCAATCTTGTTGTACAAGTCGGGCAGGTCGTTGCCCAGTTCCTTCGATACGATAGGCCATGTCACCAGATCGGCCTCTACTTCCTGTTCGGCAAGTCCTTTGACATTCACCTTGCGGTCTTTGTTGGTGAAATTGTCGATACCGGCCTTGATGAACCACCCTAATGAGAAAATGCTCAACGAGATGAGGGTGGCAGCAATAATTTCTTTCTGTTTCATATTCTTATTGATTATGTTGTTGTTCTTGTTTTAGGACTCATGGGACTTATAGGTCTCATAGGACTTATAGGACCCATAATCTTTTTTATCTGCGTCCGCCGAAGGAACTTCTGGCATTGCTTCTGCTGGCATTGCTTCTGCTGGCATTGCTTATGCCATTGCTTCTGCCATTGCTCGCGCCACTACCAAAGCTTACGCTACGGCTGGGGGATCCACCGAATGATGACTGGATGCCAGAGCTGATGCTGCGGCTGGAGGAGCCTCCGAATGATGACGAGTGACTGCCAGAACTGGTGCTGCGGCTGGAGTTGTCGGGTGTGAAGGTGTTGCGTGGGGTGGCGGAACCAGAACGTGAGAGGGAGCCAAACGAACTGGAGTTGGTTTTAGAGGTAGATGATGGACGGTTGGCTGTGGTGCGGGTGCTGCTCACTCCATTGCCGAAGCTGCCACCGTTGCCGAAGCTGCCTCCGTTACCGAAGCTGGTCTTGTTGTTTCCAAAGTTCCCGTTGTGCTGGATGCCACGGTTTGTTCCGTTTCCGAAGCTTCGTCCGTTGCCATTGTTGCCAGCGTGGTTCTTGCTGCCGTTGCCGAAGTTTTGGCTTCCACGACCGTAGTCGCCACGGTTGAATCCACTGCGCATGCCACGGTTCTCAACGTAGTGGCTGTGTCCCCAGTCGCGTCCGTGGTACCAGCTGTGTCCGCCGTTCATCCGCCAGCTGTGTCCGCCACGATAGACGGCATAGAAGTGGGGCGTTCCAAAATAGAAGTAGCTGCGATGGGGGTAGCGTGCGTAGATGCCGAAGTGCCAGAAACCACCGCTCCAGTAAAGCGGACGATAGAAATAGGTGGCTTCAACAAAAGCACGATACTGCCAGTCGAGCAGGATATAACTGAGGTCGAGGTTACGACGCTCCCAGTAGGTGCCATAGAGGTCGGCCTGAGAGTTGACACTCATCAGATAGTCGAGGTTGATCTCATAGGCTGCCTCGTATTGTTCCTCGGTCAAGTTGAGCTCATACGCCATCTTGTCGGCAAGGAAGAGTGCCTGCTGGCGAGCCTGTTCGTAACTCATGGCGTTTGCCTGGACTGCGAAAGTGAGCAGTGCTGTGAAGGCGATGATTAACTTTTTCATATTCGTAAGTTTTAAAATGGTTTCTAAATACGTTTTCTTCATTCTTGATGATGCAAAAGTACGCCATTTCTTCTTGCCTGCAAAAGGAATTTCCCTACATCGTTGGGGGAATTTCCCTATAGATGATGATAGAGTAGGTTAGGGGCGACACAATATTACGTGCGCGTGTGCGTTATATAATAAGGTGAGAGGAGGTATGTTCTTACAAGGAGTATGAAGAAAATTGTTTTTCAGACAATCCTGCTGGCGCTCTCATTAGGAGCTTCGGCACAAGAAGGGATTGATCATGACAACCCGGGAAAGTTGAACCTTTCCGAGGGGTTGACGTATCGTGTGGAGACGCAGGCATCGGCATCGGACGGGAAGACCCCGCTTTGGCTGAATGCCAACAAGCATGGACTGAGTTCGCTGAAAGAATGGAACGGATATATGCGTAGTGCCGTTATGCGCCCTGTCAGCCAAGACTCCGCACGTCGGTGGGGAGTGGGCTATGGCATTGACGTGGCGGTACCGACAGGCTATACCAGTCATGTGGTGGTGCAACAGGCGTTTGCCGAGGTGCGCTGGCTGCGCGGTATGCTCAGTGTGGGAGCCAAGGAATATCCCATGGAGCTGAAGAATAACCGACTCTCCAGTGGTTCGCAGACGTTGGGTATCAATGCCCGTCCCGTGCCACAGGTGAGACTGGCGCTGCCGGAATATTGGACATTGCCATTCGGTGGCGGTTGGTTGCACATGAAAGCGCATGTGGCCTACGGAATGATGACCGACGAGTCGTGGCAGCATGAGTTCACAGACCGTAGGTCGAAGTATGCCGATGGCGTGCTCTATCACAGCAAGGCCGGTTACTTGAAGATTGGCAAGGATGGTTCCAAGCCCCTTTCGTTGGAGCTGGGATTGGAAATGGCGGCACAGTTCGGTGGTACACCTCACTATTTCCAGGATGGAACGTTTGTTTCGGTGAAGGGAGAGGGACTACTCAAGGGGATGTGGCATGCTTTCTTCCCGGGCGGCTCGGACGTGGGGGAGACTACCTATCAGAATGCGGCAGGTAACCAGCTCGGTTCGTGGGTGGCACGTGTCAACTATGATGCCGCCCGATGGCGTGCGTCATTCTATGTGGATCGTTTCTTTGAAGATCATTCGGCAATGCTCTTTGTGGACTACGACGGTTATGGTCAGGGGGAGAACTGGCAGAAGAAAGAGAAGAGCCGCTATTTCTTCTACGATTTGTGTGACTGGATGCTCGGTGCTGAGCTGAATCTGAAAAACGGTACATGGCTGCGTGACGTTGTCGTGGAGTTTATCCACACGAAATATCAAAGTGGTCCCATTTACCACGACCATACACCACTGATCTCCGACCACCTTGGCGGCCAGGATCAGTACTATAATCATTATGCCTACACGGGATGGCAGCACTGGGGACAGGTGATAGGAAATCCGCTCTACCGCTCGCCTATCTATAATGACGATGGACTCATCGAGGTTGAGAACAACCGTTTCATGGCATTCCATTTAGGCTTCGACGGTCAGCCGACCAAGCGGTTGGGCTATCGGGTTCTTGCCTCATGGCAGGACGGTCTGGGCTCCTATACGATGCCGTTCCTGAAAAAACGCCATAACGTGAGCTTCATGGTGGAGGCTCAGTATGACTTTCCGCACGACTGGAGCGTGCGCGGAGCTTACGGCATGGACTTTGGAAGTATTCTCGGACATAACTACGGAGCACAGCTTACCATTGCAAAGAGTGGGTTGCTCCATCTGAAAACTAAGAAAAAATAGAGCCAAATGAAACATCTATATCAAAAGCTGACAGCGTCTGCCATGCTTGTGGCAAGCATGTTGGCGGTTTCCTGTGAACTGGAAACATCAAACAATGGTAAGCTTGACGGGTTCTGGCATCTGGAAGAGATCGATACCATCAAGACGGGAGGCATATACGACCTTTCTGAGAGCTATCTGTTCTGGTCCATCCAGGGGAAGTTGCTCTCGGTGAGTGAGAAACATTTCGTGCAAAAGGTGGGCTTGGAATACGACCATGTCTATTTGCCAGAATATCTGTTTCGCTTCAGCCGACCGGCAGACAGTTTGGTGCTGAGTGAGCCCATCCTCTCCAACCGCATGGCGGGTGATGAGGTTGTGACAGATCCAGAGGTGCTGCGTCCTTATGGCATCAATGCCCTGGAAGAACATTTCAAGGTAGAGCAGCTGAACAGTAAGCGCATGGTGCTTAGCACGGATTCGCTCAGGCTATGGCTTAGGAGATTTTGAGCAGCTCCTTGCGGTTGATGATGATGTCGAGCACGACATGGAATGCGGTGTAGATGATGATATCTATGACCACGATGTAGGTGATATCAAAATTGGGTAGCACCTGCAAATTGAGTACTATGTAAAACAATTCGAATATCAGGATCGTGACGAGAGCCTGATGCTGGTTCATGCCTATTGCCAGCAGCTTGTGGTGGATGTGGTTCTTGTCGGCCTTGAAGATGCCCAGATGCAAGCGTAATCGTTTCAGGATGACGCGTACCACGTCGAAGGCGGGGATGATGAGTAGCGTGTAGGACAGCAGAAGTCCGTCTTGACGGTACGGCATCACTTGGGGGTTGTCCATGGCGTATTTCACCACAAGGAAACCTAAAATGAAGCCAATCGTAAGACTACCGGAGTCGCCCATGAAAATCTTGGTGTTCTTTTCCGGCTTTCCCCAGATGTTGTAGTACATGAAAGCAATAATCACTCCCATCAGACCGGCTATCAGGAGGCAATAGACCCATACCTCTTCGCGGACGAAGCTATAGAGGAAGCCACCTAATGAGATGACCGACAGGCCGCTGGACAGTCCGTCGATGCCGTCAATCAGGTTGATGGCATTGTCAATAAAGACAATGATGAACACGGTGAGCGGGGCACCCACCCAGAACGGAATCTCATGAAAGCCTAAGAACCCATAGAAATTGTTGATATAAAGTCCTGATATGGGTAAGAGCGATGCCGCTATAATCTGCATGAGGAACTTGGTACGGGGGCGTACTCCAGTGATGTCGTCGATGAAGCCCGTGAAATAGACGAGCAGCAGACTCACCAGGAACATGACTGTCCAGGGATTGGCAGAAACCTTCTCTTCGCCTGTGAACCGTCCATACACCATGAGTGCCAATACCAGTGCCAGGAGCATGCTGGGCATGAAGCTGATACCGCCAAGGCGGGGGATGGCGTTGCTGTGAACCTTTCTGTCGTCGGGCACATCATACAAGTGGTGCTTCTTGCAGAAGTTCAAGATAAGGGGAATTGTTATAAGGCCACAGCAAAGGCTGACGACAAATGCGCCGATAATATATAATATATGTGTAGGCATTTCGTAATAACAGCGTTATTGGCCGTTGTACATGGAGTCATAGTACTTTTGGTAGTCACCGCTGGTCACATTGTCCATCCAGTCCTGATGGTCCAGATACCACTGCACGGTCTTCTCGATACCCTCCTCAAACTGCAGGCTGGGTTCCCATCCAAGCTCCTTCTGCAGTTTCGTTGAGTCAATGGCATAGCGGGCATCGTGACCGAGGCGGTCGGTGACATAGGTAATGAGGTCCATGTCCTCTCCCTCTTTGCGTCCGAGCAGGCGGTCCACCGTCTTGATGACCACCTTGATGATATCGATGTTCTTCCATTCGTTGAAACCACCGATGTTGTAGGTCTCGGCAATCGTCCCGCGATGGAAGATCACGTCGATGGCACGGGCATGGTCTTCCACGAAGAGCCAGTCGCGCACATTCTCACCCTTGCCATATACAGGCAGCGGCTTGCGGTGGCGGATGTTGTTGATGAACAACGGTATCAGCTTCTCAGGGAACTGGTAGGGGCCGTAGTTGTTGGAGCAGTTGGTCACGATGGTCGGCATCCCATAGGTGTCATGGAACGCCCGCACGAAGTGATCGCTCGAAGCTTTCGATGCACTGTATGGGCTGTGTGGGTTGTACTTCGTCGTTTCGTAGAAGAAGTCCTTTCCATAGGCAAGATGGTGTTCCGACGAGGAGGCAGTCGTAGAGAACGGTGGCTCGATGCCCTCGGGGTTCGTCATCTGCAGGGCTCCATACACCTCGTCTGTTGAGATGTGGTAGAAGCGTTTCCCCTCGTACTTCTCGGGCAGGCTTTCCCAATAGAGCTTGGCAGCTTGCAGGAGTGTCAGCGTGCCCATCACGTTGGTGCGGGCGAAGGTGAACGGATCCTTGATGCTGCGGTCCACATGGCTCTCAGCGGCCAGATGGATGATGCCGTCAATATGCTCGTCCTGCATCAGTTGATAGAACGCGTCAAAGTCACAGATGTCCATCTTCACGAACTTGTAGTTGGGCTTGTCCTCCACATCTTTCAGATTGGCGAGGTTACCCGCATACGTCAGCTTGTCAAGATTGATAATCTTGTACTCGGGATATTTATTCACGAACAGGCGCACTACATGCGACCCGATGAAACCGGCACCGCCAGTTATCACGATTCTTCTCTTATAGTTTTCCATATATTTATATTTCAATTTTTACCTCTTAAACTCCTTCAACCCCTTAAACCTCTTAAACTCCTTCAACTCCTTAAACCTCTTAAACCCCTTGAACTCCTTCAACCCTTTGTAGCTGTGCCATGCACTTCTCCAGGGAGTCCATCCAGTAGGGGACCTTCACGCCGAATGTCTCTTTGATTTTCGTCTTGTCGAACACCGAGTAGGCGGGACGTATCACGGGACTGGGGAACTCGTCGCTATGGCAAGGCTGGATGTCGCATGCCGTGTTGCCTGCCATCCGTGCTATCTGCTTGGTAAAGTCATACCATGAGCAGACTCCCTCGTTGCTGTAATGATAGATGCCCGTCTTGGAATAGTTGGAGGCGGGGCGTGGTGAACTGTAGGTTTCCTTCTTATAGTCCTCGAGGGCGGTCATGATCACAGCTGCCAAATCGCCGGCGTAGGTAGGTGTGCCCACCTGGTCGAACACCACTTTCAGCAGAGGCTTCGTGGCTGTCAGGTTCAGCATCGTCTTGACGAAGTTCTTTCCGTACTCAGAGTAGAGCCACGCCGTGCGGATGATCAGGTGTTTCACTCCAGTGCGCAGGATGTTCTGCTCGCCATGAAGTTTCGTCATCCCATACACACCCGTGGGAGTGCCTTGCTGGTCTTCCCTGCAAGGAGTGTTATAGGGGTCGGCACCAAACACATAGTCTGTTGAGATGTGTACCAGCAGTCCGTTGGCCTCTTTCATGACCACGGCCAAATTCTCCGGGGCTTTCGCATTGAGCAGCTCACAGAACTCCTGATCACTTTCTGCCTTGTCCACATTCGTATAGGCGGCACAGTTCACAATGACATCCACGTGCTCCTCCGCCACCATCTTACGCACATCGTCCCGATTCGTGATGTCGAGCTTCGTTGTCTCAACGCCTTCGGCATCCACAACATCGGTGAAGATGTAATGGTCTTGTGAGTCCTGGCTTGCTAAGCGCATCTCACGCCCTAACTGTCCATTGGCACCTGTTACAAGTATGTTCATCAATATAAGTCGCTGTTGTAGTCAAACGGGTTTTCAATCTCACTGAGCACCTGATGGTGCTTGTCCTTTTCAGAGAGTATCACATGCTCTGCCGGAATCTGCCAGTCAATGCCCAAGGCTGGGTCGTCCCATGCGATGGCACCCTCGGCCTCGGGATGATAGAAGTTGTCGCACTTGTACATGAACACCGCTTCCTCGCTCAACACGGAGAAGCCGTGGGCAAAGCCACGGGGCACAAAGAACTGTCGGTGGTTCTCGCCCGTCATCAGGCACGAAACGTGCTTGCCATACGTGGGCGAACCCTTGCGGATATCCACAGCCACGTCGAGCACGGCTCCGCTGATCACCCTCACTAACTTGCTCTGGCAATAGGGAGGACGCTGAAAGTGCAGTCCGCGCACCACGCCGTATGACGATTTGGATTCATTGTCTTGTACAAAGTGAATCACCCGCACCTCCTTCTCGAAATCCCTCTGTGAGTACGATTCAAAGAAGTAGCCGCGCGGGTCTTCAAAGATTCGGGGTTCTATAATACACACCCCCTCAATTTCTGTTTTGATGATGTTCATCTCTTATCTATATATTTAATGTCTCAGTCTCCACCACAGGTGATAGATTCTGAAAATAGGTTCCCAAATACACTCTGACGGAAAATACCACGCCATCCGGATATCGCGCATAATGCGTTGCAGGTTGTATCTCCATCCCAAGGTCTTGACACCGCTGAGCATCTGCTCGTGCTGCTTGTCGAGCATTTCTCCGTTGATGATCTCTCTCATCAGGATTCGTCCCGTCGTTTCGTTGGGCTCTGCTATCATGTACTCTTCCGGCAAGCCCAGTTCTTCCCTTAAAGCCCACATCACCGCCTGCGCCACAGGGTGCAGGCCGAGGTGTTTCAACTGGCGCACGATGGCCGATCGTTGCCTGCTGTCAAAGGGTTGTCCCGACTTCAGCAGGAAGTAGTAGTCCAACAGATGGCGCATGCCGATGCCGTCTAACAACAGGTGCCTGTAGATGTGGCATAGCTGGTAGTAGATGTTGAACTCCTGCGTGGGGACACAGATGATTCCCCCATTCGTGCCCGGCAGCACAGCTTGGTTGGCGAACTGTTCCTGCGCATGTTCGTTGAAGAAGCGCTGCAACCGGCGGTTATACCACAAGGAGTTCAGCCATGAGGGACGGTAATGAACCTCAATGTCCACGCCCTGCGACTTGATGAACTTCACGTGGTGATAGGTTCTCTTCTTGCCTGGGCGCACCGAGTCGATGTATGCTAAGACTTTCCTTGCGCCTCCTTCCACCCACAGGTCGATGTCGCCCGACTGTCGCAGGAATTCTTTCGGGAAGTAGAGCGCGTTACCCTGGCCCTTGAGCACACAGGTGCGAAAACCCTCTTTGCGGAACTGCTCCGTTGCCCATACCGATCTGTCGTTGACCTTCTTGTCGGCTAACTCAATCCTTCGGCGGGTGGCCATCCATTCCAGCACGTCATCTTCCGTCGGCCTGACCTGCTCCACCTCTTCGGCGGAGGCCTTGATGGGAGAAGCCTCTCCCTCCCTGAACCAACGCTGAATGCCGTTCCAGTAGATGGTCACGGTAGCCTGCCTCTTGGCGAACTTCAGCAGGTCGAGCCAGTCCACCTCGCGCAGCTGTGCTATCGTCGGCACCCCTCCTTCGCTGTCACCGGCCAGGCAACAGCGCAACAGGGCAAGGTATAAGTCAGTCTTCTCCATTTTTCCTGCAAAGATATGAAAATATTTTCAAAGCGACAAAAAGAAAGAGTATTTCTAATGATTTTTGCCCAAACCCTTGGCTGATTGCCGAATTCTTCCTATCTTTGCAGCGCGTTACACATCGTTGTCGGTGTGCCGCCTGTTCCGGGGTTGACTGGATTTGACGGCGAGATGAGATGGTACGTAAGCACGCGGAGGCTCGTTGGTTCCCTCCTTAATCTGAGCTGGCGCAAATTTAATTGGCAACAAACAGTATGCTCTCGCTGCCTAATCGAAGTACAGTAGATTACTGGCTTTATTCTCTTACAAGGTAGGAGAACGAGACGTCGCTCCAAGGATGTTGTTCCGAATCTGAGGATGAAGCGGCGCAGGAAAATCGGAAATAGTCTGTTCAGGTCTCGATGTTCAGATGAAATCTTAGAGAATAAGGTTATGATTGGTGGTCCAGGTCTTGTCATAACACGAAAATGAAGGCTGGAATAAGCGTGTAGAAAGCGTATGGTTTCCTTGTGCGGACGTGGGTTCGAATCCCACCAGCTCCACCTCCGCCCATGTGATTGGGTCAAGTATTTGATGACTTGGGAAAAAATGAAGAGTGAATAGTCGCGTGACTATTCACTCTTCACTTTTTCTGTGGGATTTAAAAGTCCAGTGCCGGCCTGATGGGGAAGGTGTAGGCGGCGCGTGTCGTGTCGAAGTCTATCATCCATTGGTCAAGGAGGAAATGGTCATCGAGTGCCCTGACAGTGAGCGTATGGGTGCCGAAAGTGAGGAAGAAACGAATCTCCCTGATGGCCTGTCCTCTGAGCACTTGCTCCTTCCATCGTTCAGAGCGGAAGGGCTCTTTCAGAGAAAACACCTGAGGCGTGGCTCCGTCGATGCTGACAGCGAAGCGCAGGTCGCCCTTGTCGTTGGGGTGCATGGGAACGGCGGCCAGTCGTAGGATGACATCCCCATGTTTGGTCGTAGTGAAACGATAGGACACCGAGCCATCGCGTGGCATGCTCACTGCGTTCATGCTGTGACCCAGCATGTGGATGGTCTTCACACCATCTGAGCAGGCATTGAAGTCGCAGGCGTTACGGACGATGACACCAGGTATGTTTACTTGGCGTTGGATGGCTTCTTGCTCTTCTCTCATGGAGGTGAGCTGTTCGTCCATGAGTTCTTTGGCCGAATAGGTCTCAATTTCCTTTTCCGAAAGAGCGTCGGGCAGGGTGGGCTCACCGAAGACGGGAAGTTCCCGCGGGTTCATGCACATGAGACCCTGCCATTTGCCATGGGCCATCTGGTGGTTGTAGTGTTCCGTCAAGGCTTTTAATTCCTGATGGGCTTTGATGCTTCGTGCAGCGGAGACGAGTGCCTCCTCGTCGTGGTGGAACGATGAGGGACGTGCGATATGGCGTGCCTCCTGTGCCTCCAGCTGCTTGGTGGCCATCGCCGCTGCTGCGAACACAGGGTATTTCACCGCGGCGAAGAAGGCATCGTGCAGTTCGGGACGAAGCGTCTTCTCCACTTCCAGTATCGTTTCTTTCTGCTTCTCGAAACAGTAGAGGTAGGCTTCAAGCTCGTTGCCGAAGGACACGGCGTTGAACTCAGTGTCTGCAACGGGTGAGAGTCCTCGTGGATATTTCTGTTTGTCCAGTTCCACCTGGTTCCATCCCATGAACTCGGGCTTGCGTATGGCCGTGAGGTGGTAATACTCGGCCATGACGGGCAGGAGACGTTTGCCGGCTTCTGTCCCGAACTGCTGTGTGAGCCAGTAGCGGAGGTGGTGCTCGACGTTATCGGGCTTCACGGCATGGATGTTCCATGCCATGTCCAGGAAGAGCGAGAGGTCATAGGCCGCAATCTTCGGGTCGTGGACATTGGCAATCCATATCTGCCGCGCATGGTGCTCATAGGCTGTTAGCATCTCGTTGGCAATGAGTCCGGGCTGGGTGGTCGTCAGCCACAGGTAGTCGTGTGGACGTCCCCAGTAGCTCAGATGGTAATATACGCCAGCCCCTCCACCGCGCCGTTGCTGTGCTTCATCGGGGAGCCGTGTCAGATAGCCGTAGTTGTCATCACACCACATCAGCGTGACATCATCGGGCACCTGCAGACCATTGTCGAGGATGTCCAGCACTTCCTTGTAGGGGATGAAGATTTGTGGAATCTCCTCAATGTTCTTGTTGATATGCTTTGTGAGCAGTTGTCGTTGGTCGTCGATGACCTGTTGCAGGGCTTTCGTCTTCTCATCGAGTGTCTTTACGCCTTCCATCGGGCCGTCGTGTATGCCGCGCATGCCTAATGTGTAAAGGACTTCCATGTGGGCTGTCTCCTTCAGTCGCGCGGTCCAGTAGTCCTGCACGCGCTGGCTATTAGTGATATAGTTGTAATCCCCCATGCGCTGTGGGTGCCATTCGCCGGTGTTATTACGTAGCATCGGCTCGCAATGGCTTGAACCGATCACGATGGCGCAGGAGTCAGCCACTTCACGATTCCCCTTGACCAGGAAGAAGGGTGTGGTGCCTTCATGCATGGCCGGCCAAAGGGTGTTGGCTCTCAGGCGTAGCAGGAGTTCGAAGATTTTCTTATAGGTGCGCGGTCCGATGCTGCCTTTGGGCAGTTGCTTGTCCATTCTTTGGTGTGCCCATACGCGCAGGCTCCAGTCTTCGTCGTTGATGAAGATGCCACGATAGGCCACCGACGGCCATTGCAGGGTGGAGAAGTCCGTGCTTGTCTGCAGGGTCTGCCGCTTCTCGGGTACCACGTCGCCCCACCATACCCACGGCGACACGCCTGCCATGCGCGACAGTTCCAGGATGCCGTAGGCCGTGCCGCGGGCATCGCTGCCGATTACCACCAGTCGTCCGCCGTGGCAACCGATATAGAATGCCTCGCGCTTGGCAATGATTTTCTCATAGGGAAGCCGGCGCTTGTGGAGCTTCTTGAACTCCTTGTTGGTGAGCATGTCGAGCTCGATGATGTCTATCGGGGCGTTGTTGCGCTGTTCGGCCCGATGGCCGGTGACAGCCTTCATGTCGTCGCTGAACATGTTGAGCGCTACTTTGACGACAGGAGCCACATGATCCTGCACGCTATAGCAGACGGCTCCCTTTCCGTTATACCACACAACGTCGTCGGCTTTTGCATGTCCGGCAAATGTCGCCAGTAACAGGCTGGCGATGATATATATATAGAATGTGTTTCGCATATTTCTTTGATTGAGGTTGCAAATGTAGCAAAAAATAAGCAAAAAAACGAGCAATGGGAAGGCTTTTCGTGAAAGTGGCAGGCAAAATATTTGAAAGTAAGCAATTATTTCAGTACTTTTGCAGAAAATTTCGTGAAGATGACAGAGACACTATATCCCAAGATGGTAGTGGATGCATTGCAGACGGTGATGTATCCGGGTACGAAAAAGAATCTGGTGGAGAGCGAGATGCTTGCCGACACACCGGTGGTGAACAAGGGTGAGGGACGTTGGCACGTCAGGGTCGAACTCGTATTCCCCCGCGACACCGATCCGTTCCTGAAGTCAACGGTCAAGTCGGCCGAGGCTGCCATCCATTACCACTGTGGCGAAGACATCGATGTAGAAATCCGCACGGAGTTCAAGACGAAGCCCCGTCCCGAGGTGGGGAAGATGCTCCCGGGGGTGAAAAACATCGTTGCCGTCAGCTCTGGCAAGGGCGGGGTGGGTAAATCCACGGTCTCAGCCAATCTTGCCATTGCCTTAGCTCGTTTAGGGTACAAGGTGGGCCTGCTCGACACTGACATCTTCGGCCCGTCGATGACCAAGATGTTTGGCGTGGAAGACGTGCGCCCGTATGCTGTAGAGAAAGACGGACGGCAACTCATCGTGCCCGTTGAGAAATATGGTGTGAAGCTGCTGAGCATCGGCTTCTTTGTCAGTCCCGACACGGCAACCCTTTGGCGCGGCGGTATGGCAACTTCGGCTTTGAAACAGCTCATTGCCGATGCCGACTGGGGAGAGCTCGACTATTTCATCCTGGACACACCGCCGGGAACCAGTGACATTCACCTGACACTCCTGCAAACGCTTCCCATCACGGGAGCGGTCATCGTCTCCACGCCGCAACAGGTGGCGCTGGCGGATGCGCGCAAGGGTATCGACATGTATCGCAACGACAAGGTGCAGGTGCCCATCCTGGGCCTGGTAGAGAACATGGCGTGGTTTACGCCGGCTGAACTGCCAGAAAACCGTTACTACCTCTTCGGGAAAGAGGGCTGCCGCCAACTGGCAGAGGAAATGCAGGTGCCCCTGTTGGCACAGATCCCCATTGTGCAGAGTATCTGTGAGAGTGGTGATGCAGGCGAGCCCGCTGCCCTTCATGTTGATACCGTGACGGGACAGTCTTTCCTTTCGCTTGCCCAGAGTGTCGTTACCGTGGTGAACCGACGCAATGCCGATTTGCCTAAGACGCAGATTGTGGGAGTGAAGAAAAGTTGATAGATGAAAGTTGAAGAATGATGGAAAAACAGAAGAAACGGATATTGCTGGGAATGACGCTTGCCGAACTAAAGGAGCTGGCGAAGTCGTTGGGGATGCCTGCGTTTACGGGTGGACAGATGGCCAAGTGGATCTATGAGCAGCACGTAACCTCGATAGATGAGATGACCAATATCTCCAAACAAAACCGTGAACGGCTTGCCGAGGTATGTGAAATAGGGTGCTCCGCACCTGTGGATGCACAGTATTCTCAGGATGGCACCATCAAGTATCTGTTCCCTGTCAACTCCTTGGAGTCCCCGAAGTTCGTGGAGACAGTCATGATTCCCGATGGCGACCGCGCAACCCTGTGTGTGTCCTGTCAGGTGGGATGCAAGATGAACTGCCTGTTCTGTCAGACAGGCAAGCAAGGATGGGAGGGAAACCTCTCTGTCACCGACATCCTCAACCAGATCTATTCATTGCCAGAGAGGGATAGACTCACCAATATTGTCATGATGGGACAAGGAGAGCCTATGGACAACCTCGACAATGTCCTGCGTGCTACAGAGATACTCACCGCCGACTACGGTTGGGCATGGAGTCCGCGACGTATCACCGTGAGCTCGGTTGGCGTGCGTGGTAAGCTGAAGCGTTTCATCGAGGAAAGTGAATGCCACGTGGCCATCAGCCTCCATTCGCCCATTCATGAGCAGCGCCTGCAACTGATGCCTGCAGAGAAGGGCATGCCCATCGCAGAGGTCGTGGAGCTGTTGCGGCAGTACGACTTCTCCCACCAGCGCCGCCTCTCATTTGAATACATCGTGTTTGGCGGAGTGAATGATTCGCAGTTGCATGCCCGTGAGCTGGTCAAGCTCTTGAAAGGAATGGACTGCCGCATCAACCTGATTCGCTTCCACCAGATTCCCGATGTTCCTTTGCACGGTGCCGACGAGAAGCGCATGGAGAGCCTGCGAGATTACTTGACGGCTCATGGCCTGTTTACCACCATCCGTGCCAGTCGAGGACAGGACATCTTCGCCGCCTGCGGCTTGCTGAGCACAGCCAGGAAGGGGGAATAGGACTCATAGGTCTCATAAGGCTCATAGGTCTCATAGGTCTCATAAGGCTCATAAGACTCATAAGACTCATAGGTCCTATAGGACTCATAAGACTCATCCAAAAAACAAAATAACATGGAAGAAAGAAAAGTACGCGTGGCTATCACGCAAGGTGATACCAATGGTATCGGATATGAACTGATTTTTAGAACTTTTGCAGCACCGGAGTTGCTCGAACTCTGCACACCTGTTGTGTATGGCTCGCCCAAGGTGGCGGCTTACCACCGCAATGCGCTGAATATGGAGGCCAACTTCACAATTATCAGCAAGGCAGAGGAAGCACGCGATGGACGTGTGAACCTGTTGGCTTGTGTCGATGACGAGGTGAAGGTGGAACTCGGAACGGCAACGAAGGAGTCGGCAACAGCAGGTGTGAAGGCCCTGAAACGGGCTGTGGCCGATGTCAAGGCAGGCCTATGTGACGTATTGGTGACAGCTCCGCTGGATCGTAGTGAGGCTGCCGGATTCTCTGGGCATCAGGCGTTTCTCGAAAAAACTTTGGGCGAGGAGGGGAAGTCTATCAGCCTGTTGCTGACCGAGTCGCTTCGCATGGCATTCCTGACATCCGACATCGCCCTGAAGGAGGTTGCTGCGAAGGTGACAGAAGAGAATATCGTGACAACCGTCACACGTCTTTTCGAGGTTCTGCGTCGCGATTGGCGCTTCTCCAATCCGCGCGTGGCTGTGATGGCACTCAATCCCAATGCTGACGGAGCAGAGGAACAGAATACGATTGTGCCTGCTCTGAAACAACTGGAGGAGAACCGTGTCAACGTATTCGGGCCCTATGCTGCCGTTGATTTCTTTGGCATGGGACACTATGATGCCTTCGATGGTGTGCTGGCCATGTATCACGATCAGGGAATGGCACCGCTCAAAGCCCTTGCAGATGATCGTGCTGTCCGCTTGTTGACAGGACTCAGCGTGGTCGTGACAGAACCCGCTTTGTCTCCCTTCGCAAACACTGCTCAGACAGAGCTCAGCGAAGCACCCATGCGCCAGGCCATCTATGCGGCCATTGATGTTTGGCGCAACCGCCAGACCTATGATGCACCCATGGCAAATCCATTGCCCAAACTCTATCACGAAAAGCGTGACGAGAGTGAGAAGGTGAGGTTCTCCATTCCCAAGAAACACGAGAACAGCATAAAAGAACGGCTGTGAAGAATCAGCGCTATCAGAACTGTTTCCTTGGCTTTGGTCTGGTTGTGCTTGCCATCATGGTAACACAACTGGACTATGACGAGGTGTGGCAAGGCATCAGCCAGACAGGTTATTGGTTTGCCGCCGTTGTCGTTCTGTGGGCGTTTCTTTATATCTTCAATACGACCGCCTGGTGGCTGATCATACATGCCCCCACCTCCCATGACACCGGTAAGGAAGGTACTATCCTTTTGGCAGAAAAAGGGCAGCGGGTGAGCTTTCCTTGGCTATACAAGATTACCGTCAGCGGTTTTGCGCTGAACTACGCCACACCGGGAGGACTGATGGGCGGAGAACCCTATCGTATCATGGAGCTGGCACCACATATCGGCACAGAGCGTGCCACGGCATCGGTGATCCTCTATGTGATGACCCACATCTTCAGTCATTTCTGGTTCTGGCTCCTGTCTGTGGTGCTCTTCCTCCTGACCAAGCCCATTGATGTTGCAACGGGTCTTTTGCTCGTTGCTGTTACCGCTTTCTGCGCATTGGGTATTTGGTTCTTCGTCGTAGGCTATCGGCGAGGCTTGGCCGTAAGAGCCATGAGCGTATTAGGATATATCCCTTTTATCAAAGGCTGGGCACAACGCTTGATTGAACAACGGCGTGAGCAACTTGATGACATTGACAGGAAAATAGCGGCCTTGCATCGACAGAACCCATGGACATTTATAGGCTGTGTGCTGCTCGAACTTGCGTGCAGGGTATGCTCGGCACTCGAAATCTACTTCATCCTGTTGGTTCTCATGCCTGCCCCCGACTATCTTGACTGTGTGCTCATCTTGGCCTTTACCTCTCTGTTTGCGAATCTTCTTTTTTTCTTCCCGTTGCAACTGGGTGGCAGGGAGGGAGGCTTCCTGATGTCGGCAGTCGGACTCGGACTGACCACCAGTGCCGGTATCTTTGTGGCACTGGTTGTCCGACTACGGGAAATTGTGTGGACGGCCATCGGGTTGCTGCTCATCAAACTCCCCATGCGGTAGCTTGTTGACGCATTCAAGTGAAGCTTTTGCAAATTATTTTCTGCCCAAATTGCAGTTATCTCGAATATTTTGTGTAATTTTGTCACCTCTTATGAACACATCTGAACTACAGAAGGTAAAACAACGGTACAACATTGTTGGCAATAGCGATGGTCTGAACCGTGCGTTAGACGTGGCCTTGCAGGTCGCGCCCACGGATCTTTCTGTGCTCATCATAGGAGAAAGTGGAGTGGGAAAGGAGATTATTCCTCGTTTGATTCACGACAACTCGCCACGCCGCCGTGAGCGCTACTTTGCCATCAACTGCGGTTCCATTCCTGAAGGTACCATCGACTCTGAGCTCTTCGGACACGAAAAGGGTTCTTTCACGGGTGCCATTGGCGAGAGCGAGGGCTATTTCGGCGTTGCCAACAAAGGTACCATCTTCCTCGATGAGGTGGGAGAGCTTCCTATGGCGACACAGGCCCGGCTGTTGCGTGTGCTTGAAACTGGAGAGTACATCCGTGTAGGAGGTCAGGAAATCCGGAAGACCAATGTGCGCATTGTGGCGGCAACCAACGTCAACATACAGAAAGCCATTAGTGAGGGCCGGTTCCGCGAGGATCTTTACTACCGACTGAACACTATCCCCATTCAGATGCCGGCACTGCGAGACCGGGGCGAGGACATCATTCTTTTGTTCCGTCTCTTTGCCATGCAGATGGCGGAGAAGTATCATCTGCCGCGCATCACACTGACCGATGAGGCCCGCCAACTGATGCTCAGCTACAAATGGCCCGGCAACGTGCGACAGCTGAAGAACATCACCGAGCAGATCTCCGTTCTTTCTGAGAAACGAGAGATTGATGCCGAGGCATTGAGTCACTTCATTCCGCGCGACCCTGAAAGCATGCAATTGGCCGTTGTGGGTGAAAAGGGCGATCATTCCTATGAGACTGAGCGTGAATTGCTCTACAAGATTCTCTACGAACTGCGTGGAAACGTTTCCGACTTGCGTCGTGATATGAACAGCCTGCGCAAACAACTCGATGAAGCACGTGGACTGAACGGAGCCACAGGCTTCCAGCATCCGATACAAGCAGTTGATGTGACGGGCGTGCAAACCACCCTCAACTCCCGTATCTCTGCTTCAAGTCCACAATTGGAAGAGGCAGAAGCTGAGGAGATCAGCGAACCCGAGAGCCTGAACCTGAATGACATGGGCAGACAACTGCTTGAAAAGGCACTCGACCGAAACGGGGGAAACCGAAAGAAAGCCGCACAGGAGTTGGGAATCAGTGACCGCACGCTCTATCGTCGTTTGAAGCAATTCGGATTGGATAAATGAGGAATTGGGAGAGAGAAAGATACATATATAAAAAGAAAAAGGCAGAGAAAATGAAAAGACAAACGATTCATCACACGGGGCTTTGCGTGGGCAGACGCTTGCGCTACGTCTTGCCTCTGCTCCTTTTTGTCCTGTTACTCTCATCTTCCTGTTCCGTCAGCTACAAGTTCAATGGAGCAAGCATCGACTATACAAAGACAAAAACCATACAGATAGCAGACTTCCCCATTCGGGCAAGCTATGTCTGGGGACCTATGGGACCCATCTTCAACAATGAGCTGAAAGATATATTCGCGAACCATACCAAGCTCATTCAAGTGAAACGGAATGGCGACCTGAAGATTGAAGGCGAGATAACGCAGTACACCCAGCGAAACAAAGGTATTTCCAGTGAGGGATACTCTTCGCAGGTGGAACTGGCGATGACGGTCAACGTGAGATTCACCAACAATGTGAAGCACTCCGAGGACTTTGAAAAGCAGTTCACGGCTACCGCTGTCTATGAGTCCACACAGTCACTGAACTCCGTACAGGAAGAACTCGTCAATCAGATGGTGAAAGAAATTACCGAACAGATATTCAATGCTACCGTGGCCAACTGGTAAGCGGTCAAATAAACAATCTAAGGAAATGGAGCTGATACAGCTGTTGAAACATCCAGAACTCATGAACAAGGAGACCCTCTACGATCTCCGAAGCCTGCTTGCACTCCATCCGTACTACCAGACAGCCCGAATCCTCATGCTGCAGAACCTGTATCTGCTCCACGACTCAAGTTTCGATGAGGAACTCCGCAAGGCCGCCATCTACATCACAAACCGAAAGGTCATCTTCAATCTTGTGGAAGCGGCTCACTATCAGCTTCATTCGTCTTCACAGGAGACCCCAAAAGAGCCATCGAAAGGCGAAAGACAGGGGAGCCGGACCATCTCTCTCATCGACACTTTCCTCAACTCTATTCCCCAAACCGAAGAAGAACCCGCCACAGCAAAGCGCAAGCCTACGCCTGCGGACGCAGCTGTTGACTATGTATCCTATCTGCTTGAAGTGGAAGGAGAGGAGCAACAAGCCGCAGAAGAGCAACCTCTGCTGAAGGGACAAACCTTGATCGACGACTTCATTAACAAAGAAGGAGGAAAGATACAGCTCAAGGAAGAACCTGAATTCATGCCGCAGATCAATGAGGAAGAAGAGCAGCAGGAAGAGAATGAAGAAGGATATTTTACCGAGACTTTAGCCAAGATTTATATCAAACAAGGCAGATATTCGCGCGCTTTAGAAATTATTCAGCGTTTAAATTTGAATTATCCAAAAAAAAATGCTTACTTTGCAGACCAAATCCGTTTCTTGGAAAAATTGATACGGAACAGCAATGGAAAATAAATAAAATAATAACAATAAAAACAGAAAAGAAAAATGTACACATTATTCATTATTCTCATTGTACTGGCATCATTCCTGATGATTGGAATTGTGCTGATTCAAGAGTCTAAAGGCGGTGGTTTGGCTTCAAACTTCTCTGCCTCTAACGCCATCATGGGCGTACGTAAAACTACTGATGTCGTAGAAAAAACGACATGGGGACTTGCTGTGGCAATGGTTGTGCTGAGCGTTGTATGTGCATATGTTGCACCGACGGCTGCCACTGATCAGAGTGTGCTTGAGAAGGCTGCTACTGAAACCATGACAACCAACCCCACCAATACACAGGGATTCGGTGCAGGTCAGCAGGCTAAGCCAGAGGCTGACGCACAGAAGGATGCGCCTGCAGCCAAGCAGGAAGCACCTGCAGAGCCCGCCAAGAACTAATTCTTCTTCCTCCAGATAAAGAGCCGCAATCCTATTTCGTATGGATAGCAGGCTCTGAAAAAGGAAAAAATTGAAAGTGAAAAGAAAAAAAACGGGATTTATTTGGTCAATCCAAATAAATCCCGTATCTTTGCATCCGCTTTTGAGGCATAACTCTTTGGCAGTTCCTCATCAGCAGACATGATGGTGCCCGTAGTTCAGTTGGTTAGAGCGTCAGATTGTGGTTCTGAATGTCCACGGTTCGAGTCCGTGCGGGCACCCAACAATAGAAATAGACCGCAAAGCACTGATAATAAAGGTGTTTTGCGGTTTGCTTTTTGTACTTATCTTCCCGTATATGGCAAAAGTTGTACATACATTGTATATACATAAAAAGACAGCCCTATTCTTACGAACAGAACTGTCTGCTTTGACAACTTAAGAGCTGTGCTTCGTGATTTGAATTTTTTCACTTTGAAAGCCCATTGTTCTCAACTGATGATACGAGTGCTTTTAGGGTGACAAATCTATGGCTCTTGGAGAACGTAGGTTGCACTTGGTGATAATTCGCTGGCCCGAAATGGCGCATGCCTGTTCGCATTTCGTTATTTTAACGAGTAAATTGCACTATAATTGAGAATAAAGTTGTACCTTTACCCCCAGAACATTCAACTTAAATACGTATTTAGTTATGAAGACAGGTGGCTATTCACTAAAAGAATCACGATTATGAGAACAACGATTTTTACTCTATTGGTTGTGCTACTTTCCATGCAGGCGAGAGCACAGGACATTCCCAACGGGAATTTTGCAAGTTGGGAGAACCGTAGTATTCCAACAGAATTTGGAGGCGGCACTTACGCCAGACCTACAGGCGGATGGGATTGCCTGAACTCACTCGCGCCGGGCTCATGTGAAAAGGTGGAGGGACGCACGGCAGGCTCTACGGCTGCCCTGCTCACGACAAAGAAGTTCACGGTGAACATGGGAGACGGCGACGAAACCATGTACACTTCCATACTCATGTTAGGAGACTTCCTGACAGCCTTCACCGAGGGAGAACCCACAAACGGTATTCCTTTTAAAGGACAGCCTACGAAGTTCACCTTCTGGTACAAATACAATCCTGTAAGCGGTGACAAGGGCAGGGTGTATATCAACCTGTGGCAAGGAGACAGGCACAACTCTACTGCAAAGTGGAGGACTACAGCAACCTTTACGGAAGCGGTCAGAGAATGGAGAAAGGTAGAGATAGACCTCACTCAAAGTGACGACCACGGCAACCTGCTGAACTTTACTCCTACCAGCCTGTATATTGAGGCAACTTCAAGTCTTACCGGTATGAGCAATTATACACAAGACAACGATTTCAGCAATGTGACACAAGAAGGCTCGCAGCTCTTCATCACCGACCTGGCGTTTGACTATGCGTCGGCAGAAAATGTATATACCGTCTGTGGCTCGTCTGCAATATTCGGTTCCGGCCCGGAAGGATGGGGATGGGATACGGCAGACACAAGCAATGATATGACTCCCATTGGCGGAAACAACTACCAGTTGGTGAAGAACAATGTGGCGCTGGATGCAGGGACAACGTATGAATACAAGGTGGTGCAAAACCACAGTTGGGATGTGAACTGGGGCATTGGCGGTCAGGATGGGAAGAACTTCACCTTCACTGTGACGAAAAGCGACATCTACAACGTGACGTTCACCTTCAACTTAGAGAGTGGAATCTGCACAGCCGATCCTGTCAGCGCGTCGACACCATATCCTATTTCGCAGGTACCCAACGGAAACTTTGCTGAGTGGGAGGAGCGTAACCTCCCCACAGAGATGGGTGGCGGAAGCTACACATCACCATCGGGCTATTGGGACACATTCAATATTCTGGTTCCTGGTTGCGTGACGAAGGCAGAGGGCCGTACTGCTGGCTCCACGGCGGCTTTGCTCGAGTCGAAGACCGTTGATATGTCTGTGGCTGGTATGTCGGGCGAGGTTTTCACCACATCGCTACTGGTCACCGACAACTTCTTGTCAAAGATGAGTGGCAAGGACTATGAGCAGGGAGTACCCTGCAAAAGCATCCCGGCACGTTATCTCACCTTCTGGTATAAATACCAACCCGTGGGCGATGACGTAGCACAGGTGTTTATCCAGTTCAATGAGGATTTAGTGATTAAGAAGAATGTGACTCGTACTGTGAAGTTCCGTAAGCAAATCACCGAGGCTGCGACAGACTGGACCTACGGCTACATCGACCTGTCTGTAGACGAGAATGGCAACATGTCTTCTAATCGTGGGTGGGACATTGAGGCTTTCTATATCGACATCACCTCAAGTGTTAGCGGTATGAGCTCCAGCACTGAGGGTAGCGGTGCATCGGCACCGGGGTCAAAACTTTGGATCACTGAACTGCAGTTTGCCAATGAGGTGACGGGGATTTATCGTGTGCTGTCCGACCAAACAGCAGCTCAGGGGCCCATTTTCAATCTCAATGGACAACGAGTGGCCGATGGCTATAAGGGCATCATCATTAAGAACGGCAAAAAGGTAGTGGTGAAGTAAACAATTTTGTCATAAGACCATAACATGAGACGTCTGCGGAGGTCATGCGCTTCCGCAGACGTTTTCGGTTAAAAGCAGAAGTGACGTGATATGAAAATTAGGCGTATAGCTCAAATTGCAGGCTGAAACATGAGCTATTGGTCGAAAAAGACATCGCCGTAAGGCAATGTCTTTTTCCTTTTTTGTTATTACAGCTCTGCTTCAATCATGATGAAAGAGTAGGGCGGCAGTTCCATTGTACTTTTCTTTTCCAGCTGAATGGTCTTCTTCTGCGGAGCGATGGGTTGCTGCTCGTAGTTGTTCTCTTCGTCGGGCTGTCCGCTAAGAGTTGTGATGGTAGCCTCGGGCTTCATTGTCTTGAAGCGTGAGAGGTTGAGCTTGGCGGTCTTCGGCTCGGCACTGGCATTGCAGAGCTTCACATAGAGGCGGCGTGTTTGGGTGTTCAGCACTACCGACTGTCCATAGAGGCATTTCTCCACGGGCTGCACCAGTTTGGCCTTGTCTCCTTCAAACTTCACGCAGTCGCCGTAGTAGTACTGTCCTGCCGACTGTCCGAACATTTGCTGCACATAGTAGCTGCAGGTGAGGAACGGACGCTCGTTGTCGAAATAGATGAGGTCGGGGTTCCAGTTCGTGGCATCCTTCTTGGCGAAGAGCGGGGCATACGAGGTCATGCAGACAACATCGCCGTTGCGCTCTACATGGAGCAGGTACAGACCCTCGGCCAGTGCGTCAATCAGTTTCTTGTCCTTGGCGGCATACTCGCCGAGATAGACCTTTGTCTTGCGGGTGCGCGGGTACTGGTCGTACTGACGGCTTGTGAGGAAGTAGTCGCGGTTCTCGTAGTAGTGCTCATCGATGATGGGCAGTCCGATTTCTTCTGCCAGCTTCCAGCCGTTGTCCAAGTCGGGATTGCCCGGGTGAGAGCCAGGACCGGCGGTACCGACAATGACAATCTCCGGATGTGCTTCCCTTACCTTATTATATATATACTTGAAACGCTCGCAGAACTCGGGTGTGATTTTCTCCTCGTTGCCCAGTCCCAGATACTTCAGGCCGAAGGGTGCGGGGTGACCGGCGTCAGCACGCATCTTGGCCCACTTCGATGTGGCGGGGTCGCCGTTGGCCCACTCAATGAGATCCAGCGCATCCTGTGCCCACTCGTCCATTTCCGACATGGGAGCCACGTCCTGTGCCTGTCCTTTCATGCCCCAGCCGCCGTTGGTGCCTTGACAGCTCACACCGCAGGGGAGGATGGGTAGGGGAGCCATGCCAAGGTCTTCGCAGAACTGGAAGTATTCATAGTAGCCCAGTCCCATCGACTGGTGGTAGCCCCATGTGTTCTTCAGTTGTCGGCGTTGTTCCTTGGGACCGATGGTGGTCTTCCAGCGGTAGGTATTCCAGAATCCGTCACCGCCACCGTGTACCACACATCCACCGGGGAAGCGCATGAACTTCGGCTGCAGCTCGGCCAGAGCCTGTGCCAGATCCTGACGCAGGCCATGTCCTTTGAACGTCTCCTGCGGCATTAGCGAAACCATGTCCATGTCAATAGTGCCTTGGTCGAGCACCAGCAGTTGCAGGACAGCCTTCTGGCAGTCGGCGTTGGGTGTGAGTGTGGCCTCATAGCGTTTCCATGCCTTGTCGCCCACATTGCGAAGGGTAGCTTCGCCCAGCACTTGGGCTTCCTTCCCCCTTTCCCGGGGCTCCAACAGCACCACACGGATGTTCTTGGGTGCGCCCTCCACGTTGCGCAGGAAGACCGAGAAGTCGAGTTTCTTGCCAGCCTTCACGCTGATGCCCTTGAAGCCTTCGTTCTGCAGGCCCACACCTTTCCATCCGTTGTAGTCGTAGAATTCCTTGACGCGCTCCACGTGGAGTCTCATGTACGTGGGGTTGTTCGGGTGGATGGGGCTGTCCATACGGGCTTCCATGTATCCTAAGGAGTGCCCGGGGCGCAGCAGTCTCCATGCCGTAGCGGGTCCCCACTCGTCGCGCTCGTTGGCATTGTATTCAAAGGAACCGTTCTGCAACAGTTCTGCGTACAGTCCACCATCGGCAGAGGAGGAGATATCCTCGAAGAAGATTCCGATGAGTTCGTCACTGATGACCTTACCTCCAGCGGGGGCAGTCATGGGCTTTTGTGCGTGCATGCCCATTGTGGCTGTCATAGCGAGGACAGCCATAAGATTTGTCTTTAGTTTCATGTTTTCACTGTGTTTGATTTGTTTTGTGTTTTGCAAAGGTAGTGAAAAATAGGGGGTTACGCAAAGAAAATGCCGAATTTCTTTTGTCAATCCCTGTGAAGACGCATGGGAAAACGAAAAGCCCGAAGCGGTGATCGTGTTGTCACCTCTTCGGGCTGGTTAATTATCGAAGTTGATACGTTTACTCGTCCCACACGCTGTGGTGCTCACGGGACAATCCTGTATTCACTGGTGGCTCATCGGGATAAATACCGCCACCACCGGTGGTTTCAGCCTCTTGGAGAGGAGAGACTTCCATCAGGGAGACGGTGATTGCCTCCATCGCCCTGATGCTAGGTTTTCTATATACCTTTTTCATTGTCATACTCCTTTCTTATTTAATGACTCTCTTCTTGCCGTTCACGATATATACACCCTTGGTCTGCGGATTCTCCACCTTCTGACCGTTCAGGTTATACATGCTGTTGCTCTTGACGCGACCGCCGAGCATCTCGAACTGGTCGATACCGGTAATGGCATCTTCCTCGAAGATGAAGTGAACCTCACGTGCTCCGGCAACAAACGTTGTGGGAACCTGCAGGTAGGCTTTCTGGGCACCCAGTGTGGCAGTTGCGCTTGGAGCATAGAAACCAAATACTCCCTGAGCATCCTTGTTGAGCAGGAAGTTGCTCTTCTCGCCCTCGGTCACAGCTACGTCGCCTGCGGTGAGCTTAGCCTTCAGCATGTTCACGTAGTAAGACTGAGAAGTGGTGTAAGGAATCTTGTAGGTAGATCCCTCAGTGCCCTTTAAGATCAGACCCGTTCCGGAGGGAACGTCATAGACGCGAACCAGGAGCACTGTGTTCTCGCTCTTGTTGTAACCAGCGGCGATGTAAGCCTTCAGGTCACTGCCGGTGAAGTTCAGGTCTTGCGGGCAGCTGAATGTTGCCGTTGAAGTGGCGAGTGTGATGAACTCCTTCGTAGCATTGAATGTTGCCACTACGGTTACGTTGCCAGTGACGTTGCTGATGGTGTACTGGTTGTCGGCAACCTCTGCCGTCACGTCATCACCGTTCACGGTCAGCGTGTTCAGCGTGCGATCCTCGTCCTCTTCGATGGTGATGACAACGTTGTCGCCATACATCGGTGAGTAGTTGTCGGCAGTCACGCCACCGCCGGTGATGCTGACGGTGAAGCTCTTCTTGCCCCATGTAGCGGTGTACGAGCGGTCGCCCGTAGAGCCCGTAGCGATGACTACGCTCTCAGTGGCGGCATCAAGTCCTGTGCCTGTCCATCCGAGGAAGTCATAGCCGTCGCGTGTCGGGTTGTTCAGTGTGAAGGTTTCACTTTCTATGGTGTAGTTTGTTGGGTTGGCTGTTGCTACGTCACCACCATCCAGGTTGTAGGACAGTGTGTAAACAATTGCTGTCCACGTAGCATTGATGGTCACGTTCTGTGCGGGAATAGTTGCGGGAATCTCGGCATCCCATCCTGCAAAGGTATAACCCTCGCGAGTCGGGTTGGCGGGAGCCGTCACCTCAGAAGCGTAGTTCTGTTGGATAGCGTCAACCTCAGTTCCGCCGTTGCTGTTGAACGTGATGGTGTATTGGTTGATGGTCCACTGGGCTGTCAGCTCGATGTCCTCTGCGGGAATCGTTTCGGGAACTGCGGGAGTCCATCCTGCGAAGGTGTAGCCTGTGCGGGTCGGGTCATCGGGAGCCGTCACCTCAGAAGCATAGTCCTGCTTGATGGCATCGACCTCAGTTCCGCCGTTGCTGTTGAAGCTGATGGTATATTGGTTAATCTGCCAAGTGGCGGTGTAGGCCTTGTCGCCTGTGCTGCCATGAGCGATGGTCACCTCCATCAGTGCGTCGCCCTCGCCGTTCAGCTTCCATCCCTTGAAGGTATGACCTGTCTTGGTGGGGTTGGTGAGGGTGATGGCTTCGCTCTCGATGGTATAGGTAGCGGGATTCTCTGCCGAGCCTCCGTCGAGGGTCAGTGCAATCTGATATTCAATCGGTGTCCAAGTGGCGGTGTAGGACTTGTTGCCTGTGCTGCCGGCAGCAATGGTCACCTCCATCATAGCGTCGCCCTCGCCGTTGAGCTTCCAACCACTGAAGGTGTAGCCGTTCTTGGTGGGGTTGTTGAGGGTGATAGCTGCACTCTCAATCGTGTAGTTGGCGGGGTTGGCTGTAGCCACAGAGCCACCTGCGAGTTCATAGTTCAGTGTGTAGCTGATGGCAGAGAACGTAGCATTGAGTGTCACGAACTCTTCGCCTTCCGCATTGGTGCGGGTCTGCTGCTCACCGAGTGCGGGCAGCGGGCTTACAGGTTCGTCGTTGTCGGTCAGGGCGGTCAGCTCATAGCCGGTATCGGCTGTCAGTGTATATGCCACTGCATCCTCCTTCGGCTGGCGATACTGCTCAGTGCCGTTGCTGGCTGTTGCCTCGTCTGTGGCGATAGAGCCATGGGCAGAAGCGGTCAGCGTGACGAGAGTTGACCAGTGAGCAACGTGCTCAAAGTTCTTCCATCCGTCGGCAGCGGCGTAGGCAGCCTTGGTTCCAGCGGGAACATTCAAAGTTGCATACGCTTCTTCCTCATGTGTGATGCTTCCATTGAATGCGTTGTCGTCGATGGCAAGAGGTGTCAGCCATCCCACCTTTACGTTTGTAAGATTTGCGCAATTGCCGAAAACGTCTGCACCGAGGGTCGTCAGACTGGTGGCATTGGTCAAATCAATCGTCTCCAAAGCCGACTCCTTAAACATGTTGGCATAGAGTGTCGTCACCTTCGGACCAACGGTCAAAGTCTTACAGTCTGTCCAAACGAAGCGTGTTGTCGGACCACTAATGTTACGACCGAGATACATGGACTGACCGCAAAGACCAGAACCAATACTGCTGTCCATGGTCAGTGTGGCATCGCCATCCTCAAAGATGACGTTGTTCAGCCTGTCGGTATATAAGAATGCCTCATAGCCGATGCTCGTCACAGTGGCGGGAATGGTAATGTTCTCCAATGAGTCGCAGTGGTAGAATACATTGTCACCAATCGTCGTCAGGCTGGTTGCTTGGGTTAAATCTACAGACTTGATTCTGTCTCGATAGTAGAACATGTTGTTGTTCAGCGTCGTAACTTTAGGACCAACGGTCACGTGCTGTGTATTGCTGAAAACTAACTGTCCATTGAGGGTAGAGGTGTAGGTGACATCGCGGCCTAAATAGAAGTTCTCACCTGAGAAACCCCATCCGAGGTCGCCAATGGTCAACGGGGTGCTACCGTCCTCAATGGTGAAGTTTTTCATCTCGTCAACGTAGAAGAACACCTGATCACCGATGGTTTGCACAGAGGCGGGGATGGTGAAGCTGGTGAGAGCTGAACAGCTTTTGAAAGCGTCGTCACCGATAGTGGTCACACCACTACCAATGGTGATGCTGGTGAGAGCTGAACATTCTTGGAAAGCACTATTACCGATAGTGGTCACACCACTGCCAAAGGTGATGCTGGCAAGTTTTTTATTAGTATAGAACAACGAAGGATTAATGGTGGTCACCTTCGGACCAAACTCCACGCTGGTGACCTCAGAAAGGAGTGGATTATTTTCTCCTGTCAGTGTCAGGTCACGGCCAATGTAAATGGTGGAGGCCGGACTCAAGAGAGGACGTTCATACCAAGCTCCTGACATGGTCAATGGTGTCTCGCTATCCTCAATGGTGATGCTGGTCATGCTGCCGCAGTCTTGGAATGCAGCAATTCCAATGGTCATCACAGAGGCAGGAATACTGATGCTGGTTAAACCAGTGTTACGTTTTTGCAAAATACTGTATACCAATAAGATGCACCTATAAAGGTAGAAAAATGATTTTGGTAGTTTCTTGAGCATTAGAACGAGGCGAAGATTTAAC
>CADCDK010000021.1 GCA_902800185.1 uncultured Prevotellaceae bacterium
CATAGACATTGCAGAGCAACGCGCAGAAGACCATATCTTGATGACAATGGCAGACTGGTCGGCTCTCCTACAGCGCTACATGGATTTGAATAACCGTCCTTTGCTTCCAGATGCTGGACGTGTGACTCACGAACAGGCGGTAGAAAAGGCACTTACTGAATATGACAAGTTCCGTGTCATTCAGGACCGTGAAATCATGAGTGACTTTGACAAGCAGTTGAAGCTGCTGTTTGGAGAAGATAATAAACACTAAAAGGGTTTGAATTGTTATTGAGGGAGAAAGCAAAAAGCGGTGCGACTGAATAGCCGCACCGCTTACAATATACTGTAAATCAACATTTTATTTTACCTCCTCAAATCTAACATGTGCTGATAATCAGCGATTTATGAAAGTCTTGGTACAAATAAGGAACACCATAAGCATCTTGGATGTTGTCCCACAATAACTATCGATAAGCATCCGTGCGATGCTCTTCCTATTCTTCTTTGTCCTTTTCTCTGTATTTCTTTCTTTTGTTGGTGCAAAGGTATTAAGATTTCTGTACCTATGCAAATATAATTGGTTATAATTTGTACTTTGAGTCAGAATATAGTCATCCTTATGTGGGAACACTATTTTTTACTTGCCGTAGGTCTCTCTCTTGCATCTACAAATATTATTTCGTATTGTGACGAATCATTCTTATCCCTTTTTGATTCAAATTCTCTCAATTTTTTCAGTTGTCCAACTTTGTTCTTATTACTATTAACAATCACAACCACATAAATCCCATATGTTCCATGCTGTGAATTCATGTAATCAGGTAACTGAGTGACATATCCGTGCAGCAAATCTTTGTTATTTGAGAGTTTTGTTTCTATTATAACACGAGAGTTGGAACCTTGTGAAAACTTAAAATCTAACTTGCCAACGCCAGTATCAGCCTCGGGACTAATATCTATATCGACTTCCTTAGCTTTTAAGTAAGCCTCTGATATTACAAACAATAATTCTTGTGCATATTCCTCAGATTTGGCAACCTTACCCTTCTCATAATACATAAGTTTGTATGAACGGTGATTTTCAATACACTCCTTAAAAAGCAAGCATGCATTTCTTGTACTCTGAAGTACATCTTCAGGGCTTAGCTTTTTGGTTGAACCTTGTTCCTCAAGGACATTTGCAACAAGTTCCTCAAGTCGAGCCTTGAAGTATAATTTCTTTTTGTCTTCTAAGAAATCATATGGCACAGCACTCAAGCTTCTAAAATACGAGATAGCCTCTTTGTATGCCTCGGGATTATTCAAAAGTGCATTCTTTAGTACATTCTTTCTGTCTGCACCTTCAAAGAACTGCTTCCACTCTCCGTGGACAGCCTTACAAACTCTTCCGACTAAGCCCTTATTATAATCACATACATCTGAAATCTCATCATATGATGTAGCCATAGGCAAGTCTGCCAATAATGTGGTTGGGAAAAATGCATTGGTTCGTCCCCATAGAATGGTACAGTGTAGGTTACATCTTCAAATTCATATTCACGTGTTGCAATGTTTAAGTCTGCTGCAACTCTTTGTGTGTATGAAAGAATTTGATGACGTAGAATAGATACAGCCATATCACTTATTCTATCAGCGCCCACATTCTTTTCAAACAAATGCATAAATAGAAAAAGTTCAGGATCTCTCATGCCTGCCTTAATCACTTTTACAGTAGTTTTTGCAATCTGTTTAGTTGTCTTTCCATTCATGCCTTTACCTGGCTTTCCACTTACGGAGTAGCCCAAACCAACATTAGGAATTTCAGGAAACTGCATATTTTCCACAATGAGAGGGAAAAATGTATCATCTTCTTCCTCGCTGGGCATAGCGTCCACAAAGTGAGCAAACCTATCGAAATATTTCAAAAATACACTTTCATAAGTACCTATAAACTCCGGCACCTGTGTATTCTTCAAACGTAGAGGATCGATATGCAGACGCATATCTCTACCAATGAAACCATCTAAGACCCCTTTTTCCTCAAATGCTGAATGAGGTACGCCAAAATATCCACTGTAGTATGTAGCCATTAATAATGTAAAGAATTTTGTAATTATTCAATCAACGAATTAAAACACAAAGAATAGACTTTATTCGATTATGCTATTAGCCATTTTTTTACGCAACCGTTCTAAATCAGCTTCCACGCCATCCTTTGACACCAACGAGTCTTTGGGCAGCACAGAGTAGTTCTTGGCAATATTCTCCTTCTTTCCACTGAACCACTCACCGAAAGCTGTTTGGAGGAATGACTCGGCATCGAGATTATCTTTCCCGTTATACCTTATTATATTATAGACGAACTGCTTCAACTCAGCATTGCGTAGTTTCTTGTTCAATGGAATGCACAAATCCTTGTTGGCAGATACTTGCCCTGTCTCAATAAATAGTTTCACAACGTCACATACTTTCTCTACATCTTCTACAGGAGTACCGGCAAGTGAGAATACAAACATAGTGTACTCTTCTGTATTGGCCTGTCGCCTCTGTCGTTCTTCTTCCTGACATCGCTTGATTTCTGCTTCAAGGTTGAGCAGATGATCCCGTCTTTTCAGCACATCCGATACATTTGCAGACAGAATATTGATCAACCTGTTGGTCAACCAATGTCTGTACAACCTCTGGAATCCGTGTTTGAAGAACTTTCAAAATAGCATCTGTATCAGTTTGTGGAATTTGTTTCACAGCTTCCATGATAGCCTCGAATTTGGCATCAAGAAGGGAATCTTCCTGCGAACTGGCACGAACCCTTTTCATCTCCTCATCCAAAGAGGCTAACATCCCAGTCTTCTCATCTATCTCTGTCTGATAGAAGGATGTGTAGTACAGGACAACAATCTTATAGAGAACAACCACGGCAGCTGCACCATAGAAATACGGAATATAAGAAGACCAGTCAAACTGGGCTTTGTCGAGATTCGCAAAAGCACCAATGAAGACCATTGCCAGGACAGCAGCTATTGCCAATGCTGCAATAACCCAGACTATCTTCTCTATTATTTTGAAAAACTTTACCATAACCTATGCGCTATACAAGAATGATTATAAATCCAAACTGTTCTCTTTGAGTAAGAAGTCGAAAAGACCGATTGTGAGTATTCCCTCCTCGTTTCGACGAGGCATAATGTGGTCTTTCACAATAATCACCTTCTTGAAAGAATCATTAATGTTTGTAAGTGGGCGAGATTCCTGTATTTCCTTTTCTCTGTCAGGTATAGACAATGCCGACTGCACATAGTATTTCTTACTGCCGAGGCTGGCAATAAAGTCCACTTCCAGTTGAATACGAACCCACTTACCATCCTTGTTCTGCTTCTTTATTTCAACCATTCCGACATCAACACTGTAACCACGTACAAGTAATTCATTGTAGATGATATTCTCCATGATGTGCGTTTCCTCTTGTTGACGCATATCTAAGATGGCATTTCTCAAACCTATATCAGAGAAATAGTATTTGGATAGTGTGTTGATGTATTTCTTACCTTTTATATCGTAACGTATAGCTTTATTCAGCAGGAACGATTCGGACAGGAAGGTGAGGTAATTGGAAATCGTCTGACTACCTATGCTTACATTCTTAACACTTTTGAAAGTATTCGACAATTTAGTCGGATTGCATGGAGCACCTATAGATGATGCCAAAATAAGCACCAACTCACGGAGTTCATTATCATTCTTGATTTTGTGTCTCTCAATAATGTCTGCCAAATATACAGTTTCAAACAAGTCCTTCAGATAGTTGATTTTCTTTTCTTCGGTCTCAAAAGACTGTATAAGTGGCAAACCTCCATAGGTGTAATATTCACGCCATGCATCCTGCTTGTCACCGCCAACGGCAGAATAGAACTCACGAAATTCCGTAGGAATGTCTGATGATAGGAAGTGAGAGTTACTGCCTGTCACGTATGTGTCGGCATTATCAATATGACGGAAACTATTCAACACATCCACAAACTCGTCCATCAGTTGTACCTCATCTATAATGATGTAGTATAGCTCCTTGTCCTTGATTCTGTCATGAACATAGTGAAGCATCGTGTCTGGATTTCTCAGCTCTTTGTTCATGCGGTCTTCAAGGTCTATGCGGATGATGTGGTCATCTGCCACTCCATTATCTAATAGGTAGTGATAGAACAAGACGTTCAGCAGATACGACTTGCCACATCTGCGGATTCCTGTTACCACTTTGATAAAGCCATTTTGACGGCTTTCAATTAGTTGTCTTAGATATCGATCTCTTTTAATTTCCATTGCCTGTATTAAATTTTTGCCAATCTTGGCAACTTTTTTCGGTGCAAAGGTAATGATTTAAATCCTATTACACAAGATTTATATTAAAAAACTGCCAATTATGGCAATTTTTTAATAAACCAGCACAGACTCTTTATAGCTATCACATATGGAAGTTTGAGCTGTAAGCCCTAAAAAAATCGAGTTATAGCTCAACTATGCCATGCACCTATTCTTTTATAAACCATCTGCCAGCCTTTCGACCGCCCTCACGGGTCAATACTCCTTTTTCTTGAAGGACAGCCAGCTCACACTTAATGGTTTTCCCGATACCTTTATCTTTTGGGACATTTCCTGAATTGTTATTAGGTCATTGGCCTTTATGAGGAGTAGGGTAATTCCTTGTCGGTCAGACACTTCCTTTAGGACTTCTTTTAGGTCATCTTTAAGGTCATTTTCCCCGTTACGACACCTTTTACGAAACCTTTTACGAAACCTTTTACGACATCTTTTGGGGCATTTGTCTTTTTAAGAGTATATTACTCATGATACTGGTATTACTCATATTGATAAAATCTGAGCTATTAAGTCTATAAAACATAAATTATAGCCCTACATACTACTCGTATTACTTATATTACTCGTATACTGTTACGATTCGCTTCAGCAATAATAGCTACAGATAGTGAAAAAGTTGCCTCAGAAGCAAAAAAGATGATAAATTCTTATCGATTATATAAGTTTTTCGCCTTTCTTTATTGAGAACTGGGGTTCGGGTGTGAAACGCATCATGGAGGCTTGCCAAAAGAGAGGTGTTGCTGCACCAACATGGACTGTCAATGGTGGCTTTGTTGTGGTGACATTTATGAGACCTGCAAAGGGTGGCACTCAAGATGTTACTCAAGATGTTACTCAAGATGTTACTCAAGAAGATACTCTCGATGAAAAAATAGAGAAGGCTATTAAAGATAATCTTAATATTACCACAGAAGAATTGGCGAAACAATTTGGGGTTACCTCAATGACTATCAAGCGCCATCTCGCTAAAATGCCACATATCCGTTATGTTGGTAGTGGTTATAGCGGACATTGGGAAGTACTTGACAAAGAATAAAACCACCGTCGCGATTTGCGAAGGTAGTTTCAACGAATTGAGTCAATCGGCAACCATCAATGAATGATGTCCAATACAAAACGACAGATGAAATCATCGATGAATATGTCGGTGATGTGTCGGAGGTGATGTCGTAGATAACATCGTAGAAAAAATATCTACAACACGTGCAGAAATTGTTAGAATTATCTGGAAGAATCCGAACGCTACAGCATAGTCCATTCCTAAAGAAATAGTAGATATTGTTTCTCGTAACGTACAGGAGCACTTAAGAAAGCTACAGGAACGAGGTGTCATCCGTCGCATTTAGGTATTCATCCTTATCTCGCCATAAGTGTTTCCTATGAGTTCCTTAAATTGTCATTGATGATGAAAGCAAAAAGCGGTGCGACTGAATAGCCGCACCGCTTGCAATATACTGTAAATCAACATTTTATTTGACCTCCTCAAAGTCGGCATCCTGAACATCGTCGTTGGGGTTGGACTGGGTCTGCTGACCGCCCTGAGCTCCACCGAAGCCGGCATCGGCACCAGGCTGGGCACCACCTGCCTGACCGTACATCTGTGCGGAGGCAGCCTGCATCACCTGATTGAGGTTGTTGATGGCAGAGTCGATGGCATTGACATCGGCTGCCTTATGAGCATCTTTCAGCTGCTGCAGTGCACTCTCGATGGCAGGTTTCTGGTCTGCGGGGATCTTGTCGCCATTGTCCTTCAGGAAGTTCTCTGTCGTGAAGATCATCGAGTCAGCCTGATTCATCTTATCGACACGCTCACGCTCTGCCTTGTCAGCAGCGGCATTCTGCTCAGCCTCAGCCTTCATGCGATCGATCTCGTCCTGAGAAAGGCCGGAAGAAGCCTCGATGCGGATGGCCTGTTCCTTACCGGTAGCCTTATCCTTGGCACTGACGTTGAGAATACCGTTGGCATCGATATCGAATGTCACCTCAATCTGAGGAACGCCACGGCGTGCGGGAGCAATTCCTTCGAGGTTGAACTGGCCGATAGACTTGTTCTGTGCTGCCATCGGACGCTCACCCTGGAGCACATGGATGGTAACGGCAGTCTGGTTGTCAACGGCAGTTGAGAACACCTCGCTCTTCTTGCACGGAATGGTCGTGTTGGCATCAATGAGCTTGGTCATCACACCACCCATGGTCTCAATACCCAGTGTCAGCGGAGTCACGTCGAGCAGGACGATGTCGCCTACTCCACCCTCTTTGTTCAGGATAGCACCCTGGATGCAAGCACCGACAGCTACGACCTCATCGGGGTTCACGCCCTTGGAAGGCTCCTTACCGAAGTAGTTCTTCACGAGAGTCTGCACTGCGGGGATACGGCTCGAACCACCTACGAGGATAACCTCATCAATATCGCTGGTAGAGAGCTTGGCATCGCGGATGGCATTCTGGCAGGGCACGAGACAAGCCTGAATCAGTCCGTGTGCAAGCTGTTCAAACTGAGCACGGGTAAGGCTCTTGACCAAGTGCTTGGGCACGCCACCTTCGGCAGAGATATACGGCAGGTTGATTTCCGTCGTGGTAGAGCTTGACAGCTCAATCTTTGCTTTCTCGGCAGCTTCCTTCAGGCGCTGCATAGCCATCGGGTCTTTCGAGAGGTCGATGCCCTCGTCGGCCTTGAAGCCCTGCACGAGCCAGTCGATGATGACCTGATCGAAGTCGTCACCGCCAAGGTGAGTGTCACCATTGGTAGAGAGCACCTCAAACACACCACCGCCAAACTCCAAGATAGAGATATCGAAGGTACCACCACCGAGGTCGAACACAGCAATCTTCATATCTTTGTTAGCCTTGTCAACGCCGTATGCCAAAGCAGCAGCCGTGGGCTCGTTGACGATACGCTGAACGTTCAGACCGGCAATCTGTCCGGCTTCCTTGGTAGCCTGACGCTGTGAGTCAGAGAAGTAAGCAGGCACAGTGATGACGGCATCGGTCACCTCCTGACCCAAATAGTCCTCAGCGGTCTTCTTCATCTTCTGCAGCACCATGGCAGAGATTTCCTGCGGTGTATATTTACGTCCGTCAATGTCCACACGGGGAACACCACCCTCGTTCACTACGGTGAAGGGAACGCGCTCAGCCTCTTTTTGAGCCTGTGCGTAGGTCTCACCCATGAAACGCTTGATAGAGTACACCGTGTTCTTCGGGTTCGTGATGGCCTGACGCTTGGCGGGGTCTCCCACCTTACGCTCACCATCTTTCACAAAGCCTACTACCGAGGGAGTTGTACGCTTACCCTCGCTGTTGGCGATTACAACGGGCTCGTTGCCTTCGAATACAGCAACACAGCTGTTAGTTGTTCCTAAGTCGATTCCAATAATCTTTCCCATAATTCTTTTATTTTTTTGTTTTTACTTTTGTCTATTTCACTCTTGTCACCATCACCTGCATTTCCGACGAGGCATGGAGTGACAATTGCTATACAACAAACCACGTGCCAATGATGAAAACCACTGGCACGTGTGACATGAATAGTGACAACTTGTCAGTTTAGCAAGTGTCACTTATGGGAAAAGACTTACTGTTTGTCAGCCAACATCTGCTTGATCTGTGCTTCCAGTTCCTCGCAGAGCTCAGGATTGTCCTTCAGCAGCGACTTCACGGCATCGCGTCCCTGAGCAAGCTTGCTTCCCTGATAGGAGAACCATGAGCCACTCTTCTGGATGATGCCGAACTCAACGCCGAGGTCAATAATCTCGCCTATCTTCGAGATTCCTTCACCAAACATGATGTCGAACTCAGCACGACGGAAGGGAGGAGCCACCTTGTTCTTGACCACCTTCACCTTGGTGAGGTTGCCCAGCACCTCCTCGCCGTCCTTGATGGGCGTAGATTTGCGGATGTCGATACGCACCGAGGCATAGAACTTCAATGCATTACCGCCAGTAGTGGTCTCTGGATTGCCGAACATGATACCAATCTTCTCACGCAACTGGTTGATGAAGATGCAGGTGGTATTGGTCTTGGCGATGGTGGAGGTGAGCTTGCGCAGAGCCTGGCTCATCAGACGTGCCTGTAGTCCCACGGCAGAGTCGCCCATGTCTCCCTCAATCTCCTTCTTCGGTGTGAGGGCTGCCACAGAGTCAATGACAATGATGTCGATGGCACTGGAGCGAATCAGCTGGTCGGCAATCTCCAAAGCCTGCTCACCATTGTCGGGCTGTGAGATCAGGAGGTTGTCAACATCTACGCCCAACTTGCTTGCATAGAAGCGGTCGAAAGCATGCTCGGCATCGATGAACGCGGCAATACCCCCCTGCTTCTGTGCCTCGGCAATGGCATGGATGGCGAGCGTGGTCTTACCCGATGACTCGGGACCATAAATCTCAATGATACGTCCCTTGGGGTAGCCGCCCACACCCAGCGCGGCATCTAGACCGATGGAGCCCGTGGGAATCACGTCCACATTCTCGATGTGCTCGTCGCCAAGCTTCATGATACTTCCTTTTCCGAAGTCTTTTTCTATCTTCGACATGGCAGCCTGCAGTGCCTTTAGCTTCTCCGCCTGCGGATTTACGGCTGCGCTTTCCTCAATTTCTTTTTTTGCCATAGTAGTCTTTCTTATTTCGTTATGTCGTTATATCGTTGGTCGCTATTAGAGCTCCAGATCACCATCGTGGATCTCATGCCAGGGCAGTCCCTGCTGGTTCAGCTGTTCCATGAAGGGATCGGGATCGAACTCCTCGACATTGAACACGCCGGGCTTGCGCCAGAGTCCCTTACAGAACATCATCGCACCAATCATGGCAGGTACGCCCGTAGTGTATGAGACACCCTGCATGCCTGTCTCCAGATAGGCATCCTGGTGTTTGCAGTTGTTATATATATAATAGGTGTGTTCCTTCCCGTCGTTGCCGATGCCACGGATGCGACAGCCGATGGAGGTCTCGCCCTCATAGTTCTCACCGAGGTCCTGCGGGTTGGGCAGCACGGCCTTGAGGAACTGCAGGGGTACAATCTTCACCTTTGCCACGCCGGTTCCGTCAGCGAGGGGAGCCTCGTATTCCACCTCGTCAATACGGCTCATGCCGATATTTTGAATCACTTCGAGATGCTTCAGGTACTGCTGACCGAAGGTCATCCAGAAACGGGCACGCTTGATGGTAGGATAGTTGATGACGAGCGATTCTATCTCCTCATGGTGCAGCAGGTAGCTGTCGCGCGGCCCGATGTTAGGATAGTTCAGGTCCTTGTGTATCTCCAGGGGCTCCGTCTCCACCCATTTGCCGTTTTCCCAGTACAATCCCTTCTGTGTAATCTCGCGGATGTTGATCTCTGGGTTGAAGTTCGTGGCAAAAGCCTTGTGATGGTCTCCGGCATTGCAGTCCACGATGTCCAGATACTGTATTTCCTTGAAGTGATGCTTGGCGGCGTATGCGGTGAAGATACTCGTCACTCCCGGGTCGAAGCCACAGCCCAGTATCGCTGTCAGCCCTGCCTCGCGGAAGCGGTCACGGTATGCCCACTGCCAGGAGTATTCGAAGTGTGCCTCGTCCTTAGGCTCGTAGTTGGCCGTGTCGAGGTAGTTGCAGCCACAAGCCAGACAAGCGTCCATGATGGTCAGATCTTGGTAGGGTAAGGCGAGGTTGATGACCAGCTCCGGCTTGTAGTCGCTGAAGAGCGCCTTCAGTTGCTCCACATCATCGGCATCCACCTGTGCCGTCTTGATGTCCATCTGGAATCCCTTGGCATGGATGTCGGCGACAATCTTGTCACATTTCTCCTTTCGCCGTGAGGCAATCATAAACTCCGTGAACACATCGGCATTCTGCGCAATCTTGAACGCAGCCACCGTAGCGACGCCACCGGCGCCAATCATTAGTACTCTGCTCATTTTTCGTCTTTCTTCTATGATGATTTCTTGTTGATTCTGACTCTTCTGCATGGCAATCATGAAGTCCGTGAAGACATCCGACCGCTCGCCATCCTTGCGCTCGGCCACCGTCTCATCCCATCGATCCTTTTTCAGTTTATATTCCCTTGCCATCGCTTTTTCGTTTTATTTCATCACAGGCATTCCTATCCTTCTGTCACTCCTATCCTCCTTGTCCAATCTCTTCGCCCTTGATGCCCAGAGCCGCCATCAGCGAGTAGCCCAGAATCTCCTGTCGGAAGTTGCCGCCCTGTTTGGGTTCCATAGTGAAGACGGTGATGCGCTTGTCTTCTGTTTGTCCGTCCAATCGGCGGAGGGTCTCGCGGATGTCGTCGTAGAGCGTCCCGTCCTCGGCGTTGGGCACCACCATGACACGTTTCACGTCCTTCTGCGTGCAGATCGTCCCAAGAATGTCGAGGAAGAAGTCGTCGTGTCCCACCATGTCCTCCACCGCCAGCGCACTGATGGCAAATTCCCCCAGGTGGTCTTTGAATGCCTTTCCGTCCAGCTCTTCCGTGAAATGGGCAGGCATGAAGTTCTCCATGCGTCTGTTGTCCTTGCCGTGGATGAGTACCACTTGTGTCTCTTCCTCACCCTCGCGCACCCCGCCGTCCAATGCCACGCAGTCAATCCAGCGTGCCAAGTCCGCTTGGGGAATGCGCCGCCCGATTATCCGCTCGAAGTTCACCGTCAGGTGAAACGCCACGCGGTCCACGTAGTCGGCATCGGCGATGATCACGTTCCGAGCCTGTTGTTTCTTTTCCATACAGCCGCAAAGTTAGCAAAAACTTGGCAGAAAACACAAATAAACAAATGCTTTTTTGGAAAAACTTGCTAATTTGCGGAGATGTTCTCCAGGAACTCGATTTCCACGATACGGAGCTCACTCTTTGTTTCCCCACCGTTTTTGGCTTTGAAGAGATCCAGCTCTCCTGCAGCAGGTTCGGCGACTTCCACGATACCGCCAAAAGCATCTTTGTCTTTTCCTGCACCTTTCAGGCGGATGGTGATTTCGTCAGACATGACACGTTTGGTGGGTGTCAGATGAACGTAGCCGAGACTACGCTCGGTCTCACCACTCCAGATGAGAGTGTTACCGGCATATATTTCAAGCGGATAGCTACGAAGCCGCCAGCCCGTGAGCTTCAGACAGATGTCATCAATGATCGTTTTCTTTTCGAGTTTGTAGGTAATCCAACCTGTGGAGAGGCGACCGTCGTTCTTCCACTCCGACAGCTCGTTGTCATCGAAACTGCGGGAAACGTGCTCACTGTCGTAGCCAGCCTTGGCAGAAACGATATTGATGCCACGAGCCCGACCCCTCGATTCCCGTGGGGAGGAGGGTGTTTCCCCTCGGTCTAACCTACCAGCTAACGTCAGCTGCGGGATGTAGGTCTCACTTTCCACTCTTTCACTTTTCACTTGAATCATCGCAGGAGTTATTCCCTCAGCGTAAGCAGAGAGGTGGATGTCACCTGCATGGGGAGTCGTACGGACAAGTACGCGATTGACACCGCATTCCACAGGGAGAGACATCGCACCGACATAATTGTCAGAGACATTCTTCGTGGCAGCCGCATCAAGGAGTCCTTCGGGGCGGTTGCTGTCGGGACGTTGTAATGACGGGTTATTGCGGGTAGCAATGCCTCCAATCCATTTGCCTTCGCCCCAAAGAGTGAAATGTATCATACGGTCATCGAGCGGACAACGTCGTCCCTCTTTGTCGAGAACTTCCACTTGGAACAGCACCATATCGGCACCATCCGCTTTCGTTCCCTCGGGGTTCTCGATAGCAGTGAGCTTCAGCTGACGGGGTTCTCCAATGGTTTCCAGCTGATAGCGGCTGCCATCGGAAGCGACGGCTTCGAGTGTACCCGGCTCATAGGGAACATCATCGAAAGTGAAGAGATAGCGATAGCTCTGCCTTCCCCTTCCGAGTGAGCGACCATTCAAGAACAGCTCCACTTCATCAGCCGTAGAAACGACATACACAGGTTTGACGGTATTGGCAGGATAGTTCCAATGCCCTATAATATAGGTCTTGGCCTGCTCGTCGTCCACCCATCCTGTCCACATGACCTGATGCGCATAGAAAGCGTCCTTGGGTATTCGCATGGCATCCACCACGCCGCTGGTACGGTAGTTCGACTCGCCACGGTGATGGGTGTTGGTGTCGGAGAAGACAATCTTCACGCCTCCCGACGAGACACGAGTACCTGTGCCAGGACGCTCCCGCCAGTAGTCATACCAGCGGCGTACCATCTCAACGGCAAACTGGTCCATGTTGTGATTGTAGTCGGGGGCGGGCTGATGACGATAGAGCGGGCCGTCACCTTCTTTGTGATAGGGATAGCTCCATTCGTCCCAATACTTACGCAGTCCCTCGTCACGGCAATACTCCATCGCCCACATCGGGTGCTTCTTGCTCTTGTTGATATACAGCATCTCACCGCCGTACTCCGCCTCGTCGATATCGAGCATCTCACGACTGCCGATGGCGCGTCCGCCGTGTGGGTCGTACTTGTCACGAATGGCTTTCATCTCCAGCATGTGTTCGCGACTGATACTCTCGTTGCCGCTCTCATAGAAGAGGATGGAGGGGTTGTTCCGGTTGTAGATGATGGCATCGCGCATCAGTTCCGTGCGCTGAGCCCAACGAGGCCCCTCCACGTCTTTCTCAGCATCACCCGCCGGCATCGCCTGAATGAGTCCCACACGGTCACACGACTCCACGTCCTGCTTCCACGGTGTGACATGCATCCAGCGGACAAGATTCCCACCCGATTCGACCATCAGACCATTCGAGTAATCACTCAACCAAGCTGGGACGCTCAGCCCTACACCCGGCCATTCGTTGGAGGTTCGCTGCGCATAGCCATGTACCATCAGGCAACGGTCATTGAGCCATATCTTGCCATCCTTGAACTCCGTCTTCCGAAATCCCGTGCGGGTGACAACCCTGTCATCTTCGGCAGTCGCCGTCTCGAGCTTATCACGCAGATACGTCTCCACCGTGTAGAGATAACCATACCCCCATGACCAGAAGTGAAGTCCCTGCACCTCTTTCACAGCCTTGGCAATGACGGTTTCCCCCGGCAGCAAGGTGTAGCGTTCGTTACCGTTGAATCCTGCTATCTTGTTGCCGTCTTTGTCTTTAAGCACGACGGTCAGAAAGAACGTCCTTTCGCAAGAGTCCTCATTCCTCACCTCGCTTTCCACGTGAACCACCGCCTTGTGGTTGGCGATGTCAAAGTCGGTAGCATAGACATAGGTTCCGGTCGTACCGAGGTTCGAATAGAGCGGCAGTGTCTGGTAGAGCTTTCCTGTCACGTGCAACCATACATTCTTGGGGATTCCTCCATAGTTTGCGTTGAAATTCCTGTCGTTCCATTGATAGCGGCTGTCATGCTGACGCGAGCGATATGTCCAGCTATTGTCGCAGCGCACGGCCAATACGTTCTCACCCTCCTTGAGATACGGTGTCAGGTCGAACCCGCAAGCCATCACTCCGTTCTCACTGAATCCCAGATGATGTCCATTCAGGTAGAAGTCGGCTCCCTGCCGCACGCCCTCGAACTCAATGAAGACTTTGGAAGCGCCCTCCACAGTCCCCGCGGGGGCCGTGAATGTCTTGCGGTACCACGTAATGGTGTCCGTCAAATCCACGATGTCCTTGCGGAAAGCCTCGTCACCATTGAAGGCATAGGGCAGTGTCACTTGCTGCCAAACGTCCCCTTCTGTACCTTCTCCCGTAGGGGAGGCTATGTCGCCGATATGTAATTGCCAATCGGTATTGAAAAGCAGTTTCTGTCGTTCTACGGCCTGTATGCCTAAAGCCCATGCCAACAACAGGTATAGTACCACGCGTCGTTTCATACCTTATTTAATATATAGCTTTTTCCCATTTCTGATATATAGTCCGCACTTGGGATTCTGCACGCGGCGACCACTCAAGTCATACACCGCGCCAGACGCACTATGAATCGTGCTTTCTGCCTGATGAACTGACTCAATGCCCGTCAATATCCCTTTGTTCTGCACCGTCATGGCTTCTGCCCATGCTTCATCATCACTCTGCAGGTCGCTACCGAGATAGTAACCGGTGTTCGTAGGCTGGTTATAACCAATGTTCTCATTGAGGCAACTCATCCAATAGCAGTGATCGGTCATCAGCCAAGGAAACTTGTGGGTTGTGGGATACCAGGTAGAGAAAATCTTGATGTCTTGTAGGCGTGTGGCATCAGGCAGGATGATCTCCTCGCGCCAATCGCCCACAAGGTCACCATACCATGCAGGATTGGATTTCGTTCCGTTGATGAAGGTTTCGGAATAACGATACATGGTGAAGGTGCGTCCGTACTTGGGACTCTGGATGATGTTATCCTCGATGAGCTGGCGCGAGAGATTGCCATCGAACCACACGGCCATGCCGCAACCGCCCTTCTGCCCCTTGGTATTGATGGTGGTCTCGGTGCCGTCCTGTAGGATGTAGTTACCCTGATAGTAGAAGAACTCACAGCCTGGGTATTCCGGGAAGAAATCACCCACGAGACAGCGTCCCATGTCGTTATCGTTCGCTGCATCCTTTTTCCAGATGACACTGCCGTCACGGGCATCATGCAGTGCCACCATCGTTTTACCAGACTCTAAGCAGTGGAACATTTGCAAGCCCTCACGCTCTGGCAAGAACTTGCCCACGTGATTGGCATCGCCATGTCCCAGACGGGTGCTCCAAAGGCCGATACCGTCATCATCCACAGCCATTGACCCGTACATCACCTCGTCCACGCCGTCACCGTCAAGGTCAGCCACATTCAGCGAGTGATTGCCCTGTGCGGCATAGGTGCTGTACTTTTGCCCATCCTTGCCCGTATTACGGTCGTTGGTATCAAAACGCCATTTCTTGGACAGCTGTCCGTTGCGCCAGTCCCATGCTTCGATGACACTGTGGGCATATACACCGCGGCCCAAAACAACGCTGGGAAGCCCCGTCTCGTCAAAGCATCCCACGCCGACACGGAACGAGCAGGCTCGTTTCCAATAGTCGTCACCCCATGAGCTACTGGTCTCTCGGTTGATGAAGTTGTCTCGGGCCAGTTCACGCCCTGTTTTACCATCTACGATACTGATAAACTCCGGACCCGCCGAATTGTAGTGATCCACCCAACCGGGACTGCTACTGTTCAGGTTGCCCCACGTGCGGTAGTCTATCTTGCCATCGCCGTTGGTATCGGGAATCTCCTGACCATCACCAAAGACTGTTCCCTCGCAGGTACGGATAGCCATCTCTGCACAGCCATCACCGTCGAAGTCAGCAATAGCGAAACTCGAGGAGTTACCAAGGATAATACCCGGTCCCCCTTTGATGCGCCATAGCAGCGTACCGTCCAGCTTGTAGGCATCCCAAATAACCGCCCAAATACAGTCCTGTTGTGAATAGCTGGCACCAGATCCGTCGCTTATGATATTGCCACTCGCATCCTTTACGCTTTGCAAGCGTTTCACAACAATCTCAAACTCACCGTCTCCGTCCAGGTCACCTACGCTCACATCGTTGGCCGTATAAACGATTTTATCTGTGTTCTCATAGACATCCTTTGTATCGGCCAGCGGAATACTGATATAAGGTAGGCCGCCACTCACCTGCTCCTTCTTCAGTGTGAACTTAGAAAGGGTCTCTGTGCTCCCTGTATAGGTCAGACGGTAGTGATTGTCGGCGGTCTTACTGGCCGAACCATCCTGACAGCAAGTCCGGTTCCTGATGTTCGAGGCAATCTTCCTCTCTGTACCCGTACCGATGGCGCGGTAAACATCGAAGCCCGTAGTGGCATCGTCACCCGGCAGCATGCGCCACGAAACAAGTACTTTGCCCGTATATTGTTGATAGTCGCCTAATGAGGCATCCTTATTGCCATTGATACTGGCCCATAGAGCACGGTCACCAAGGTTGTTCATTTGCGCTCTTCCCACGCCCGACAAAAGCAAGAAGACAACAAGCGTAAGTGTCCATCGTTTCATTTGTGAGTTTTTAAGTTTGTAAGTTTTTAAGTTTGTAAGTTTATAAGTTTGTGAGAACTCAAGAACTTACTGCAAAGTTACGAAATGTTTTAGAAAAAGAATAGAAAAAGAGACCTTTTTACAAAAAAACCTCAGAATTATTTGCAAGATATTGGGATTTTACTTATTTTTGCAGCCGAAAAACTATCTCTCCGCGAGAGATACAATCACCCAGTTTTTATTCGACGAATGCTATTTGACGCTGAAAGCGTCAACGCTCAGTAACCGTAGGTCGGAACGGCCTGGGAAAAGATGTCTCCCATCAACCTCAAGCACTCTAAAGGAGTGCCCCCCTCTCTACAGGAGCGGTGTTCCCCTTAATTCCGATGAAAGATTCTGACAAACCGTTTCACGAGAATCGAATATTTTCAATCAAGCCGCTGTTCGGTCGAAAAAACGCCCGTATTTCGCGTTTTTGCAAACGGTTGATAATCAATCGCTTGCTTCTGATTTCAGCGTTTTCACGAACCGACTCTTCATCCCTCGATATGCAAAAGCTATGCTTTGTCGGCCTCAAGTCTAAAGGTTGAGCTTACTAAAGCTATGCTTTAAGGGTGTAAGAGCATAGCTTTGACGACCTCAACTCAATGCTTTCAGGAGCTAAAAGCACTGCTTTGGCAACCTCACCTCATTGAAGTTGCACTGTCAAAGCTATGCTTTTGCCTTTTCGACCCTCTCTCCACGCTCTAAAATACCATGTTAATAGTTCTTGATTTTCGATGAATTTTTCGGACAAATCGCCTGAGGTGAGAGGTAAAAAAGCTCTCCTCTTGGAACGCCCGCAGGCTCCCTCACAGGTTGATAATATTGATCAGTTTCCTGTTAACTTTGTCCACATAGCTATTCTCAATGGTTTTAATGTATATGCGAGTTGTTTTCTCTGACGAATGACCCATGGCCTGCCTGATGGTTTCCATTGGGATATTCATCTGGTTGGCGATACTGGCCCATGAGTGCCTTGCTACATACATGGTAAGCACCTGCTGCAATCCCAGTTCCTGTGATATTCTCTTCAGTTGCGTGTTAATGCAATTCTGCTTGCTATGGTATTGTTTCCATTCGTCTCTGTCGTTTCTGCATATAATAGGAAGAAGATACTGGCTACTGCCTGTCGGATAGCGGCGGACGATCTCCTCCATGCTTCTTTCCCACTTGACGACCATCTTAAAGCCCGTTTTTCTTCTCACATACGTCAGGTAGCCGTTCTCCAAATCCTTTTTCTTCAAATATGCCATGTCCACAAACGACATTCCTCTTGTATAGAAGCTGAAAAGAAACATGTCACAAGCAAACTGTTCCGCAGGGGATTTGTAATTAAAAGCTTTCAGCCTCTTCAGCACCCCGATTTCCACGGCTCTTTTCTGCGTCTTACATACACCCGTATAGACTTCGCTGAACGGATGCGAATCTATTACCAGCTTATGTTTGACAGCACGGTTGTAGACAGCCCTGAAGATGCGCATATAGAAAGAAATTGTGTTCATAGAAACATGGTTGTTCTTCAGATAATGCTCATAAGACTTCACAAACAGTCCATCAACATTTCTCAACACAGGGAGATGTCCGCCTGTATATCTTGCCAGACTTCTCCGCATGCATTGATAGGTCTCCGCAGTTCTAAATCGTTTTTCATCAACAAGCTTATTGACAACACGCTCGATAAAGGCATCCAATGAAACATCATCCTTTGTTTCCTTTTCCAAGTTTCTGTCAATCCTGATAACATCATCGTTGAGTTGCAAAACAATATCAAAATCCGACAACTTCAAGTGCGGATGTGATATAAGAATCTTCATCATATTCATACGCTTTAAATTATTTGGGAACGGTGGTGCAAAAGTAAGAAAATAAAAGAACTATATGTCTCAACATTAACACCAAAAATCCTCTCCCAAAGGAATTTCAGGAGAGGATTCAAAACAAACTAATAACACCTTGTATAGAGGAATATAGTCCTTACCTACTACATTGAATGGTGTCTCCACGGAATATGTATACAAATCTCTTTTTATTCATCTCTACAATCTTGATTTCTTCCTCCTGTTCGTGATAGTCAGAGCCGTCACTTGGCACGAAAGTAAATACCAACTGACCGTTCTTGAATTTCCACAGCCGGAACGAGAACTCTGCAAGTCCCACAGAACAAGCCGCGCCATCCTTCACCAAGCGGATGCCATTCCCACTTCCATCTTCGAAGAACCACAAGTTACAAAGCTCGTTCAGATTTACCGCAGAGACAAGAACGCCCTGTTGACTGGCCATACATGCCAAAGTGTCTCCTTGGGTCAGCGAGCCGGCAAAAGAGCTGTTCGGCCTCTCTTTGTCAAGTCCGAACTTCATGTCCTTCCCCTCCATATCCGTCAACATAATAGAGTTTTCTTTCACTAACTTCACCGTTGCAAAGAATGTTGAATCTTCAGCAACGACTTCCGCCTTTTTAGACGCGTCCGCTTCGCTTCTGACATGCCCGCCACACGATGCGATGAACACCATTGCAGCAAAACCCAAGACAGAAGACTTGATCATTCTGTATATTTTCATTTCCTGAATTAACAATTCTTGCTTCGACAGAACCAAAAGGAGGGAAAAGAATCACTTCTCTCCCCTCCCGATAGTTTACTGACTTAAAAATTGATTGTATTGCAAATAATATAACTGTTTATTGGTTGGGAACGACTGTTACACTAAATTGCTTTGTCGTTACGCATCCCCAAACGTCTGTCACGACGAGGTTGAACTTAACAACAGCCGGGCCAGTCATTGACACCTGGTTGCTGGTAGCCAGCGTGAAGGTGCCGTCAGCATTCTTCGTGATACTGCTGAAGAGTGCGTTGTTACCTGTTGTCTCTGCAAATTCCACCTGAACATCAACAATACGCTCGTCATATCCTTCGAAGAATTTAACTGAATAATTGGAGGCCTCCTTCGGGTCGATAGCACTGAACTGGGCGTTGCCGATGGTTACGCTCTGACGATACCTTACAGAGATTGACTCAACAGTCATACCCTCGTAGGTCTTGCCAGTGATATAATCCTTTGTACCAAGGATGGCATACCTAATCGGTGAAAGGAACTTGATGGTGAAGTCATCCTTCCATCCCTTTGGAGAAGAAGCCTGTGCTTCGGTGCTATAGCTGTCGAGTGAGCTGAGACCGAAGAAGCGGATACCAGCGGTAAGATTGTACACATGCTCCTGGCCTGCTGCCTCATTCATGGAAGCGTTGGGAACTACCATCTCATACTGAGGCTGTGCTGCAGTAGCGGTAGGACGATACTTCACAGGTGTTTGATTATTGGCCGATCCATAACTTGCGTTATCACGGAAGATGTAGTAAGAGCCAAGGGCGTCGAAGGCATCATCTACTTTGTAGAATGATCCGCTGAAGTCATACAGGGCACCCGTCTGTGCAACGTGGTTCGGATTTGCATCCGGATACGGAGTAGCCCAGCCAATGGTCAGCTTGTCGCTCTCGTCAAATGCTGCGGGGATATGCCACGGGTTAGGTTCTGCAGTCGGTTCCTTGATGGTAACGGTGAGGTTCATGATATTCACCTTGAATCCGTTCTGGTCGAAGAACGAAATGGTCATCGTATAGGTTCCGGGCTTCAAGGCTGCAGGATCATAGCTGAAGCGCATCTGCTTGATGTTAGAGATGTTGGAAAGCTGTGTCTTGGCATCGCTGTTCACGACAGATACATTGGTGCAAACAGTCTGCTTGTTCTGTGTCATGAACGTGATGGCGGCATTGCCATTCAGCAGGGCTGTCTGGCCAGCGGCAGAACCCGTAGCCTTAGCATTAACATAGTAAGCCTCCTGCGGCCATGTCGTGTTGTTGAGTCCCTTTGTGCCCTTTACGAAAGCAAAGTTGGGGAACTCGGTAGAGAATTCAGACTGAACAGCACTGCTTGTGGGAGTAATAGTCACAGTGGCATTCTCGTTGTTCCAAAGCAGTTTGTTGAAGACAACAACCTTGTCAATGGAGTATACTGTTCCATCGTAGTTCCAAATGTAGTAGCGCAGAGTAACTTTGTAATTGCTCAACGTCTGCGGGCAGTTGACATCAATCTCATCATCGCCTCCCTCGTTTGCTGCATCAAGAGTCTTCTTGAAAACGCCTGTATTAGCACCATTGAAAGAAGCGGCAGCACCTACGACCTCTGCATTTTGGCTGTTCTTAACGCTTACGCACTCAATATACTTCTTGTAAACGGGTTTGTTGCCTGTACCCATCACAAGCTTGCCCTCCAAAGCCGAGAACTGAATGTCTACGCCTGCGGCAGGAGCATTGTCAAGTGTAGAGCCGGTACCAACAAGCGTAATAGCCGTAACAGCTGTTGCAAGTGTGGGCTGCTTGTCAATGGCATAGTGAGAATAAAGTTTCTTTTCCACTTCCTTAGAGGCTCCGTTCTCAAGAATATAGGCCTTGTAGCTGGTGGTCAGCGCATACAGCTTGTCATCGACGTTGGTAGCAGGATTCTTGGTGCTCTCCCAGATACTCTTGACGGGAAGCTCCCAAAGACCGTTCTTAGACGTAGCGGCGCGGGTAATTGTAACATTAGCTGCCTTTGCATTGGTCATATCGAGGGTGTAGTAGGCACTCTTGTTTCCCAAGCTGTTCTCAAGAGAGATGGTAGCCTTGGTAGCATCGATGTCAGCAGGGTTGATTGTAGCATACAGATAACCTGCATACTCCTGAATGTTGTAGGTTCCCACTTTCAGTTCTTTGACATCTGTTGCACCATTGTAGGGGAACAAGATGTACTGATTGTTGCTGTTGGGCTTGATAACGACAGCGCCAGAACCCTTCACCTGTGCGTAAACATTGTCCCATGCGCTTCTTGCCTGATAGATAATGCTGGTAATCAGGTTGTTGATGTTGTTGTTAATCAGGTCAGAGAGCATCTGATTAATCTTTGCGATGTTCTGATTGATGGTGGTGATAGCACTTTCGTTGGCGAGGACTTTTGCCTGCAAAGCAGTGATTTTCTCCTGCAAAGCCTCATCAGCAGCCTTATACTCACCTTCGATATTGGAGAGCTTTGTATCGTAAGCTTTCAAATCGATGTTGGTGAAGCGCTCGCTCAGAGCTGCTATCTCCTGATCTACATACGCCTTGGCATCTGTTAAAGCCTGAGCTGCAGCAGCCTTGGCCTCTTCAACAGCAGTCTTTAAGTCGGCAATCTCTTTTTGATTAGCCTCAATGAGGGCCTGCAGTTCGTTGTCCTTGGCATTGAGCTGAGCCAAAGCCTTGTCATTGGCATTCTTGAGATCGCTGAGAGCTGTCTCCTGTGCAAGGATGTCTGCAGCATTCTTGGCGGCAGCAGCTTCAACGGCTGTAACTCTCTCGCCGAGCACATTGATCTGTGCGGACAGAGTCTCATTGATGGTCTTCAAGTTCTCAGCAACTCCTGCAATGGAAGTCTTGTTAGCCTCGGCCTGTGCATTGGCCTTCTCTGCCAGCGAGTAGGCGGCATCAGCCTTTGCCTGAGCCGTGTTGATACCTTGCTGAAGCTGTGCGTCTACGGCGAGCAACCCATTAATGGTCTGTCCCTGACTGGAGATCTTCTCATTTGCACTTGCCAAGGCTGCCTCTAAATTGGAAACGGCCTCGTCCACAAGAGCTTGGGCTGATGCAATAGCAGCGCGCTGAGCCTCGGCTGCCTGAATGTCAGCATAGCCTTTGGCATCATTGGTTGCTGCAGCAATGGCTGCCTCCAAAGCCTCGTCAGCAGCCTTGTAAGCAGTCTCCAGAGCAGACTGTTGATTCTTGAGCGCATCAATCTCCGTCTGCACATTCGCAACTTTCTCATTGACCAAGGAGGTAAGATCAGTTGCAGTTGTCGTAACCCGTGAACGGAGGTCTGCATCATCGTAGTCATCTCCCTTACAAGATACGAACATACTTGTGGAAGCTATCAGAAAAGCACCCAAAAGTAAAATACTAAAACATTTTTTCTTCATAAGAATAACATTTAATTAATAAAAGAGAATTTGTTTATACATTTATACATTATTATATTATACCCACTTAAACATCTGCTTCTTTCGTTGTATTTTCCTTGCATCTCTCGCGGAGAGATACAACTTTCCTCTTGTGTTGGTGAAGGTTGCGAGTAGACATAAAAAATCGGCAGAGCTGAAATCAGCTCTACCGATGATGGGTTGCAAGGATGTAGCGTCGTTCTCTTACATGCTGGGCGACGACACGATGACGAAGGCGGAGGTGTTGGTGTAGCCAGAGGGTAATGTGAAGCTGACACCGTCCACGGTGAACGTGGTTCCCCCAGTAGCAGTCTGTTGGGTGTAGGTGTTGTAGTTCTGGCTTCCCGTGGTGAGCGCAATGGTCTTTCCGCCAATGCCCATGATGGTACCACCCTTCACGATGATGCTGTTATCGGTCTTGAAGGTGGTTGCCTTCGAACTGGCAACAGCCGCATAGACTTCACCGCCAGTGATGTTGATGTTTCCGTCGGTCTTGATGCCTTGGGGCTTCGAGTCGAGATTGCTGTTATACTTATAACGGGCTCCCAAGGTAACAACCGTCATCCGGCCTCCCGTAACACTGATGTTACCCGTGACGTTCAAGCCCTTGCCGCCGACACCATTGCTGAGAAGTGAGACGGTTCCGCTGGACAGGGTGAACGCGCCATCGGTCTTCAGGGCCGAGCTACTGGCAATGTCCGACTCGTCTGTGTCATAGTAGGCTGCGCCAGACACCGTCACAGAAACGGTTGCACCAGCCACGAGACAAGTACTTTGCCCGTATATTGTTGATAGTCGCCTAATGAGGCATCCTTATTGCCATTGATACTGGCCCATAGAGCACGGTCACCCAGATTGTTCGTTTGCGCTTTTCCCACGCCCGACAAAAGCAAGGAGACAACAAGTGTAAGTGTAAATCGTTTCATTTTTGAGATTAGTTTCTATAGTTTTTATGTATTTGCAAGGACAAAGATACGAAATGTTTTAGAATCGGCATGAACTTTTTGAGGATTTTTCGCCGCCAAAGACAAACAATGATGGGGACACCTTGAAACAGGTGTCTCCATCATTCGAAATCTTATATTGTCCTCGCTTTTACTTCTCTTCAGCGATGACGATAACGGCGCGGTTCTCGTCGTTATTCTTAAACGGCTGAATGGAATCGCCCTTGGCATCGGTGGAGATGCGGGTGGCGGGAATACCGCGCTTCACCAGTTCCTGCTTGACGGCAGCTGCGCGCTGCTCAGAGATACGCTGGTTGATCTGTGCATTGCCCGTTCCCTTGTCGGCATATCCCGTCAGGGTGATGGTGGCCTCTGGGTGATTTTTCGCCCATGTTGCCACTTCATTGACAACGGCTTGCTGCTGGGCATCAAGCTGTGCGCTTCCCAACTTGAAGTTAACGGTCTGCGTGGTCTTGGCAGGAGCAGGCTTCGCTGGTTCCACAACAGGTGCAGGAGCAGGCTTCTCCGCCTTCTTCTCGGCTACAACAGGCTGTGCGGCAGCCGTGTTGGCGTTCTGGTTGTCATCGGTCTCCATGAGATAGGCTGTGGAGGCGGGAGCCACATTCTTTTTCTTCTTACCGAACTTGTAGGAGAGTCCCACCAAAGCATAGGGCCATGCCTTTGATCTGGTGCCACTGTTGCCATAATCGTCGGAAACCATCTGGACACCACCTTCAGCCAACACCGAGATGCTGCGTGACAGGGCTACGTCCAGTTGTCCACCTGCACGGAGATTAGGTGCAAGACGCTCGTGCTTCTTGTCCAGCAGGGGTGAGGTCACATTGTCGAAGGTGGTCTTGGCATAGTGGAGTCCGAAACCGCCGAGCAGGACGATGTTGACGGGTTTGTCATAGTGGGGATTGACAATGTTGCAAAGGTTCAGCAGGAGGTCAACATCACCGCCATAGTAAGCGTTTTTGAACCTCTTGCCCACGATGGGATTGTTCTGGTTCCATGCCCATCCATTGGCCTGAACACGGGCACCAATGGCGGGGGTGAAATAGGCACCAAAAGAGATGGCACCCATGGGAACCCACTTGCGGTCAACTCCCTCCTGCAGGAAAGACCTGGTTACACCACCCTGCACACTGATAAACGGGCGTATTCCTTCATTGTCAAAAGTCTGTGCGGCGGCATTCAGTGCGAATGCCATAGCAATAGCCGCAATCCATGTTTTTCTGTACATCATATGATATTTTAAATTTAAAGATTAATAGTTCACATGCTGGGTGATGAGACGATGACGAAAGCGGTGCTGTTGTAGTAATCAGCAGGCGTTGTGAAGCTGACCCCATTCTGGGTGTAAGCTGTGCCGCCCATCACAGTCTGTCCTGTGTAAGTCTTGTACGTCTGGCTGCCCGAGGTGAGGGCAATAGCCTTACCGCCGATACCCATGATAGTTCCCCCTTTGACGACGAAGCTGTTGTCGGTCTTAAAGGTCGTTGCCTTCGAGTCATATACGGCTGAATATACCTCTCCACCCGTGATACTGATATTTCCGTCTGTCTTGATGCCTTGGGGCTTCGAGTCGAGATTGCTGTTATACTTATAACGGTCTCCCAAGGTGACAACCGTCATCCGGCCTCCCGTAACACTGATGTTACCCGTAACATTCAGGCCCTTGCCACCTGTACCATTGCTGAGAAGTGAGACGGTTCCGCTGGACAGGGTGAACGCTCCATCGGTCTTCAGGGCCGAGCTACTGGCAATGTCCGACTCGTCTGTGTCATAGTAGGCTGCACCAGACACCGTCACGGAAACGGTTGCACCAGCCACGATGACCGTCGAATCGGCTTTCAGTCCCTTGGCAGCATTGCCTGACGTGCTGATGGTCAATGTTCCACCATTGAGGAATACGAAGCCGTTGTTCTCATAATCGTCCTTGGTTCCTTTCGATACACCCTTGAATCCCATGTCGATACCGTCGCCAGTTGCCGTGATATTGACGGTTCCGCCATCCATACGGAGATACTCACTCAGGTGAAATCCGTCGCTGACGGCTTTCGTCACGGTGATGGTGCCACTGGAAATGACCATGTGCTCGTCAACCGAGAGTGCATGCTTGGTATTTCCAGCAATGGTGAGCGAGCCCGTACCGCTGAACGTGGGATGGCCATCGATATAGAAGCAGGCATTATGAGAACCGCCCGCGATGTCTGACAGGCTGTTTGCTCCGACCAAGCTGACACCAATGGCCTTGCCGTCTTCGATGTCGATGGCTGCACCATTGGCATTGGTCAGTGTGAGCTTGTTCAACACGAAGTTAGCTTTGTAGTCACCGTCCATGTAGAACGAGCCCCCCGTAGAAGAACCGCTCAGGGTATAGGTGACTTCCTGCTGCAAATCTTCCGACTGCGAGATACTCACTTTTGCACCGTTCACGGTAGCAGTCATGTAACGCGCCACGTTGCCGGCGATGGTCACCGTAGCACTACTCCCTTGATAAACAACGCTCACGGTATTGTCGGCAACCGACTCGCTGGTCACTTCCATACTGGTGATGTCGCTGACATTGTACGTTTTTCCTTCAATGGTCAGCTGCGTACCACCCGAAAACGTCATATCGCCCGTATTGGCCGAAGAGTGAACGTAGGTGACGCCAGCCGCGTTGACCTTCATCGACTGTGCCGTGGCACTCAGTGTTGACCACACCAAGGCAAGCGCACAAACTGTGATTCTGAATATTGTCATTTTACAACTACTTTAGCCGTTTTGTTTCCTTGCTTGATGATATAGACTCCGCGTCCCATTTTCTGTACGTCGAGCGCATTGGCAACCTTGCCCTTTGATACGCCATCAATGGTATAGACGTTCAGCTCGGCATCTTCTGCTACTGACGTGGCACGATCAATGGAAGTGGCGGTCTTACTGAAGAACATCTTGCTCAGCTCGCTCAGAGTAAGTGTCGTCGATGAACCGTTCTGCTCGGCAATCATTTTCCCACTGGAAAATGTCAGCTTCAAGCCCGTGGCTACAAACGACTGCTCTGTGCCGTCTTGTTTTTGGACTGTCAAATACCCATAGTCGTCAGCAAATCCCTTTGCCACAACTAACAACATCAATGCGATGATTGTCAATACTTTTTTCATATTCTAATTGATTAAGCGAAATATCAAAAGATTTGGTGGCAAAGATACGAAAAAGAGTGCATTATGCAAAGAAAACTTTCTTATTTTTAGCATTTTATAAGTTAAAACACGCCCACGAGAAAGCTACACCTTCAACTGTTTCATCCATCTTCCGCGCCAGATACGCACCAGGAAGAGCAGACCACGGAAGCTCAGCTCGACCGCCATGGCGAACCAAACGCCCTGCAAACCGTAGTCACGGGCAAGCCACGCCGCAAGCGTCAGTCGGACACACCACATGGAAAGCAGGTTGATCAAAGCCGGACGGAATGTGTCGCCTGCGCCCACACAGACGCTGTAAGCAACGATCGAGGCAGCAAACATGGGCTCGGCAAAGGCTTCTATACGCAAAGCGGCAACACCCAGCTGGCGGATTTCCTCTACTGGAGTCATCAGACTCATCATCTCCGGTGCAAAAAAATACATCACCGCACCCATGAAAGCCATGATCAGCATACCCAGTCCGATGGTCATCCAGGCAAACGACCGGCAAAGCTCCCACCGAGCCGCACCTTTGCTCTGTCCGACGAGCGTCGTGGCAGCCTCACCAATACCGAAACCGGGCATGTAGCAAAGGCTTTCGGCAGTGATGGCAAACGTATTGGCTGCTATGGCAAAATTTCCCAATGGTGCCACGATCATCGTGCTCACCACCTGTGCGCCACCCATCAACACAGACTGGAATGCCATTGGGACACCAATCTTGACGGCTTGCCAGATATAGTTCCCTGCAAAGACAAAGGGTTCTCGCACACGGTGGAGCGAAAGGGATGACGACCGCCAGAAAGCCATCCACGACTGCATGAGTGCCGTGATGCAATAGGCCAGTGCCGTACCCAACGCAGCTCCCGTGACATAAAGTCCCGCCCCGGGGATGGTAACGGCAATGCCCAGAAGTGTCACCTCACGAGTGGGGAAGATGAGCAGGAAGTTCAACACCATGTCAAGCACACAAAGCATGACGCTCATCGTGCTGGCTATGCGCATGCTGCCTTCACACTTCAACATCGAGGCTGCCAAGTTGTTGAACTGCATGAAAGGAATGGCCAAAGCAAAAATCAGGAAATAACGGCTGGCATCGGGAGCAATGTCGGGGCCACCGCCCAGCCAATAGGGTAAGCGTTGCGAGATGAGCAAGGCAATCGTCATCAGCAGAAGACTTATGCAGGCACTTCCCAACAGTCCGTGGCGCACCACCTGACGGGCTTTCTTGAAGTCATTGGCCCCAATGAAATGCGCCACTTGCACGGAGAAACCCATCGAGGTGGCACCAGCCAGCCCACCGAACAGCCACAAGGAACTCTCCACCAACCCGATGGCAGCCGGTGCCTCAGCACCCAGACTGCCCACCATAGCCTGGTCGATGAAAAACATCATGACATTGGTTATCTGGGCGAGAATGGAAGGAATGCTCAATCCGATAATCAGATTAAGCTTCTCACTGCCCGACATGGGACTCCCCTCACGTATGGCAGCCAGTAATATGTCGCTCTTTTTCTGTTTGGACATACACGTTGGACGTGCAAAGATAATCATTTAAATTGATAAAACGACAGAACAGTCCAAGAAAACCCCATAAAAACAAACGGGCAACTGCATCACTGCAATTGCCCGCTTGGATATCCAATATTCTATGTTTTCTCCTATTGAATGTCATCCTTTACACAATCTTTTCTTTTACCTTAAATTCAAACTAACAACCTATCAAAAAATCAATCTTTAACCTTAAATGTCTAACTAATACCTCAAAATGTATTGTTCTTATAAAACTATCCTAACAATCTTTTTCCTTTCCTGTCGAAACAATCTTTTACCTTGTAGGACTAAGCCTATCTCAGATAAAAACAATCTTTTTATTCTTTTTGGGACACTACCCAGTGTATATCTTCAGATGTTCTTTGTTCCTTTTGACATTGCAAAGGTAAGCATGTTTGCGCACACAACAAAACATTTTGAAACTTTTTTGCTTGCTTTTGTAATATTTTTGATATAAATCAAGCGTGTGAGCTTTTACCAGTAAGAGTGAAGGTAGATTGTAAAGACCAACGTTGAATAAGCGGGGATGCTACCAGAGGCCGAAGTTCCATATCCCAAAGCATAGGGAATATACACCTCCCAGTAGTCCCCCGGGTGCATAGCCTGCAAAACAGTGATCCAGCCTTCGATGACTCCAGAGACGGCGAAAGCGCTTGGATGGGCGGTTGACAGGTCAAAGTCGCCGTAGTAAGACTTATCGAACACATAGCCGGAAGGGAAGCTGGCAGAAGGCAACAGATGGCCTTCGTAAGAAACTTTCACAGAGTCGGTGTAGGCAGGCGTGCCGGCATCCGCAGAACCGCTACGCAGAATTTTGACAACCACATGCTTATCAGGCGTCGTAGCCAAGGAGTCTAGCAGAGACCACTTCTTGAACACTTTCCACTCCGTGCTCCCTTGTTCCTCCAAGGTAGAAGCCTCTTCATAAAGGAGATTGAAGAAAGTTTCATTGGTTTCCCGCCAATTAGCAAACTCCTCCACACTATCATCGGTTTCGCTACACGAGACCATGAGAAACAACAAAGCGAAGAGGTGAAGAGGCAGCAACCTCATCACACCCTTCACCTTATCATATATATATATATTCATTTTATCTGTTTTTACAACTTAACTCCTTGCCTTCTTGTCCTAAGAACACTTAAGGTACATCCTACTGAAGTTTCTTCAGCAGACTGGTGATGGTCACCTGATCCTCGATAATGCCACGCAGTTCGCTGATGGCCACGCGCTTTTGCTCCATCGTGTCACGATAGCGCAGGGTCACGCAGTTGTCCTTCAGGGTATCGTGGTCAACGGTCACGCAGAACGGTGTGCCGATGGCATCGTGGCGACGATAGCGCTTGCCGATGGAGTCCTTCTCCTCGTAGTGGGTGTTGAAGTGGAACTTCAGCTCGTCCACGATTTCGCGTGCCTTCTCTGGTAGTCCATCCTTCTTGACAAGGGGGAACACGGCACATTTCACGGGGGCCAACGGGGCGGGCAGGCGCAGCACAGTACGTGTCTCGCCATTCTCCAACGTTTCTTCCTGATAGCTGTGGCACATGATACTGAGGAACATGCGGTCAACACCAATGGAAGTCTCGATGACATAGGGAACATAGCTCTCGTTGGTCTCGGGATCGAAGTACTTGATTTGCTTGCCGCTGTACTTCTCATGCTGCGAGAGATCGAAATTGGTACGGCTGTGGATTCCCTCCACCTCCTTGAAACCGAAAGGCATCTTGAATTCGATGTCGGTTGCGGCATTGGCATAGTGGGCGAGTTTGTCGTGGTCGTGGAAACGGTAGTTCTCGGCACCGAAGCCCAATGCCTGATGCCACTTCATGCGGGTTTCCTTCCAACGGGGGAACCACTCCAGCTCAGTGCCGGGCTTCACAAAGAACTGCATCTCCATCTGTTCGAACTCACGCATACGGAAGATGAACTGGCGGGCGACGATCTCGTTTCGGAACGCCTTACCAATCTGTGCAATACCGAAAGGAAGCTTCATGCGTCCCGTCTTCTGCACATTCAGATAGTTCACGAAAATTCCCTGAGCCGTCTCGGGACGCAGGTATATCTTCATCGACGCATCGGCAGAGGCACCCATCTCCGTAGAGAACATCAGGTTGAACTGACGCACGTCGGTCCAGTTGCGGGTACCGCTGATAGGACAGACAATCTCTTCGTCGAGAATGATTTGCTTCAGTTCCTCCAGGTCGGGTCCCTGCATGGCAGCAGCATAACGCTCGTGCAGGGCATCGCGCTTCTGTTTCACTTCCAGCACACGGGGTGACGTGGCAAGATACTGAGCCTCGTCAAAGGCATCGCCAAAACGCTTGCGGGCCTTGGCGACCTCTTTCTCAATCTTTTCGTCGTACTTGGCAATCTGGTCCTCGATCAACACATCGGCACGATAGCGTTTCTTCGAGTCGCGGTTATCAATGAGGGGATCGTTGAAGGCATCCACATGTCCGCTGGCTTTCCAGATGGTGGGGTGCATGAAGATGGCGGAGTCGATACCCACGATGTTCTCATGGAGCAACACCATAGACTGCCACCAGTACTGCTTGATATTGTTTTTCAACTCAACACCGTTCTGACCATAGTCATAGACAGCGCCGAGTCCATCGTAAATTTCACTACTGGGAAACACAAAGCCATATTCCTTGCAATGGCTCACAATCTTCTTGAAAACGTCTTCTTGTGCCATATCTTTTTACTATTTTACTTCCAATCCTTCTTACTTTTTAAAAATTTGGTTGCAAAGTTACAAGTTTTTCATGGAAAATCGGAAACTTTGGCATATTATTTTAAGCCAAACTTTCACAAAAAAACTTTCGTGCCGGCCGATTCTGCCATCTACAAAAAAAACTTCCGCTAAGGGAAAGCGAGCGTTTCACTTAGCGGAAGCATTCTATTCAGGATTATCCTACAATCCAAGAAACTAGATACAGGACAATAGGAATGGTAACAAATGCGATACCGATGAGGTCGATGATGACACCCGACTTGATCATCTTCGTGATAGGCACGTAACCACTGGCATAGACGATGGCATTGGGCGGCGTGCTGACGGGCATCATGAAGCCGAGAGAAGATGACAGAGCCACACCCACGGCCACAGGAATAGGACTGAAACCGGCTGTGATGGCTGCACCGATGGCTAACGGGCCAATCATGTTCGTGGCAGCGGTGTGCGAGGTAAGCTCACTGAGCAACAATGCCATGACACAGAAGACTGCGACGAAAAGCAACTCCGAGGGATTACCACCCAGCATATGGATAATCTGCTGGCCAAACCATTCGGAAAGGCCCGTACTATACATCATTCCACCCATGGCAAGACCTCCGCCGAAGAGCAACAGTGTGCCCCACTCTACTCCAGCCACAGCATCCTTCCACTTCATGGTCATGTTCTTCCATTTCTTGTCAACAGGCAGGAAGAAGAGCAACAGAGCACCCACCATGGCCACAACTGCTTCGGGGAAATATTTGTTGTAGGTTTTCAGCTCCTCACTGTCGGAACCGAAGAAGATATTCAACACGCCAGGTGTCACCCACAGGATAACAGCTACGATGAAGGCTAAGAGCGTATTCTTCTGAGCCCGTGTCCAGCTGCCAAGTTCGCTAATTTTGCGACGAATCAGGTCCTGAGCACCTTCAATGTGCTTCACATCTGCGGGGAACATGTACCAAAGCACAATGTATGCGATGACGAAATAGGCAATCATGGCACAGAAGCCCCATACCATCCATTGGAAGAAGGAAATGTGGACATGGGCCAACTCGTCCAGGAAGCCTAACATGATAATGTTGGGCGGGGTACCGATGGGTGTCAGGACACCACCGATAGAACAGGAATAGGCTGTCATCAGCATCAGTCCTGTGGCATATTTATAGGTACGAAGGTCTATCGTCTTGCCGTTGGCCTCCATCATCTCACGGATAGCTTCCAACAGGCCCAATGCGATGGGGAACATCATGGCAGCCGTTGCCGTGTTGCTGATCCAACCGGAACAGAGCATACATGCAACACCAATGGCGAGAAATATACGACGCGGGGAATCTCCCACCCATTTCATGGAGATGATGCCGTAAGCAATGCGCTTGTCAAGCCCGTTCACCATCATCGCCTTGGCAATGATGAAGCCTCCCATAAACAGGAAAATCATCGGATTGGCAAAGGCGGCAAAAGCTTCTTTCATCTTCACCACTCCAAGCACCACGCACAACGTGGGACCGACAAGCGACGTGACGGGGATGGGAATAGGCTCCGTGATCCACCACAAAGCCACCAATACCACAATGGCAAGCAAGTGGTGGGCTTCATCAGACAATCCCGCGATGGGGGTTATCCATACTAACAAAGCACAGAGAGGACCACAAATAGCACCGATTACACGGCGCCAATGGTCAAATTGAGATTCATGAGACATCAACTCTTCCTGCTCTACAAGTTGAGTTTTCATCTTCTTGTTTGATTCCATAAACAGAGGTCTTAAAACACAATTTTTGAAAAATAATGCGCAAATATATAAATTTTTTCTCAAATAAAAATGATTTTACAAATATTTTCGTACATTTGTAGCAGAAATGTATAAACAAAAGGAAGTAACATGAACAACGCGACATTGATTTTTGGCATTATCCTGATAATAGGTGTTGCCATGGTAGCTTACAAGTACGCTCATCGCATGGGCCTGCACAACAACGTTGAACAGCTGGATCAAGTCATCCGACAGATCTTCGTGGAAGCAGACAAGTCGCCCATCTCACAGAACAGGCTTATCAAGGGACTGAAGCAGCACATGGGTGTCAATGAGAAAATGGCGCTCAAGCTCATAGGGAAAGCCCGGATGGAAGGACTGATCAAAAGCGACGGCGTAAACGTTGAGCTGCCATAACAAAATAGACCTCTTTATCATATATGAGCGAAGAAACAAGAGACGAAGAAATACTAAACGCTGAAGACCAGAATAACGAAACAGCGGAAGAAGAGCACTCTGACTATCAACCCGTGAACCGATTCGACGCTGCCGCAGTACACCATTTGAGCGGCATGTATCAGAATTGGTTCCTCGACTATGCTTCCTATGTTATACTGGAACGAGCCGTACCACACATCGAAGACGGTTTGAAACCTGTGCAACGTCGCATCCTGCACTCCATGAAGCGCATGGACGACGGCAGATACAACAAGGTGGCAAACATCGTGGGACACACCATGCAGTTCCATCCGCACGGCGACGCCAGTATCGGCGATGCCCTTGTACAGCTCGGACAGAAAGAACTGCTCATCGACACTCAGGGAAACTGGGGAAACATTCTGACAGGCTCCAGTGCCGCCGCTCCGCGATATATCGAGGCCCGTCTGTCGAAGTTTGCCCTCGACGTTGTCTTCAACCCCAAGACAACCGAGTGGAAGATGTCATACGACGGCCGTAACAAAGAGCCGATCACGTTGCCTGTGAAGTTCCCTCTCCTGCTGGCACAGGGGGCAGAAGGCATCGCCGTCGGTCTTTCCTCCAAGATTCTTCCTCATAACTTCAATGAAATCTGTGACGCCGCCATCAGCTACCTGCGTGGCGAGCCTTTCCAATTATATCCAGACTTCCCGACAAGCGGTAGCATCGACGTGTCGAAATACAACGACGGACAACGTGGCGGCTCGGTGAAAGTGAGAGCCAAGATCGAGAAATTCGACCAGAAAACGCTTGTCATCCGGGAGATTCCTTTCTCGAAGACCTCGGAAACCCTGCAGGACTCTATCGTCAAAGCCATTGAGAAAGGAAAGATCAAGGCCAAGAAAGTGGAAGACCTGACAGCAGCCAATGTCGAGATTCAGATTCATCTGGCACCGGGCATCTCCAGCGACAAGACCATTGATGCCCTCTATGCCTTCACAGACTGCGAAGTCAGCATCTCTCCCAACTGCTGTGTCATCGAAGACAACAAGCCCTGCTTCCTGACGGTGAGCGACGTCTTGCGCCACAACACCGACTACACGATGGGACTGCTACGCAAGGAGCTGGAAATACGACGTGCCGAACTGCTTGAACAGCTGTTCTTCGCTTCCTTAGAGAAAATCTTCATCGAAGAGCGAATCTATAAAGACAAGGGATTCGAGAACGCCGAGAACATGGACAAGGCCGTTGAGCACATCGACAAACGACTGGAGCCCTTCAAGCCCTCGTTCATCCGTGAGGTAACGCGCGACGACATCCTCCGTCTGATGGAGATCAAGATGCAGCGGATCCTCAAGTTCAATAAGGACAAAGCCGACGAGCTCATTGTCCGCATGCAGAACGAGGTCAAGGAAATTGACCATGACCTGGCACACATGATTGATGTCACCATCAACTGGTTCCAGTACATCAAGGAGAAATACGGAGCCGAACACCCGCGCCACACTGAAATCCGAAACTTCGACACCATTGAGGCAACCAAGGTAGTGGAAGCCAACCAGAAGCTCTACATCAACCGCAGCGAAGGCTTCATCGGCACAGGATTGAAGAAGGATGAGTTTGTGTGCAACTGCTCGGACATTGATGACATCATCATTTTCTACCGCGACGGTAAGTACAAGGTCATTCGTGTGGCGGAGAAAGTCTTTGTCGGCAAGAACGTCTTGCACCTGCAAGTGTTCAAGAAGAATGACAAACGCACGACCTACAATGTCGTCTATCGCGACGGCAAGGCCGGATTCTATTATATCAAGCGATTCAATGTTCCCACCATTACCCGCGACAAGGAATACGACCTGACGGCAGGCACACCCGGTTCGAAAGTGATGTACTTCACAGCGAACCCCAACGGTGAAGCCGAAACCATCAAGATCACACTCGATGCCGGCCCATCGGTAAGGAACATCTTCTTGGTGCGTGACTTTGCGAATGTGCTTATCAAAGGCCGCACATCCAAGGGAAACATCCTGTCCAAGAAATCCATCCACCGCATAGGACTGAAGAGTCATGGCCGTTCCACCCTCGGTGGGCGCAAAGTGTGGTATGATCCAGATATCAACCGCCTCAACTACGACGAGCACGGACGATTGCTGGGCGAGTTCCATGACGATGACTTTATTCTCGTTGTGTTGAAGAACGGTGACTTCTACCTATCGACCACCGATGTCAACAACCACTTCGAGGATAACATTGAGCGCATAGAGAAATGGGATGACCAAAAGGTTTGGACAGCTGTTGTGCTCGATGCGGACAACGAAGGTTATCCTTACTTGAAGCGATTCCTCATGGATGCCACCAAACGCCATCAGAACTACTTGGGCGAGAACGAGAACTCAAAGATCGTCCTACTGACCGACCAGGTCTATCCGCGCATCGGTGTCACCTTTAGCGGAAGCGATGCCTCGAGAGTACCCTTGGAAATAGATGCAGAGGAGTTTGTCGGCGTGAAGGGATTCAAGGCCAAGGGCAAACGAATCTCTACATGGAAGATTGAGAAGATTGAAGAGCTGGAACCCACCCGTTTCCCCGAGCCCGAAGAGGATGAAGAGACTGAAGAAGACGAGATAGAGACAAACGAGGAAGCTACTGACGACAACGAAAGCAACGACAACAACGAAAGCATCGAGAATAGCGAGAACAGCGATAGCAAGGAAAACAGCGAACCGCAGAGCTTCAGCGATCCCACCCCCTCACCCGTCATCGAACTGGATCCGCACGCCGGTAAGCCCAAACGGAAAGGCATTGAGGAGATTGATGGACAGCTGAGTCTGTTTCCTGATGAGTGAGGAATGAATAAGCCTATATATATATTATTATATGTATTGTCGGTTGCGACGGCTCTTCCTTGTCGAGTTGCCGCACAGGAGCTTGACACGTTGGTATCGCCGAAAACAATTACCAACTCGCAGCTCGTGGGCATCGGCAAGACACAAATCCTCGACACCTATCTGTCACCTGAGAAATACAGGGGACAGGAATGGACGTATCTTTCGCACACCATCCGCGACTACGACAACAAGCCGCTCTCCAAACTCATCCGACACCAAGGTTCATTTGCCCAGACCCATAATCGCGCCAAGAACTGCAACGAACTGGCGGGAATGTACAACTTCAGCTATGGCTGGCTATACAACTGGCGTTTGCTAAGCAACCAACTGCTCATCAAAGCTGGCGGTAGCATCGAGGCAAACCTGGGCTTCGTTTACAACACCCGCAACAGCAACAACCCCGCACAGGCCCGCGCAGCCCTGAACATCTCGCCAACCGCAGCTGCCGAGTATCATTTCTACATCAAGAGGTATCCGTTTGCTGTACGCTACGAGCTGTCCATCCCACTTGTCGGAGCCATGTTCAGCCCCAACTACGGACAGTCGTACTACGAAATCTTCTCACGCGACAACTACGACCACAACATCGTCTTCACCCATCCGGGCAACACCCCTTCACTGAGACACATGCTCACGGCCGATTTCACACTGTGGCATCAGACCTTCCGCGTGGGTTATCTTGGCAATGTTCAACAAGCCCGTGTCAACCACCTCAAGCAACATCAGTACTCCCATGCCTTCATCATCGGCTGGGTGAACCGCTTCAAGCTTATTCGGTACAAGGAAAAACGGAAAAGGGAACTGAAGCCCTAAGTGCGGGCTTTGTCCTCAATAATAAGTAACAAATGATCATGAATAGATGTTTCGCGATCGTGCTGCTCTGCCTTTCACTAACCGCCTGTGTTGACGAAGAGGAGTATGCCAACAACCCACAAGGAAACTTCGAGGCCCTGTGGCGCATCATAGATGAGCACTACTGCTTCTTCGACTACAAGCAGGAGGCCTACGGACTCGACTGGAACGAGGTTCGGGCACGCTACAGCCGACAGATGGACAACAACATGACGGAAGTGCAGATGTTCGAGGTGCTTGCCAACATGCTTGCCGAACTACGCGACGGACACGTGAACCTCTATGCAGGCTTCGACATCGGACGCAACTGGTCGTGGCATGAAGACTATCCTTCCAACATTTCCGATACCTTGTTAAACAAATACCTCGGCACCGACTATCGCATCGCGTCGGGCATGCGCTACCGCATCCTCGATGACAACATCGGCTACCTCCGATGTGCCTCCTTTGAGAACAGTATCGGTGCCGGCAACCTCGATGACATCCTCGTTTTCCTGGCACCATGCCACGGTCTCATCATCGACATCCGCGACAATGGTGGCGGACTGGTGACCAGTGCCGAGATGCTTGCCTCGCGTTTCACCAACGAAAGTGTACTGGTGGGCTATATGCAACATAAGACAGGACCCGGCCATAGCAGCTTCTCGTCTATGGAGGAACAATGGTTGAACCCAGGAAAAGGAGTGCGTTGGCAAAAGAAAGTGGTTGTCCTGACCAACCGCCAGGTCTATAGTGCCGCCAACGAGTTTGTCAAATACATGAAGTGCTTCCCACAGGTCATTACCGTTGGCGACCAAACAGGAGGCGGTGCCGGACTTCCCTTCACCAGCGAGCTTCCCAACGGCTGGGCAGTACGTTTCTCTGCCTGTCCGATGTACGACCGCAACCGCCAATCCACAGAGTTCGGCATCCAACCGGATTACCAAGTGGGACTTGAGACTGCCGACTTCCTTCGTGGGGAAGACACCCTGATTGAGTTTGCACGTAAAATCCTACATTGACAAGCAAAGCTGTTATTTTGCAAGTTCTTGGAATTTGGCTTAAAAGCTATACGGTCATTCATTTGCAATCACCTTTAAGCCAATCAATAAAAAACGTAAAGACCACGCGGTCAATTTTCTTTGTGCGCCTGACAGGACTCGAACCTGCACGTCGTAAAACACCAGATCCTAAGTCTGGCGCGTCTACCAATTCCGCCACAGGCGCATCGTTTCATGCGTAGCGGGTGCAAAAGTAGTGCTTTTTGGCGAAACAGCCAAATTCTTGACTTAAAAGTTTTCCTTTTTGAGCATCGTTTCCACTAAGCGGTAGCCTTGTTACCTGCCCGTGGTACTGGGAGTACCACTGAGTGGAATTCACAGTACCAGCAAGTGTCCCAAACTTGGAATTATCAGTACCAACCCACTTAGTACTGACAATTTTGTTCTATTCGACCATTTTGCTTGACAAAAAGGAAGAAAACGGAGCATTCCCGCTTGCTTTTTGTAAAGCCTTAACTAACGCAAGTTCGACGAATTCAAAATAGAGAAAATATCGATCTCCATACTTTTACAGTTCTTTGATTTGTTCTTGGGCAACTTCAATAGCTTGCGAACTGAGTTCCTGCTCTCCATCCACCGCATCAAGCACCTTGTCTGCCAGCCATAAGGTTAGCATTTCGTTCTCGTCCTGATGGAAGTACTCTGCAAGTTTAGTAACTTGTTCACGTTTAGCACGCCTGTCGCCACGTTCAATCTTACTGAACATTGGGGTGTCTATCTCCAATAGTGCAGCCAACTGGCGTTGCAGTACGCCATTCTCATCTCTTAGTTCTCTAATCTTTTTTCCGAATAACATATCTATGTCTATTTTTTCTTCTTTAGCAAATTACCGGCAAATTAAACTTGTTTACAATTATCACTGATTATCAGTATGTTAGCGAAATGTAGTTCCGTTTTTAGCACGTCACAGCAAGTTGCCAGCAAATTACCGGCAAATTAAACTAAGCCCATATAGGTATATACCTCATATATCGTTTTGCCGTATCAGGATCAAGTGCTTTAATCCTTCCCTGAGATACAGCCTCCTTTATCAATCTTGATATACTTCCAGCGGATGTTTCACCCACATTGAACCTATCTCTCAGCGACTTGTTTGTCAAGGCATCACCTTGTATATACATTAGGCAAGCATGGAGATAACATGACCACAACTTATCCTCCATCGGAATGTTGCTAAACTCCATCTCTGAGAAGAGAGTTACCTTTGTGCTATCTTGGAAGACTTCGATGCGAGGAGCTGGGAGGAATTGAGCTTCACAAGCCAACACCATTCTGTCCCAACCACGACCAAGTTCCTCACACATCTTTAATCGACGCATGAGCGAAGCGAGTTTCTCGTTTCTTGATTTTGGAGGATTGTCGATAATGCGAAGTATATCAACCAATGGAGTGCCGGGATTCGTCACTTCGATACGATTGTCAAATATCTCCACAACAGGAGCTGCGCCCGTAATATATAGGTCCTGGTGAATGAGGCTATTTGCAATGGCTTCTCTTACAGAAGGCAAAGGGAATTTGCTTGTTGTTGACAATTGAACTGCATTAACATCCTCATTGCTTGGTAGCAAGGCATTCACGTAGCGCACGATATTCTCAAAGCAAATAGCATAGCCCTGATTAAAAGGTTCCTCTTTCTGAATCAACAGTCGGTTGATACCCTTATACTGCACCACACGCATAGCCTTACGGCCTAAACGGGCAAACTCATTTAGATCCTTTGCAAACAGTAATGCCCCCAAGTTCGTTATCGAATATAGACCATTGTCCTGCTTCTGGATAATGCCATCCTCGTTCAGATAATGCACAACTGCTTCCTTTTCTGCTGGCTGGGGTATCTTCAGCAACGTAAAGTACGCATCCACCTGAAGCAGTCTGATGATGTCTTCATATCTTTGGTCTGTCTTTACACAAACGTCTTCAAACTGGGCATGACGTAGCTTATCCCATAACTGTGCACGGAATACAGGGAACTCATGCAGCTTCTTTGTGTAGCTGCCACTCCGTATGTAGTCAACCTTTTGGAAGCTTACTGGCTCATTTAGAGCCTTATGAATACGAATCAGTTCTACGTGCTTGCCATCTATCTCAGCATCATAGTATTCAAAATCCGCATTCTTGGAGAGCATATAGCGAAGCCAATTCTCTAACTCCTGCTCGCCTTTCTTCTCCAGCTGCAGCCACACCTTCGTGCCAATTATCTCGTGGGTTGTGTCATCCACTCCCCATATCATATAGGCATAATCGCGGTCGTTCATTGTAGCGGTATTGGCAAGGGCACTAATGTCCTCGCCAATCATATTCGGCTCGCAATTGTTATGTTTAAACTCAACCCACCCCACTTCCTTGGGCAGTTTGCAGAGTTCTTTTACCAGTATGTCGATGTTTCCAATCATATTATTGCTTCACGTGTATTATTAATTCCCGACTAATAATGCTGAGTATTCTATTATAGATATTCGTTGAACAAGAATTGGTTTATTACGAATTCAAACATGTGGTTGCTTATCCGAAAAATTATGTCAA
>CADCDK010000022.1 GCA_902800185.1 uncultured Prevotellaceae bacterium
GCGGAACTTGCCCTCGCGAACTTCCGGATAGACCTTGCGAACCTGCAACTGGTATGTCTTGTCGCCACGCGTAAAGGTGGCCGTGAGTCCTTGGCGCACGCGATCGATATAATGCTCGTCTATCTGAGCCTGTACCTTATAATCTGAGAGGTCATTCAGTTGGCCAATCTTCTGACCTGAGCTGATACTCTGGCCTAACTCCACATCGAGCAGGCCTAACTCGCCGTCGATAGCAGAGCGTACTTCGAGCTTGTCCTTACGCTGACGGACGAGAATCACGTTACGACGCATATTCTGAAGGTTATCCTCCATCTGATCCATCTGAACGGTACGATAGATAGAGTCCTGCTTCAGGCGTTTCGTCACCAGCGAGCGTTTCTTGGCTGAAAGCTGGTAGTCTTCCTGCGACTGCAAGTAATCTTCCTTGCTAATCAGCTTTTCCCCATAAAGTCGTTTGTTCTGCTCGAAGGTCCGCTGCTTGCGCCGGGTGTCCATGTCGAGCTGGGCCTGCTCCGTCTGGTTGTTCAGACGGTCTTGCTGCATGGCTACCTGCGTGTTTCTCAGCAGGTTCTGCTTCTCGGCCAGTTCTGCTTCGGCATTCAGAATCTGAAGGTCGAGGTTCGAATTGCTCAGACGGACAATCACGTCGCCTTTATGTACCATCGTTCCTTCCTCAACCACCTTTTCCATGACGATGCCACCTTCTTCAGGCGAAATCTGTACCACCTGGATGGGTAATACCTGTCCGTTGGTACGCACATAGTCCTTGAACTCTGCCTGACACACTTCGCTGATGGTCAACTCATCCTTGCTGACTCTCAGCGTCGATGCATGGTTGCCAAACATCAGCCAGCCCAAAACGATAAGCACCAAGAAGGCTCCTGCCATATATGGCCAATATTTCATCAGCCGCTGACTCTTGGTTTTCTTGATTACTCTGTCCATAGATGTATTTCACTATTTTACTATTTCACAATTTGACTATTTCACTATTTTACTATTTCACAATTTGACTATTATTCCCAGATTACCTCACCACGATAATAACGCACAAGGTTTTCCTTCACCATCGCCATCAGTTGGCATTGCAGCAGCGTCGCCTTTGAGTTCAGCAATTGTGCTGAAGTGGTACGCAAGTCGATAGCCGTGCTCAATCCTTCTTCAAATTGGCGTTTCGTCAATTGATAGGCGATGCTGTCGGCTTCTATTTTCTCCACCATCTGCACTGTTTGTTTCAGATAGCCTTGCCAGTCCTGCCAAGCCTCACGACTGAGTTTCTCCAACTCCAGCTGTTTCTGCTCGTACGTCTCTAAAGAAATACGATAGTTGTTCTTGGCCCTTCGTATGCTTGTGACGGTCTGCAGACGATTGAATATGGGAATGCTCAGTGTGACACCCACATACTCACCCATATTATTCTTGAACTGATTGCGGAATGACTGTCCTGCATCGGAATGAAGCGTATGATAATAAGTGGTGCTCAGGCCCGTGCTCAACGAGAGAGCAGGTAGGAGCGCAGCACGAGCCTGGCGCCACTCATGTTTACTGACCTGCACTTGATATTGGGTAATCTGTAGTTCTGGATTCAGTTCTTGTGCGAGTCCCTGTCCGTACATTACGGACTCAGAGTTCGCAAATAATGACCTGTCAGTACGCACGTTACGGACTGACAGCAACAACGTGTCCTGCATCGGGAAGGCCATTGTCTTCTTCAGTTCCAACATGGCCGATGCATAGAGATTCTGCTGGCGGGTCAGCTCATAGTCAGCTTCTGCTTTCTGTGATTCAACTTGAGCCACATCAGCAGCACTCTTGCGTCCCACCTCTTCCAACAGGCGTATCTGCTTCAGCAGTAGTTCTGTTTCCCGCACCTTCTCATCAGCCATCTTGACTAATCCCTCGTAATAGGCTACATTGGTATAGGCTTGTAGTACGTTCAATGCAGTCTGATCCTGCTTTTGGCGCAGGCTGGCCCGTCCCATTAAGGTGCTGGCTTCTGCGGCTTTCAAAGCGTGAATGCGACTAAAGCCATCGAAGATGGGAAGTGAGGCATTTATTGAATAGCCATTATAGAAGGTACTCACATTAGTATAGCCGTTGGTCTCAGGGTCGATAGCACGTCCGAAGTTGTACTGGCCTCCGATGCTGGCATCTACGGTAGGTAGGAATCGTCCAATGGCTCCCGTCTTGGTCGCTTTGTAGTTGTCAAGTTCCAGTTCTGCACGCTTCACTTCATGGTTATGCGCCACAGCATACTGCATACACTGCTGCATGGACCACTCGCTCTGAGCCAACGTCCGTCCTGCTGTAAATACAAGGAAGATTATCAATGCTTGTTTCATACCCAATTTTTGTTCTTGCTTTTGCAAAGTTAGATGTTCATTTCATTCTCTGCAAGCATTTTATATTGGCCAGATGTTGATTGTCTAATTTTTATACACTCCCTTGTATGATTTTTTGACGGAAAGCAGTAACTTTGCACCCATGAACAAGTACGGAACCATACTTATCGTAGATGACAACGCCTCCATTCTGACAGCGATGCACTACCTGCTGGATAATACTTTCGAGCGCGTTCTGACCACTACCCAGCCCGAAGACACCCTGAAGTTAATGGCCCAGCAACCTATCGACATAGTTCTGCTCGACATGAACTTTACGCTTGGTGTCAACACTGGCAACGAAGGTCTGTTCTGGCTTCGAACCATTCGCAAACAGCATCCGCAGACACCGGTCGTATTGCTGACTGCATACGCCGATGTCAATTTGGCTGTAAAGGGATTAAAGAATGGAGCTGCCGACTTCATCACCAAACCTTGGGACAACGATGAACTGGTACGTAAGCTGAAGGATGTGCTTGAAATGCAGAACGAAATCATCAGCCTTGATGAGATGGAAAAGGAACATATCCGCCGTACCATCGACCATTGTCATGGCAATCTTTCTCAGGCAGCAGAGCTTCTTGGCATCACCCGGCAGACACTTTACAATAAAATGAAACGACTATGATGTGGCTCCTTATTATAATAGGTATCGTGTGCGTAGTTCTGCTGATTGCATGTTTTCGTCATCAGCGGAAACTTCGTCTTCGTGCCCATCTGATGCAGGAGGCCATCCGCAATCGTGACTTCACTTTCCGCATGCCTACACACGGCCTGCTGTCTGGTGAACGCGCCATGCAGGAAACGCTGAACCAGTTGGGGGAGACCATCCGTCAGCAGGTGAACCAGAACGAGGTGGAATCGTGGGAGCGGCTCACCCGTGTACTGACACATGAGATGATGAACGCCACAGCCCCCATTACCAGCATCAGCCAGTCTTTGTTGAACCGTTCCGATGTAAAGGGAACACCACTTGAGGATGGCATACGTGCCATCTTTGAGACTTCTCAGCACATGAGTAACTTTGTGGTTAACTACCGGAAGATGTCTGAACTGGAAAAACCAAAAATGGGCGATGTCACCCTGCGAACGATGATTGACGATATCAGCAAAGCCTATCCCCAATTGGTATGGGAAGTAAATGTTTCTCCTGACTTGAAAGTTAGTGCCGATGCAGGCATGTTGCGCCAGGTACTGATGAACTTAGTAAAAAATGCTATTGAGGCCCATGCACAGAAGTTGCTCATAGATGTCCCAGAAGACAATCTGCATGAGAAGCAGGTGAGTCTGTATATCGGTAACGACGGCCTTCCCATCCCTGCCGAGAATCGCCAGTCGCTCTTTGTCCCATTCTTCACCACCAAACGTGGCGGTAGCGGAATCGGGTTGTCTCTAAGTCGTAGGATGATGATTCAGCAAGGCGGTATGCTCGAATTGGCTGACACACCGCGCCAAGGATGCCATGTTACTTTTATTCTGTCACTTCAAGCTTGCTTGCCTACAAAGGGTATTTAAGGGCTCTGCAGTGAATCCTTCCAAAGACAGAAAGGATAGCGGAGCATGTGCTTGTTGTAAAAACGGCGGTCGCCGGTGACTTCTCTCCCGATGAAATCGGGCTTTTTGAAAGATTCGTCGGCACTGGAGAGCTCTACTTCCGCCATGACGAGACCGTCGTTTTCGCCATGAAACTCATCCACTTCAAAGACATGATCGCCACTCTTAACCAGGTAGCGATGCTTGTCAATCATCCCTCCCCGGCAGAGCTGCAGGAGGTGTTTCGCTTCGTCGGTAGTAATCTCTTTTTCAAATTCATACCGAGACAATCCTCCGTCCGCTGACTTTCCCTTGATGGTCAGGAAGGCCTGTTCATCACGCAGACGAATGCGCACCGTTGCGCCATCGCAGGGTATGTACCCTTGCTGTATGTGGCTACATGAGAAGGCGACGCTTTTATAAGCATCGCCTTTCTTCACCAAGAACTTGCGCTCAATCTCGAAGCCACTCATTACATCAATGTAAAGGTGTAGATAAGATAAGCGATAGCCAACACAATGAGTGTGCCGAATATCCATCTCACAACTTTCTTACCTTGCTCTTCTTGCTTCTTCTGATAAGCTGCGCGTTTTGCATTTACTTTCTTACTCATAATTCGATTTGACTATTTAACAATTTTACTATTTGACAATTTTACTATTTCACTATTTGACTATTTCACTATTTCACTATTTGACTATTTTTTATTTGACGATTGGGGGCTTCCCTATTCCTCATCCGTGACGGGGAACTCCATCAGGTAGGCCTTGATGAACTCGTCTATCTTGCCGTCCATGACACCATCCACATCCGTTGTCTGGTAGTTGGTGCGATGGTCCTTGACCCGTCTGTCGTCAAAAACGTAGGAGCGTATCTGTGAACCCCACTCGATTTTCTTCTTGCCGGCCTCAATCTTCGCCTGTGCCTCCAGACGTTTCTTCATGGCACGGTCGTAGAGTTGCGACTTCAGCAACAGCAACGCCTTTTCCTTATTCTTCGGCTGGTCGCGCGTCTCGGTATTCTCAATGAGGATTTCCTCTTCCTCTCCCGTATCGGGATCGGTGTACCAATAGCGCAGACGTACACCCGACTCCACCTTGTTCACATTCTGTCCGCCAGCACCGCTGGAACGGAAGGTATCCCAAGAGAGTTTGGCGGGATCCACATAGACCTCGATGGTATCGTCAACCAGTGGCGTGACAAACACGGAGGCGAAAGAAGTCATGCGCTTGCCCTGCGCATTGAAAGGAGATACACGCACCAAACGGTGTACGCCGTTCTCACTCTTCAAATAGCCGTAGGCATACTCACCGCCCTCAATCTCCATGGTAACGCTCTTGATACCGGCCTCATCGCCTTCCTGCAGGTTCGAGACGGTCACCTTGTGACCATGCGCCTCCGCCCATCGCATGTACATACGCATGAGCATGGATGCCCAGTCCTGGCTCTCTGTACCTCCGGCACCCGAGTTGATCTTCAGCACACAGTCCATCGGATCTTCCTTCTGACGGAGCATGTTCTTCAGTTCCAAGTCCTCAATGAGCTGCAATGCCCGCGCATAGTCGGCATCCACCTCCTCCTCGGTCACCATTTGGTCATGGTAGAAGTCAAACGCCAGCTGCAGTTCATCAGCCGCCAGTTTGACGCTGTTATATCCTTTGATCCACTTTTCAATACCCTTCACCTTCTTCATCTGCTCCTGTGCACGCTTCACGTCCTCCCAGAAGTCGGGAGCCTGCGTACGCAGCTGCTCCTCCTCAAACTCCATTTTCTTCTGGTCGATGTTGAGATAGCGATACAGGGCTTCGGTTCTATCGAGTATATCCTTCAGTTGGTCTTGCGTTATCATTCTTGTTACTCCTTGTACATTGCGTCGATGACGTCCTTATAATTCTTGCTCACCACGGGACGCTTTAGCTTGAGCGTGTTGGTGAGTTCTCCGTTCTCCATGGAGAAATGGTGTGGAATAAGTGCAATCCGCTTGATTTGCTCATAGTGAGCCAGGCTCTGCTGCAAGGTGTCAACACGCTCCATGAGCATTTCATAGACTTTCTTGTTCTGGCAGAGTTCCTCACGGTTCTGGAAACTCAGCCCGTGGTCGCGTGCCCACTCCTCGACAAGGCGGAACTCGGGCACCACCAGTGCTGAGACAAACTTGCGCTGGTCGGCAATGACGGCAATCTGGTCGATATACTTGTCAACGAGCAGCATGGCCTCGATCATCTGCGGTGCGATGTATTTTCCGTTGGAAGTCTTGTAGAGATCCTTGATGCGGTCGGTGAGGAAGAGCTCGCCATTGCGCATATAGCCGGCATCACCCGTACGGAAGAATCCGTCTTCGGTGAAGGCAGCGGCATTGGCGGCATCACGCTTGTAATATCCACGTGTGATGGTCGGTCCCTTGAGCAGGACCTCTCCATCCTCGGAGATGCGCACCTGGATGCCATGGATGGGACGGCCTACGGAACCAATGGTATAAGGTTCGCCCCGATGGTCGCACGAAACGGTAGCCAAACTCTCCGTCAGACCATATCCGACAATCATGTCGAGACCGATGGAATGGACGAATTCTTCAACTTCGGGCGAAACAGCGGCACCTGCTGTGGGGAAGAAATTGGCATTCTCCAGTCCAATCTGCTTGCGCACGAGACTCATGATGGTCTTATTGAGCATCTTGTACTCCAAGGCCAATGCCAACGAAGGCCGCTTGCCTCGGCTCAGGCACTCGATATTGTGCTTGCGTCCCACGGCCAGCGCATGACGGAACACCTTCTGCTGCAGGGGACTGGAGTTGTCGATCTTCTCGCACACGGCCTGATAGACCTTCTCCCAGAAGCGCGGTACACTTGACATACACGTAGGATGTGTCTCGCGCATGGACTGCTGAATCTCCTTCGGATACGTGTTGATGATCATCTGTGCGCCCACGGTGAGGCAAAGATAGGACCATCCACGCTCGAAGATGTGTGCCAGTGGCAGGAAGTTGATCACACGGTCGTTCTCCGTTACGGGGACACAACGCCCGTTGGCCTCCATCGCCGCATGATACTGGCTATAGGACAGCATCACGCCCTTCGACTCGCCCGTGGTTCCACTGGTATAGATGATGTTGCAGAGGTCTTCCTCGTTGGCCTCGCGCCATAGTCCCTCCACCTGCGTCTGTCTGGGCAGATTCTCGCCCAGCCCAATAAAGTCCTCAAAATAAAGGGCGTTGGGGTCGTGGGAAGAGATGCGCACGCTGCGGTCGAAGATGATGATTCGCTCCAGCGAAGGACACAAGGCAAAGATGCGATGGGCCTTGTCATACTGCTCCTGCTCGCCCACAAAGAGGAAGCGCACGTTGGCATCCTTGACGACATACTGTATCTGCTGCTCACTTGATGTGGCATAAATCGGTATTGAAACCGCCCTGATGCCATAGGCACCGAAATCGGTGTAATAATACTGAATGCAGTTTTGCGAGAACACCGCAATCTTCTCCTGCGGCTGAATGCCCAGATTGAGCATGGCGTTTGACACTTGTTTCACGCGCAATGAGAACTGTTTCCAAGAGACAGTCTTCCACTCCAGCGACCCGAACATCCGAAACGTAAGCGCGGCACGACTGCCGTACCTCTTGGCTTGCTCATGAATAAGTACCGATAGATGACTTTTGTTCTGCATAGACACATTTTTATTAATTTATGCAAAGATACGGCAATTCCGCCAAAACGCAAAATAAAATTCAAATTTATTTCGTAACTTTGCCCCAGAGAGTCCATTTCCGGCTCCTATAGAACACTCAAATCATCTTGCCAATGCATATCAATGACTATACGGAAGAAGCCGTCAGGCTATTGAAGGAACTCATTTCCATCCCCTCTGTGAGCCGTGACGAGACACGCGCGGCCGACCTGTTGGAACGGCGCATGCGCGAATACGGACTGCAACCTCAGCGCGAAGGGAACAACGTGTGGTGTCTGTCGCAAGACTTCGACCCAGCCCGCGAAACCGTCCTACTGAACGCACATATCGATACGGTGAAGCCCGTCAGCTCATGGACACGCCATCCATTTGAGCCCCAACAGGAGGGCGATGTCCTCTATGGTCTGGGCTCCAACGACTGCGGAGGCGGACTGGTCTCCCTGCTCCAGGTGTTTCGATATTTGCAGGATGTGGAAGATGGTATGAGGAACGTCATCTTCCTCGCTTCCGCTGAAGAAGAGGTGTCTGGAAAGGACGGCATTGTGAGGGCCCTGCCCCTGTTGCCGCACATCGATGTCGCCATCGTGGGTGAGCCGACGGGCATGCAACCGGCCGTAGCGGAAAAGGGCCTGATGGTCATCGACATGATTGCACACGGCAAGAGCGGACATGCTGCACGCGGGGAAGGGGTGAACGCCATCTACCAGATGCTGGACGACCTGTGCTGGATACGCGACTACCGCTTCGAGCGCGAGAGCCCCCTGCTCGGCCCCACCCTCATGCAGGCAACCGTAGTGAATGCCGGCACACAGCACAACGTGGTACCCGACGAGTGCCGGGCCATCATCGACGTGCGCACCAACGAGCTCTATACCAACGAGGAGGTGTTCGACATCATCCACACCCACGTCTCCTCGGAGGTCAAGCCCCGTTCCTTCCGCCTTTCCTCGTCGCACATCAGCCTGTCGCACCCGCTCATCCAGCGCTGCGTGGAACTGGGCAAGCAGCCCTTTGGCTCTCCCACCCTCTCCGACCAGGCCCTCATGTCGTTTCCCTCGTTTAAGATGGGCCCCGGCAGTTCGTCCCGCTCACACTCCGCCGACGAGTTCATCCGCATCAGCGAAATCAGCGATTCCATCGACACTTACATCCAACTATTGGGTAAAAGCTAAGGGAGCAAAAGGAGGGCGGAAAAGATAAAAAAAACAAAAAACGGATTCCATAGCAACAAGGCTTTATGGAATCTCGGAAAAATTGCGTAATTTTGCAGCTTCGTAAGGCCACGGCCTAACAGATTTCATTCATCAACCGACTCTTTTCATACAGATATGAGAACTCGACACATAGTCAATACAACGATTGCACTGGCCCTCACCATCCTCTTAGGAGCCTGTGCGTCCAAGAAAGCCGCCACAGAAGTCACGGGCACAACAGCCAAGTCAGCCAAGTCAACCAAGAACACCGTCGTCGAAACGGCATCCCCCGAGGTGAAGCAACTGGCCTACACCAAGAAGGTGGTTGACAATGCCGTCTATGCCAAGAATATCGTGGGATCGATGCAGTTCAATCTCAAGACGGGTTCCAAGGACATCAGCGTGCCGGGCTCCCTGCACATGCGACTCAATGAGGTCATCCGACTGCAGCTGTTCCTCCCCCTGCTCGGCACCGAGGTAGGACGGTTGGAGTTCACACCCGACTATGTGTTGGTCGTTGACCGCATCCACAAGGAATACATACAGGCAAGCTACACGCAGGTGGACTTCCTCAATCAGAACGGACTGAGCTTCTATAGCCTGCAGGCACTGTTCTGGAACCAGCTGACGGTGCCCGGCACGAAGACGCTGAACGAGAAAGACCTCAGCAGATTCAGTGTAGAGCTTGACAAAGGCGGAACGAATGTTCCCCTGACGCTTGCCAACGGCAAGATGTCCTACCGCTGGACAACCGAGCAGGCCACCGGCAGAATCCTGCAGGCACTGGTGACCTACGTCAGCAACCAGACGGGGCGCTCACAGCTGACGTGGGACTACTCCAACTTCAAATCCGTCGGGCCGAAATCCTTTCCTGCCAAGCAGGTGTTCAGCTTCTCCTCCGCCGCCGTGCAGAAAGGGGCTCCAACAACCGTCACCATCAGTATGAGCGAGGTCAAGACCGACGACAAGTGGGAGGCACGCACAACCGTCTCCAACAAATACAAGCGTGTGGAAGCACAAGACATTTTAGGCAAGCTTCTCAAGATGTAACTCTTCCCCCTATATATAACTAAGGTATAAGGATATACAAAAAAGTGTAAGAATGAAACACTGCATGCCCTCTTTCCTGCTTACGCTGGCTCTGACCCTGGTGCTGGCACAGCCCCTCTATGCACAACAGCGTAAAACGGGAACAAGAACAACCAAGACGGCTACCAAAACAACCAAAAAGCCCACAACCACCAAGAAGAAAACCACCAAACCTGCCACGCAGAACAAGACATACACCACCCCCACCATCAAAGGACTGCAAAACCAACGCAGTAAGATTCAGGGCGAGATCAAGCGACAGGAGAAGGCACTGCAGGCCAACCGCGCAGACGTGAAGAAGCGCCTGCAGAACCTCATGGTGCTCAACTCCGCCATCACCGAGCGGCAGAAGAGCATCAACGACATACAGCAAGACATCAATTCCATCGATGGCGACATCGACCTGCTCAACACCCAGCTCATCACCCTACAGACCCAGCTGGCCGAGCGCAAGGCGAAATACCTGAAGTCCATCCGATACATGGCCCGCAACCACAACGTGCAAGACAAGATGATGTTCATCTTCTCGGCCAAGAATCTCACGCAGATGTTCCGCCGGCTGCGCTTCGTCAGGCAGTATGCGTCGTTCCAGCGCGCACAGGGCGAGGCTGTCATGGCCAAACAGCGCCAAGTAAACGAGAAGCAGCAACAGCTGGAGGCCGCACGAAACGAGAAGCATACCCTACTGCAGAAAGACCAGAAAGAACGCACCGCCCTGCAAGGACAGCAAGACGAACAGCAGAAGATGGTCTCCACGCTGCAGAAACAGCAGAAAGCCATACAAGGAATCATTGACGAACAGAAAAAGAAAGATGCCGCATTGAACGCCCAGATTGACCGTCTGGTAGCCGAAGAAGTGGCCAAGGCCGCTGCACGGGCCGCCGCCGAAGCCAAGCGCAAGGCTGCCGCTGAAGCCGAAGCGAAGCGCAAAGCAGAAGAGCTGGCACGCAAGAAAGCCGCTGCCGAGGCTGCGGCACGAGAGAACGCACGTCGCATTGCCGAAGCCAAGGCACGCGAAGAGAAAGCGAAGGCTGCGGCAAGAGAGGCCAAGGAAGCCGACCGTGCCCGTGCTGAACAGGCTGCCAAGCAAGCCGAAGCCGAGCGCAAGGCGGCAGAGCTGAAAGCCCGTACCGACGAGGAACGCTCGAAGAAGGAGCTGGCCAGCGTCAAGAAAGAGGTGGAAGAAAGTGGAATGATGACTTCGGTGGACCGCAAACTGAGCGGTGGCTTCGAGTCAAACAAGGGTCGTCTGCCCGTTCCTGTAACAGGTTCTTATAAGCTTGTCAGCCACTTCGGACAGTACAACGTCGATGGACTGCGCAACGTCACTCTCGACAACAAGGGCATCAACATTCTCGGTACGCCAGGCTGTCAGGCCCGTAGCATTTATGATGGTGAGGTGAGTGCCGTGTTCCAATATGCCGGAACCTACGTCGTGATGGTTCGTCATGGCGGTTACATCTCGGTTTACTGTAACCTGCGCTCCGTCAGTGTCAGCCGCGGACAACACGTAACAACGCGCCAGACACTGGGAACCGTCGGCACCGATAATATTCTGCAGTTCCAGCTGCGTCGGGGAACAGCCAAGCTGAACCCCGAGCAGTGGATTGCTCGATGACCACAGCTTACGTGAACAGGTTCAGCACGAAGCGTGTGCCCTTGGTAAACTGAGGATCAATCTCCAGATCGCCCTTCATCTTCAGTGCCATCTGCTTGCAAATAGGCAAGCCAAGACCGTCACCCTTGGCCAAATCCTTGATCTCAAGGAAGGGCTTGAAGATGTCCTCACGTCTTTCTTCGGGAATACCGCATCCCGTATCGGAAACGATGAACTGATGCTTGTGCGGGCCGCGTTTCTTGAAATCCAGGTAGATGCTTCCGCCATCGGGTGTGTACTCAATGGCATTGTTCAGCAAGTGAAGCAGGATATGAGAAACATACTCCTTGTTGATGGGGGCGGTCATCTTGGGAATGTCAACCTTCAGCGCCACGCCATCCTTCATCTTTCCGCGAATCTGCTCCGTGATCTCCTCACAGAACTGCTGTATCGGTGTATCTTCCTGTTCCACTTCCGACTCCGGCGTATTCTCCAGATTCGACAGTGTCTGGATATGCTGACAGAAGTCCAGCAGGGCCTGCACCTCAGGCTGACGGCTGTCGAGTTTCTTCAGCGTCGGCTCCAGCTGGGCAGAAATATTACTGATAAACTTGGCCTTCAAAGCATTGCTGTCATTGGCGAGCTTGATGACGTTCTTCTGCTTGCGGGTCAACAAGATGAAGCGCAACAGGATCAGCGCACCCACAACCAAGGCTGCCACCAAACCGGCAATCAACACACAAAGTCCAATGATAATCATCTGGCGAGTGCCCAGTGAGCTGTCTTTCTCGGCAATGATTGTCTCATTGTCGGCAATCTGCTTCTTCAGCGCACCCAACTCATCAGCTTTCTTCTGAGCATTGACAGAGTCCTTCCAAGCCAGGTAGGTACTGTACGATTCGGCAACCATGCTGGCACTTCCGGAACGGCGCGCACTGGCAATCAGGGCCTGGTATGCCTCGTCGATCTTGTCATACTCCTTCGTTGCCGTCAGCTTGGACGACATCTCCTTGAAAGCGGCATTGCCCTGGGTATTCATGCCGAAAGTATAATAGTAGATAGCCTTGTTATACAGGTAGTCATTCTTCACGGCCTCGTCCTTAGAAGCATTGGCATAACGCTCCATGGTATTCAGTTGCTCCAGAGCCGTGGCGCTACGCTTCATCCTGACGTACATGGCCATGCGCTCTTTCGTTGTCTGATAACGCAGAGCGGCACGCGCACTCTCATTCAACCTGGCCGAAGCGATGGACTGGTCTATATTACGCAACAAGTCGAAAGCCTCCTTATACTCGTTCTGCTTATAATACGAGGCCGCAGCCTGCACACCACAGTCAACACCTTCTTTCACTTGGCCTTTCCTTACATAATCCTCATAGGCACGGATATACAAGGAACGGGCAGCAACACTTCCCTTGCCCGCAGCCTCAGCACGTTGCTGTAACTCGCTTTTTTCTTCTGCTTGCATACAAAGTGAGAAGCAACAGAAAAACAAGCTCAAAGATAAAACAAAAAACTTCCTATTCATATTTTTCACTTTAAATCGGGGCAAAGATACAAATAAATGATTGAAAAAGCATCATAAATCGCCATTTATTTTCAGTTTCACGCCCCATTCGCTTACAAAATGTCAGTACCAAGGGGGTTGGTACTGACAGTTCCAAGTTTTGTCCTCTCGCTGGTACTGAGAATTCCACTCAGTGGTACTCACGCTACCAGGCCGTGGGAACAAGCCTACCGCTCTGTGGAAGCGGGCGCAAAAAATAACCGATCATAAATACGAAAACAGGGACCAAGTCTCTTGGTCATCAGTGTAAAATAATTACACATAATTACATGTCACGTACATGTGTGTACATGACACACTATGTATATATATATAAATAAATAAATGTACGTTTTATGTTAAAAAACTTGTACATGTTAAAAATTGTGCGTACCTTTGCAGCATGAATATGCAAAACTCAACGAAAAAGAATATGCACTATATGGTTAAAAACTTTATTTTAACTATCTTTTTCTGTTGTGCGTTCACAGACGTCCATTCACAGCAGGTGACGGTCAGCAACAACCTCTTATACGATGCCTGGCTTACCCCCAATATGCGGGTTGGCTACCGACTGGCACCCCATTGGTCAGTAGGCATGACGGCAGGCTACCGCCCCTGGCCGACAGACGACAATGCGACCCGCAAGCTTCGTCATTTATTGCTGTCGCCCTCTTTCCGTTACTGGAGAGACTCTGTCAACGTGCATCATTTCTACGGAGCCAACATCATATACAGCCACTATAACGTGGGAGGCGTCAAATTCCCCTTGGGTCTGTACAAGTCCGTCAGGAATGAGCGCAGGCAAGGCGACCTCGTGGCTCTCGGTGTCTTCTACGGTTATTCGTGGCCGTTGGGAAGATTCTTCAACTTCGAGGCCATGATTGGTGCTGCTTTAGGATACACCTGGTATGACCGTTATGAATGCGCACACTGCGGTCAGTTCCTCGGTCGTACCAAGAAACTGTTCGCCATGCCGCAGGCAGCACTCAATATTGTGTTCAACATCCCGGGACGTCCGGCCAAGATGCTGCCTGTCCAAGAACCCGTTGTGCTTCCTGTTATTGAGGAGCCTCAGCCCGAACCTTTCGAGCCTGTTGTGCGTGCCGTTCCAGACTTCACGGGACGTGCAGGACAGCTGCAGAAAGAGAATCCTGTGCTGGCACACGTGTCGCAGTACAAGCCCTACGACCGCACGCGCATCCTGCGTCGTGACAAGAATGCCCTCTACGTCCACTTCCCCTTGGCCAAGTCGGAGCTGCGCACGGATTTCCGCGAGAACAAAAACGTGCTGGAGCGCATTGTTGATATCACCCGCCAGATCATGGCCGACACCACCAGCAGCGTGAAGGTCATTCAGATTATCGGTCTCGCCTCTATCGAAGGCCCCATTGCCGGCAACGAGAAGTTAGGCATCAACCGTGCCCTCGCCCTGCAGCACTATGTACAGGATCAGTTGCAGATTCCCGACTCCCTCTTCGACACTGTCGGTGGCGGTGAGGCATGGGCAGAGTTCCGCGACCAGCTCGAAGAGCGCATCACGATGGAGCCGCAGCATAGCGAGGAACTGCAGCAAGCCCTCAACATCATCGATGGCGAGAGCGATGCCAATGTCCGTGAACAGAAGTTGCGCCGCATGAATGGAGGCCGCACCTGGAAATACATCAAGGAACAGATTCTCAGCGACCAGCGTAACTCAGGATACGTCCGTATCTACTACGACTACGTGCCCGACAAGGCCGCCAAGGTTATCAACGAGGCCAGCGAACTGCTCACCACCGATTGCAGCGACTGCCATCACGAGGCCTTGCGCCTGTTGCTGACGGTACGCCACGATGAACGCGCGCTGAACGCATTGGGTGTCGCTTACTGGCTTTGCGGACAGCCTGACGAAGCGCTTGACTGCTTCCGCCGTTCAGCTGCCAACGGCAATGTGGATGCACAGGAGAACCTGAGACAATTGGAAAAGAACCATCAGTAATAAGAACATCATATTTATTTTAACATTTTAATTTTTTAAAACAATGAAGAAAAAGTATTTGAATTTTGCCATGATGAGTGTGATAGCACTTGCTGGCACGTTGGGTTTCACCGCTTGCTCGACAGACAGTGATGACGCTGCAGCAGTGGAGAACAATCCCACCTATGATGCAGCCACTGGACTTGTAAAGTCACAGTTCGTGCTGAACATTGCAAGTAATGCTCAGACTCGTTCTGCAGGTACCACCGTACAGGCTGGCGGTGAGGGCTTCCGCGGTATTGACAACACTTTGCTATTTGCCTTCCAGACAAATGGGAAACGCTTTGTTGACGGAACTTTCGCAGATGCGGATGCTGCCAACCGCTATGACTTGGGAATGGTGGCTGCCGCTGGTTCGCTCGACAATGACGGTAGCAACTCTCACCGTATTCTGGAGCTCGCTATGCCTACTGGTACAGATGCCATGTTGTTCTACGGCAAGGCCATTAAGGGCAGTGCTACTCCTGACTATAATGAAATAGGTAAGGTAAGCTACAACATCTCGGGCAAGAAAGCAACAGCTTTCAGCTTCGCTCTTAATTCTCGTGTAGGTAATGCCAACAGGTTTAAATATACAGCCGAGCTTCTGGCAGCTATTATGACAAAAATTGTCAATGCTGAAGGAACCTATACGGTCAATATGACAACCTACCCAGATTGGACAGGTGCAGCCTCTTTGAGTTCTACATGGAAAGACTTGAACCCGACAACTCAGGATCGTGCCCTTACCCCTCTGGAGGAGATTCTCCACAAAGCTTTCACGACCCTTACATCTTATGGTACCAACGAACTGCGTGGTGGTTCTTCAAGGGCTATTCTTACTACTGTAAGAGACTTATATGCTGTTACTACGAAAGTAGTTGCTGCCACAGCAACCTCTCCTTATGAGGAGTTGGCACGACATATCGCAACGGCCATCAACACACAGATAACCACTTATTTTACGACTGTTCCTGCCGCCCCAATTAATGGTTTTAAGGGTGTCGATGGTATCAAAACATCTATGGGTGGAAGTTGGAATGCCAATTGGGATGCAGTTACAGACGAAGAACTTGCTGATTTCCCTGTCGTCAACTTTACCTTGCCCGAGGGTGCTGCACAACTCGATTATACTGCTGCATCAAACACATTTACCCACAAGACTCCGGGTACCAGCCTGCTCAACAAGGCAGATCAAACTGACCCCGCAGCTTATCAGTTCCCCGCAGAGTTGATGTATTACTGCAACAGCAGTGTGCGTACCTCTAACAAGGAGAAGTCTTCCTCTGCTGGTTATCCTAACGGTGTTGCAAATTGGGATGATAATTCAAAATGGGACTCTGATTGGAATGGAACAGAGGTTATGTCTTCTACTCGTGCAACAGCCATGACACAGAATGTGAACTATGGTGTGGCTATGCTGAAGACTACTGTAAGCATCAAGGAAGGCTTATCTGAACTTGAGGACAACAGGAAAGCACTAAACCCTGGTGAGGAAAACCAAACATTCTCCCCTGCAAATATTGACTTCACATGGACAGGTGTTATCGTTGGAGGTCAGCCTGCAACCGTTGACTGGCAGTTCTTGCCTCCCACATCCTCTACCTACGACAAGCTGGTTTATGACAACCGCGTGACAGGTCTTGCTGCAGGAACTGCTGTTCCTTCTACTGCCGGATCTGCATCAGCTGCTAACTATACGATCCTGTTTGACAACTATATCAGCTCTGCTACACAGAACAAAGTACGCGTAGCCCTTCAGTTCGTCAACAACGGTGATGACTTCTGGGGACGTGACAATCTGATTCGCAAAGGCCAGACATTCTACCTCGTTGCAGAACTCGATCCTACAGGTAAGGAAATTGATGCTGACAAGTGGGATACATACTATCAGGTTCCACCCCTTAACGCAAGTGGTGTTTCAACCAAGACCACACGTGTCTTTGTTCAGGACTACATGACTACTGCAAACTTCAAGCTTGTTAACGGAAGCGGCGTTGGTGATACGAAGACCTTGCAGAACGCCTATGTCACGATACCTGACCTGCGTTCAAGCCAGTTGTCATTCGGCCTGTCTGTTGACCTCGATTGGAGACCAGGTCTTGTGTTCGATAATGTAGAACTTGGCGGTAACTAATCCATAACCTTTTATGGTGAGGCAAAGAAGATACTTTTTCATCAAAGTGGGAATCCTGCTGTCAGCCCTCTGGCTGACGGCAGGATGCTCCACGCTTGATGATGATCGGTCGGACTGCGGTAACACCTTCGAGCTGAACTATCAGCTGCGACTGGTGACGAATATGACCACCGAGCTGGAAACCCATTTGACCACGATAACGGAAGTTGACGTGGCCAATGCACTGAGCATGCATCTGAAAGATATCTTCACTGACTTTGCCCACGATGTAGATCTGTCGTTCTACGACACCGAAGGAGCGCTGGACCGCCTGCAACATGAACAGCATATCATGAATGCCAACCAGTCAAGCTATACCCTGACGCTGCCCATGCGCAAATACATGCACTTGGCCATCGCCAACATTGCAAAGAATGACGTGGTAAGCTTGACGGGGGACGACCATAGTCCTTCTTCGAAACTTCAACAGGCGGATGGCCAACTGAAAGACGGTATGGAGGTCCTGCCCTCTCACACCACAGGACTCTTCACCGCCCGTCAGCCCATGGAGGTGCTGTCGGGTGTTGACCAGACGTTCAACGTACGTCTGTATATGGCCAACTGTTCTGCGACCCTGGTGCTTGACACCAAGGGACATGCCTATAACGACATCAAAGTCTATACAACGGGCTTTGCCAATGCCTTCAGTATTCGCGACAGCAGTTATGTCTTTACAGATTCCTCACCACTCGTCATCGCTGATCCAGTAGCGACAGACAACAGCTTGCTCTGCTTCTGTTCCGTGAACTTCCCTTCACGGGATGAGATTCCGGCATCGGCAAGGAGACGGGCGGAGAAAAAAGCTCCACTCTGGCAGTTCAAGGTCTATCTGACCAAGCCAGACGGCAGCATTACAGAGACCATTTTGAATATTGATGAACCGCTGAAAGCGGGAGATTTGAAAATCATAAAGGGTGAACTCGACGACGATGGCGCGGTGAGGCCCTATAACAGCACTGTGGGTGTCAGCGTTACGCTGGACTGGAATCATGGTGGTGAATATGATACGCCCTTATAATATAATAAAAAAGTACGCGCGCGTAGGTTTCATCCTCGTTACCCTTTTGGTGACAGGATGTGAAACAGGACACGAGCTATCACAGGAATCGGAGACAGACGATGTTGTGATAGCCGATGTCGCGTTTACCGTATCCAAGGAAGTTTGCCCTGCGACACGTGTGAGCGCAGCCGTGGTGCAGGAAGAGGGACAGGACTATCGGGGCATCGAAATGCGGAGGATTGTTCCCTTTGCCATTGCCTCTGCCCCCTTGGTGACGGCCAGCGACATGCCGAAAGCCTTTCAGGTGTATGGCATCGGAGAGAAGCCCGTCGCCTCCAGAGCGTACTATTATTACGACAACTGCTCGCTGATGTCAGGCGTCAACGCCTTCCTATGCTATGGCCGGGCACCACAAGCTTCCATCGACAAGCATGTCAACGGATCACTGGTGGAATCATTCCCTGTTGACATGGCACCAAAAAAAATCCGATTCTCCTTGGAGTCGATAACTAACAACGTTCATTCCACAGCCACTGCATTGGCCAACTATATGACGACCATCGCCAATGCTGAAGGATGGAAAGAAACCACTCATGCCACACTGGGCGTGATGTACCTGAACTTCCTCAACAAGATTGAAGTGGATGGTGGCGGCGAGCCATTGCCAGGATCTGCCAGCAATATCAGAGCCTATACACAGAACTTGAAATCTTCTTTGAACAACCTATCGCTGTCAGATCCAGCGGACGTAGCCATCCGCACAGCGATTATTACAGCCATAGACAACTATGACAACAACTGGAACGGATTCCCCGCTTCCATTGGTTTGCCTGATGGTGCCGCTGTCATCCGTTGGACGGGAACAGCCTTTGAGCCACAGTTGAACACCACCACACTGGCAGACGTCAACGGCATAGACCGCTATGCCTATCCCCCCGAACTTTATTACTACGGCAACAGCCGTATCAAGACTTCATCCATCGACAAACGAAAAGAAAAATATACCGACCGCGAATGGAGTGCCATCTTGGCAGACTATGAATATGCCGATGGTGTGGTCAGTACCAACACCACGTCGGTGGCCATCAAAGACCCGCTGCAATATGGTGTGGCCCATGTGCAGATCATACTCAAGAAAACAAGTAGTTCAAGCCTGAGCGATGCAGGTGGAACAGACATTCCCGTAGGAGATGCCAACTTCCCCCTAACGGGCGTCATCATAGGCGGACAGCTGCCTGTGGGCTTCGACTTTACGCCCACTACAGCCTACCCTACCTATTCGGAGGCAGACATGAAGTTCATCTATGATAACCAGCTGCCCACGCTCCATCTGAGCTCACTGACTGACGCTACCCAGCACATCAACACATTGGTGCTGCAAACCTATGACAAGAAGAAAGTGCCTGTAGCCATAGAACTCACGAACAATAGTGGCGTGGATTTCAAAGGGCTGGGCGGCAAGATACTGAATGGAACAAAATTCTATCTCGTGGGTGAGATCGACCCCGAGACATTCAAGGATGACTCTCGCATAGCCATCCGTGACCGTGTGTTCACACAAGACTACACGACCACATTGAATATCAAGATTACAGGTTTGGAGAAAGCCTATAACGTAGTGCCCAACCTCTTGTCACCACGCTTGGAGATGGGGGTTGAACTGACACCGAAATGGGTGGCCACCACACCTGAAGAAGTCTTATTCTAAAGAAAAAACGATGAAGCATACGTACAGACATATCACCACCTGCCATAGCAACAGGCTTCGTCCGCTCCATAGCGATTACTGGAGTTGGCTGCTGCTACCGCTGCTGTTGCTGTGCCTGACGGCTTGCTCATCGACGGATGAAGACCCAGCCACAAATACCCCTGGCGGTGAACCGGACAAGACACCTACACAACTGTACATCTACGTACATGCTCCGCAAACGGCGGTGCCTACCCGTGCCTATACAGGCGACGTCGATCCGATCAACAACGAGGCAACGGTCTATTCCCTGCAGATATGGGTGTTTACGCACGATTCGAATCAACTGATCGCCTATTTCTCACCTACAGAGATAACGGGTCTGAACCAGCCTGGTGGCTATGAGATATTACAACTGACCATTGACGAGGACTATGCACAGACGGAAGAGGCGAGTCGTGAGCATGTGGATGTCTATGTATTGGCCAATGTCGAGGAAGGAAACTGCCATCTGACACTTGATCATACGACAACGCGTACAGAACTGGAGGCTGCCGTGCTGGCTCACGGCACGCAAGATGCCTTCGGACTGACAGCGCCCGTTGCGACAGTTCCCGGAAACTTGGGGCTGCCCATGAGTGGTGTCCTTCGCGACCAGCCGGTGGTAGGCTCAGCTCCTGTGCTGCGGTTAGATAACAGCGGAGAGATAGCCACCATCTCCCTGATACGCACCGTCTCGAAACTGCGCTTTGCCTTTGCCAATCAGACGGACAACGAACCTCTCGTCATCAACAGCATCAAGTTGAACACCGAGATGATACCTGAAGAGCAATACCTCTTCATGACAGACGAGAACCCCTACGACAGGAAAACCTGTCACATCAAGGCGGGAAGTGGCTACAACGCCACGACGCCGGAATTGTTGGCGGCACCCATTAACGATGTACCCGCCATCGACCAGCCCGTCATCTATGCCTGGGGCAACGACGAGACATTGACCCCTCAAGAATATGAAACGATGTTGGACGATGCTGCAGCTGACGGCGACCTGACACAGCGCCTGTACTACCTGCGTGAAAGCGACAAGCTGTTGCAGGGAGAGATCAAATACCAGATAGGTGACGGCGAGGAGCAGACAACCACTTTCCAGATGGTGGATGAGGGTGGTTTCTCACGGAACCACATCTGGACGGTCTATGCTTATCAGGCACAGGCACGACTGCATGTCGTAGTAGTGAACATTGCTACCTGGAAGGCGGTAGAGACGAACTATGAATTCTATAACTGGTAACATGAAGCATCTACAGAACATCCTCATGATGACAGCCATCGTGCTGTTGGCAGCCTGCTCCCAAGACGTTGCGGATCAGGTGCAGGAGCCCAATGCTCCTCTCAGGCTGGCTCGTGTTACACGTGTCATGACGGGTGATCTGGAAAACAGTGATATCAGGGTATTCCTGACCAACGGAACAACGGCAACAGAAGGACTGTTCAAATATGCTGGAGCGTCATCATGGACAACGCAATTGAAGCTGAAGTCGGGTGCGAGGACCTACCAGTTATACGGCTATATGCCTGACCATGCAGAATGGACACGCAGCATTTCCGACTGGGATGAGAATGGTGCCGTGCTCCACATCGGCCAGATACCCCCGATAGCAGAACAAGACTTTTGTATTGTGACGGGGGTGCGCCAGGCGGCAAACGAGAGTGACGAGACGGCTGCCGTACGCGGAGCCTTCAGCTTCGATTACGACAGTCAGCGCGAGAATTATATCAACCTGTTCCTCGATCACCTTTACAGCCATGTCATCTTCTGCATGAGGGTGAGCGAAGAATATGATGCCGTGCGCACCATCAGGATTAAACGCATGAAGCTGCAGGTGGCTGACATCAGTCACTACGATGTGGATGTCACGCTTGCCAATGGTGTCGGTATCAGCAGTGTGGCTCATGACAAAGTGGCTGGCACCGGAACACGCGAGCTGACCATCAGAGACGAAGAGATCACCCTGACGACGTCCTCCACAACAGTATGTAGCGGCTACATCCTTCCTGCCACTACCCTGTTTGAAAAACTCTCTTTGGTGATAGAATACGATATCTACGACAAACGAGGTAATAAGATTTCCGAGCGAACAGTCCCCAACTCCCTGGCATATCCGCTGGAGGAGCTACAACGTGGAGAGGAGCGTACACTCCAGGTCAACATCGACCCCTCGTACCTCTACGATCTGTCGCAAGAAGACCCACCCTTTGTGGTTATTAGAGATTAATGATAAAGAATTGAACATTGAAAGTTAGAGAGATTATCATATGCTTATTGATGCTTCTGGGCGCTATGACAGCTCAGGCGCAGATTGTCATTGCCGGCAACGTCTATGGTGGCGGTAATGCAGGTAATTTGGGCGGTAAGACGGAGGTGTCAGTCTATGGAGGTGATATCCATCAGGTCTATGGCGGTGCCCGTCAGGCCAATGTGGGGGGCAGCACCTTCGTCCACATCGACGGTGAACATGCCTCTAACTATGTTGTTATCGATAAGCTCTTTGGTGGCAATGATATCGCAGGAACCATTGGAACGTCAACTTCTATTCCCTCTGAGCTGACTGCAGTAGGTACCGGTGCATGGCAGAACGACATTGACAACACTTGGAACACCTTTGTGCGAACCTCTACCAAGACGGTGACAACGGGCGAAGGCGACGATGCCGTCACGACGGAGGCCGAGGGTGCTCAGAAAATCTATATCGGACAGCTGTTCGGAGGAGGTAACGGTGACTATACGGTCAAGAATCCCAGTGTAAGTGATTCTCATAAGTGGGAAATATGGACGAAGGATGCTACTCCGATTAAAATCTATGAGAATGATGCCCAACCTCAGTTGCCTGAGATTGGCAAGACCTATCTGGAGATTTGCGGTGCCTCTATTGTCTATGCGTATGGCGGCGGCAACAACGCTACGGCAACGGAAGACGTTGTCATCCATGTAGATAACCCCAGCAGTGTGGTCAACAGCATTGTGGATGCCACGAATCCTCACGCCGGCGCTGGCGGAGAGTTGCTGAATAATACGCGCTTTACTGATCAGATGGGCATCAACACAGGCTTCTCATACCCCAGCAGTGGTGCTTTCCAGATTGGACGCTTCTTTGGAGGCAACAACAAGGCTGAGATGGCCATACGCCCGAAGTGGAGCCTCAAGGACGGAAAGATCAGGAACCTCTACAGTGGCGGCAACCAGGGTGCCATGACCTGTAAGGAAGGCCTGTTGCTGGACATCTTGGCCGGTTCAACCATCGTTGTTGACAACATATATGGCGGTTGCCGAATGGCCGATGTGCATCCTTTGTTGTCTGGTTCGCTGGAAAGCGGCGTTTACCAGGATGCCGTCTCCAACGACATCCAATTACCAGAAGGAACTCCCTATAACTTCCCGGCTGGCTTTTCGGCCCGTGTCATTATTGCAGGTGGCGACGTCAACAATGTTTATGGTGGAAACGACATCACAGGACGCGTCTATGGCGGTAATGCCGTCGGTATCTACGCAAGTGTCCGTGGCGATGTCTATGGTGGTGGTAACGGTTCTTATTCCTATACGGACAATCCCGATTTGATCGGCCATGATATCTATGGAGAACTCTATTATTCCATCCCTGACGGTAAGACCTCCGTCGAGGCTTTGAACGACTTCCGTCCCAATTCCGAACAGGTGTCCATCCGAGTGGTGGGAACAGACGCGGAGCATCCGACCGTCGTCGGTGGCGCTATCTATTGCGGCGGTAACAGTGCTACGCTGAAGACAGTGAAGACGAAGCCCATGGTGGAACTGAAAATCGGCTCGCATGTCATTGCCGACAATGTGTTCTTAGGTAATGACGGCGAGAACATGATCAAGTATGACGAGGCGGGTGCAGAGACCAGAGAGGGTGTGCTGCGAACCATGAAGAGAACGGACATTACGAGCGATGGCACCAAGTTCAATTCAATGGACCTAACTGATAAAGATCAGTTTGCCGCTTATATGAACGGAGTAGCCATGAGCCTAATGCCTCGCGTTGTCTTTGATGATTTGAGCGGCTATGTTCCTTATTCCACGATGTTCGGTTCGTTCTACTGCGGAGGTAATGTGGGTAGTATGACGAGTGTCGGTAAGACCTCCATTGATTTTGCACAGCAGGTGGTTATCTATGACAAGGTGGTAGGTGGTTGTAACAATGCCTTTGTCACCCCCTCAGAGTTTAATGCTCTCTTCGAAGGTGGTCTCACAGGTGCTCCCGATAGTGATGGCAACAAACTGGAATTAACCTTCAACGGCCTGAAGATTCAGCCCAAGCGATGGAACGCCGGGCATACCGCACTGGAGTGGAACACCATCAGTGCTGAGACAGGTGCGAATGTGCCTCCTATTACTACTGGTGAATTACCAGAATCCGTCACCAGTATTGCTGCTGACCACGACCGCCGTCTGAAAGGTGGCAATATCTATGGCGGCTGTTACAACAGTGGTATCGTGAATGGTAATGTCATTATCAATATTGGAGCCTCGCTCGTTGACCGTGATGTGATCTTCGACGAGGTGGAAGGCGACGAGCACGGTGAGCGAAAGCTCTATGAGAATGACGAATTTAAGATTACCAAGCGAAACACGGGTGTCATCCTCGATGAGCAGGGTATGGACGTGCTGGGTTCTGCACTGAACGTGTTTGGCGGTGGTAAGGGTGTCGATACGGAAATATGGGGTAGCACCACCATCAACCTGAATCGCGGCTACGTCTTCCAGATATTCGGAGGCAGCGAGGAAGGTGCCATCGGAAAGGGCGTCTATAATGAAACCTTAGGAAAACTGGAATACTCCTACGATGCGAAATACAGCACATACATCAACCTGAACGGTCCTATCGCTGGTGTGGCAAAGGCCAATAACATGACAGAGGATATCGCTGAGTGTGAGTTCATTTATGGTGGCGGCTTCTTTGGACCGGTGGCAGGTAACTGTATCCTCCATTTGGATAACGGACGTATCTTCAACAGCTTTGCCGGTGCATGTAATGCCAACATTCTCGGACATACCGAGACCTACATCGGAACCAACGGCTTCCCCTATATTCGCGACTATGTCTATGGCGGTAACGACCTTGGCGGAAGAATCTTTGGCTCTGCCAATTTCGACAGCCGTCTGCGCAACGATGCCGTACGCGCCAAGGTGTCCAACACCAACATGCTCAATGCCTCAGCATATACGGAATATGTACAGGGGCGTGTGGAGAAGATTTTCGGTGGTGCATACGGTGTGTATGACTACAAGGACGTGTATTTCAGGGACTACTTCGATGCAGAAGGCCATGCAAAGACTGGGTATTCCAAGCCGTTCCTGAGCAATGCTTTTATCAACTTCCGTCCTATAGACACCAACAACCCGCTGAACACCGTCGAGCAAATCTATGGTGCCGGACAGGGCTACCTCGGTGAAGAGCAAGAAGACCTCATGCAGAACAGCAGCTATATCCTTATTGACGTACCGCAGACCATGACCACCTATCAGGGTACCGAGATCTTCGGAGCCGGTGAGAACGGTGGTGTAGGCATGGGTGTCGCCAAGGCCACGGCAGATGCTCCCGCTACAGCATATCAGGCCTCTGCGATCATCGACCTGCTGAGTGGACAGTTCAAGGCTGTGTATGGTGGTAGCTATCAGGAAGGTGTCACCCGCCGTACGGTTGTCAATGTGCCTGAAGGCTCTACCTTCCGGGCTGAAGCTATCTTCGGCGGTGCATACGGTCTGTATAACGAATATCCCTGCGACGTCTATGAGGCAAATGTCAACTGGAGCAGTAGTGATGCTCTCGTGGGCGGCTATCGTACGGGCATCTATGGCGGTAACAACAACTGTCGCCGCACGCTGTATGGCAAGGTCAACATCAATGCTCCCGTCTATTATGACAAGGAGAATGGATATTATGCCACGGTCTATGGTGCCGGCTATGGTAAGGACACCTGGTCGCAGTACACGGAGGTGAACCTGAACAACACAACCCGACTGTATGAGGTCTATGGCGGTGGACAGTTAGGCCGCGTGATGAACAAGAAGACGGTAGATGCATGGGCTTCGAAAACATTGGCCGACTCTACCGCAGCATACACGACAGCACATGACGCCTGGGAAGCTTTGTCAGAAGGAGAAAAGGCTACGACACCAGAGCCGCAGGCACCACAGGCTATTGACCTCTCGCTGGGCAGCGGCTATACGGACAACGGATTGGTGAACGATTTGGCTACCTATAAATACAACACCAATGTCCGCATCAATGAGGGAGCTGATGTCTGCGGTTATATGTACGGTGGCAGCCGTAGCGGTGCCTACGCCTATGGGGGCGGTCTTGGTGATGCCAATACGCCCAATACGGGTGACGTGCATGGCACCACCTATATCGGACTCTTTGGCGGTAAGGTGACCAAGGACCTCTATGCAGCCGGTACGGTGGGTTCTGTGAACAACAAATACAATGTAGCCACCGACGATTTCGACAATCCGTTCATTGCTTCCGCCAATGCCTATATTGAGGGCGGTACCGCCCGTAACGTCTATGGTGGCGGTTGGAGAGGTAGTGTGGGCTATCACGATGGAGCCATCAGTGAAAGTCCGGCGGATGATATCCTTGGCGAGACACACGTCACCATCGGAAAGCTCAACGGTACCAACTTCATCGACGGTATTCCTGCTATCGAGCGTAACGCCTACGGTGGCGGTGAGGGTGGTGCTGTATTCGGAACCACCAACATCACGCTCAACAAGGGCTTTATCGGTTACCGCCATTTTGACACGGCACCTTCTGGTGACCTCGACACCCTGCAGGTTTGGTCGGGTACAGCTCCCATCAAGAAAGACTACTATCAGGAGAAACTGGATGACGAGACCTGGACGGGCGATGGCACAAACCGTCTGTACGACAGTGGCTGTATCTTCGGTGGTGGCTATATTGACAACAGTAGTGTAGATATTACCCATGTGAAGATGTATGGCGGCCACGTGCGCAACGCCCTGTTCGGTGGTGGTGAGATTGCCGCTATCGGACGCGGTATCATCAACGCCAGCGGTCTGGACAACAGCGTGCGCGTGCTGCAAGGTATCTACAAGGCTGGAAAGACCAATGTCGAGCTCTTTGAGGGGCATGTACATCGCAATGTCTTTGGTGGTGGTCGAGGCTACAATAACCTCGGTGAAGGCGGTACACTCTATTCCGACGGTTACGTCTTCGGGCAGACGGAGGTACGTATCCATGGTGGTGAAATCGGTACTGACAGAGGCCTGAGCATGGGTTACGGCAACGTCTTCGGTGGTGGCGATATAGGCTATATCTATAGTGCCTATGAAAAAAACAACAAGCTCTATGTAGGTATTAAGGACGGAGAACGTTTCGATGACCAATGGGAGGGCTACTATTATGCCTATGAGAAAGGAGATGACCCCTATTTTCCCGGTGCCAAGCCTGCTGACGACGATCCCAACTGGGTGAAAGACAATGATGAATATATCCTCACGGAGGACTGTAAGGTGCTGGTAGAGCCGCACGCAAAAGCCTTGTCCGCTGTCACCATCAATGGGAACAGCTATGGCGTTGGCGACTATGTTCCCACCACGGACCTCAACACCTTGGGCAATAAAAACAGCGACGGCACATGGAGTTCTTTGGATCCCACGGGCGTCATTATCCATAATGCCGTCTTCGCCGGTGGTAACACGTCATCCGGTTCCTCTGCGGTCTATGCCAACACGACCACGGTATTCGGCAACGCTACGGCTTCTATCCACGATGTCTATCATCGCGACCTGATTACATTAGGTACTGGTCACACAGGAGGTCTCTATGGCGATGGCAACCTGACCTTCGTCGATGGCTACCGTGGTCTGAACATTACCAATTACGGCACGGACTACTATTCCATCGCACGTGAAATCACGATTGCACAGTATGAAGAACTGCCTGCCCGTGAGGCAGCCTATTATGAGCTGAGATATCAGTGTACCCACGATTGTGTGGACAATGACGGTACATCCTATTATGCTCAAAGTGAGGATCACAAGAAAGCCTCAACCCTAACGGCGGATGATATCTTCTCACTTTTTAAAGGTACCACGTTACCCAACTTCTTTAAACCAGACGGTTCGATCAATACCGATCCTTCTACAGGTTACTGGAAGGAAAATGGTGTGTTGCCTGTCTATGCCGGTCGTCTGATGAATACCGTCCAGCGTGCCGACTTCTGCGGTGTGTTCGGTAGCCGTATGGTGATGCAGGGTGCCCAAGACCGTGTGCCGGAGATTGTTGACCACACCAACTACACCATCAACCGTGTCCGCGAGGTGTCGCTCAACCAAAAGCACTCTGTGATTACAGCTGACCTGGCGCTTAAAGAAGGCAAAACGCGAGCCGCTAATTTCCCCAAAGACCAACATCCCGATGATTTTGAGGATCTGGACAAAGCCGTTCATGGTAACTATTTCGGTATCTATAATATCGTGAACTACCTGGGTGCGCTGACCAGTGACGTACACTTTATGGCAGATAAAGACATCCGCCGAACCGACAATACTGACACTGACACGTATGGTCCGAAAGGCGATGACGACCAGACATACTATAACTGGAAGAAGAAGTATGTAACGGAGCGTAAGCGCAATAATGGTATCAGTTTGAACAAGGTGGCGCTGGCTTCCGGTGTGTATCTGGAGCTGACCACAGAGAAGGTGCAGGGCACAGACCTTGGCCTCTATGAGAAAGACTGGGGCTATATCACCGGTGTTATCGAACTTGACTTGATTAATGTACAGCCTGGTATCGGTGGTGGCTTCGTCTATGCCAAGAATGAACATAGGGTCGGCACATACTTGAAGAAGAGCCATAACACGCTGACAGCACTTAACGATGGCGCTATCACGCAAAAAGACTTCACATATGACGGTGAGTTGGTGGAATGGGAGACCTCTGGAAACTTCGTTCATGGCACACAGATTATCATCGACGACTGTTACAATATCAGTGGAAAGTACAGCGGAGAAAAACCCGTGCCTGCCCACTATTGGTTCATCAAGGGTTCTGTCTATGTTTACGACCAGTACATCTCCGCCTATACGGGTGCTCCTAATGCCTACAGTGAGTCGGTAGATATTCCGTTGACCATCACGGCAGCCTCTCATGGTACCATGAAACTGCTCAACGTGATGCCCAACAAGTATGCCTACTATTCGGCACCGGGTGTCCGCCTGCAGAGTGACAAGAAAATTGTCATCAACGATGTCACCTATTACCAGAACGACCCCATCAGCTATTGGGACTGGTACTTGCTGACCAAGTCGGAGCAGGGACTGTTTGTTGACCAGACATACATTACAACGGCAGAGTGCAGGATTGGCGAGGAGACATTCCCTGCCGACAGTGTCTTCCTGCCAGAACAATATGAAGCCCTCAAGACAGCCTACCCCACCGTCTATCATGTGGCAAAGGGTGAGGATGTGCCTTTCGACTTCGTATTCCGCTCATCCAACAACCTGAGTCATGACACGGGTTATATGCTGACCTACAAGGTGAACAACCCCACCGACTGGAGCACTTGGTACACGCAGCATGAGAGTAGCAGTCATACTAAGAACCAGACAGGCGGCAGCGGCTTTGAAGACGGACCGACTTATTACCTTTCCAGTGGAACGGGTGGTGTCTTCGGTCAGCATGATTACAAGGTGAGCAACTTGATTTCCAAGGAGGTCTATGATACGTATCAGAACATTGTGACCAATCATGAGGAAGATATTCCTGCTGGTCAGGCATCTTTCGAAGAAGCCTATCTGGTGACTACGGAATATGACAACGGCAACAAACGCCTGCATGTAGGAAGTACCGTCTCTGCGACAGAGGCTGCCACCATGACAGGCTACGTGGAACCTGCCTATATCTGCACCGCTACCATCCCGCTCAGCAGGACGGAATTCATCTACGTCAACACCCGAATGACGGAAGATGAGAAGACGGAATATTATAATAGGTATAAGGATGGAACAGATGTAGAGAAGCAGATTGCCAAGGAGATTCTCGAGAATATCGTTCCGGCCTACTACTGTACAACCGATGGCCTCTATGGTGGTGACTATTACGAGGCTGGCAAGAACTATCGTGGACTGGGTGTATGGTGTTCGATGTCGAAGGCTGATCGTGAGCACTTCACCTTCAACTACGATGCCTTAGACCTGCTCATCGACCCGAATTACAGTAAAGATCCGGAGTCAGGCATTATCATCCACGGCGAAGGAAAGAAGTACCAGTATGACTCGGCAACAGCTACACAAGAGGCTGCCGAAGCCAATCCTGCAGGCTACTCGCTGGTGAAACCCGTCAACTACACCGCTACCTATAATGGTGATGAGACAAGCAAACATAACGATGTGAAGCTTGAGAAGAACAGGGAATATACTCGTATCGAATATGAGAGTCTGCCTAACGAGAAGCGACACTACGCACCCATTGATGTGAAGGAAGCCGGCAACGTCTATGTGGTCAAGAACTCCTTCCAGATTGGTAATTCTCCATACGCGGTTGGTACCACCATCTCTGCTTCGACCTACAGCAGTCTGGGAGAGACTGACCAGACGAATATCGCTACACTGACCTTCACCGATGCCCAGAAGAACAAGACCTTCTACTTCTGTCGTGAAGAGTATGAGGTGGGTGAGAATAAAGAAGGCGTCAGCGTAACAAATGCCACCGTGACAGGTAGTGAGACAGGAACCTACACAATCGGACAGAGAGTGCCCATCGGTCTGGTGATCAGCAGCGACAGCTACAATGGCTTGGCAAACTGGCAGACGGGCTTCACCATCCACGGCATTGCACCCACGGAGACCTCAACGCTCTTTGTGAGCCGCGAGTCGGACATCTTCGACCTTTCGAAGGAGAAGATCATCACGGTGGTCTATCAGTATGACTACGAAGAAAGTGATGTCAGCGGTGCACACGTCACGCCGATCAGTGAGCGCCATGTCGTTAACATCCACCTGCAGTTCAAGAGCGGTATTCCTGCCGTAGAGGACATCAAGGCACCGCAGATTGTGCTGCCTGGTACATTCGTCGGCATTCGCGAACCGCATGTGACACCGGGTGCATACGAGGTGACGGGCGGTGGCTGGAAACTGTTCGAGAAGATCGGTGATGCCGAGAGTCATGTCAATGGCATTGACTACATGCCAACCTTCGACCCGCTCTATTGGTATCAGGATGGCTACTACCTTGCCTACTATGCCAAGACCTATCTTGGCGAGACCTACTCTAACCACGTCAAGGTGAGCGTGGCCAACTACCACGACCTGACGAAGGTGATGGAAGACAAGAAGCACCACTACTATGTGGACCGTGAGGATGTGCATCGCCCAAGTAAGATATACATCACCGATGGCACCAACGGTGCTACCCAGCTGAAGCAGATCTTCGACCTCAGCCTGCTCAACGAGTCATCTCCAGGGGTGACCGACGGAAAGGTTACTTCTGGTGCTCTTACGGGTCATGCCCTCTTGGACGAACATGTCAAGGCTGGTCATAACCTGGAGTTCTTCCTGCATAACAATGTGCAGCATACTGGCCCTTGGACACCGATCGGTACCGACGACAACTGCTTCGAAGGCAACCTGCATGGCGACGGTTACCACATTGACGGACTGAACAACTCCCTGTTCTACAACCTCTGCGGTAATGTCTATAACCTTGGTGTGACGGGTTCGTTCAGCTCAGCTGGTATTGCAGATAAGGACGACGCCACGAAGGATAAGGCCTATATGGAGAACTGCTGGATTAACACCACTGCTACCAGCGGTTTCAGCACGAAGGCTATTTTGGGAACGCCTGCTGCCTCCAGCCGCAAGAAGGTGGTGAACTGTTACTATCAGCAGACGAAGGCAAAGACGGACAAGAATCCTGTTGGCTATACCGCCAGCGATGCCACACCAATGCCTGATGCAGACTTCTATAACGGTACGGTGGCCTACGACCTGAATGGCTTCTACCTGTATAAGAGGTATAACAACACGTTGAGTGGTGAGGGTACAGCCCACACGTTCTATACCATCAATTCCGACGGTACGCTGTCAGACCCGCAGACCGGAAACTATGTTGAACAGAATGCCATCTACTGTTCGTCGGGTATTGACGGTGTCTATACAAAGGGAGGCTACGTAGAAGACCGCTATGCCGATGGTGACTTCCGCTATGCCGACGGCGTGATACCAGAATCTGTCGATGAGCGCGAATATACTGACGCGGAAGAAAAAGTCTCTTTCTATCCTATTTGGCCCGACGACTACATCTACTTCGGCCAGATGCTGACCTACGGATGGAACGACCAGCGTCCGCATGAGGAGGTGCCTTCACACATCGTGAAGAATAGTGGCCGCTTATCTACGTCCGACGAGAGCAACCGCGTCTATCGTGCTCCGGCCTACTATCAGTCGAAGGTGATGAGTGTTGCCCACTTCAACCCCAGCGTCAACCTCGTGGCATACGCGAAATCTACGAATCCCGCCGAGGCAAATCTGCATCCGGCCTATCCGAATATGACAGCTATCGACTTCGCCGGTCATAACGATAAGCCGTGGGCGATGGGCACCGTGGCCAGTGGTTCACCCGCCATATCGGATCTGTTCTATCCGCCGCTGCTTGACGAGAGTGGACTGAAGAGCATCACCAACCGCGACGAGTCGCCAAACCTGTTGGTCTATGCTCCGTCCGAGGAGGTCAACCAAAAGACATACGATGTACTGACAGGCTACTTCATAGAGCCGACATACAGCGACTATTACGACGAGAGCGATGCTTATCGCCGTGTAGGTGCTGCACCCACATGGACCGTCTTTGGCCATTTGGTACAATCAGACTTCACCGCCATCAGCGACCATCTGCTGGTTGACAAGAAGGACTTCAACTGCCCGATGAGCTATGCCTTCGCCAGTGGTAAGCGTATGTGGTATCAGCGTATTCCCGACCACTACGTCAGTCTGACCAAGGGCTGGTCCACCGTCAGCCTGCCGTTCACTGCGGAACTGATATCGACGCAGGATAAGGGCGAGATAACCCACTTCTACGATGGTAGTCCCTCTGTGGATGCGAATGGCACCAAGACTGGTCATGAGTATTGGCTGTCTGAATACAGTGGGCAGAAAGCGAATACCAATCCCCAAACCGACGGCTTCTTTACTGCGGTCTTCAACTATCCTACTACTGGTGTTGTTGAAGACAAGCAGGTGGACAACACCTTCCTGTGGGACTACTATTATAGCAAGAACGCACAGCAGGATGCCAACGCAGACATCTATCAGACCAGATACCAATATGGCCGCTCGATGACAGAATATCCGCTGCTGGCTACTGCCACACCGTATATGATAGGCTTCCCCGGCAAGACGTTCTATGAGTTCGACCTCAGCGGCGAGTGGAAGGTCAAGAATACGGCAACCATTGCACCTGCACAGCTTGGCAAGCAGACCATCAGCTTCGTCTCCAAGGCATCCGAGCCAGGAAATGTGATCACCATCGGAGTCAGCGATGACGAAATAAGCGCCACGGCTATTGCCGGCTATAAGTTCATGCCCAACTACATGAGCCAGACGATTACGGGTTACCTCATGAACCAGGATGGCAACAGCTTCAATCAGACACCCGCAGGCGGTTCTGCCGCTACGCCGTTCCGTCCGTACTTCGTGGCAGAATCTCCCCAACAGTCACGTCCTCGCTCGATTCGTTTCGTCAGCATCGATTCACCATTTGCCTTTGGTGAGAATGATGATCCGTCGGGCAATGGCTTCGGTGATGGCGATATTACATTCACTATTCACCATCACACGATCAGTGTCACCTCCTCACTCCAAAACGAGGCCAATGTACACATCTATAACGTGAGTGGAGGCACCATTGCCAAATTCAACATCCAGCCGGGCGAGACCATCACCACCGACCTTCCCGTTGCTGGTGTCTATATCATCCGTGCCGACAACGGCCGCATCCAAAAGAAAATTGCAATCAAGTAACAAGATATGATACGCAAAAATATATACAAATATAACATATCTATTATTCTGCTCCTGCTAATGCTATTTGGAAGCACTAGTGTCTGGGGCCAGACGGACTATTCGGGAACGTATTATATTGCCAGCGTGAATTATAATGTTGCCAATACCACTACTAACTATTACCTGTGTCCGACGGAAGGTTGGTGCTATTATCAGGCAACAGACGACTTCACCGGCACCGACAACGATATGCCGTTCCTCACTACTTACCAGTGTCGGAACGGAGTATATGATGCCACAAAGGCTGTTTGGATCATTGAAAAGGCGCCTGCTCCCAATTCCAGCTACTACTATATCAGGCAAGCCATAACCGGTAGGTATTTGACTTCTAATGGTACCATCCGCACGACAGGCAACGCAGACCGTATGCGCATTCACCTGGAGGCGATAGAACCCGAGAACCTTGATGACAAAGAATTGTTTACTATAGCAGCATACAGCACTTATCTGACCATTTCTCCTAAAGGAGTGGTTGGTGGAGCTGCAAACAGGAATTGGCTGACTGTCAATGGTGGAAACAAAAACTCACTTAAGGGTGAGCCCAGCAAAACTGGTGGTCCTACAGGTTATGCCAATACCACAGGTATTATCGGTATATATACGCAAGATGATGCCAATGGCAAGTTCTATCTTGAAAAGGCACTATCTATTGATGCTCCGACCATCACCAATAATAACGATGGGACTTTTACCATTACAGCGGCGACAGGTGCTACAATTTACTATACTACAGACGGTACCGAACCAACGACAACTACGCCGACCTCTGGTACAACTCCAATCAATGTCACCCAGACAGAGAGCATGACGGTCATCAAGGCTATTGCCAAGGCAACAAGTGATCCTTTTCCGACAAATGTCACCACTTACTACCTGCCTGTCTGTGAAAGACCAGTTATTTCTGTTAGTGGCAGTACTATTACTATTACCTGT
>CADCDK010000023.1 GCA_902800185.1 uncultured Prevotellaceae bacterium
TTGATGTTGTGCTGTTGCTTTTTACTGAAAGCTGCTACTAACGACTCATAAATCTACCCTTAATCGTGTATTGGATGATAGTTGCGGATTTTAGGATTATTATGAAAAAGAGGAGCAGGAAAAAATAATTGACCGTATTGACACCACACTCCACGAGGTGGTGGAACCCATGACAACGGAAATGAATATTCAGGTGCGTGTCATCGGCATCAAATATATGAGCAGCGTCATTGGCAATATCTCAGGTATGGCGGATGGTTTCCTGCTCACCCAGGCATGGCGTCGTGACCAGACTGCCTATCAGCTCTTAAACAACTGGAGTCGCTCCGCCACGACCTATATTGATGGCGACACGCTGAAGAGCGTGGGCTATATCTCCACTACCATCCGCACCTTCGGACTGCCCCATGGCAGGGAGCTCAACGAGCAGCGTGACTCTACGAGCAACATGCTCTCGCTCTGCTTCACACTCATCGATGGCACACAGCATGTGTTCCGCTACCCTGTAGGTAAGATGATCCGCTACCGGTCGGCGGATTTACAGAGCCGGGCAGGACAGGAAGAAAAAGAAGAGAACGATAGCGTCCCCGAATTCCCCAAGTCGGCAGTGACGTTGGAGCTCGATCTGGTTGTCGATGCACCGTTCTATGAAGACGATGAAGTGCCAAACCTGCCCTACGCCCAGCCCTCGGGCACGGGATCCTTCGATGCGGAGGTCGCGCCATGGGGGGATGACATCAACGTGGATATACCGATGTAGGCAAAAGACCCACCCCTCCAAGGAGGGGAAGATTAAGATAAAGACAAGAGATTTATTAATTTATTTATTAACTTTTTAAACAACGTGATTATGAAAAAGAAGTTTTATCTTTTCGCAGCAGCTGCAGCAGTACTTTCGCTGACAGCATGCTCAAGTGACGACGACGCTGTCCAGGCCAATGGTGCAAAGACTGTCGCCGTGAATCAGGCCGTCGATTTCGACATCTATACGGCAAGCGCTACTCGTGCCGGTGATGCTGGTATCCAGACCACTTCTACCTTACAAACCGCTGGTCAGGGCTTTGGTGTATTCGCACAGGTAAGTAATGGTGGTGATTATGCTTCTTCTACAGGATCTAATTTCATGTATAACCAGCATGTTACTTATACTGAACCTTCTTGGATTTATACTCCTGTAAAATATTGGCCAAATGAAACCACAAAGGATATGCTTGGTGTTACAGGAGCTGCTGAAGCTGCTCAAACTGATAAGCTGAGCTTCTTTGCTTATGCTCCTTATGTCACAGCCACAGTAGGGACTGGTGCCGTTACTGCTTCGAACCCGGACCAGAACAATGAAGCAACTCCAGAGGCTATAGAAGCTGGTATTACTGCATTGTCAGCCAATAATGCTTCAACAGATCCTACAGTTTCTTATACTATGGCCTATACACCTTCAAAGAGTGTTGACCTGTTATGGGGCGTTGCACCTTCTGGTAATCTAAGTTATACAGCAGTAAATAATACGCCTATAAATGTTGGCGAAGGCTTGCCTCTTAAGAACCTTATAAAGCCCTCTAAGGACCAGAAGATCAAGTTCCTCTTCAAGCACGCTCTGGCTCGTCTGGGTCTTAAGGTCGTTGCAGCTGTTGATCAGATTGCCCCAGGTGGTTCTATTGCCAGTGGAACAAAGATTTACGTAAATTCTGTTACAATTGAGGATGCTGCCTCTCCTAAAGCATTAGCTCCTACAGGAACATTGAATCTTAATAATACTTCTGCTGGCATTGCAAACTGGACTTTAGGAAGTAAAGAGAAGTTTAAGTTAGTTGTTTCAGGTACTAATCTGAACGATGATCTCAAGACAGATGCAACAGGCGTTACAACAGCAGAACAGGATGTCATTGCAGATGGTAAATTCTTTATGATTATTCCTACTGAAGGAAATGCCAAGGCTAAATTTAAGGTAACAATCAATTATGATGTTGTAACAACTGATGCAAACCTTGATGGTGGTAAGTCGACAGTTAACAACGTCATTTATAAGGAAATTCTGGTAGGTGATGATACAAATGGCTTCACCAACAACAAGGCTTACAACCTGAAGCTTATCCTTGGTATGACTTCTGTAAAGCTGGATGCTGAGGTTGCTGACTGGGAGGTTGATGGTAGCACTAATGTTGATCTGCCCCGCAACCAAGAGTAATTGATCTGATTCTATATCCTTCCCTCCCCCCTCCCCAAGGAGGGGCGTGGGGTCGGGGGGATATGACCTATGAGGCCTAAAGGCCAATAAGTCCTATGGGGCCTATGAGACCTATGAGGCCCATGGGACTTATGAGACCACTAAGTCCGGCCCTATGGGCCCTATAAGACCTATAAGCAACAAAACCAATAACCAAAAAGGAAAAGAACATGCTGGAGCCTCCAAAAACCTTTCTCCCACATGGGGGCAACTACAAGGATTTGGCTGTCTATAAGAAAGCAACCGTCATCTATGACATGACTTTCTATTTTGCACACCGCTACCTGCAGAAAAGCGACCGCACCATCGATCAGATGGTACAAGCAGCCCGCTCCGGCAAACAGAACATCGCAGAAGGGAGCTCTGCCAGCACAACCTCCTCGGAGACTGAGCTGAAACTGATGAATGTCGCAAGAGCCAGCATGCAGGAATTGCTGGTAGATTATCAAGACTTCCTGCGCGTCAACCATCTCAAACAATGGGAACTCAGCGACGCAGACTCCATCAAGACACGCAACTACTGCAAGAGCCATCAAGAGCCAGAAGACTTCATGCGCGACATCGACAAGCGCACACCCGAGGCCATCGCCAACATTGTCATCACGCTGATTCATCAGTTCGACAACATCATGGGGAAGCTCATCGAGCGATTAGAGAAGGACTTCGTGGCAAAAGGCGGCATACGCGAAAGGATGACCGCTGCCCGACTGGGCTACCGCAACCAGCAAAACGACGAGATACAACGGCTGCAAGAAGAAAACCGAAGGCTCCAAGCGGAAATTGAGCGTCTCCAAGCGCTATTAGGATTATGAAGCACGCACGAAAGCTGTTATATGGAATGATTACGATGGGAGCTGTGCTCCTGGCGGCTTGCTCGCACGACGATGATGTGACAACAGTTGTCACACCGGGGGAGCCTGTAGCCATTGCTTTCGACTACTTGACGGAACCTTATGAAAACACACGAGCCGCCAACGGCTACACGGGCATCATCAATGCCGAGAACAACGAACTTTACTATACAGGATTCGGAGTCTTCGCCAGCAAGGAGGAGGGGACACTACCAGACCTGATGTACAACCAGAAGATAGAGTTTATCTTCTATGCCGACGGATCGGGCAATGGCTACTGGAGCTACTCACCCCTGAAGTACTGGCCCGCTGACCCTACAGACGTCAGCTTTTGCACTTATGCACCTTACGTAGAAACTCCAGGTGTGCTGGCTGCGGGAACGACAGGCATCATAGGCATGTCATCGACCACAGCCACCACACCTTATATTATATACGCACGTGCGAAACACCCCGAAGAGAACGTGGATCTCTTATGGGGTTACAGCAAACCCGGCACCCGCACCATCGTGGGACTGACCATGCATCACGCACTGGCAAGGGTAAAACTCAGCCTCGGCATCACCAACGGCTCTACATTGGCCGTCGGCTCGAGGTTCCTCATCAAGCGTATCAAGCTCAAAGGCAATTTCGCCAAGACGGGACAGCTGAACCTGAACCAGGGAGCGACAGGCGCTCCACCAGTATGGCTTCCGAACTGGAGCGCACAGGTACTGGCAGACAAAGATGCCGACGATGATGAAGACAACGTGATCATCATCGACCACAACCCGGAGGTAACACCAGCCTCCTATGGCATCATTGATGAGAAGGGACGTTACCTTCCGGGGCTTCCCAACCGCTGGCAGCCTGTCGGTCTGCCACACTTAGACTACGACCCAAGTGACCCGGACCTGAAGGACAACAGGACGAACCTGCTCTGCATGGGGGACTATCCGAGCTATCTCTACCTGATACCGCAGGCCGACCTCACCTTCACCTGTGTACTCGACTACTGCATCATCAGTGCCGACGGAAGCACGCTCACAGACTATCATAAGACAACGGCAACGTTGGAAACACCCATCCACATTACACCGCTCAACGGCAACAAGACGTATGATGTGACATTGAAAGTAACGATATGATGAGACCTATAGGACTTATAGCCCTTATCACCTTGCTGGTGGCCTGTTCTTCCGAACAGCAGGAGGGGGAGGGAGCTGCGCAGCAGCATCCTGTAGATATGGTTGTCTATACCTCCCAACCTGCCACTCGTGCCGACTCCTCCTTTTTGGCGGAGCCGACGGTGCCCGTGGGAAAGAGCATCGGGGTGTATGCCTACTATCACGACAACTCCACCTGGGCAGCGGACGACGCAGCGGAGCCGAAGCGCACAGTGCCCAACTTCATGCGTAACCAGCAGGCGGTGAACCCAGGGTCTGACCAGCCCTATACCTACAGTCCGCTAAAATACTGGCCCAACGAGGAAGAAGACAAGCTCTCGTTCATTGCCTACTATCCCTATAGCAACGGTACGGCGGATGACGGAAGTGAACATGATATAGAGACCACTGGCATCACTCCCCTGATGCACGACCTGGGTGCATTGATAGAATATGGTTCGGGCCTGCCGCCGTTCCGCTTTGCCGTGAAGGACAACGTGAAGGAGCAAGTAGATTTCCTCGTGTCAGACCTCATTCCCGACCTGCCACACAGCCGTGCCTTGGAGCCGAACCCAAGCGACCCGTTCAACAACCTGACCATCACCGACCGTGTGCGCTTCTACTTCTGGCATGCATTGTCGAAGGTGGAGTTCCGCGTGGTCATCGATGAGTCCATCCGACGCCATGTGTCCTACTTCACACTGAACAGTATCGGCATCACCAACATCTATAACGAGGCGCACCTGACTCCGGCATACGATAGCGGTACAGGCAACACCTCTTTGGTATGGTCTGACCACAGAGACTCGCACAAGACCGACTACGCCTGCAAGACGACGGAGGCATACCTCCTGCTGCCGCAGGAACTGCGCAACGATGCCATGCTGAACATCAGCTACGACCTCACCTTCGAGAGCGAAGGAACCGTCTATGTATATGACGGCAGCGGCAACCCCGTGGCCGTGGATGAATATCTCTACGGGAACCACGATGTCTCCATACAGCTGAACACGCTGAAAATCAGCGGTAGCGAGGATCCGCTCGACGAGTGGCTGCCCAACCACCACTACGTATATACCATCCGTCTGTGTGCCAACCGCATCGAGTTCACGGGTCAGGTGGCTGAATGGGGTGAGATCATCTGGCAACCGATATAAAATAGGAACAAGGAAAATGAAAAGACTGTTGCAGCTCATATTACCACTGTTCCTGCTGTCGTGCTCGACAGAGCCGACGGGCACGGAGAACCCGACAACCGACGAGGTTGCCATGGGATTCACCGCCACGCTGTCGGAGACGAACAGTGCCGGGAGCCGCGCACCCGAGGACTTCCGGGGATGGGGTGAGCACAACAACGACTCGCTGAAGCTGAAGGGGTTCGGTGTATATTGCTGGAACACGGGTGCCAAGAGCTACGACCCCGAGTCGGCAGACCCGACACTGAACGACATCAGGAAGGCAACGCAATACCTGCTCATGCGAAACCAGAAGGTGGAATGGACAGGCTCCGCCTGGGATTACAGTCCATCGAAATACTGGCCCCTGATTAGCAGCCACAAGCTCACGTTGCGTGCCTACGCACCGTATGTAGATTACCAGCTGCCCGTGGATGCCAACGGATTCCCGCAGCTGCCGGTGGTGGTCTATGCCGATGACTACTGCAACAACACGCAGAAAGACCCTCTGTGGGGTACCAGCCGCCACTCAGCCTACATCAGCGACGATGCCAACACGAATGGACGCTATGGCGCACTCTACAACAACTACACCTACGTCATGAGCGGTAGCAACCTGACCGCCGACGAGCGCGATGGCATCATCGACTGGTACTTCCACCACGGCATGACCAAACTCGGCCTACAGGCCATTTTGGAAGAGCCGAAGCCACACACCGAGGTGCGCATCATCAAGGTGGAGACAGGCCCCTACTACAACGAAGGGCTCCTGAACATCTTTACAAGCCCGTCGGAACGAAGCAGCGAGAAGCCCGTATGGAGCGACCGCGCCGGAGATATATGGGTGACGATTGCCTACCACCATGACCCCGATGGAACGGGCACCAAGATACACGACGACCTGACAGGCGCAGTTCTGAACGGTAGTTCCTACACGAACATTGCCGTCAACGGCCTGCTCGCCATTCCCCGCGACTACACGGGAGAGACGAAGCTCACCATCCGTGTGACCTACGAGGAGACGGATACCAGCACAGGCATCACGGGACTTCCCGTTACCGTGGAAGCCACCGTGGATCTCGATGCGAAAGGCAACACGGTATATGCCCTGCAGATGCTGTTAGGTGCAGAGTCGTTGAGCATTCGCTCCTTCGTGAACATCGACTGGCAGTCAGGGTCGTATGGACTGATTGATGGATTATAAGAGATGAAAGAAAGAAGAAGACAGATTGGGAAGATTGGGAAGATAGGTCCCATGGGGCCTATAGGGCTTATGGGGCCTATGGGACTTATGAGACTTATGAGACCTATGAGACCTATGAGACCTATGAGCCCCATAGGACTTATAGGGCTTATCGCAGGGCTGCTGTTGGCAGCCTGCACGAGCGAGGATCCGGCGGGTGAGAAGGTGGAGCCCACCGTCACCCGGCAGATTGCCATGACCATCTGTCTGCAGCCGAACATCGACATGACGGCTCTCGGAGGAGAAGAGGGCAGCGAAAGCCGCGCCTATGGTGATCCGGGCACCTACGAGAAGTTCGGGTTCCCACGCTACTTCTATATCTACGTGGTGGGATTCACCGACCCCGAGGGGGCCTATCCCGAGGCATCGGGCGGCACTGTCATCCCATTACAGGACGCGGGAGGACACGACGTGAACCGCCTCGACATCGGCGAGGATCCTGAGGGCTGGCTGAAATACCTCATGACTGTAGATCCGCCACAAACGCTGCTCGACAGCATCTACGGCAGTACGCAGTATATCTCGCTGAGCACGTCCGCCGCGTTCACGAAGCTGCGCCTCTACGTGGCAGCCTCGCCCACACCGCTGAAATACAACGGACATGAGTTGGGAGTGAAGGTAGATGAAGACGACCAGGTGTTCAAGACCGGCGAGAAGAACGAGACCGATGTGCTGAACCTGAAGTTCGACGTAGATAACGCCCTGAAGGCACGCCTGCAGGACCTCTACTCGTCGCCCTACAACTACGCCCCAGGCGGAGAACCCTACCGCAGCAGCTACTACTACACCATCACCGACCCGACGGCGAAGATTGAGATCACCCGTATTCTCTACCATGTCGCCTCGAAGGTGGACGTGATGTGGAACGTCGCTCCGGAACAACAAAGCACCCTGCAGCTCTCCTACATACAGGCACGGAAGCTGAAGCAGAAAGACTGCCTGCTCTTCCGTCCCGTTGAGAACACGTGGACGAGTACCGACGATGCCAACAACTACTCGCTCGAACTGATGAAAGACGACATCGGACGGCAGTGGTACGGCCGCGAGTACTTCTACACCATCTTCTACAAGAACGAGAACAAGTTCGACGTGAATCTGCATATCCTGAAGAATGGCGACAGCCCCGCTACCTACGAGGCGACGGGCTACAACCTCAGAATCAGGAAGAACATGGCGACAGCCAGCACCATCTTCGTGCCCTGGCAGCGCACCGACCTGAAGTTCACGACAGGTGTCTCCAGCCTGAACTACACGGATGAAGATGCCGTCAATGTGACCAAAGAATACTAAAGACTGAATATCCAGACAGAATTGTCATGAAACGATATAGAGACCAGATCATCAGATACACCCTGCTACTCCTGCTGCTCATCAGCTGGAGCCAAGGTCTTTTTGCCGATACTGAATACATCATCCGCTATGTGTCACCCAATGGAGCGTTTACCAACGACGGCACATCGTGGGCCCAAGCCAAGAACAACCTGCAAAACGCCCTCGACGATGTCGATGCACTCATCAGGGGTAAGGATAGGATAGGCATCATCTACGTGCAAGGCTCGGAAGAGGGCATTGAGTATGTCCCCTCGCGCCGTTCCACCGACGATGCCGACGGTTCGGCATTCAACACCTCGTTCCGTATCTATGCCGGTATCTATGTGTATGGCGGATTCAAGGGCGACGAGGTGCCCGATGACCCCGAGCATCCTGAGCTGCTTCCGCAGCAGCGCATCATGAGCAACGACGAGACCTATGCCCACGTGGAGAGTGACATCGATGCCGACCGCATCGGTGAGACCGTGCGCCGATGGAACTTCAAGTACAAGAGCGTGCTGACCGGCAACCACTCGACCACGCCCTACAGTTTCCGCTACGATGCGACCCGCGGTGTCTATCAGACCAACTACCCGCTGAACAGCTACCACGTGGTGTGGTTCGGAACCAACGGAACCATCGACGTGGAGCCCGAGGACTTTTCCAGTCGCGACGACTATCCGCTGAGTGAAGAGAAATTCAACTCCATCTACCGCAAGGTGTCGGGGCATTACAAGGCCCTCGAGCGATTGGCGATTGTCGATGGCTTCACCATCGAGGGCGGCTACGCCAGTAGCACCAACCTCACCGGTCACGACCATACGGGATTCGGCGGTGGAGTCTATATGGTGAACAACTCCATGCTCCGCAACTGCATCGTCCACCACTGCTCTGCCACCCAGCGCGGCGGCGGTGTCTATATGGACGGCGGCGGTGAGGTGGAGCGATGCTATATCCACACCTGCCAGGCCACGGGCTACGGTATGCAGCAGGGCTATGGCGGCGGTGTGTGTATCGACTACGACGGTTCGCTGGAACACAGCTATGTCATCCAATGTGCCGCGCGTATCGGTGCCGGACTATCCATCTGCCATGTGCCCGACGAATATCCCGAGGAGTCGGCCTTAGCCCACGATCCCGTCTATGCCGCTACCTATGCGGAGAAGGATGGCAACAAGGCCACACCCTACGACCCGCATGCCATGTCCACCCTCATCAGCAACTGCACCAGCAACGCCGAGGGTGCGGGCGTGTATCTGGACGAAGGTGGCACGCTGAACCACTGTTCGGTGGTGAACAACAAGTGCATCGGCCCCGATGTCATCTACTACGGACGACGGCACGGCCGCACGGGTGGTGTCTATGTGCGCAACGGCGGCACCATCTACAACTCCGTGGCATGGGGCAACGAATGCGCCGTGAACAACGATGTGCAGTTTGCCGCCTTCAAGGAGGGCGAGAAGAAAATCAGCATCTACCACAGCGCCTTCTCAAAAAGTGACATCACCGACTGGGCTGCCGCCACCAAGGACGACATCATCTCCTTGGAGAACGCCAACTACCCCTCGCCTGAACACAAGACGGGTAACTACCCCATGTTCAAGCAGCCCACCATCAATGCCGGCATCCAACATACGGCAGGTGTCGTCGATCCGACTGCCAACGGCGACGGTGAGCCCTATCAACGTGTCTATAACTGGCACCCGCTGGCACTCTCCAGTCTGCGAGGCAAGGCCGTGCAAGTCACCGACGCCGTGCAGAACGTTGCCGCCGAGATCATCCAAGCCCATACCGATGTCGATGTGGTAGGACGCCACTTTGAGAGCGTATCCTCCTGCGGTGCCCTCGCCCACAGCTATCGTAACATCCAATTCGCCCTGCTCCCCTCGGTGGAACACTCAGAGGGTAGAGCTCCCTCGGAGACCACCAACATCCCCACCCTTTTCGTCGATCCGAACCTGGTTGTGGCAGGTGGCACGAACACCGAGACCGAGACGGGCTTCCTCGACAGCGAACCCATGGGTGCCAGCTGGACACACCCCATGAACAACCTGCCCGATGCCGTCTATTACTTCAAGCAATTCCTGCACGACGGCAAGTTCCGCGCCGAGGATGATGCCAGCCTGACCTACTACGAGATCAACGGGATCAGATACCCCCATGTGCAAATTGTGCTGAAGGAAGGTGTGATGACCGTTGCGGGGCAAGGCTCCTACGTCAGCGGAAACGCTCGTACCGGTTCTATCCGCCCGGGCAGTTGCATGCGTCTCTACGGAGGCTTTGCCACAAGCTTGGAGGATGTGGATCTGACTCTCCGTGATCCCCGTGTGTACGACACCGACCTTACCGCCGACGTGCTGCGTGGCGGCTATGAGAACAACTCCGTACACGTAGTTGCCATCGCCAACCAGCACGATGTCATCATCGATGGCTTCCGGCTTTTCTCAGGTAACGCCAATGTGTCTGCCACGCCAGAGCCCGGACAGAGCGAGGAGGTTTGGCGCATGTACACCTCACTGGCCGACGGAGCAGGTGTCGTGGTGAACAATGCCATGTCTGCCGCCGACAAGCGACGCGACATGACAGGCAACATCCTGCGAAACACCGTCATCGCCAACTGCATCGCACCGGAAGGCGCTGCCGTCTATGTGAGCGGTGGTTACCAGCATGGCACCGAAGACCGTCTGTGCCGCGCGGAGCTCACCCTGGTCAACGACATCGTGCGTAACTGCACGGCGGGTGACCTCTACGGCGACCTCGAGCGCTATGTCGCCAAGCCCGACGACACACCGGCCACCATGCAGATTACCTTGGCGGGCATCATCACCGCCAACGGCAACGGCAAGATCTATGCACGCAACTGCGACGTTGTCAACAACTGCGGATTCCCGTTCAAGTGCGACTCCGTAGCCGTCAACGCCACCTACGTCTCGGGAAGCATCGAAGCCTACAACTCCGTCATCTTCAGTAACGGTCTGCGCGTCCACCAAGACCGCTCGAACATCACGAACACGGTGTTCTGCCCGAAGGAGAGCTGGTATAAGGTGACGGGAAAATACCTTTACATGGGCTATGACGTTCTCCTGCCCGATGATATTGTGGCAACCTTAGAGGCCAACCATATCCATCGTGTGCTGACACACAACCAGAACGAGGACAACACCGACCTCTACCAACGTATTGACAACGGAAGCCAGCAAGGACTGTGGGGCAACGACCCCAGTCTTTCTGAAGAAATTCATGAAGCCACGAAAGTCAGGGTACACTATCCCTTCTTTGTGAACCCCTCCCGAAACGTCGGACACACCAACGGCAACGACCAGTCGTACTACGGCGGTAAGATCAACTACGAGCCCCTGCCCACCAACCCCATCGTCAACGCTGCCTGTAGCACAACCTACTCCGGACCAGGCCTCCTGCCCGACGGTTCACCCCACGCCATCGCATACGACTTCGCATTGAAACCCCGTGACTTCGGTGGCGACCCCGACGTGGGAGCCATCGAGACCGAGCGACTGCTCAAGGGCGGTTCCGTCATCTATGTCACTCCCGATGGTGCCGGCCGGCGCGACGGTTCCTCTTGGGCCAACGCCATTGCCGGAAATACCGTCTATCTGCTTGACAACGTGGCTGGCCCCGGCCTCGCCCCCGGCGACCAGATAGACGCAGAACCTACCTGCGACCGCATTCTCGACAGCAGCGGCGACCCCGTGCTCACCACCGATGACAAGTACAATGGTGGCTTTGGAAAGGTCTGGATGAGTTCATACAACGTCAACACGACGACCAACACCACCTATTACGACTACATCACAGAAAAGAATGTCTATGTAGGCGGTGATGACGATGGAACGGAAACCACCCTACGTACAGACGACTATGAAACCTCCATGGGGACTGTCTATACCTCCGTCCCCGTAGGTGGCTTCACCGTGGGCTACAACTATGACCCACGCTATCCCTACGGTGAAATATCGGGAGGCTCACGCTCCTTCTGGCGTGCGAACCCCTATCATTCCGGTTCAGACTGGAGCAATGCGGCAGGCTATACAAAAGATCAACGAGATAAATTCATGACCGACTGCAATACCAACGGATGGATCAACAACAGCCGTCAGGAACGCTATGTGGGCGGATTGCAGTATGCCGTGGAAAAGGCGGCTGCCTATAACGCACTGGCTCCGGGAGATCCAGGGCGCATTGATGGTATTGACTCCGTGCAGGTATGGGTGAGCAACGGAAAATACACAGACTATAAAGGCTTCGTGATGCGCGACAACACCACGGTCATGGGCAGCTTCCCCGCCAAAGACGGTGCTACGCCTGGCCTCAACGAGCGTCAGGCACTGATGTCGGCTGTTATCGACATCCCCAAGTCGCTGCCCGCAGAGGAACTGGATGCTATAGACTACGAGACCATCCTACAGATTTCAGATACCGACCCCAAACAGGACAACAACAACCTGAACACGGATGCCGTGAAGTACTGGGACGATGATTTAGATCTGGAACAGACTGTCACGACGAACAGGGAGACAACAAGCGACCGCACTATTACACACACCTACACCTGGCAAAGCACACCCACAGAAGAGGATGTGACAAGTACCTACTACCTGAATTCCAATTTCCACGATTCGGACATCACATCAGACGTTACTGATGGTGATAACCATGCTGTTACCTTCGGTACGGCAACGGAGCAAAAAGACTGCTGGCATCTCACTTATACCGGCGACGCCAGTACATCTGGAAGTAACGGTGTTATAGGACGGTACGAAGCAGACCAGATGTCAACAGAGAAGAATAATAACCAGAACATATACCAGGACGGATTATATGTTGCCAAAACAACGAAGAACGAAATGTTCATCCGTAATGGTTCTTTGACGGGTGTTCATGTGTGGCAAGATATGAAAAATGTCCCCGCAGGAGATTATCATGTGACGGTGGACCTGAATGCGTATTATAGAAGCGGAACGACTGTCAAGAATACTAATGTTCCTACGGGAGTTACATTTATCATCACCAACGCTGCTGGCACTGATGTTGTCGAAGAAGCCATCAATGCCAAGAACAAGGTAGGTGCGAGCTTGAACCAGCACTTAACCCGTGCACAACTTTCCCGATATTCTTTCACATTCAATCAACCCTCTGACGGCACGTTGAGCATTCAGATTCAAGTGGGCGCGTTGGACAACACGAAAGGCGACAACCGTGAGGTCTTGATGGCCAACTTCAAGCTTTATAAGGTTCGGCCGGTAGGATACTATGAGACCGCCACCTCCGATGTCCGGACACTCAAGGACGGCACAGAGGACGTGGAGAGCACGACCTCTGTCATCACAGCCACTGTCAACAACCACCGCACCACCTTGCGCAAGCGCGTGCTGACGATGCCCGACATCTGCGTGCCCACCTACGGCGGTGGCAGCGTGGGCGACCCGACCGTGACCAATCGTGGCAAGTTTGAAGATCATTTAAGCCACACGCATAGAGTATTTGGCGAAACAAAGGCCAAAAGAACTTCTTGGGAGAACGCGTCTTACGTAAAAGAAGATCCTAACTATGTGGAGTACTCCGACGTGTTCTGGGACGGTTTCACCATCCGTCACGGCTTCATTTCCGAAGAAGCGATGGCCCATGGCGGCGGTGCCGGTGTCAATATGTATGAAGGAGCCCACCTCAAGAACTGCGTCATCATCAACAACATGACCTACTGTGAGCGTGTGAAGGGAACCGGTATCTTCTGCGACGGTGCCACCTCCACCATCGAAGGCTGCTTTGTGCTGGACAATACGAGTACGCACGGAGCCTTGGCAGCCGAACAGGACCAGAATCAGGTCTTCGCCGGCGGTATGTTCATGTACGAGGGCACCTGCTTCAACTCGCTCTTTGCCAAGAACTACTCCCACGGTTCGGCTGGCGGACTGGGCTTCTGCGTGGGACGTTTCTACAACAACACCATCGCCTACAACACCTGCAACCTGATTGAGGGTGGCCATTATAGCGGTGGTGCCATCTCGCTGGCCACCTCTTCCAGCCCCAACCTCTTCGTGGCCAACACCATTATCTACGGCAACAACGGTATCGCCATCCGTGACCGTAATACCGCTGTTGGTGATGTGAACCCCTTCCTCCACTGCTATGTGCAGTCAGAAGTGGCACAGCCCTATAATGCGACCAACAAGAACGTCACCAACTGGGCAGCTGGCGCAACGGGCAACTATGGTGTCGGAAATATCTATCTGAACGGTGTGGCTCCCTCGGCTGAAAACACGCCTTTCGCGGCTGACGTAGAGGGTGGCGTGTACAACAGCTCCGCCCCTGGTTCCAAGGTCAATAACGACTTCCGACTGCTTTCGACAAATATATATTGCATCAACAAGGGAACGGAGGACTTCGCAGGAACATTCTATACCGCACTTCGATATAAAGGCAAGAACGACGGGCAGATCAGAAGCAGTTTCGTCTATCAGAACGTGGAGAACGTGGAACTGCCCGACAACGACGTGGCCTTTGCCGACCGTGTACAGGACTGTCAGGTGGATATCGGTGCCTATGAGTATGACGGCACACGAGCCATCGAGCCTCATCTGTTCCCCAACGAGAGTCCGAAGAAAGCCGTGTTCTTTGTCACCCAGACCGGTGCGGGCATGGCAACGGCAGAGACCCCCGTCAACGCTGCCTGCTACCTGAAGTTCCAGAAGGTGCTCGATGCTGCCGGACGCTGGCGCTATGCCTCCTACTTCCATGCCAACAGCGACAGCCTTGATGCCGGCGCACAGAAATACAACAACTTCGACGAGACGATGCTCCGACAGGAACTCCTTGATGCCGGTGTAGGCGCAAGCCTCAACGATGCCGCCATCACCGCCGAGCTACTGAATCTGAAAGACTATGAAGTCATCGTGCGACTGGAGGGTGAAAACGGGTCTGGCTTCTCCTACATCCCCACACGAAGCACCAATACCAACACCGAGCTGGTGAACGAGCTGGAACGCTCACTCATCGTGCCTCACGGCATCCACATCGAGGGCGGCTACGAGGCAGACTTCACTCAACCACGCGACATCTTAGGCCGTCCTACACACTTCAGCGGAGAGATTGCCAATGAAACCCTCGGCACACGAGGTAACGTCTATCATGTCGTCACCTTCACCAACGACCTCTTTGACATCCACGAGAAACTCATCGGCTCAGGCGGACAGCTCACCTACCTCGGCGACAAGTCGCGCTTCGATGACGACCAGACCGAGGTGGAGAATCACCGCACGCTCCTCGACGGACTGTTCATCCAGGATGGTGAGGCCACCGGTTCTAGCACCGAACACCAGAGGGGAGCCGGTGCCGTCGTGACCAAATTCGCCCATATACGCAACTGCGTCATCCAAAACAACACTGCACAAGGACCTGGCGGCGGTCTCTATCTCGAGCCGCAGGCACTTGTCAGTGGTTGCATCGTGAAGAACAACTCGGCCATGCAGGGCGGTGGACTCTACGTGGAAGAACCCGCCGAGAGCAGCTCATCAACCTTCGTACACATCATTGCAACGACGGTCGTTGACAACACCGCCACACAGAATGCAGGCGGATTGTGGTTCCAGACCAACGTGCGCGCCAACTCATCGGCGTTCTGGCGCAACAGTGCCAGCGACTACGGAAACGTGGCGGGAACCTTTGCAACGGGTCTGACACAGGTGGTGGAGAACTACCCGATGAACTATTGCGGCGTGGGCTCACGCCGTGTGGCAGGTGTGAACAACATCGAGCTGCCGTCGGTAGCCAGCGAGGGTTGCCGATGGAATCCCACACTGCCCTATGAAACCTCGGGAACGGGTGAAATCTACTTCCCCATCACCGAGTCTTCCGTGCTCGGACGTTCCGGCATGACATACTCTGCCTACAACAGCTTCCGGGCCCAATATCCCACCTTGGAACTGACTGACATCTTCGGACTGAACCGCATGGAACAGGAGGATGACGAACTCATGACCCTTGCCGACGCATCCACCTACACCAAGGTGAAGAAAAACAATGCCTTCATTGAGATGGGTGCCCGTGTGATGAACGGAAGCTTCGAGGTGAAACTCGAATACAAGCACGTGCTGAAACGCCTCTTTGTGACCACCACCGAGCGACTGCCGACCGATGCTGCCCTGACGCTCCAGAACAATACCGTAGAGAACGAGATTCTCCTCATGGGAGATGCCTGGACAAGCCTCACCGCCGGAGAGAAAGCTGCCAAGAGAGCAGAGCTGGAAGACAAGGTGGCAACCTATAAACAGATGGGAAGCTCGTTCCTGAACCCCTTCCACCGACTGGGTGATGCGCTGGAATATATTATTAAGGTACGCAAGGAGATGGTGGAGAAGTATGACGCCACCTATACCATCGGCGAGCACTTCAAGGACGTGCGCTTCGAGGTGTTCCTTTGCGGTGGCACCTTCCACCCCTTCCGTGATGCTCACGGCAGACAGGGCGAGGCGCGCGCCAACACCTTCGTGGTGCCCGAGGAAGTGACCATCGTGGGCGGTGTGAACCATGAAGAGAGTGGACACGCCTACTGTCAGGAGACAACTGGAACCCTCACCGTGGCAGGACTCGAGATGAACCCCGCCTCAACCTATCTCATCCGCAGCGAGCGCGACCACATGGACCGCAACGGTAACCACGTGCGAGAGCCCTGGGAACTGACGGAGCAGACCATCCTCAACGGCAACGCCGTGACGGGCGATGCCAAGACCAACGTCTATCATGTCATCACCTGCTTCCCCGATAAGGATCAGGTGGGATTGTTGCCGACAAGACGTAAAGAGGGAGGCACGGAACTGGCAGAAATGTTCGTGGGTGTGGCACCTTCCAATGGAGACCTCCTGAACAACTTGGAGGAGGAGTCGCAGGAGAGCAAGGACGCCCGCACCATCATCATCGACGGTGTGACCATCATGGGCGGACACGCCAACAACATTGAGGACGAGGACAAGGCGGACAACTTCCAGAAGCTCACCTACTTCCGCGGTGGCGGCCTCTTGGTGGAGGGCAACTGGAACGACTCCTTTAACACCATGAACGCCCTGCCCGATGTGCTGGGCGCGGCCAGGCGCGACATCCCCGTGATGATGACCGCCTGTACCTTCAAGGACAACACGGCCGCCAACGGTGGTGCTGTTTACTCCAACGGTACGTTCCACGCCTTCAGCTGCCATTTCACGAAAAACCAGAGTGAAGGCCCGATGAACACGGAGGACCAGAAGTTTATTCCCTGGACGGCAGGCGGAGCCATCGCCTCCAACTACGAGTTGCACCTGTGGAACTCGCTCTTTGCCAACAACGAGGCCAAGAAAGGAACCTACAATATTCTGCAAAACATGAGAGAGGAGATGGACGGCGAGACACCCGTCACCATCACCAACCCCATCCTGAACGCCAATGCCCGTCAGGGCTACGGCGGTGCCATCAGTTTGTCGGAGACGGGACTGGCCCGTATCTGCAACTGCGACTTCGTGCGCAACAAAGCGGTGGCATATCCCGCACTCTATAACTTCCTCGACAACAACCTGCGCGCCGTTTCCAGTATGGCAGACCCGCTCTCCAGCAGTTACTATGGCAAGGGATGGCACTTCGCCGTGAACACCATCTTCTGGGGCAACGAGGCGACAGCCACCGAGATTGCCACTGCCAATGGAATTGAGGACGAGTATTATCAAGATATCTATGGTGTGAACGATGGAGAAGCCATCATCACTGACTGGAAAGAGATGGGCACAGGAGACGAGCGTCTGCCCAAGCATGTGGCCAACTTCGGTCCGAAGCTCGACGTGGCAACCCTGACGTTCTGCTCCTATGAGGAGGGAACGGGTCGTGAGGGTACCGTGTGGTGGAGCAACCAGGGACACGCCAAGGCCTCTCCCATCCTACCCAAAGACTACCACGACGGTCAGGGCGTGATTGACGGTCTGACCCGTCTGTACCAAGGCCGTTTCACCGACGTGCTTGACGACTACTTCGGCTACTATCCCAACGGTTCGCCGGAAACGCCCTTCTACAAGGAAAGAAATGACAGCCTCGTGCCCTGTGCCATGGACGACCCTGCCGTCCTGCTGGAAGGTGTCACGCCGACCGAAGAGCAGATAAGAAGTGCCGTGGCCTACAACTACAACCTGGTTTTGGAGTCGGAGAACGCCACGCCTGGCGGTCCGTACTTCGTGCTGCCTTCACTGGCATCTGGTGTCGATGGCTACATGGAGACCGCCGACTGGCTGGTGGCACGTCTGAACAACTCCGTCGATACAGGATGGGGATACCTGAAACAGGAGGTCACCACACAGGTGGATGAGGAAGGCTACACGACAGGACTCTATGAAACCACCCTGTTGGACAAGAGCGAGAATCCCGTGACAGGTGCTACAGACCAGTATGAGGACCTCTTCGGAGAGGGCTTCTACAACCTGCACTCAACAAATATCCACAGGCGCTTCGAAGATGTCGGCTTCCCGAACCTGCTGCCCATTGGCGATGACTACTACATGGAGTACTCGCGAGACGGTGAGGGCGCACCCACCAACATGCGGCGCATCTCCACCCACCCGAAGGCCGGCGTACAGGATGTGTACATCGACATGGGTATCTACGAGTACCAGTACGTGCAGCTGACCACATCGGGCGACGAGATGGACGTGATCTGGGTGGCAGAGACACAGAACGAGGGCGTGACCCCCGACGGCTCCACCTGGGAGAAGGCCACCAGCGACCTGCAGGGTGCCATCGAGACCCTGCTGCTCTCGCGCAACGACCACGACAAGGTCATCAAGCTGAAAGGCGGAAGATACTCGCCCACCCACATGACGCAGAGTAACCACAAGGCCTTCTTTATCAACGTGCCCTCAAAGCAGGACGGTGTGACACTGCCCGCCACGCTGGCTGGTGACGAAACCCACATCGTGAAGAGCCTGACCATCCGAGGCGGCTATCCCACGGAGGGCGTAGCCGATCCGCTTGACAACTTCGAGGACAAGCGCGACCCCGACCGATACCCCGTGACCTTCTCGATGACCTATGAGAAAGGTAACATTGACCACCAGCTGGAACACCTCATCATCATCGAGGATGCAGAGAAGAAGGGAACCTTCGCCAACTACATGACGGGTAAGAACCCCGACTTCCTCGACGAGGTGATGCCCATCGTGTTCGAGAACATCTCGTTTGTGAACCCCTACGGCCATAACCATGATGACGGAGGTGCCGCCATCTTCTATAAGGAACAGTTCCAGACGGTGCTTGATGACGGTACCTACTACAAGGCCAACGACCGCCTGTTGAAAGCCGCGGGAACAGGCATCCCGAAACTGCTCGTCAAGAACTGTAGTTTCATTGCCAACGGCAAATGTGAGAGAGTGTCGGCGGTGAACATCAAGAAGGGCGGCGGAGAGGCTCTCTTCGTCAACTCGCTCTTCCACAGCAACAGCGGCAATCCCATTGACGCGGTGAACACGAAGATGGTGAACTGCACCTTCGCCCTGAACGGCGGACACATGAACCTGACCGATGAAACGGAGTCATACCACGACGGAACCTCCGTCAGCACCTATGCCTCCGGCGTCTATAACTCCATCATCTGGATGGAGGACGAGGCACAGGACGACCCGGATGAGAAGAAGATGTGGGACGGCGACCTGGAAGGCAGCAAGATGCAATACAACGCCTACACGCAATGGCTGACAGACCCGGGAGAGTTCTATGAGCCCACTGGTATTGTCGGCGAGCTTGCCAACCATAACACCCGCCTGTCAACGGAGAACAACAACGTGCTCTTCGGCCCGAACTTCATCGACCCCGTAGGAACCATTCCCGAAGAGGGAACAGCAGAGGAGAAGGCCCTGAGCCAAAAGCTGTCGCGCGACTTCAGGCTGAACCCCAGTGCGCGTATCCTCAACCAGGCAAGTGGCGACCTCTACAAGACCTATGTTCCCTACTATGCCGAGACCCGCACGGAGGAAGAAAAGACCAAGAACGAGATTACCTACTACTTCCACAGCATACAGCGTGCTGACCGTACCACCCTGACCGATGCACAGCTGAAAGGAACCGATGAGTCAGACCCGCCCTACACGGAGTATGAACTGGCCTATGAGCCACGATGGAGAGGTGCGGCCATCGACCGTGGTGCCTATGAGAGTACGGCAATCATCCAACGTGTGCTCTACGTGATGGACGGTCCGTCGGGCAAGAAGGACGGAACGACATGGGAACATGCCTACGACATCGACCAGCTGCAACGTGCCATCGACGTGGCATCGGTTTATTCCCTCACCTCTTCACCACAGGAGCGTGCCTACGTCTTCGTGCGCGCCTCCAACTACACCAACGAGCCACTGAAACTGCGCGACGGTGTTTCCGTACTTGGCGGTATCAACGACATCATTGACGAGGTGGAGAAAGAGGGCGACGAGTTCACCGATGAGAACATCGAAGCCTACATCAGGCGACGGAGGGCCAACAACAATGGCGTTGCCACCCGTAACAACTCGCACAACGTGGTGAAGGGACTGGTGAGCGACAACAGCTCTACCCACACGAGCGGCTTCCTGCTCGAAGGCTTCTGGATTGACGGCGGCGAGACCGACGTGACACCCGTACAGCTGACGAAGGACAACACCATCCTGAAGAACGACATCATCATGAACCACACCGTGACAACCGCCGGGCAGCCCGTGGTGAAAGTCGGTGCGGAAGGACTGACGCAGAAGTGCCTGCTCTATAACACGCTTGTCTATGGAAGCACCGCCGGTAGCGGAGCATCCGTGGTGGAGACCGACGAACAGGGCTACGTGCTTAATACCACCATTGCCGCCATCGCCCCACAGACGGCACTGACCGTAAGAGACGGAACCACGGCCGACCACTCGCAGAACAATATCGCGGTGAGCGAGGCGGAAGGGGTAAGGGCTCCGATGTTCGCACCCTACTACCGTCCCGTCGCCAATGGCGGTGACTACGATTTCTACAGCACGCTGCCAAGCTATATGATTGCCTACCAGCCCTACTGGTACCAGCTGCACGACCGCACCAAGGAGATCGATGCCGACACCGACGACGACCCGTCGATTGCCAAGAACGGCGGTAACACCATTGCCGCCTACTTCCCCGACGACGTGAACTTCGACCTCGACCGAGACGTCTTAGGTAACCCGCGCCGTCTGCGCGGCAAGCTCGACAACGGCTGCTATGAGACCTGGCGCATCACGGGCAATAAGTTTGTGACCAATGTGACGAATGCCACATACACCACAAACTACGGCGGCAACCTCTATCCGCACCAAGGATCGATGGTCTATCTGGATGCGAATGCCAACATGATTGTGAACACCGGTGCGGGCAGCGAACCGCTCTTCACCAGCTCCAATCCGCTGATGGCAGGTTTCGTCATCGTGGGTCCGGGTGCCTCCATCTACGGACAAGGCAACACGCTCCGCTTCCGTTGTCTGGCGGTGGAGAAGACATTCACCAGCCAGCAGTACTCACTGAACGCATTCCCGTACGATTATGACGTGCGCAATGCCATCACGACCAGCTACGATGCGGAGACGGATGCCTTCACCTGCACCAATGCCTACAGCTTCACGGCACACACGTATGACGGCCTGAAACGCTCGGCATTCAACTACGACTTCAAGGCCAGCGGCTCCACCTGCTGGACCGACGCGACGACCATCAATGCCAACGAGGGCTGGCTGCTCGACTTCGGAAGCACACAGACCAAGACCGTGCGCTTCTCGTCGTGGGCACCCATCGACAACGAGTTCATCTATACGGAGGACGGCAGCGACAAGACGGTGACACTGACACAATACAACAGCAACAGCGCAGGTATGAACCCCTATCAGGACTATGCCGACTACCCGTCGTTCACGAAGCAGGAGGACATGGGCTGGAACCTGAAAGGACAGCCGTGGCTTGTGGCGGCGTTTGAGACCGATGGCACGAACCCGGACTTCAACATGGATGTGCCACACCTGTTCTACTCGATGAACGGCGACGGCAGCTATGCGAAAGCATTAGGACAGATCTACACCGCACGCTCGTGGGACGATGGAGCCACCATACACATGGGCGACGGATTCTTCACACAGACCGCCATCATCGGCGATGAGGAGACATTGACGTTCAAGATACCCGTCTATGGAGGTTCCGCTCCCGTAGCACCGGCACGTCCGCTCGTCGCACTCGCCTCACCCTCCAAGGATGCGTCAGCTGACGCTCGTCCCTCGTACCACGACTACATCGAACTGCACCCGAAGGACGGAGCCGACACGGGCATGCCGTACCGACTGGGTAGCGACGGTATCAAGTGGTTCGGATTCAACGAAGAGGAGCCTCAGCTGTATGTCGTCAACGGCGCAGGCACACCGCTGTCGCTCGTCTCGGCAACACCCGTGGAGACCGAGATTCCGCTCGGCGTGAAGGTTGCCAAGCAGGGCGAGCTGACCTTCACCCTGCCCTCGCCCGAAACGTTTGAGGAGTATGACCACGTCTGGCTGACAGACCATGAGACGGGCAACGTGACCGACCTCACCGAGCGAGACTATACCGCCACGACCCAGGCGACCGGCTACAACGAGACGCGCTTCACGCTGCGCATCGGCGGCAGGGAACCCGAGCGTGTGCTGCCCGAAGACAACGTGATAATCTATATCAACCGTCAACGCCTCACCATCAAGGGACTGACCGAGGGCGACCTCATCAGCATCTACAACGTGGGCGGCATCCTCTTCGAGAAAGTCAGGGCACAGGAAAAAGAATACCATCGAGACTTGCCCGATGGTATCTATATCGTGAGAGTGAACGGCACTGCCAAGAAGGTCCAGTCACATCCCTAATGAGTAAGTAGTGAAGTTCTTTTCCTCTGCCGAGGAGCCACCCACATAGAGACGGTACTTGCCGGGCTCTACGGTCCACTTGCCCAACTGCTGTGAGAAGAATGACAGCATCTCGGGGGTGATGTCGAAGCTGACGGTTTGGGTCTCGCCCGGGTCCAGCCAGATCTTCTCAAAGCCTTTCAGTTCCTTTACCGGTCGGTCTTCGCTGCATTGCTCATGACCGATGTAAAGCTGTACCACCTCTTTTCCTGCACGGCTGCCCGTGTTGGTGACCTGCACGCTCACGCTGTTGCCATTGACCACCGGCTTGGAGTATTGGAAGGTGGTATAGCTCAGACCGAAGCCAAAGGGGAACAGCGGCTGCACCTTCTTCGTCGTGAAATGGCGGTAGCCCACATAGATGTCCTCGCGGTAGTGAACCTGCTTGTTCACACCCGGATAAGCCTCTGCACCATACTGCACGTAAGGATAGTCCTCGTACTTCTTGGCGAAGGTGACGGGTAGCTTGCCCGAGGGGTTCACCAGACCAAACAGCACGTTGAAAAGGGCATTGCCCGACTCACTGCCCAGATACCAGCATTGCAGGAGTGCCGACACCTTGTCGAGCCAAGGAGCGGCATAGGGGTTACCACCGAAAATCACAACCACCATGTTCTTCTGTATCTGTGCTAACTCCGTGATGAGTTCGTTCTGGCCGAAAGAGAGGTCGTATGACGCACGGTCTCCGTTCTCGCAATCCTGCTTGTGGTTCTTGTTCAGTCCGCCGATATAGATAATCAGATCGGCATTCTTAGCCTGCTCTATCGCCTCAGCCTTCAGGCGGGCATTCTCCTCTTCCGATACCTGATCTACTTTGTCATATAGTGCACGACCGGAGACATAGCCCTGGGCGTAAGTCACCGAACAGGTGCTATCATCCGCCGCATACAGGTCGCGCAGGGCTTCAAGGGGAGAAACATCATGGAGGGTCTTCAGCTCAGAGGAACCACCACCCTGTGTCAGGGAACGTGTGGCATTCTCGCCTACGACAAGGATGCGGCATCCCCTCTTCTCACCCCGCGACGATGAGGATGCGAGGCGCTCCAACTTCTCGTCGGTCAAGGGAAGAATCCCCTCCTTCTTGGAAGAGCCGGAGAAAGAACCGTTCTTCAGGAGCACGATGCCCTCCTCGCCGATTCGCTGGCAAACCTCGTAATGGGCTTCGGAGCACTGAGACCCGATGACCTTCTGCGGGTTCATGGCCGTGCGGAAGATGGTGCGCAGCACACGGCTCACCTTGTCATCGAGCACCGACATGGGAATCTTTCCTTCGTTGATGAGCTTCTCGAAGGGACGGGCGAGATAATAATCATCGTAGGTGAACTCCGACTCCCTGAGCTTGCCATCCGTGTATGTTCCCATCTCTATATCCAGTCCGCCCGTTGCAGCCTGCCAAGTGTCGGTGGTGCCACCCCAGTCGCTGACGAGCGCACCGTCCCATCCCCACTCTTGTTTCAGGATGCCGTTGAGCAGCTCGTCGTTCTGGCAGCAATGTACGTTCTTCCACAGGTTGTAGCTACCCATAATGGTATAGACATGTGCCTGACGGACAGCCTTCTCAAAGGGCTTCAGATAGATCTCGCGCAGGGCCCGCTCGGAGACATTCACGTTCACGCTGAAGCGGTCGGTCTCCTGGTCGTTCAGGACGAAATGCTTCAGACAGCAGGCCACGCCATTGGCCTGGGCCGAGCAGATATAGGGAACGACCATCTCACCCGCCAGGTAAGGGTCTTCGCCCATGTACTCAAAGGCACGTCCGTTGAGCGGTGTGCGCTGGATGTTCACACCCGGGCCCAGCATCACATCCTTGCCACGGAAAGCAAACTCCTCGCTCACGGCATTTCCATACGCTACCGACAGGTCGCGGTTCCAGGTCGCTGCCAGGCAGGTGAGCGACGGGAATGCCACGATATAGTCGTTGGTCCAACCTGCCGCCCTCCAGGAGTTCCATTCCAACTCCTCACGCACACCGTGCGGGCCGTCGTCCATGTTCAGCTGACGGATGCCCAGACGGGGCACGCCCGCCGACGTGAACTTACTCTGTGCATGCAGCACCTTGATCTTCTCCTGCGTCGTCATTCGACTCAACGCATCCTTCACACGTTCCTCCAACGGGGCCTGCGGGTCCAAATAGACCTGCCCCTGAGTTGTCATCGCCATAAATATCGACGATGCCAAGAAAACCAGTTTCTTCCTCATCTCCATTTGTTTATATTTATGTTTCCTTAAACCCTTAAACCTCTTAAACCCTTAAACCTCTTAAACCCTTAAACCTCTTCAACGACTAAGCTACAACACAATGCTATGGGCCTAATTTGAGTCATCATTCATCATTATCATTAATTTAACAACCAGTCTAATACATTTTCCCGCTTTATTCCATCATAATATGAGATGGGATCGGTGTCCAGTGTAAGTATGGTTTTGGGGAAATTATCTTTAATAGCTTTCAGTGGTTGCAGTTCTCTTTCAAGTGTAGTTTTATCACGCACCGTGGCTGCTACCTGATAGTAAGCTATTTCCTGCATGTTTACGGTTACGAAATCTATTTCTAAAGAATCAGCCTTACCTATATAAACATTCGTATTGCGGCGCAGTAATTCCAAATATACCACATTTTCAAGTACACGGCCGAAATCTGTGTTTCTCGTTCCCAGCAATGTGTTGCGAAGTGCCACGTCCACCAGATAATATTTTTCCATGGTCTTCAATAACTGACGGCCTTTCACGTCATATCTTTTAGCCTGATAAAGAACGAAGCTTTGACATAGTGCCGATAAATACTTTTCTATTGTTTTCACATCTACTTTTCTACCCGAAGATGTGAGCGTGTCCGCTATTTTCTTTACAGACAAAGTGTTGCCAATGTTATCTGCTAAGAAAGCAATCACGTTTTCAAGCAGCATGGTGTCGCTTATACTGTTGCGTTGCATCACATCTTTCAGCACTATGGTACTATATATACCTCTCAAGTAGTCATTAACAAACTGCTCTTCGTTGCTGAATGCTTTTGCGTACGGAAAAGACGAGAATGTGATGTAATCGGCATACTTCCTTTCCAGGTTGCTTGTGTCTCCTGTTGCGGTGATATATTCCTTGAAAGAAAGTGGCAACAATTTTATTTCCACATATCTGCCTGAGAGGAGTGTGGCAATCTCGCTCGACAGCAAATAGGCATTTGAGCCAGTGATGTATAAATCAATATTGTCTTTCACAAACAGGGCATCAACAACGTCTGCATATCTCTCTACGTGTTGGATTTCATCAAGGAAGAGATAGTTCATCCCATCATCAACAAGACGGTCTTTGATATATTGATACAATGCTTTTGCGTTACGCAACTCCACAAAATCATAATCCTCAAAGTTGATGTTTATGATTTGTTGTTTCTTCACATCTGCTTTGAGCAATTCTCGTTGATATAAATACATCAATGTACTTTTACCACAGCGCCGAACCCCTGTGATAACCTTTATCACTTTCTTGTCTCTTAGGCTTCTGAGTTTTTCTATGTACTGACTTCTTTGTATAAGCTCCATATATTTTCTATTTTTCTGCAAAGATATAAAAGTTTTTGGAATATAATCCAAAAATTCAAGCCTTTTTTACGTTTTTAGGATTTCTATCCAATAATTCTACCCCATTCGTACATCAGGTAGTCAGACTGACAAAGCCTTTGTCGGACAGGCCTTCGTACATTTCTGGCAGAGGATGCACTCCGTGGCATTCTTGCGATTGCGGGCGTTTTTGTTCACCTCGACCTCCATCGGGCAAACCCTCTGGCATTTCCCACAGCTGATGCACTTATCCTCGTCGCACTTGATGCGAATCAGGGAGTAGTAGCTCATGGGCTTCAGGAACACCGTTATCGGGCAGATGTACTTGCAGAACGCGCGATTATCCTTCAGCCAGATGGCGAGGATGATACCGACGGCATAATAGAAGATATTGCCTGCCACGAAAAGCGTGAACATGGTGTAGGCATTGGCCTGTCCAAGCCAGAACAAGAGCAGGACGATGGCCACAGAAAGACCGAACATGATGTATCGGATGAATCCCCAGTTTGGTGCCTTGCCCTTTTGTCGAGGTTGTTTGTAAGGCAACAGGTCGAGAATCATGGCCGTCCAACAGGCATATCCACACCACCCTCTGCCAAACAGCAGCGGGCCGAAGATTTTGGCAATGGCATAATGGAGCGTACCAGCTCCCCAGACCCCGCAAAACAGATAATACCAAAAGCCCTCCATCTGCATGTTCTCATGACAGATCAGTCCGAGGAACACGAGCATATAAGTACCCACACCGAATTGGGTGAACTCCCTGGCGTACTTCCAGCCTGCAGCGAACAAGATTCCACCGAGGCCGATACACAGGCCGATATACGAGAAGTTCAGCAGGAAGAACAGGTTGCCTGTTGCCTGCCACAGCCATACGGCAATGGCTTCAAACACAAGCCACAAGATGATGGGAGAGCGGTATTTCTTCATCGTTGATATCATTTCTGTCGTTCAGTACCATTTTAACGCTACTTCTTCATGTCCTCTACCACAGTGAGGATGTCGGCCTCGATGTCGCTCATCTGATCCGTTGGCTCATAGCGTTTCAGGACTCGTCCGTCGCGAGAGACAAGGAACTTGGTGAAGTTCCATTTGATGTCGCTCTTCTTATCAAAATCGGCATCGCGTTTACGGAGCATATCGTCCATAAACTTGCCTCGTTGGTCTTTCGTATCGAATCCACCGAAGCCCTTCTGTGCCTTCAGGAAAGTGTAGAGCGGATGCTCGTTGACTCCGTTCACCTCTATCTTGTCAAACTGTGGAAACTGGATGTCAAAGTTGGCTGTGCAGAACTGACGAATCTCCTGAATCGTACCAGGAGCCTGCTCACCAAACTGGTTGCAGGGGAAGTCGAGAATCTCGAAGCCTTCCTTGGCATATTTCTCATAGAGCGCTTCCAGCTCCTTGTACTGCGGCGTGAATCCGCATCGGGTAGCAGTGTTCACAATCAGCAACACCTTGCCCTTATACTCGGCGAGCGACACATCCTTGCCAGCATCGTCCTTCACCGTGAAATCATAAATACTTGATTGTGCCGAAAGGCTCAGCACACTCATCATTGCCATGAGGCAGAAAAACATTCTCTTCATAATCGTATAGCTTATGTTGGTATTGGTAACGGCTACAAAATTACTCAATTTTTCATCATTAATAAACCCTTAAGTGCCTTACTATCCATTTCTGACAGACGGTCGAGAGCCATCTCTTACCAATTGGGCGGTAGCACGATATTCTCCACGTCGTGAGCCTTCTCGAACAGCGGAGAAATCTCATCATCGGTGAATCCTGCGATGCCACAGCCGATTCGTGTGACGAGGAAAGTAAGATTCTTGTTCTCCTTAGCAAACTGGATGAACTTATCCACGTAGGGTTTGATGGTTTCTACACCGCCCTGCATGGTCGGAATGGCATAGCTCTGACCTTGCAAACCTACGCCCTGCCCCATAATGGCTCCAAACTTGCGGTAGGCGATATAGGCCGCTCCGCCGCCGTGCATACCTTCGAGATTGCTTCCGAACACAAATATCTCGTTAGGCTGCAACTCTATAATAAACTCTGGTGTAGTTCTCTTCTCCATATCTGATGCTTCTGTTTTGCTCATTCTTATATCCTCGTAAGTCATCGGTGCAGACATGCCCATCGAAGCTTCCTCCATCAGGTAATCACCATTACCGTAATGGCTATTACTTTTGCAAAGGTACAAAATTATTCATATCAACAAACAAAGTAAGATAAAGATTACGAAGAACCAAGGGGATTCCCCCACTCATCTTTAGGGTTTTGTACCCTTGCAAATAGGGATAATCCTTTTGATACCTCCCCCAATCAGTGTACTTTTGCATTGTGATTCAGGACATAGGAGTCTAGTCACAGAACAAAAGTTGAACATTAAAAATTGAAGATTATGAAAAAGATGAATAAAGTGATCGTACTCATGAACTGACTATCATCTACGATGCAAAGGTTACGTCAGCTCACCACATCAAGCACTTCATGGCATAGTTGCCATTCCATATATAATCCCAAGGCTGCGTGAGCAGTCTCGACCAAAGGTCAAAAAGCCCCGGCTTGCATTCCTGCAGGTCGGGGCCTTCATTTTGTATCTATTCTCAGTAGAATCATTTGCAAACGAGAACTCGCTGAGATAGAACTGCCCATCTATGGATTTCCGACTGGGCTTTCGCGCTTCAGGATGGGCTTGAGATTTGTCACGGAGTGACCCTTCGACTGCTCGGCGTTGAGCCACGAGACTGACGAGAAGGCATAAGCCACAAAGGACCAAGGTTCTTCGGATTGCTTTCATGTTTCCTATTATTGAGTTAATACAAGGGTCCACTGCATATCGTTATTTGCTTTTCAGCGACAGACTAGCGGTGGGCAAGGCGCTCTTGATGCTCACGCTGACAGAGCCTTTCTGCTGCGTGCTGCGTACGACGAGGAGGGCGCGGCCTTTCCACGTTTTTGCATGCGGTGAGGTGTAGGGTTCTGTATCCTTCAAGTCGGCAGAGGCGAAGGCTAACAGCGTACCAGCTCCTTTCACTGTGGCCTCACAGGAAATGGCAGCTTCGGGGACAGGGGTGCCGTCCTTGTCAATGACCTCAATGGTGACAAAAGTAAGTGACTGACCATCGGCAGTCATCACGGTGCGGTCGGGGGTGAGGCGCAGACGGGCTGGCTCGCCAGCGGTTTTCAGTGTCACGCTCTCGCCACCGGCTTCAGCGCGGAGGGTACCGACCTTATAAGGCACAGAGAATACAGCTTTGAACTCCGTCTCGCGGCTTACCTGCTTCGTACCAATGAGCTGGTCATCAATATACAACTTCACCTCGGGCTGATGGGTATAAACCTCCACTTCGACGGGTTTTCCCTCCCATCCTGGCCATGTCCACGACTCCCATGTAGGCCACACGCTCCACATCGTAGTGTGAATCTCGCCGTGGTAGCCGTTTGGTTCTTTGACGGCCATGTAGAGTGGTGTGTCTTGATTCCACAGCATCTCACGATAGTGGCTAATGGGCTTGCGCCAACCTGTGATATCGACATCGCCACAGGGAGCGCCGTGCCATTCTGGCTGTCCGCCCTCAATCCACGACTCACCCTCGCGCTCACCTTTATAATAATTGCGTCCGATACCGCTCTCGCCCAAGTAGTCGAGACCCGTCCACACGATGTCGCCCACGACATAAGGGAAATCATTTGCCACAGCCCAGTTGCGGAAAGCATCACGCGGATAGCTCTCCGTCTGCCAGATGACACGCTTGGGGTCACGCTCATGGTCAGAGGCGTGCTTGAAAATCATGTAGTTGTAGCCCGCCACATCGAGCACCTCGGCGTGTGGGTCATAGATTTCCCAGTCACGATCCCAAGCACAGAGAGCCTCGGTCACGGGGCGCGTCGCGTCTTTCTCAAGAATGGCCTTCTTCATCTGCCGGGCGGTATAGACCACGCGGATGTCCTTGCGCTCGATGACCTCGTTGCCGATACTCCATGAGATGACGCTCGGGTGGTTGCGATCGCGCAGCACCATCGCATGAATGTCCTGGCGGAAGCAGGAGTCTATGACAGTCGAATAGTCGTAGGGATTTTTCTGTGTACGCCAGCCATCGAATGCCTCGTCGATAACGAGCATACCTATCGAGTCACAAGCGTCGAGAAAGGCTCGCGTCGTGGGATTATGACTGGTGCGGATGAGGTTGAAGCCCGCCTCTTTCATCTGGCGCACCTTGCGGATTTCTGCATCGTCGAAGGCCCGGGCACCCAGCACACCGTCATCGTGATGTACGCAGGCACCGTTGATGAGCACCTTCTTGCCATTGAGCACAAAGCCATTCTCAGCGTCGAACGAGAACGAGCGGATGCCGTATTTTGTTGAGAGTTGAGAGTTAGGAGTCGAGAGTTGAGAGATTAGTTTTGCATGCACCTCATACAGATATGGCGAGTCGGGCGACCAGAGTTTTGGCTTGTTGATGGTGTAGGTAAAAGTGACAGCCTTGCTCTCGCCAGCCTTCAGCGATACTTTTTGTTGCAGACCTTCCACCTCAACGATGCCCTGTTGGTCGTTGTTGCTCTCGTTCTGCACGGTTACTTCCACCTGCACACGTGCCTTGTCGGTATTTACTTCCGGCGTAGTGACGAAGACACCGTTCTCGGCAATGTGCAACGCAGGCATCGTCTCCAACCACACGTGGCGATAGATGCCAGAACCGCTGTACCAGCGACAGTTTGGCTGTTCGGAGTTATCGACCTTGACGACGACCTCGTTCAGTTCATCAGCTGAGGAACCTTTTACCTTTTTACCTTTTACCTTTAAGAATGGTGTCACATCAACCGTAAACGGCGTGTAGCCATAGTGGTGCTGCCCAGCCTTTTGGCCGTTCACATAGACCTCGGCCTTCTGATACACACCTTCGAAGTGGAGTTTGACTACCTCGTCACCAGGCGTTTTGAATGTCTTGCGGTACTCGCCCTTGCCGGCCTCAAACCATCCTCCACCAGTACCCGTAGCTCCCTTGCCAGAATGGGGACCTTCAAAGATGTCCCAATCATGCGGCAGGTCCACGTTCTGCGTCGTTCCATTGTGAGTAAACTGCCAGCCGAAGTCAAACAGTTGCCTTTTTGTCATTCCTGAGCCAAGCTCATCTACCCGTGGCCTTTGTGCCGATGCCGTCACCACTGCGATGACCAGCATCATTGCTATCAGAATCCTTTTCATATTCTACTATTTTATTCTCTCAGATAAAACTACAGATTAAACCCAAGATGGCAATGCCGCCTTGAATATACAACTTTACTCATTCCTCCTCGTTTTTTGTGCAAAGATACATATTATTTGGAGAAGTTATGGATAATTATGCTATAAACTTAGGCAACCAACAAAAGGGAGGGAGAAAACCACGACCTGTCGTTGGTGAAAGCACAAAAAAAGCCGAGACTGAATCTCGGCTTTTGCGCTTCAGGATGGGCTTGAGATTTGTCACAGAGTGACCCTTCGACTGCTCGGCGTTGAGCTAATAGGTATATTCTGTATACTCCACGTCTTTCTTCTTGACGTAATCGACGTGCGCATCGCGGAAATTGAAGCATAGCCGCTCAAACGACCAGAGTAGCGGCTGGCCCCAGAATCCCCGCGAGTCAGTATGGGGAACAAAGCCGTGAGTTTCCATTCCTGCTTCGAGCCACATCTTCATCCCACCAACTTCGACGAAGAAGCCTGTCGTGCGCTCGGCATACTGCCGGGGTAGCAGGAAACTGTTAGAACCTGTATCGAGAACGAGCGAACTCTTGTGACCATCAATTGTACAAGGCAGGCAAATGCAACGCTCTCCTCTGGATCCAGGATTCATAGTGAAGTTCGCATCCTCCCTCTCCATGGGCAGCGGATAGCGGAAGACGATGCTGTCGCGTGACAGTTCCACGTACTCCAAACGCACCAAGTCGGGCGAACCTATGAACCCCACGCAGTCGTATTCCTCCGCTTCGTCGGACACCCAAACGGGCAGATTGCAGAACTTGATGCCATCGATGCGTAGGCTATCAATGATGCCTAACTGCATGCTGTAAACAACGTCCGGATGCGTGGCGGAGCTCGCCCTGATGGAGTCCGGCAATAGCCTGACACCCATTTTCTGGACATACTTTCTGAACAGAATCGTGCTCGACATCATCCCCGTGTCAATGATGAAACGCTGTTTCTCCGTCTTATTCACATTCCCGTAAACGCAGACGTGCCCGACGGAATCTCTATCGAACGGCAGGCTCACGATATCTTTTGAACGAACAATTCTGACGGGTGCCACATCCTTACCATCCTCTGCCAACCGATGCCAACGTCCGGCCCTCTCCATCAGCTTCGGATTCGACTGCCAACGGCGTTCTATGTAGCTTACCATCCGTTGAATCTCATCGTACCGGTTCTGCAACAATGCCAGCCTGTACTTCATGTCCAGCAGATACGATGCAATGCCTCGTTCCATCTGTTCATTGCTCGCTTTCTCCAATAGAAAGTCAGCCATCTCTATCGCCAAACTGTCCAAGCCATACGCCCGGCAATAGTCAATTACGACCAGACACCTTATAAGCGGGTCAACACCCTTGCCCTTCAGGGCTTTGTCGTACATCTCGTCGTAGTCCACATGCCGCAGGTCGGCCGAGGCATTCAACTGATCCTGCAGCCACACGTTTATGTTCTGCGCAGACACCTGCACGCAGCAAACACCCAGCAGACATATCAAAACCATCTTTTTGATGTGCTGTACATTCATCGTTATAGAATTCATCATGTAATACCCCATACACTTCAGTTGCATAGCAGCCCTTTTACTATACAGCTACAAAATTACTCATTTTCCATTAGAAGAACGCAGTGAGCACCAGTTTTCTTGCAAAAAATAATGCATCCTCACTCCACACGAAAACAACTTTTTTATTGATTTAGTTGACGAATTGGAAAATATTCATAATTTTGTCACCAAAACGATGAGCAATATGGATGAGCGTGAAAGAAGAAAAGGCCATCAAGGAAAAGATTCGTGACAAGATTGAGAGGTATATCGAGGTAGAGGAGATCTTGGGCATCAGTTCCGATTTCATCAATCCGATTCTGCAAAACGCTGTTATTGCTCCTTCTGATGTATGTCGCATTGCAGAACAGCTAAAGGCGGTTATTGAGATGGATGCACCAGATACTTTCGATGGTCTGAGTGGCATTGTTGGCGACAGTAAGCCCATTATCGTACTCAACAAGAATTTCCCCGTGGAGCGAAAGCGCTTTACCGCTATGCATGAACTGGGACATTTGATGCTGAACTTTGACGAATCGCTTCCGCAGAAGGACATTGAGCGGTTCTGCAATCTGTTCGCCAATGAGATGCTGATTTCTCAAGACGTATTCAAAAGAATCCTAGGCATATCACGCCATGACATTTCGCTAAATGAACTTCGTGCCATACAGTCCAATTTCGGCATTTCTGTAGAGGCTCAGATGTTCAAGGCCAAGCAGTTAGAAATTATCAGCGACTCTCGCTACAAATATTTCTGCATTACCAAAAACCAGAATCTTGCTTTCAAAGAGCAGGTCGAGAAGAGTACCTATCATGATGAGAAGTCTGGTCGCTTTACCAGTCTTGTGTATCGCGCTCTGGCATCGGAACTGATAACCTTCTCCAAGGCATCCGAATTGCTGAATGAATCAATCAACGTAGTCCGTGAACAATTAGAGCTGGTATAGCAGGATGGAGATAGTTATCAACGAGATTACCTACCCCAATCAAGCACAGGCTATTCAGCAACTGATAGACAAGGGAATGCTCGTTGTCAAGGACTATGCTGCAACGAACATCCCTGATTTGTTCCTATTCAATGTTGAATGTGGAGGTAACCTGACTTTGACGGATTCAACTGTCATCTATTATGCAAAGTCCTTGACAGATTGTAGAATCCTGACAGGAGATCGCCAACTCAATCCGCAGATGAAGGCCCAAATTTACTTTGTGCCAAACAAGGTAGATGTCCGAATGGGAACACGTGAGGAGTTGGAACTATGGAAGCAAACGGATGAAGAGTTTGGTCAAAGTGGAATCGTTGCCCCATCTGTTGGCTATCGGGCTCAGATGAAGCGAGTCAACACCTACAATGTCCCGCTTCCGCTTAAACATGCCGTCTATGAGAGTTTTCGATTTATCGTAAAATCTATTTTGCGATAATGTGAGTCTGTTAATAATCGACAATGAGATATGGAAAAGAAAAAGTTCAGCATCGAATTGCCAAAGGGTGGTATGATTTATCTTGCTAAGCAGACAGTCTGCAAACCACACCAAGAGCCATCAGCGGATGCCACAGAATGGCAGCGTTTTACCCACTATCTTGATGAGTTCAAAAACGTATCAGAGCATGGTGAGTGCGTCTGGCTACTGAAAGAGGTAAAACGTGAGATTGAACGAGTTAAGTTCGAGTCCAATGTCAAACTCAATATTCGCCAGTTAGTGAATGCTATCATTCTTGCTTTCATCAAGGAGCATAATGAGGACTTGAAGAGCATTGATTCTGGTTAATGCCCCAAAATGCCGTTTTTAGCATGAAAGACACCTTAGACGGTTAAATTTGATTTAAATTACACCTTATTATATATAAATAAGGATTTTTATTCGTACCTTTGTCGCCAAGTGCTGCCAATCGCCGTAAACGGCGCAAGCCTATGGACTTGGTTCCCTGAGCGCAGGGTGGCGGTATGATTTTAGCGGAACAATAATAGCATCAGCTATTTATTCAGAGCATCGTGAAACGTAGGAAATTTCAAAGATGTGATATAATGGATAAGTCAGTTGATGCCCGTGCGATAGCGCGGGCATGACTTATATCTTATATATTACAGGTAATCCTACGACCTCACGATGCAAGAGAAGAGCCATGACTCGCGCTTCTTTTGTGTCCTGAGGTCTCTTGGTGTTACCTGTAAGCCAGCCTGAAGATATAGTCTGTTGCTACAAAAGGACATAGATAGAATAGCAACAGAAATGTATCATGGCTGCAATTGACGACATAGTGAACAGGCGGATTAAGGATGCCGACCTGAAATGCGACCTGCTTAAGGCGATAGAGGAACTTAAGCAGCAGAAGAAGTTTGGGCTGGTGTTTGAAGACCATCTGCCTGAATATACGTTCCTTTATGATGTGTCCGTCAGAGAAGGCTGTTTGGTGGCCAAGCGATTTGCCAAGGATGACGAAGAGCGCAGTGTGTATTATTGTGTGAAGAAGATTGATGACGGAAAGGCAACATGCATAGAGCAGACGGAGAATAAAAAAGAGGTTGTCTTGCCATTAGGCGACATTATTGCCATTGCGCTGTTTGGCCAACCCATCTATCCGAGTCTTATACACATGGACGAGGTGAAGAACGCACCCGACAGCGATTTGTGGCATGCGCTCATCGAAGCGGAGAATTATCATGCTTTGCAGTTGTTAGAATATCTTTATGCAGGGAAGGTGGATTGTATTTACATTGACCCGCCGTACAATAACAGAAATAGAACTTGGAAATATAATAATGACTATGTTGACGAAAAAGACTCCTATAAGCATAGTAAATGGCTGAGCATGATGAAGAAGCGTCTATTTCAGGCAAAGAAGCTATTAAATCCAAGCGACTCAGTACTTATAGTGACGATAGATGAAAAAGAATATTTACGTCTTGGATTACTGCTTGAAGAAATTTTTCCTGATGCAAGAATTCAAATGATAAGTAGTGTAATTAATCCTGCTGGTGTAAGCAGAATTGGAGAGTTCTCAAGGACAGACGAATACATATTCTTTATAAAAATAGGAGACTCTTCTCCATCCGCATTGCATCTTAATAATGACTGGAGAGGAAAGATTAAGGGAGGCTATAAAGACAAACTACGTTGGAATGGATTATTGAGGTCAGGCACTTCTCCTACAAGAAAAGGACATGAACTAACCTTTTATCCAATATTTGTTTCAGAAAACGGAAAAAAGATAATAAAGATAGGCGACCCTATAGGGGAAGGTGTTGACAGAAACACAGTTAAGCCAATTGAGGGTTTAAAAACAGTTTGGCCAATTCGGTCTAACGGCGAAGAAGGAAGATGGAATATTGGTGTTACGAGACTAAAAGAGGCTTACTCAAAAGGCTATGTACGTTTGGGAAAATTTACTGATAATGGAATGGCGATTTCATATTTGAAAGAAGGTGAAGAAGCGAAGATAACTAATGGAATATTCGAAGTCGTAGGGAATAGAGATGATGGTTCTGTCATTGTGAACGAAAATGATTATGTTGCGAAATTCGTACCAGGGACACAATGGTGGATACCATCGCATGATGCTACTCAATTAGGAACAAAAATACTCAACTCAATAATTGGAAGCGGGAAATTCGATTTCCCCAAATCCCTCTATGCCGTTCACGATGCCATTCGTTTCTTTGTCGCCAACAAGCCCAATGCCCTTATTGTCGACTTCTTTGCAGGCAGCGGAACTACCCTGCATGCAGTGAATCTGCTGAATGCTGAGGATGGTGGTCATCGCCAATGTATCATGGTGACGAATAATGAGGTCTCAGCGGAAGAAGAGGACAGGTTGAAGGCAGCGGGCTACCATCCAGGACAGGAAGAGTGGGACAAATGGGGCATAGCAAGATATGTGAACTGGCCTCGCACCAAATGCAGTATACTTGGCGTGGACGTCAACGGCGAACCATTGAAGGGTAACTACCAGACCTATCTCAAACAGGAAAAAGAAAAGGAGAGAACCATCAGACAGATTACGCTGATTGATGACCCCTCATCACTCAAGACAGCGCAGAAGAAAGAGTTGGTTGCGCTCTGCTGTCAGGGGAAACTGCCTCAGAATCTCGTCAAGGCTGATTCAAAGTTTATCGTCTCTGAAGAACATCCCTGCTCTATCCTCTTTGACATCAACTATGCGGAAGAATGGCTCGACGAACTTGACGGGCAAAACCACATCACTGAGTTGTTTATTGTTACTAGGAACACGGCAGCCTTTAAACAGCTGAAGGAAGAGTTACAAAACCTGCTGGGCAATATCGTAACGGAAGAACCCGTAGTCCGCCCCATGTCAGAAGGCTTCAAGGCGAATGTAAAATACTTCAGGCTGGGCTTCTTGGACAAGAATGCCGTAGAACTGCATCGACAGTTTAAGGAACTGCTTCCCATGCTGTGGATGAAGGCTGGTGCAAGGGGGGAATGTCCGCAATTGGACAGTGAAGTAATACCTGACTACATGATTTGCGAGCAGAACAGGATGGCCATACTCGTCAATGATACATGTTATGCTGACTTCCGCAATCTGCTGAAAGGGCGAACGGACATTGAGACCATCTACTTCGTGGAGGACTCTGACTACACGTATCAATCAATGGTCAGGCCCTTCCACTGGGCCAAGACCTACCAACTATATCGTGACTACTTAGACAATTTCACCATCAATTATGAGAGACATTAATGAAATAGGTTTCCAGACAACGGCACTCAACGAATTGATAGACCGTTGCAAGCGAGCACAAAAAGGATATACGGAATACAGGGAAAGCCATATCTTCTCTATGTCGGCACCTACAGGTTCTGGCAAAACTATCATTATGGCAAGCCTCATCGAAGCCATCCTTCGTGGTGGCAGACCCAACTGTCCGGCACAGACAGATGCCGTGTTCCTGTGGCTGTCAGACGATCCAGAACTGAACAAGCAGTCCATGGAAAAGATAGAACGGCACGCAGACAAGTTGGGAGAAAAGGTTTGCGTTATTATCGAAGGCGACAAGTTCTTTGACAAAGAGTTGGCAGATGGGCACATTTACTTCCTGAACACCGATAAACTACGAGAGGGCAGCAAACTCGTCAGCAATAAGAAGGACGAACGTGAGTACACCATCTGGCAGACCATCCAGAACACGATAGAAAGCAAGGGCCAGCGCTTTTTCGTCATCATTGACGAGGCACATAGGGGAATGATAGAAGGCAGCAAGGAGAAGCAGGAAGCCAACTCCATCATGCAGAAATTCATCTTTGGCAGCCCTGCAGACAAGATGAGTCAGATGCCCATTATCATTGGTATGAGCGCTACTCCAGAGCGTTTCAACAAACTGATTGGCAATGCCAAAGCAACCAGATTAACACCCGTAGACATCAGTCCTGCTGACGTGAGAGGTGCGGGCTTGCTGAAAGACAAGATAGAGATAAAGTATGTGGGCGAGAGTCAGATGCAGATGGAGTTCTCTATCCTGAAATGCGCTGCCCACGAATGGAAAGAGAAATGCGAGAGGTGGCACGACTATTGTAAAGACAAAGATGAGCAGGTGAACCCCATCTTCATCATTCAGGTGGAGAACAAGAACTACAGCAGTACGTCAGCCACCGACCTTGAGGCTTGCATAGAGGCCATAGAGGAAGAAACGAGTATGAAGTTGATGAAGGGCGAAGTGGTTCACACCTTTGGCGACAAGAACGACTTGAACCTGAAAGGTCTGGTTGTTCCGCACATGGAACCGTCGCGGATACAGGAGAACGAGACAGTTAAGATAGTGTTCTTCAAAGACCGTATCACTACCGGCTGGGATTGTCCGAGGGCAGAGACCATGATGTCGTTCAGGAGGGCAACCGACCCGACCTATATTGCCCAGCTCATGGGCAGGATGGTCAGAACGCCACTCAAGAGAAGAATTCACAGCGACGAGACGCTAAACAGCGTTTATCTTTACCTGCCGCATTTCGACAAGGAGACTGCTGAGTCTGTCGTGAGGGCATTGCATGATGACGGCTATGACAATGTATCGCCGAGTTCTGCCAATTCCAAGGATCTGCAAGTGCTCAATCTGGACGAAAGCAAGCGAGAGGTCTATGACTGGATAAAAGGCATACAGATAGACACATGGGAGGTGAAGCACTGGAAGATCAACAGCTATCTGACATCGCTTGCCAGACTCTCTACCCTTATCATGACGCAGGGCATAGAGCCAAAGGCCAAACAAACGGTGGTTGACGGTCTGACAGAAAGGGTGAGAAAGTATGTGGAGCAACTAAAAGCGCAGCAACAGTACGACGAGAAGATGGAGTCGTTGTCAACATTCATGATGAAAGGAGGCAGCATCGACTTCTTGGTAGACACACAGCTTACGGACTCTGAAACACAATCTAATGAGATTAGCGAGAAGGACATCCTAAGAGAGTTCAGCTACTCAGAGTCGAAACTGGCATCGTTGGGAATTGGTGTCAACTACTGCAAGACGGCTCCTAAGACGGACGACTTGTTACGCCTGAGAAAGGAGTTCATTTTGTTCACCCTTTCTGAGGCCTGTATGGATGACGCGGAGGAATATGCCACAGACCTGTTTCTGAACTATCAAAACAAATATGGCGGCGAACTCTCAAAAGACGATGATGTCAAAGACGAATACGACAGGATTGTCAGGGAGGGAGAAGAAGTTGCGCCGCACAAATGGGAATTTACACGAAGCGATGTGTTCCCCAAGACGGACAAGATGACGGCCTACGATGATCATCTGCTGGTGGACGAGAACGGCAAGGCATATTTCAACCTTGACGATTGGGAGCAGGATGCCCTTGATGAAGAAATGGGCAAGGAGGGCTTTGTGTGCTGGATTCGTAATCTTCCACGAAAGCCTTGGTCGCTGTGTGTCAAGTACGAGGACACAGACGGCATCCATCCGTTATATCCAGACCTGATTGTTGTCAGGAAAGAGGCAGGTGAGTATAAACTCGTCGTTCTGGAGCCTCACTGGGAAACAGCCAAGGACAACTATCCGAAAGCAAAGGGTATGCTCGCCTATTCAAAGGCAAATGAGCAAGTGTCAAGAATTGAACTTATACGCGAGGTGGATGGGGAACTATGGCGGCTGGACTTCAAAGATGCGATCATTAGAAACAAAATGAAAGATGTGAAGGACAACGATAGTTTGGACACCTTGTTCCACAAAATTCATCGTCCCGTATAGTTCCTGCTTATCATAGCTTTCCCAAGGTGATGGCAAGTCCTACCCAAGGAGTTGGCATACTCAAATTGCTTGTTTGAGCTTGCCTACTCCTTGCCAACACTATGGATAGAGCGAGAGAAGAACTAGACAATAAGGTGAGTGAGAAAATCATCCCCAGCCAAGAGCAGACGGCAGGTGTGGAGCTTCTTGAAATCAGGCTACCGTGACTAAGCGGTTGTTTGGCAGGTCGTAGCGTATGGGATGGGCAAAGCAGATGGCCTTACCATTACTGACGGCAGAGGTATCGATGCCTCGACGCTGGAACTCATCCAATAGTGCCTTATCGTGATAGGAGCGCATGGATGACCAAGCACGGCTTTGAACCTGCTGATTGAACGTGTTGACTAACTCTGGAATTTGCATGTCTGCGAGCTGCAGGGCATACTTGGCCTGTGGCCGAGCCTGCTTTCGCTCAACAAAGAAAGCGAGCTTTCTTTGTATTCGCTTAATCGCAGCCTTGATGTAATAAATGTGATGTTGCATAACGTTTTGTTTTGAAGTTTATAATTCTCCCGCATCGTACTGACCACCGTAGCGCTTATGCTAAAGCTCGGTTGGGCTATTGCCCTTCCTCTCTCGCGACTCGGCAGAATGTAAACGAGTTTACTTCTGCACTCGCTGCTCGCTCGGTTGGCGAGTCCATCCGAAGATGACTGCTCTTGATGCTTTCGGGTGCAAAAATACAAAAATTCAGCAAAATAGCCAATTCTTTCTTGGGTGAAATTGACTGAAAATGCAAAAAAGA
>CADCDK010000024.1 GCA_902800185.1 uncultured Prevotellaceae bacterium
ATCTTTTGAATAATCCACATAGGTATGGACTTCCGACGGATGTTTTACCATAGCATTGATGATGTAGTCATAATGGAAATAGTAGTAATCTCCGTAGCATGACTTTTGTAGCCATATTTTTTCGTTAATTTCTTTTCCATAATAAGTCCACGAGAGCCCCCTCTTTTTGAATCCTAAAGGTGCAAGCACGCTATGTATAATAAGTCCTAATTCTTTCTTGTCCATATACTACTATTTTGCATGAGTTCAACGAATTTACGTTATTTATCTATAGCCTGCTACAAAGATACACAAACAAATGCAATTTTTCGGAAAAATGTTTGTTATATTAAACATTTTTTGCTTATTTTGCACCCAATAAAATACAATCATGGGGAAGAATACGTTTGGTAAGATAATGCCAAGGGCATTAATGCAGCAGCTGCAACTCATGGGAGAACAGATCATGCTGGCACGTAAGCGCAGGCATCTTTCTATGCAGGACATAGCAGACAGGGCAACGGTGACACGACTGACTGTCTCTAAGGTGGAACATGGCGACCCTACGGTTTCCATGGGTATCTATGCACGCGTACTCTTTGCGCTGAATCTTGAAAAGGACATCTCGTTGCTCGCCGCAGACGACGCTCTCGGCCGTCAGCTTCAGGATGCAGAATTATTGAAGAGTCGGATGGAGCAGTGAGAACCATGAGACTCGCTTCAATGGCCGGGGCTTAAAAAACGAAGACAAAGTCAAATGAAAAGGATTACGGTTTATGCAGATTTCGATTTCCTTTCATCAACGGAGGAGATTGGCACCTTGGGTTACGAACATGTCCGTGGCAAGAACCACTTTGTCTTTGAGTATTCACATGAATGGCTGAAACAGCATGGCGGTATCGTGTTGAGTGGCGACTTGATGAATGTCCCTTCATTGCAACATCCCCGTGGCACAGATAGTGTGTTTGGGTTTGTCAAGGATTCATTTCCTGACCGTTGGGGACGGTTGTTGCTTGACCGCAGAGAACGTCTGAAGGCGCAGGCGGAAGGAAGACCGGTGCGTATGCTCACCAACTATGACTATCTCATCGGCATAGAGGACTTCACACGTATGGGTGGCATACGCTACAAAGAGGAAGAAGGCGAAAACTATATCAATACGAGTGCAAAATACCTTGTCCCTCCTATAGAGAGTCTTCGCGCCCTGTGCGATGCTTGTCATGAGATTGAGATAGCGGAAGAACGCCACGAGTTGCCAGAGCAACGCTGGCTCGACCAGTTGATAGATCCTGGAACATCGCTCGGTGGTGCCCGCCCTAAGGCTAATGTGGTTGATTCCGACGGAAAACTATATGTAGCAAAGTTCCCATCAAAAAAAGATATGGAGAATACGGAGCTTATTGAGCACTTCTCGCATCAGCTTGCGGCCAGGGCTGGCATCAACGTGGCAAAGACACGAACCATCAAGATTTCAAAAGACCGCGATCTGCTGCTCTCTGAACGTTTCGACAGGACAACAGAAGGCCGTCGCATTCATTTTGCTTCTGCTATGTCGCTACTTGGCTTAGATGATGGTGACGGCAGTAGTACTGGTAATGGCTATCTGGACATCGTAGATTTCATCCTTCAAGGATGTGTGGATGCAGGGCGGAATCTCAGGGAACTCTACCGCAGAGTGGCATTCAATGTGATGTTTGGCAATACAGATGACCACTTCCGTAATCATGGTTTCCTGCTTACCCCGAAAGGTTGGACGCTTTCGCCTGCATACGACATCAATCCAGGAACAAAGATGCACCAGTGTCTGCTCATCGACCAATACACAGAAGAGTCGGATGTCAACACTCTACTTCATGCATGCAACAGCTACATGCTTGAACAACAGGAAGCAACAGAAATCATAGAGGAGGTACGTGCCACCATCAAAGACTGGCGCAAAACTGCCGCAGAACTTCAGATTTCCTACAAGATACTTGAGCCCTATTGTCAACGATGGGATAATCTATAGCAAAAGCTTCTGGCGCAACGGAAACGAGAAAATCAAAATTTAGATCACGAATGATTTTTTCAACATAAAAATGAATGCTACATACCTAATAAATAAGCACGTAGCATTCATATGAAATCTGTCTGTGCTATTTCACAGTTGCTTTAACATAGCTTTTACCAGCAGGAAACTTTTGGTCTTGATCAAACTTTGTCCCGTATTTACCTTCAGGCATGTCACTTAATACGAAAGCAGTACATTTACGTCCAGCAACAATTTTATCAGTAGCGGCAGTATTGATAGCTGTTGCTGCAAAGATACAGCAATAAAAGCATACACGGAAAAAATTGGGGAAGAAAAAACTAATCAAAAACTAATCTCCGGGATTTCCTTTGTTTAAAGGGCATTCCGGAGATTCCAGCTTGAAATTAAACGAATAGATACACAAGGAAATTTTTGGAGGTTCCAGAATAACTTTACAAATCTTGGAAATTCTTAATTTTGGGAAATAGCTGATCAATTGAATGATTCTCTATATAATGGATCCTTTTTTCTAATGAGTAAGTAGAATAGTTAGAATCGTTTTCACACAAATAATATCTCAAATGTATTGATGAGATAAGTTTTCGACCATCAATGTCCTCTTCTATTCCCGATTTTTTCAAGTCTTCTCCATGAAATATCAGTTCAAGAAATATGGAATCATTGGAGTTTATGATGCCATTTTTAAAGGTTTGTGGTTTAGAAATAAATGTTTTTATTTCTTGATTATTATAGTATGTAGCCAGGCGTGAGCAGAAATGCGCCTCCCCAACAGATCGTATAGGAATGAATATAGGAAAAAGTTCCTTGTTGACAAACTTAACGACTAAGGTGATTGTACGGTTTTCACATAGATTGTTTTCGTCTATACCTGTATCATAATATCCGATAATAGAATATTCTGCAACATCTGTCACAGTATTATTTGTTTTACATTTACAATGATAGAAGATAATCATTGTGAAAACAGCAAGAAATAAAATCCTAATAATTTTCATATAATGCAGAATTGCACCATCGTCTAAAATGAAACAGCCCCCTTTAATGTCTCGTTAAATTCGTCAAGGGTTAGCACGGTGAGTCGCGGGAATTTTACCTGCTTAAGATTTGAGAAATGGTTGTCCTCAGTGACAATATAGTCTGCATTGGCAGTAATGGCACAGTCCACGAATTTGTCATCGTCCTTATCAATGTCACTAAGCAGGTGGAAACGAAAATATGATTCACGATAAATTGTCTGCGGGTGACGGGCAATAGCCTCAACCACGTTGTGCGCTACCTCGGGTGACGTATGCTCAGTGAGAATCTCCTCGTACTCTGTCAGAATCTCGTTGCTGACACATAAGCAGTAACGACCTGCCAGAAAGTCCGACCAAATCTTGTGGTAGTGGCTTTTGGAGGGAAGAGCCTGAATGAGTGCATTGGTGTCAAGGACTACGTATCGCATACCTAAAAGGTTTTGTACGGTGTACGCAAATGTTGACCGCGTAGCTCGTCAAGTTTCTTTTGGTCGAAGGTTCCTTCATCCCACATCTTGTCGATAGCTTGCTGTGCTCGTCCAGCAAAGAAGAGAGAGAGCGTCAGTCGCAGTGCATCAAGATCAGCTTGGGAGGTGACGTTGGCCGCTGCATTCATCAATTCTAATTGTGCTAATTCTGTGTAACTCATACTCTTGCCATTTGAATTCATTTGCAAAGATAACGCAATTTGGGTGAAATACCAAAATAAAACTTTCAATTTTTCAGTTTTCCCACATAATCTAAAATAAAAATATCGATTCAAACCAACATAAACCAAAACCGTGAAAATCCATTTCTGCGAAATATTCTTGGGAGTTAAAGAAGTTAAGGAAGTTAACGAAGTTAAAAGCCGATACACTTCGGACGCGGTGTGAACAACAAAGAGCACACTTGTGTAACATTCTGACGCAAATCAATGACTTTTCTATACAAAAAGTCAGTACCAACCGGGTTGGTACTGACAGTTCCAAGTTTTGTCCACTTACTGGTACTGAGAATTCCACTGAGTGGTACTCCCAGTACCACGGGCAGGTAACAAGGCTACCGCTTTGTGGAATCACATCATTTCACAATCTTTCTTCCGCCCTTGATGTAGATTCCGTGCGTCGGTTCTTGGTTGAGTCTTACGCCCTCAATACTATAGATGGGCTCCGGCGAGGAAACCTGTTGGCGTCCATCGGTCACTTCTTCAATGCCAAGGGCGACACGCAGGATGGAGTTGTACTGCGCACCCACCACGTAAGACTCACGGCCCGGCTGGTTGTTCGTGCCATAGAGTGCATAAGCCTCGCCACCATGGATCGTTTTCTGTCCATAGGTCCGATAGAATCCGGGACCACGGTTGCCGTCACGGAACTCATATACAAACTTCACTGCGCTGGGGTCGGTCACAACCGAGTCACAATAGAATCCCTTGGCGTAGGAAACGCTGACTGCGGCATTTGCTGTCAGCGATGTGGGGACAAACTTCGGTGAGGGGTTGGATGAGTTGAAGATGATGGCGCGGTTGGCAGGAATAATCTTTCCCGGAGCCTGCACCGTGATCTTCAGCGTATCGGCATCGTTGGTTTCATCGCGGTTGCCTATAGACCACACTTTCACATCCTCGGGGATGATAACCGGATAGGTCGTGTAGAGCGATCCCCAGTAGCGTCCGGCATGGGTCTCTCCTGGGTCAACCTCAAAGGTCTCGGCGGTAATCGTCTTTTCCGTGCGAGGGTCATAGCTCACGTGAGGCGGCTGGTTATAGCAGCAGTTCTGACTGATGAGCTGCGCACGGTATGCATAGTCATCCATCAGGTGGGGGAAGATGTAATCGGTCTCGTAGTCGGTGGCGTTGATGACGAGCTGGTAACTGCTGCCCGACTGCTGCCACGTCACGATTTCCTCTCGCCAGTCACCAAGGAGGTCGCCCGATACGCAGGGATTCTGCTTCGAGTCGTTGTTATAGTTTCCATAGACGTAGTTACCGCCGTTCACTTGCATACGCCAGAAAGCATTGCCCGTGGGATTCCAGTATTCCAGGATGTTCTTCCCATAGAAATCATCTGCCAACGTGCCGTTCCAGTAAACGCGGAAGCTAAGGCCAGCACCTCCGCCATGGCTCACACCTTCTGCAATCACGTTGCGGTCGGTGTCATAGAGATTCGCGTCGGCAGAGCTCTGCCAATAGGCATTCTCCGCCTCAGGGTTGAAGTGTGCCATGATGCCACGTCCCGTGTCGCTGCCAGCCGTATTGCGCCAGATGATTTTTCCTGTACGGGCATCGCGCAGGTTGGAGCCGTAGGGACTATGCTCCATCACGGCAAACAGTTCTTGTCCTGGGCGTGAGGGAATGAAGTCGCCCAGGTGTAAAGCGTCGCCATGCTCAAAGCCGGTACGGTAGAGGGTAGTACCATCAGGGTTCAGTGCTGCCGAGCCGTAGTGGATTTCCTGCTTGCCGTCACCCGTCACATCGCCCACACTAATCCAGTGATACCCTTCTCCATATGCCGAGCTGTTCATGCTCTTCACCGTGCCGTTGGCATAGGTCACCGTGCCCGATGTCTTGCCGTCACCACGATGCAGCCAGCGCAGGGTGAGATTGCTGCCGTCCCAGTCGTAGGCACCGATCTTACATCCACTGTAATAGCCGCGGGCAAAGATGGCAGAGGGATTTGCCTCCTCACCATCGAGCCATGCGATACAGGCCAAGTATCTTTCCGACCGGTTCTGCTTGCTGTCTCCCCAGAAGCCTGTCGATTCATCACCATAGGCAGTATGGTATTTGATGGTCTTCAGCTCGGCTCCGGTTGTACCATCAAACACGGTGATGTATTCGGGACCACTCACCTGCTTGCCGTTCCCGCTTTTCCATGACACGGTGGGATCGTCGCCATCCATGATGACATAGTTTCCTTCACCGTCAACCGCACCAGGGCCGGTCTTCACCATGAACTCACCAAAGCCGTCACCATCAAGGTCCCATGCCACGAAGGGGGTGGTGTGTGCCGAGTTGAACATGCTGTTGCCCGTATGCATCATCCACAGGCGGGTGCCGTTCATCTTATAGCAGGAATAGAACGCCGGCGACGTGGTACCGCTACTCGCGGCATCCTTCTCGTTGGAAGGTGCCCACTTCAACACGATCTCATACTCTCCGTCGCCGTCCATGTCACAGAACGATGCGTCGTTGGGCGTATAGGTTGCATTGGCCGAGGTCGGGTCTGTAGGTGCTCCGCCTTGCAGGGTGATGTACTTCACCTGCGAACCCCATGTCGCTCCGCTCACTTCGCTTTCAACCAAGGCATTGGCATCGTCATACACCTCCAGTCGGTAATAGTCGCCCTCGGCACCATTGGTATCGAGGAAGTTGGTCTTGCCCATGATGAAATTGCCATTGTTGACCGTTTTATTCTGCGTGGCGGAGGTGCCTCGATAGAGCTTGAACTTATAGTTGCGTGAGTCTGTTTTGCGTGAACGCCAGGACACGAGGTTTCCTCCTGTCTTATGCATGGCCATCACTCCACGTTTCAAGGCCACAGGATGTCCCTTGGGCTGACGGTTGCTCACCGTGAAACCTATCGTGAATCCTAATTCACGCTCACCGTTCTTGCGAATAACCACACTGGCCGTGTTGGTTGCCTCGGAATAGTCCGTAGCCACGGAATAGCCTTCGCCCAGCGTGGGCTGCAATGTTGCGGTGAAATCCGTGGGTATGGCATATATCTTCGTTGTAAAGCGGGTGTTCTGTCCGTTCTTCAACCCTTTTACCAAGTCGTAGAGACTCACCTGCGATGCGTCATCGGCACTGGTCTTGGCCATGCAAGTAAAGTCGGACAGGTAGTGCGACACGTCGTACACCTCTTCATCGACAACACCTTCGATAACAACGTTGCGGAAAGCCATCGACTTCGGATTGGCATTGTCAACGCCGTTGAGCTGATAGATAGAGAACACCAGCGTCAGGCCGGCCTCGTCTGCCACCATGTCGGCAATCTCAAACTCGTTGTGGGCATATCCAGTGCTGTTGCTGGCGGTAATTTTGTTGCGCAGGATCTCCACCGGCAGTGTCACCCTCGTTCCACCCTGTGGCCTCAGCGATGCATTGAAACCACCGCCATCCGTACCAACACGGGCGCAGTCGAAGCTCACGCGAGTCACCTTCAGCTTATGGCCGGCAGCTGGTTGAATGCCAAAAGTGATATTGTGGCCTGCCGTCGCCGATTCCACTCGTGTGGTAGGTGTGTACGCAGCGAATGGAGGATTGTAGGTCACGGGCTGATAGCCTTCGTCCGCATTGCTGCCCGTCATGGCAGTCACCTGGGCAATCATGCTACCCTGTGCATAGCTGGTAGAAAGAAGCGACGTATAGATCTCATCCCCCGTGATAACAGCAGACTCAAGGTGATTGATGTCACCCAGTTCCCATTTCACACTCACTTTTTGTGCGGCAACATGCAATACCGTTAGAGTCAATAACACGCATGTAGTAAATAGTTTCTTCATTTTGTGTAGTTTGAATTTCTTATTTCCGTGCAAAGGTACGAAAGTTTTTCTGAGATTTATCTTTTTGTCCCCAAATATTGCCGTTATTAAGAAATAATACCTATCTTTGCAAAAACAATATTATCAACCAATAACAAAAAACATGAAAAAATTATTTCTTTTCGCAATCTTCAGCATGATTGCCCTGAACACTTTTGCCGGCGGTATCAAGACCAGCTATCGTAATGCGTTGATTTTAGCATACTCCAAGGAAAATAGTATCTATGAAGATGACAATATCATACTGGAAATCTACAACGAACAGCTGTGGGCTACCAACAAAACCAAGAAGACCATCTTCATTGACCTCGCCCAGTGCTTTGCCGTTCACAATGGCTCGTCATCACCGTTGTTTGACCCCACCGAGAAGAAACAAGGCGACAACAAGGCTTCTAAAAAGGGTTTCAGCACAAAAGATGATGAATATATCACGATAGCCCCTGCCATCGGCTCCAATCAGAATGAGACCTTTATCTGTAACATGTCAACACGCATCTATGGTAATTACACAACATCGGAATCGCCTTCCGGAGACTTCTCTGAATATGACAAGCGACTTCTGAGCACCATAGAGAGCCTGCTCACTGAATCAATGGCCGCCGATCCTAAAGGAAAAAATTACTTGGGTACTGTCGTGCGCCATATGGGTGAGGAGGAAAGCATCAACAACATCGGAGCCTCCATTGCCTATGCATTCAACAGGAAATCCGAAGAATGGACCAATGTCTCCCTGACCACATGGGTGAGCGACGTTATCTTTGCCCCCATATACGTTGAAATGCCCACAGACCTGAAGAAAAAGGATAAGAAGGGATTCGGCATCAAGGAAACATCGCCCGCCATTATCCACGTCAGGGCCAACAGCCCCTTTGAGTTCGACGTGGATCGCTCTCCCGTCATTGTGTGCGACTGGGAAGGAAAATATAAGAAAGGCACATTCACATTAGGAAGTACCTGGATAGCCAAGACGAAGGGCCCCTCGCTCTGGGCTGTACTCGGCGCCGTCGTTACATACGGTGCAACCCTCTTCTTCGCCTCATATAATGAGACATATTACAAGAAGCAAGTCCAGTTTGACGGTGCCCAGGCAAACTGGGGCAAACTGACGCTTGTCAAGAATATTAAGAAAACAGGACAGAAATAACAAACCGAACCCGTATTGATGACGATACAGAACCCTCCTGACTATAGAAACGACACGGTGCTGCCCCTTCCGCCCGAAGTGAAAGCAAGCGCATGGGCTGTTGATGCCGCCTGTTCCGGCAATCCCGGGCCCATGGAATACAGGGCCATCGACTTGGCCACGGGGGTACAGGTGTTTCACTTCGGCCCTGTTCATGGCACCAACAACATCGGTGAGTTCCTGGCCATCGTTCATGCACTGGCCCTGATGGACAAGCAGGGCATTACCGACAAGGTCATCTATTCCGACTCCTATAACGCCATCCTATGGGTGAAGAAGAAGCAGTGTAAGACCAAGCTGGAGCGCACGCCACAGACTGAACAGCTCTATCAGATCATCGGCCGAGCCGAGCAATGGCTGCGCACGCATCAGGTCAGCACGCCCGTTCTCAAATGGGAGACGCAAGCGTGGGGGGAGGTTCCCGCCGACTTCGGACGGAAATAAGGGAAAGTCAGTGTTTGTATAGAAACAAAGAGCCCGCAATGCCAATGCACTGCGGGCTTCTTTGTTTTCAGTTGTTCGGTTTTATTTTGCGTAAAGTGCAACGATTGTTTCGTACTTTTCTTGCTTACCGCTGGTCTGTCGGGGTTCTTCCACCTTCTTACCATACTCGTAGATCTGCTCCAGCGAAAGTTTTCCTTCCTCGAAGTCCTTACCAATACCACTGTCGAAGGATGCATAGCGGGCTTTCTTCATGGCAGGCAGCTCGCTCTCTTCCAGGATGGCGGCTGCGTTGATGAGGGCGCGAGCCATGGCATCCATACCGCTGATGTGGGCGATGAACAGATCCTCAAGGTCGGTTGAGTTACGACGAATCTTGGCATCGAAGTTGGTACCACCGGTTCCGAGACCGCCATTGCGGATAATCTCAAGCATGGCCTGGGTCAACTCGAAGTTGTTGATGGGGAACTGGTCGGTATCCCATCCGTTCTGAGCATCACCACGGTTAGCATCGATGCTACCCAGCATGCCGTTGTCAACGGCTACTGCCAACTCATGCTCGAAGGTGTGTCCGGCAAGTGTAGCATGGTTCACCTCAATGTTAACCTTGAAGTCCTTGTCGAGGTTATGGGCACGGAGGAAGCCAACAACCGTTTCGGTGTCAACGTCGTACTGGTGCTTAGTGGGCTCCATGGGCTTCGGCTCGATGAGGAAGGTGCCCTTGAATCCCTTGGCACGGGCATAGTCGCGGGCGGCGGTCAACATCTGTGCCAGATGTTCCTTCTCACGCTTCTGGTCGGTATTGAGCAGTGACATATAACCCTCACGACCGCCCCAGAAGACATAGTTCTGACCACCGAGCTTGATGGTGGCATCAATGGCGTTCTTGATCTGCACGCTGGCACGGGCTACAACGTCGAAGTCGGGATTGGTGGCAGCACCATTGGCATAGCGCTTATTACCAAAGACGTTGGCCGTTCCCCAGAGCAGGTGGATGTTGGGGTACTGCTGCATCTTGACCAGGGCATAGTCGGTAATCTCCTTCATGCGGGCCTCATACTCTGCGATGGTGGCTGCCTCCTCAACGAGGTCAACATCATGGAAGCAGAAGAATTCAATGCCTAACTTGTCCATCAGCTCGAAACCGGCATCCATCTTGTCCTTGCCACGCTGTACGGCATCCCCAGCCTTGTCCCACTCATACGAGCGGGTCTGACCACCGAACTGGTCACCGCTGGCCTGACAGAGGGTGTGCCACCATGCCATTGAGAAGCGAAGCCAGTCTTTCATTTTCTTTCCTGCTACTACGCGCTCAGGCTCATAGTAATGGAAAGCCAATACGTTCTTACTCTCTTTTCCCTCGAAGGGAACCTTACCGATAAACGGGAAATACTCTTTCTGTGACATAATACTTTTATTTTATTATTTAACGATTTTATCACCCCTTCACCCTCATCAATACTTCTTTCCAGCGGGCGTAGGCTTCTGCGTAGGCGGCATGCTGTGCCTCGTCGGGCTCGATGACAGCCAGTTTCTTCAGGGTGGCGAAGGCCTCGTTGTTGTCACGATAGATGCCGCAACCCATACCTGCGCCCTTGGCAGCACCTACGGAGCCATCGGTCTCATAGAGCTCAATGGTGGCACCGCTGACACTGGCCAATGTATTCCGGAAGATGGGAGACAGGAACATGTTGGCACGTCCTGCATGAATCTTGCGGATGTCCATACCCATCTCGCGCATCACCTCCATGCCATAGCAGAAGGAGAAGACAATGCCTTCCTGTGCGGCACGCATGAGGTGGGCTTTGGAATGGTTGTTGAAGTTGATTCCATGGATGCTGCATCCTGTCTCTCGGTTCTCCAACACACGCTCGGCACCATTGCCAAAGGGAATGATGCTGACACCATCACTGCCGATGGGAACCTGTTCCATCATCACATTCATATCGGCATAGGAAATACCCTCGGGAGCCACATTGCGGCGTATCCAGGCGTTCAGGATTCCTGTGCCGTTGATGCAGAGCAGCACACCGAGACGCGACTGGGTTGCATCGTGGTTGACATGGGCAAAGGTATTCACACGACTCTTCGGGTCGTAATTCACTTGTCCCAACACGCCATATACCACACCACTGGTTCCTGCCGTCGAAGCAATCTCACCCGGGTTGAAGACATTCAGTGAGAGTGCATTGTTCGGCTGGTCACCTGCACGATAGGAGATGGGAGTTCCGGCACGCAGTCCAAGTTCGGCAGCGGCACTCTGCGACACCTCCGACTGGACGCTGAACGTAGGAACAATCGTGGGCAGCAACGACTCGCTGAAACCATAGTAATCCATCAGGAAACGGGCAGCGTGGTTCTCCTTGAAGTCCCACAGCATCCCTTCCGACAGACCGCTGGCGGTGGTGTTGACCTCGCCGCTCAGTCGCATGGCGATGTAGTCGCCCGGGAGCATGATCTTATCTATTCTGTCATAGAGGTCGGGCTCGTTCTCTTTCACCCATGCTAACTTGGCTGCCGTGAAGTTGCCAGGAGAGTTCAGGAGGTGCGAGAGGCACTGGTCGGCACCTAACTCACGAAAAGCCCGCTCACCATAGGGAACGGCTCTTGAGTCACACCAGATAATGGCGGGACGCAACGGCTGGAGCTGTTTGTCAACGCATACCAAGCCATGCATCTGATAGGAGATACCGATGGCAGCCACATCCTCACCCGTGGCGTGCGCATCTTCCATCACCTGGCGCAATGCCAGTTTCATGTTGTCCCACCACATCTGCGGCTCTTGTTCAGCCCAGCCGGTACGGACAGACAGGATTGGAGCCTCTGTCTTGGGGTAGAACGCCGATGCAGCACACTCACCCGTTCCAACGTTGACCAATGATGCCTTGACCGATGAACTGCCTATGTCTAATCCAACAAGATACTTCTGTTTCATATTTCCTTGTTTTTAATGATGATTGCGACTGCAAAGATACGCCTTTTTATGAAAAGTAAGCCCGTTCATTTGTTGCATATCTCTACACTTTTGTTTCATCTGCAACAAAAATCATTGCATGAAGCATTGATCAGCCTGCCGGATGGCATCTTCCATGGCCGGTGCCACATAGTGCCAGTCGTGCGAACCGGCACCGACCCGCATCTTGTAGTCGATGCCACGCTGCCGAAGCGCCTTGACAAAGTCCATGTTGAGCTCCAGCGTGAAGTCGTGGTCGCCTACGCTGACCATCCACTGCACTTGCTGCCAAGCCTTCACTTCCTCCTCCGATCCGTTCTGTATGCGCAGGATGGGGTTGTTCTCCTCGATGACCTGCTGGCGCCATTCGCCCGACGGGTCGTTTTTCAGCCATTCCAATGGCATACGACGCAGATAGCCACTGATGTCATAGACCAGGCAGAACAGCTCAGGATGGTGAACGCCATAAACGGTGGCCGCACCACCACCCATGGAGAAGCCTGCAATGGCACGACCGCCCTTGTCAGTACGGGCTCGGTAGTTGGCCTCGATGTAAGGAATAAGCTCTTGGAAAAAATAGTCTTCGTACTTCCACTGAGGTGCGTTGAAGTACATCATGTTCTGTTCGTTGCCTTCAGGACAGACAATGATCATATCACTGATGGCATGGGTATCAATCAGGCGGTCGGCAACCTCGCGCAAGTCTCCCTTGCGCTGCCACACGGTATGCGACTCTCCTCCGCCATGCATCAAGTAAAGCACGGGATAGCGGCGTTGCGGATCCTCGCCATAACTGCCGGGCAGGTAGATACTATACACACGTTCCGCGATGCCTTGCAACAACTGACAAGGCATTTTCAGTTCCTCCACTCTGCCGGGACGCTGATGGAAATTCTTCGATTTCACCGTCCATCCGGTGAAGTCCTGCAGGTTGGCATTGAGGAACAGGTCGGCAATCTCCTTCCTCCCCTTCAGCTGCCAATCCAACCATTTAACGACCATGCGTCCGTAGTCGCCGCCGTGCGACTGGTGATAGGTGCCGCCATGTCCCGAAGCGGGATGGTCGGCCAGCACGACAGGTACATGCTCTATGCGGTCATAGTCCTTCTGTGCATTCTGATAGGCCACATCGCTTGGACCGCCTACCAGATAGAGAATGGGGGTATGCAGGGCACGCAGCGATTCACGACTGGCACCCGCCATCTCCATATCACCCATGCCGGCGTTCAGGATCAGGCAGGTCTTGATCCGCGGGTCACCTGCATTGCAGAGCACTTGCGCCCCGCCACAGGAATGACCTGCCGCCGCAATGCGACTGGTATCTACGTTCTGGTAGTAGTCACTGCCCTTGGTCTGGCTCTGCTGGATCATCCACTCCATGCCTCTCATCAGCTCCGATGAGGGCGTATGGCTTTCCTTACGATCCAGTTTTGTGTCCTGCATCTCCCCTATCGCCACGACGATGTAGCCATGGGAGGCAATCTCCGTCAACATCTTTTCGTAGTCGATACTGGTGTCCATGCAGCCGCCATTGCCAAACATCAAAAGCGGCAGTGCCCCACAACGGGCATGGGCATGCAACATGTCCTTGGGACGGTAAACCACAAAGTCGGGCATGGATGCCTCTTTGACGGCGAAGGCCTTGAACATTCCCGTTCCACCGTCTTCTATCAACTTGGTCTTCAGGGGCTGGGCGGTTCCGGTCAGCGTGCAGCACACAGCCATGATTGTCAACAAAATCCTTGTCTTCATCTTATATATAATATGTATGCGGTTAATCAAAGAATCCTGGTTGTTTATATTCAATACCTAACTCACGGTCAACTGTGGCAAGGATGCCTTGCACCTGTGCCATGGCAAACATGCGTCCAAGAAGGGTGTAACCGGCGTTATGTCCATGACTGGACTCATCGAAGATGCCCCCGGCGTTGTCGGTGAAGGTCATGCCGTGGTCAACACGCATGGGCAATCGCGGATTTTCCTGTTCAAAGATACGACACAGTTCGATGAGATCGGCACGACCTCCCAGATGGCTGGCTTCCGTGAAGTCGCCATTGGGGAAGATGTGACAGGAACGCAGATGGACAAAGTGAGTGCGCGAGGCGAACTTCCTCGCCAAATCCACCACCTTGTTATAGGCACCGGCCGAAAGCGAACCGGCACAGAACGTCAGGCCATTATGCTTGTTGGGCACTGCATCCAGGAACCATCGGATGTCCTCCTCGGTGCGGACGATACGAGGCAATCCCAGTATCTCAATGGGCGGATCGTCGGGATGCACACACAGATCCATGCCGCACTCATCGCAAACGGGCATGACGGCCTCGAGGAAGTACTTCATGTTGGCCCGTAGCTGTGCCTTGTCAATACCCTTATACAGATTCAGGAACTCACGGAACTTCCGCACGGGAGCCTCATCATTCTCGCTGAAATTACCACTGACGAAGCCTTGTGTCTTGATGACGATATTCTCCACCAACTGATGATCCTTCTCGGCGGTCATGGTCTTGGCCAGCTCGTCGGCTTCGGCAAGCACATTGCGCCCTACCCCATACCCGTCGGGAAAGCGGAACCGTGCCCATTCCTCACGGGCACCCTCGCGCTGAAGGATATAGATATCGAAATAGGCAAACTCAGCATAGCTGAAATAGAGGTTCGTGGAGCCGTTGGGATTGGGGTGCAACAGGTCTGTGCGTGCCCAGTCGAGTACGGGCATGAAGTTGTAGCAGACACAGTGGATGCCCTCTGCCGCCAAGTTGCGCAAAGAGGCCCGATAGACCTCGATCTGTTCGTCGCGGTCGGGACCACCATACTTGATGGTTTCCACCACCGGCAACGATTCCACCACACTCCATCGCATCCCGTAACTCTCGATGTATTCGCGCAAATGGCGAATCTGCTCCCGTGTCCACACCTCACCGAGAGGAACATCGTGCAGCGCCGTCACAATGCCCTCAACACCAATCTGTTTAAGCATGGCAAGCGTAATCTTATCGTTCTTGCCAAACCATCGCCAAGTTCTTTCCATATAGTTTGTTTGATAGGTTTTATTCGTCTTCTATGGGAGTATCCTGCCCTCTTCGTCGTAGCTGATCGGTTTCACCTTCAGGCTGCGCAACCATGTCTTGCCGCCCGAGGGCTGACTGTCGTGATGGAAGAGATACCAGCGACCCTTGTATTCACAGATGCAATGGTGTGTCGTCCAACCCACAACGGGCTCGAGGATGACACCCTGATAAGTGAACGGGCCATAGGGGTTGTCGCCAATCGCATAACACAGGTAGTGACTGTCACCCGTGGAGTACGAGAAATAGTACTTGCCGTTATACTTGTGCATCCACGAAGCCTCGAAGAAGCGGTGCGGGTCACCGGCCTTGAGGGGCTGACCTTCCTTGTCGAGAATCACGACTGAGCGGGGAGCCTCCGCGAACTGCATCACGTCATTACTCATACGGACAACAAAACTGGGCAGAGCAGGACTGTCGGCCGTGGTGAAGAGCTGGGTCTTCCTGTCACTGGCGGGCCCGAGGTCAATGCCTTCCTTCTGCAGCTTGGCAGGAGCCTGATACCACTGGAGCTGTCCGCCCCAGAGACCACCGAAGTAAGTATAGATCTGACCGTCATCGTCCTTGAAGACACAGGGGTCGATGCTAAAGGAACCGCGGATGGGATGCTCCTGGGGGACAAACGGGCCTTCAGGACGCTCGGCAACGGCTACTCCAAGGTGGAACACGCCGTTATAGTCCTTGGCCGAGAAGATGAGATAGTACTTGCCGTCCTTCTCGACAACATCGCTGTCCCACATCTGCTTCTCTGCCCAGGGCACCTGGTCAACGTCGAGAATGACACCGTGGTCTGTCGCCTCACCGTTCTCAATGTCATCGAAGGACAACACGTGGTAGTCACGCATCTGGAAGTGGCCGCCGTCATCATCGAAAGCCGCTCCTGCCTCACGGTCGTGTGAGGGATAGATATAAAGCTTCCCGTTGAACACGTGGGCAGCGGGGTCTGCCATATAGTCACTTGGAAAAAGATACCTTACTTTCATAGACGATTATTTTGGATTGTATTTGCTTTTCACATGCTTAGTTATGATGACGTGCCTCGATTTCCCGGTTGATTTCGTCCAGTCTCTCATCGGTCAGAGGATATTGATAGACGAGATATCCCACAACGACGAGAAGGATGGCAGGGATGATACAGGTAAACAGCAGGATGGCATTCTGCGCGGTCGCTGCATATTCATTCAGCTTGGGATAGTAGGCATTGACCGGTGCACTGATGAACGATGCGAGGAACACCACCACGAAGATGGTCAACACCAGCTGCAGGCACTTATTGGCCTTGAACTCCTGCCACATCTCACCGAAAGACACGGGCTTCTCCGGTGTCGTGGTGATATTCTCCCTGCTGCCCATAAAACAGAACATCAGGAGCACGAAACCGATGACGGCAAAGATACACGTCACCGTAAACCACGCACTCGGTGCTATCGGCAGGGCAGACTCTTCGTTGGCGAAGTTGAAACCTATCATCCCCATCACCAAGGGAGTAATCCATCCGGCAATGGAGAAACCCGCCTTGAAAGCAACGCCAGCGAGTGCGTTCACCGTGGCTGCGGGGCGGTTGCCCGTGCGGTATTCCGCCTCCGTAATGACTTCCGGTACGAGAGCCCACATCAATGAACCCACCAGCAGACCGACACCCGTCATGATCTTAGCCGTCTGAACAAGAACGTTCAGCTGCTCGACATCAAAGAACTTACCGATGGTGAACAGGATGGCAAAGCCCATCAAGCCGATGCTGAGGAGGGAATAGTACAGGCCTTTCTTACCCAACCATTTCTTCAGCATGGGCAGAGAGGGCAGGATGACAAAGGCAGGAATCGTTCCAATGGCCATAAAGGTTGCCTGATTCCAGTCAATGGCAGTATGAACACACATGGCGAGTCCAATGGGGAAACCTGCTTGGACAACAATCTGCCCGATGTTGGCACACACCATTCGGGTGGAAGTGAGGATGAGCACCTCATCATTGTCGCGGGTCATACTGGCCATGATCGAGCCATAAGGGATGTTGACGACCGAATAGATCATGCTCAGCACGGTATAGCTGACGCTGGCATAGACAATCCTCATCGTCATGGACCAGGTAGCCACCTGGGGAAGCATCAGCAGGCAGGCGGCAGCGGTCAGGGGAATACCACCGTAAAGGAGGTAGGCCCGATATTTCCCTAACTGAGGATTGTGGTTGTCAATATAACGACCCACGACAGGACTCCAGAAGCAATCGATGAGACGCACCGTGAGGATAAGTCCACTGACAAAGGCGGGATTGATTTTCAAGACCGTCGTGAGATAGAGCATCAGGTAGCATGCTACCGTCTGGAAGATCAGGTTCTGCGCCAGGTCTCCACTACCGAACCCGATACGCCGGAACCATGATAGCTTATAGAAGCCGTTTGATTCTTGATGATTCATCATTTCTTTTCAACTTTTCCTTGCAAAATTAATCAATTAATTCAAGTTTTCGGAAGTTCATGGAGTTAAAGAAGTTAAAGGAGTTTCATTAACTTCTCAGCGTCTCGGGTGCTCCGAGATGACTTTTCTGAAGACCTCCCAGATCAATGAGGATCTTCTGCAGAATCAGCGCATTGTCCAGCGGACGGATGCGCAGGGTGTGCCTACCGGCGCGTAGGACATGCGTGGTTGGCGAGTCGATAACGTGCTCACGATGCCACTCATTGCCCGTCTCTCCATTGAAATGCCCGTTGATGTTCACCACCTGCTCCTCTCCGCCATCGAAGCTCACGGCATAGCGCAGACCCGTGCCGTTGAAGTTCAGCGTGGGCGAGAAGCGAAGGATGACACGGGCTGTGGCGTCGGCGGGAATCTCCATGTCATACTCCAATGCCATGCCGTCTGTCGGGGCGGTGACGGGCTGCGGGGTGATGCCCGAGAGCGTGCGTCCTAACTCAGGGATGATCGTCCACTGCGCCTCTTGCCCATCTGTCTTGCGGGTGTAGTGCTCCGCCTCGATGCTGACATAGCCATCGCGGGCTACGAAAGTAGGCTTTCCCTTGGGATGGTTGTAAGTGATATAGGCGGGTTGCGGCCAGGTGATGGAAGCCGTTGCCGTCCCCTCCACCCGCTTCACCTCGGGCATGCTTTTCCTTTCGGGCGAATTCCACGACTGGTATCCGATATACTGTTCGTCCATCATGTGATTCCACTTCCCTCCGTTCATGACATGATACTGCTTCACCAGTTCCGCATCCTTTCTGAAACACTCCTCCACACGCTGCGCCCAGGCATTGGCCAGGGGATCCTGTTGCTTGGCAAGCTGGTGATTCATCGCCTGGGCATAGTACATATCATAAAGGTTGGCACACGCCGCTATCGGATAGCCTATCAACTGGAACCAGGCATCCTTCAGGCGCAACGGCAGCTTCTTGCCGAAAGCCTCGGCATCCAGCGCTAACTGGTCATACTCTCCGACAACCCGCTGCCACTCGTCATAGTGATCAATGGAATAGGTGTACATGTTCAGCGACTCGGGAGCCATGCGGCGGTTGAACTTAGCATAGGTGCGCAACAGGCGGGCCGCCTCCTTCGCATACGCCTCACCGAAGATGCTCTGACAGAACGCCACGCTATGCTCCTGCAGGTTCTGGGCATTGAACTGGTCGGGGTTCCATGCCATATCGAGGAAGAACGTGATTGGATACTCCATCGGCTTCAGGTCGCCGACATTCAATATCCACAGCTGATCCACACCGTAGCGGTAAGTCAGGTTCATCTGCTCCCACAGTCGGGGGATGGGACTGATATTGATCCACTTCGAGTTACGAGGCGCTCCCACGTAGTCCACATGATAGTACATGCCGTAGCCGCCACGCCTGCGCTTGCTGCCCAATGCCGGCAGTCGGCGCACGTTGCCCCAGTTGTCATCACAGAGCAACAGGGTTACGTCATCGGGAACCTCCATCCCCTGCTCGTAGTAGCTCTGCACCTCCTTGTAGAGAGCCCACACCTGCGGGACTTCCTCCGCGGGCTTGCCCGTCACCTCCGTGAGCAACCGCCGCTGGGCGGCGACAATCTCTTCCATCAGTGCCACCGAAGCCTTGTCCTCCATGGCCTCGTCGCCATCACCACGCATCCCGACCGTATAGAGGGTCTCCCAGCCTTTGGCACGCTCCACGCCGCCACGCCAGAAGTCGAGCATCTCGTCACGGTTCGTGGCAAAGCTCCATTTGCCGTGCCCCCTGCGGCGCTTCCAGTCCTGCTGTGCCAGTGCCATCGGCTCATGGTGGGACGTTCCCATCACGATGCCCATGCGGTCAGCCAGGGGTCCGTTCTCCTTGTCATCGTCATAGAAAGCGCTGTCCCACATGGCGGGCCACATGAAGTTCGCCTTCAGGCGTAGCAACAGTTCGAAGATGCGCTCGTAGCACTTGGAGTTGATACCGCCAAAGTGTTGTACCGCCCAGTGACCGAAGGACGGCCATTCGTCGTTGATGAAGATGCCCCGATAGACCACCGCCGGCTCCCCGTCGGTATAGACTCCCGTCCGGATATAGATATTGTCGTGATGCGGCACAGGAACGTCTATCCACCAGTACCAGGGCGATACCCCTATCTGGCGGGACAGCTCATAAACGCCATAGATGGTGCCACGCTTGTCGCTGCCGGCAATCACCAGCGCACGGCTGACCCCATCCACAGGATTGTCCACCACCTGTAGGAGATACTTCTCGCGCTTTCCTTCCAGTTCTTCCCGCTGCACCTTTCCTTTGGCCAGCAGTTGCTGGATCAGCTGCGACTGTGTACTGCCCACGATGATACACTGTGCGGTCGTTGTCGGTCCCACCACGGGCTCCGTTCCCACGACGGCCTTCAAGTCTGCCTGCAGACTCCTCACCGCCATCAGCACCCCTTCGTCCTCCTTGGGGTCAACGACGATGTTCGTCACCTTCCCGTCCTTTGCTATGGGCAGGCTCTTGCCGCCTGCCTTGAACGACACAAACTGCTCTGCCGCCTGTGTCACGGAGGCCATCAGGAGTAGCCCTATCAAAATTCCTTTTCTCATACGCATACGTGTTTTTTTCCTGCAAAGATAGGAAGTATGGCCAACATTCACAATAGCATGCAACAAATTCTAATGGAAATGAAACATCAACGCAAACTTTTCTATTGATTGACGACAGCTGGTCAGGACAAAATGAAACGCGGGCAGAGAGATTGTTCTCTGTCCGCGTTTCATCTCAAGACGAGCATGGCCGCGCCTGATGCCCACAAGTGAAAAGGGGATGGACTTAGAGGTCTGTGGTGAAAGGCTGGGCATGGATGCACCCCAGGTTCTTCCGTAGCTGCTCGGGACTACTGGCTCCCACAAGGACGGAGGTGACGCCCTGCTGGTAGAGAATCCAGGAAAGTGCCATCTCTGCCAACGTCTGCTGGCGCTGCACCGCCTGCTGATGGTAGTCCTTCAGTCGCTGGAGCATCTCGGGGGTCAGGGCGGCAGGCTTGAGGAAGCGCCCCTGTGTCATTCGTGAGCCTTCGGGAATACCCGTCACCTCGCCGTCGGCACCGATGGTGCAGTCCAAATAGCGGTCGGTGAGCAGTCCCTGTGCCAGGGGGGAGAAGGAGATGAACCCGATGCCGTGTTCATGACAATAGTCGAGAACACCGTCCTGCTGTGGTTCACGGTCGATGAGGTTGAGTCGTCCCTGATAAATGAGTAGGGGGACATCGCGGTCACGAAGGTAGGCATCGGCCACTTTCAACGCCTCAAGCGGCCAGCGCGAGATGCCCACATAGAGGGCCTTACCACTGCGCACGACGTCAACCAGAGCCTGGAGGGTTTCCTCCAAGGGAGTCTCGGGGTCGTAGCGATGACTGTAGAACAGGTCAACATAGTCGAGGTGCATGCGCCGCAGCGACTGGTCAAGGGATGCCATGAGGTATTTTCGGGAACCCCAGTTTCCATAGGGCCCAGGCCACATGTCATAGCCGGCTTTCGTGGCAATGAACAGCTCGTCGCGATAGGGACGGAAGTCGTCGTCCATGAGCTTCCCCATGGTCTCCTCGGCAGTGCCGTAGGGCGGTCCGTAGTTGTTAGCCAGGTCGAAGTGGGTGATACCGTGGTCGAAAGCCTCATGGGTAATGGCACGGGCACGCTCATAGGATTCGCCAGCCCCGAAGTTATGCCAGAAGCCCAAGGAGACCTTGGGTAGCAGCACGCCCGACCGTCCACAACGACGGTAGAGGGTTTCATGCTCTTCGTAGCGGTTCTCGGCTGCCATGTATCTGTTTCTTAATTCCATGATGAATAAGTAATAAGTAATAGGTAACAGGTAATAGGGAATAGGTGTGATTAGTTGGGGGTGGCGGGTTGCTGGTCTTTCCTGATGAGTTCGAGCAGCTTGTCCACGGCCTCAGCCTCGGGGATGTTCTTCTCCACACATTCCTTTTGGCGGTAGAGCGACACCTTGCCGGGGCCGGCACCCACGTAACCGAAGTCGGCATCGGCCATCTCACCAGGGCCGTTCACGATACAACCCATGATGCCGATCTTCAGTCCGACGAACTCACGGGTAGCCTCCTTGATACGGGCGATGGTCTTCTGCAAGTCGTAGAGGGTGCGTCCACACCCGGGACAGCTGATGTATTCGGTCTTGGTGAACTTGATACGCGTGGCCTGCAGGATGCTGTCGGCAAGTTCCACAAGGGCCGTCGGACTCATGGAAGTCGTAGGACTGATCACCAACTTCGTGGCCTTGCGGTCAATGAGCAAGGCACCCACCGCCATGGCAGCCTTGAGCTGGAGGGTTTCCATGTCAGGTGCATCGACACGAAGGGTGATGGTGTCGTTCTGGATGGAAGCCTCGGCCTCGGCACGAAGGCGCGTACACTCGGGAATCAGCTCCACCAACTTCCGTGCCACGGGAATCTCGCACTCGGGATCCTCGCTCAGCGACACACGGATGGTGTCGCCGATACCCTCCGTGAGCAGGGCACCGATACCTACGGCACTCTTGATGCGTCCGTCCTCGCCCTCACCGGCCTCGGTGACGCCCAAATGCAGCGGATAGTGCATGTCCTCCTGATCCATCTGCTGCACAAGCAGGCGCACGCTCTGCACCATCACCACCGTGTTGGAGGCCTTGATGGAGATGACGACATCGTTGAACTGCTCGCGACGGAAGATGCGCAGGAACTCCATGCAGCTCTCCACGATTCCGGCAGGCGTGTCGCCATAGCGCGACATGATGCGGTCGGACAGCGACCCGTGGTTCACGCCGATGCGCACCGCCGTGTGATGTTCCTTACATATATTGATAAAAGGTACCAGCCGCTCATCAATCTTGCGGAGCTCGGCCTGATATTCCTCATCGGTATATTCCAGCTGCTTGAAGGTTCGCGCGGGATCGACGTAATTGCCCGGGTTGATGCGCACCTTCTCACAGTAGCGAGCCGCCACGTCGGCCACGTTGGCATTGAAGTGGACATCGGCCACCAAGGGTGTCATGATGCCCTTGGCCTTGAGTGCCGCGCTAATGTTCTTCATGTTCTCGGCCTCACGGGTACCCTGCGTTGTCAAGCGAACCAGCTCGCCGCCTGCAGCAATGATTCGCTCCGCCTGTGCAACACAGGCCTCGGTATCGTTGGTGTTGGTTGTTGTCATCGACTGCACCCGAATGGGGTTGTCGCCGCCGATGGCGATATTGCCCACATGGGCAACACTACTAATTCGTCTTATACTCATATTTCACTTCTGCTAAATCCTGATTGGCCTTCTCTATCTTCTGACCCAAGGAGGCTTTATAGTCGGCAAGGCGCTCGGCAACGGACTCGTCAGCGAGTGCCAACATCTCCGTAGCAAGAATGGCAGCGTTCATGGCACCATTCACGCCAACCGTGGCAACGGGGATTCCCGGCGGCATCTGGATGATGGAAAGCATGGCATCGAGCCCGTCGAGCATGCCCTTGATGGGAACACCGATGACAGGCAAGGTGGTGGAAGCCGCTATCACACCCGGCAAGGCTGCCGCCATGCCTGCCGCAGCTATGATGACACGGATGCCACGCGCCTTGGCACCCTTGGCAAACCGCTCTACGGCATCGGGGGTGCGATGGGCAGAGAGGGCGTTCACTTCAAAGGGAATCTGCATGTCGTTCAGGAACTGACAGGCTTTCTCCATGACGGGCAGGTCGCTTGTGCTGCCCATGATAATGCTGACAATTGGGTTCATATCGTTTATAATTTACTGGTTGCGGTTTAGAAAAACAATATCATGAAGAAGGCACAGGAGTAGCCTAACAGAAAGCCATCGACCACCTGTGCCAACGTATGCTGACGAAGAATCATGCGGGCGGTTCCGACAACGCCTGACAAGAGGAGAACCAGACAGAGCCACCAAACGGGATTGAAGTAGAAAAACACGGAAAAAGCGATCAGGGCACCTGCCACCCCACCGATGGCCGCAGAGTGGGTGGAGATCTTCCACCACACATTGATAATGGCACAAAGCACCTGTATCATGAGGGCCGTGACGAGGATGCTTCCCATGAAATGCGGGATGCGCAAGGCACTCATCACATAGTAACAGGTGAAATAGCAGAGGATGGAAATGATGTAGGGAACGATACGGCGCTCCTTCCTGCCGAGCTCCATCAGGTTCCATCCCTGATAACGACGGTAGATCCGGATGAGCATGGTGGGCAGCAGAACCGTGAACAGATAGACCATGAACAGCACGTTCAGCTGGTAGCGCCACGGAAGATAGCGCAGGCTGCTAAACAGGAACAGGATGACAAGGCCGATTATCGGCAGGTAGAACGGGGTGAACACAATGCTCACCAACTTCGCTATCCATATCAGTTTCTTATCGTTGTTCATACCTGTCATTTGCTACTGGCAATCTCCTTTCTCAGTCTTGCAACGGGAAGCCCCATCTGCTCCCGATACTTCGCCACTGTGCGGCGGGCGATGGGATAACCCTGGTCGGCCATCAGCTTTGTCAGGGCCTCGTCGCTGAGAGGCTTCTGCTTGTCCTCGTGAGCAATCACCTCCTTCAATGCAACCTTGATCTTACGGGTGGACATCTCCTCGCCGTCCTCGGTCACGTAACCGTCGGAGAAGAAGTGGCGAAGGGGAAACGTGCCCCATCGGGTCTGTGCATACTTCACATTGGACACACGGGAGACGGTAGAAATGTCGAGTCCCGTCTTGTCGGCAATATCCTTCAGAATCATCGGCCGCAGGTCGGCCTCATCACCGTCTTGGAAGTAGCGGCGTTGCCAGTCGATGATGGCTTTCATCGTGATATAGAGCGTATGGCGACGTTGCTTCACGGCTTCGATGAAGCCCTGGGCCTTATCGACCTTCTCCTTGGCATAGAGCAGCGCCTCCTTGGTCTGCCGACTCATGCCGTCCTTGTTGTTCTTATAGGCCTCGACCATCTCCGTGAACGATGGCGACACCTTCAGCTCGGGTACATGACCGCTGTTGATGGAAAACGAGATGGTGCCGTCATCGGCCGTATCAACGATGAAATCGGGCGTTATCTGCTGTAGGTTCCTCCCCTGGGTCTCACCAAGTGAGGCTCCCGGCTTGGGATTCAGTCGCCGTATCTCCTGCTGCAACTCCTCCACTTGATAGTCGGAGAGGTTCATGCCCTCCTGTATCTTGTTCCAATGCTTCTTGATGAACGCCTCGAAGTGATGGGTTATCAGTTCCCGAAGCAAGCCTTTCGTCCCCCGGTCTTCTCTCCGCTCTATCTGCAGGAGTAAACATTCTTGCAGGTCACGGGCACCGATGCCCGCCGGATCAAACGACTGGAGAACGTGCAGGAGGTCGTGCAACTGGGAGACGGTGACATCGATGTTATAATAGATGGCGAGCTCGTCGGAGATGGTTTCCATATCCTTCCGCAGGTATCCGTCGTCATCCAGTGAACCGATCAGGTACTCCATTACCTCCTGCTGTTCCTCGGTGAGGTTCTCCTCGTTCATCTGCTCCTTCAGCTTGTCGTAGAACGAGACGGTATCGCCATACACCATCTCCTCGTAATCGGCACCCGATGACCGTTTGTCGTAGGCGTAGTAGGTCTCGGGCATCTCATCGTCGCGCCCGATGTTTTCCAGGGCCGAGTCGAGCGCGTCTTCACGCTCTTCACGCTCGGTCTGTTCCTCGAAACTCTCCTCGGCAGCACCTTCCGCACTCCGCTCACCCCCATCGTAGAGGGCATCGTCAGAGGAAACGGTCTCCAAGGCCGGATTGTCATCCAACTCGGCATTGACACTCTCCTCGAACTCAGTAAGCGGCATCTCCAGCAGCTTCACCTGCAGCATCTGCTGTTGTGAAAGCCGCTGAACAAGCTTCTGTTCCTGCTTCTGTGTTTGTATCAGCTTCACGTTCATCTCTCAACTCACCTCAACCAAAATACTCCTTCAGTTGCGCCGCCTGTGCCGCTAACTTCTGCGGATTGTCGTTGCCATAGCGGTTCCAGATCTGCTGACAAGGATCCAGCAACGGGGAATTCATCTGGTCGCCACGGTTGAGATAGGGGTCACAGAACTGGAAGACACTCATGACCTCGCACACCGTAGAAGGCTTGAGCCGCAACAGCTTCGCCAACTCTTGCACCTCCGGGGTCTCCTCCACCATCGTGATGGGGGTCAGACGGAAGTACTGGTCGAGTATCAATATCAGCATCACGGGGGTCAGCAGGGCGTACTGCCGCTCTTGCGCCGTCGGCTCCCCACCCTCTTTCAACTGTAAGGCAGGGATGGGCTTGAAATCGAGTTCAAACGACTCCTGCACCGCCACACCATCATAGAACAAATCGGCATAGCCTAACTTCTGCCTGAGCAGCTTCACGCCACGGCTCAGCTTCTTCGGGTTTCGGCCGAAGTCCTCCCACAGCTTCTCGATGCGGGGGGTGTCGATACTGCGCAACCGGAACATCTGAGCATAAAGGAATTGTGGTTCGATATGCAGTTCCATGCTCAGTTCCACCATCAGTCGGGAGTAGAGAGGCTTCACGCCAACAGGTTTCTTCAGATACAGTTGCATCAACAGCAACCAGTATTCATCTGACCAAAGGGGATGATTTGCCATAATGCCATATCTTTAGTTCGTTGCAAAGATAATCATTTTCAACGATACCATTCGTTTTTTCGAAAGACATTTTTCCTCATTTCGTGGAAAATTAGTACTTTTGCACCGTTTTAACGCAAGATAACGAGATGAAAAAGATCATGTTTTGGGCTTTTGCCCTTCTGTTGATGGGCGGAAGCATGCGGGCGCAAGAGACGATAGCTCTGCCGCAGCCCGAGGTTGGAAGACTGTCAATGACGCTGGGCGAGGCATTGCAGAAACGTCGCTCGCTACGCGAATACCAGACAGACAAGGAGGTAGATCTGCAGACGCTCTCCACGCTGCTGTGGGCAGCTTGTGGCATCAGCGACCCCGCAACGGGCAAGATCACCGCTCCCTCCGCCATCAATATGCAGGACATCAAGGTCTATGTCTGCGGTGCCAAGGGTGCCTATCTCTTTGAACCGAAGACAAATACGCTGCGCCAAGTGTGTACCAAGGACCTGCGCGCCGACATTGCCGGCAGACAGGCGTTTGCCAAGGATGCCCCCATCTCGCTGTTACTGGTGAGCACCAAGGACTCCGACCGTTCACCTAACGACAAGTTCGGTGGCATGGATGCAGGCTATGTTTCGCAGAACATCTATCTGGCATGCACGGCATTGGGACTGAAAACCGTCGCACGGGCCACCATGATGTTCGAAGCCTTGCAGGAAGAGCTGAAACTGCCGGAAACCAGCTATCTGGAACTGAACCACCCCGTAGGATATTGACTTTTGTTTGAACGAAATATTGAAAAAGAAACATGGCATACAGAAGAATAACGGCACAAGAGGCCGCCGAGATGATTAAGGACAGAGACATGCTGGCACTCTCGGGTTTCACACCCAATGGTAATCCAAAAGCTATTTTCCGTGAACTCTCCAAGCGGGCTATCCGCTTGCACGAGCAGGGAGAGGAGTTCGGAGTGGGCATCCTGACGGGTGCGTCGAGCTGTCAGAGCGTAGAAGGCGACTTGGCAGCAGCCAAGGCTCTGCGCTTCCGCGCTCCGTTCTCTACGAACAAGGACTTCCGCACGCATACCAACCTGGGCGAGATTGACTATGAGGACATGCACCTTGGTCACATGGCGGAACGGTTGCGCCGTGGCTTCTATGGCGAGGTGGACTGGGCCATCATCGAGGTGAGCGATATGGAAGAAGGAGAAACCGAATGCAAGGCGTTCCTAACATCGGCAGGCGGCATCGTGACAACCATTGCGCGACTGGCCAAACGCATCATCATCGAGCACAACCAGTTCCACAAGCCTTGTTCACGCTTCTTGCACGACACTTGGGAACCGCGCGAGGTGTGGGACTGCCGTGAGGTCATGGACATCCATTCGGCCTACGACCGCATCGGAAAAGACTACGTGAGCATTGACCCCAAGAAGATCGTGGGTGTCATCGAAAGCAATATCCCCGAAGAGGCACGAGCCTTCAAGGATCCCGACGATGAGATCATGCAAATCGGTATGAACGTCGCTGACCTGCTGGCCAACGACATGAAGGTTGGACGCATTCCCAAGAACTTCCTGCCCATCCAGAGTGGTGTCGGAACAACGGGCAATGCCGTGCTCAAGGCATTGGGAACCAGCAAGCTCATTCCTCGCTTCGACGTCTATTCAGAAGTGGTACAGGATGCCGCCATCAACTACATGCTCGAAGGACGCATCGGGTTCGCCTCTGCCACGGCTATGACCGTCACCAACGAGGCCCTGCATCGTGTCTATGACAACATGGACTACTTCTCCAAGCACCTGACCATCCGTCAGAGCGAGATTGCCAACTCGCCCGAGGTGATTCGTCGCTTAGGAGTCATTGCCATCAACACGCCGCTGGAGTGCGACATCTACGGAAACGAGAACTCGAGTCACATCTGCGGCTCGGCATTGATGAATGGTATCGGCGGTTCTTGCGACTACGAGCGCAATGGCTACATCTCCATCTTCACGACTCCGTCAACCGCCAAGGGAGGCAAAATCTCGGCCATCGTACCCATGTGCTGCCACGTTGACTCAACGGAACATGACGTAGATATCATCGCTACGGAACAAGGCATTGCCGACCTGCGCGGGAAAGGCCCTGTGCGCCGTGCCCAGGAGATTATCGAAAACTGCGCACATCCCGACTACCGTCCGATGCTGCGCGACTATCTGAAGCACATCGCCCCTGTTGGCCATGAGCCTCAGCACATGCGTGCCGCACTCGCCTTCCATGACACGTTCCTCCGCAAGGGTGACATGCGCCTCACCGACTTCAGCGAGTATATTTAAACATGACTGTCCGCTAAACTTTTTGGACCATACACAAATAAAGGTCGGTATCCTCGCTTGGATTCCGACCTTTTTATCTTTGTTTTTGCGACGAAACATCAATGACATGAACAAAGGTTTCCAAATTAGGGAGCAGAGAATTCAAAGAAAAGTTATATTTTCCTTGATCAGTCTTGACAAAATTGATGAAGAGTGAGTTGTCTCAAGATGGTTCGTCATATCTCTGATGCTTTACACTACCATTCGAAATCACCCTGCAAAATGAGCTATAGGCCTCAACTTACAAGAACAAAGTCATAAATGCCGAAAATCTCACGTTTTATTTTGTTTATAGCTTTTCAAGTTTTGTCATATTGTATAGTATTTTTATGGTTTTTATTCGTTTGTCATATCAGAGGTTTTTCTTAAATTGCCATCAAAGATGGCGAAGTTCTTTGACCTAAAGGTACAAAGCACTAAAGCGAGTCCTCCGTCTCGGAAAAACTCAAATAAATTTGGCTCTTCACTCGACTTTTCTTAACTTTGCAACGCAAGAAACAGAACGACAATGGACGAATTACAAAACATTCAGAATCTCATATATGTCATTCGCGGACAGCGTGTGATGCTCGATTTCGACCTCGCTATGCTATATGAAGTTGAAACCAGGTCTCTTAACCAAACTGTCAAACGCAATGCCAGACGTTTTCCTGATGACTTTATGTTCCAGTTGACAGAACAGGAGTGGGCGCTTATCTCATCACAATTTGTGATGACATCAAGAATGAAGCGACCCAAGAAATCCCTGCCATACGCTTTCACAGAACTTGGTGCCTTGATGCTGTCGAGTGTACTTCGCAGTCCCGTAGCCGATGAGACAAGCATCAAGATTACAAGAGCGTTCGTTGCAATGCGACAGATGCTTACATTCTCTACCCTTCCTGAGAAAGTGGTCACCTTGGCTCAAGAACTATATAAACTCAAAGAAGAGGTGAACGAGATTCTTGCCGATCAGAACGACATCAATGAGAGTACTCGTGCCCAGCTCGATGCCATCAGCATCGCTTTATCCGAGTTGCAGGCTTCAAGGTCGCAAAATGCGACCTTAAAACCACGCAGACCTATAGGCTTTATACAGCCTAAGGAGGATGAAGAGTAAGTCGTATCAAGATAATGGATTGTCATATCCATTAAAGATTTCTACTTTAATCTTTATCCCCAGTTGTTTAGCGATTCTTTCCAAAAGGCTCTTTTTCCCAATAGTTGATAAATGCGTACAAACGAATCCTTGTTTCCCAAGAGAATTCATCTGTTTTCTATTGTCTTTCTCTTTCACCCAATGGTTTAAGGAGCAGTTTGGAATAGTGCAAAGCGAAACACAGAAAAAGGGAATTAGGCGATAAGCCAATCCTTTATTTGTTCAAAAACAGCAAAAATGTCACACCCTATATGCGATTTTTTGTAAATCAGACTCTATTTTCACAGAAAATTTGTAATTTTGCAACCGTTCTTCGGAACAAAGACATATTGAAACAACGAAGCGTTATGCTTTTCTTGTAATCGGAAACGTGAGAAACTTCCAAAGTCAGCAAGAAAGTGTGGCGGTTCGCGCGTATAGCGTGGACTGTTTACTACATCTCCTGACAAGGGTAATTCTCACGACCTCCGATTGAAGAAGTGGCTAATCAGCTCCACGCTTCATAACAATTAAAGACTCTTGTGGTGGCTGGAGAGATCTGATAAAACAGATGACAAAAACGAATTTTAGAAAGAAATGCTTATCGCTACTAATTTCACTGATACTTAGTATAAATATCAATGCCTACGATATAGTGATAGATGGCCTTTGCTATAGTGTCGTTAATCTTGAAGATATGACGGTTTCTTTAACGTATTGCAGCAGAGACCTTAAAGGGGATCTTGTCGTACCTGATACGATTGCATTTAAGGGTAAAAAACTAACTGTGGTCAATATAGGCGATCAGGCTTTCTATTGCTGTGAAAAACTCACTTCGGTAGTATTGCCTAACACCATTAAAAGCATTGGCGAATGGGCATTTGCCCATTGTTCTAAACTGACTTCGATTAAATTACCAGATTCCCTTTTAATCATTGACAATGACACTTTTAGGCGATCCAATTTAGTTTCAATAACATTACCAAAAACGCTTACGGCTATTGGTAGTGGCGCGTTTTCTGGATGTTATCAATTAACCTCAATAACAATACCCGAATCTATAAAAGAAATACATGATCTCGCCTTTGAAGCATGCTCATCCCTTAAAGAAGTGATTATTATGGACAGTGAAGATGCAATATATATGCCTTCATCTGACAATGTTTTTAAGTACTGCTATGGAATTGAAACATTGTATTTAGGTAGGTCTGTATATAATATTCAGTCTAAAGACTATCATTGGCCGCTAGCATTTTTTTATGCAAGCAAAATAACTATAGTTCAAGGGGGACTCGTTAATAGCGAAAGATTCACTAATTTAAGAGAAGTGGAATCTCTAAGTAAGAATCCTTTGCCTATTACTTTCACAAATTCAGTATATCTGAATGCAACTCTTTATGTTCCTGTAGGAACAAAAGCAATCTTTGAAGCCACAGATGGTTGGAAACAATTCTGGACTATTGAGGAAAGGAAATTTGAGACTTCAAGTGTAGGCTCTTCCGTTATAGATAAAGTGATTGTTCCTTCTGTTTATTATAATATAAGAGGTGAAAAACTGGACAAATTGCAAAAAGGAATGAATATTGTAAGAGATAAGAACGGAAATGCAAGAAAAATAATAATTAAATAGAAAATGTACCATTATGATTAGTAAGGAACAGTTTTTTAAGAATGTAGATAATCTGCCAAAACTGATTTTTAGCGGCAAACAACATAAAAAGTATATTATTACACAAAGAATTGGAAGTACCTGTTATGGATTTAGAGAGTCTGAATCACAATTCAACGTTGATCTCGAATCTCTATATCAAGCCTATCAGGATAACGCTATCGTAAACACTAACACATTGCTGCATGGAGGATATGTAACTGGACGTTGGCGTTCCCCATCAATAGCAATCATGCAGAATGCTGGATTGATAGACGAGAAAGGCAACACAATTAAGTAATCGTTAATTTAACGACAACTAAGAGTTTTTTGCGTTTTCTTCTACAATTAAGAAATACACATATTATCATTCATAGTTACTATCTTCCAACTTTCTGATATTTCAGGTATAATACTCATATAATTACAATTTTAATAGGTTTTCATTGTTATGCTCCAAGACCTGCATTTGCTGGATAGCAATCTGGTTCAGTTTCACGAGTCTTTCGCCCTGTGGTATTCCATCATTGATAAGCACGGCATTGATATTCTCCATATTCGACAGGCATATCAGTTCGTTGATGGTGGCATAGTCGCGAATATTGCCTTTTAGGTCAGGATTAGCCTCTCTCCACTGTTTGGCTGTCATTCCAAACATAGCAACATTCAGTACATCGGCTTCCTCGGCATAGATGATGCTTGCTTGTGCTAGAGTGATTTCCTCTGGAATCAAGTGGCTCTTGATGGCATCCGTATGAATGCGGTAGTTAATCTTAGAGAGTTCTCTTTTGGCAGTCCATCCCAGTTGCTTCTGTTCTTCCTCTTTCAGCCTTTGGAACTCGTCAATCAAGTAGAGTTTGAAGGTTACACTAATGGCTGTTCCAAACTCAAAAGCAATATCCTTGAAAGCGTATGTGCCGCCATAACGACCTTTCTTTACAATGATGCCAATGGCATTTGTCTTCTCAATCCACTCACTCACGCTCATGACGAAACTTGGTAAACCCGCCTGCATTCTAAAGTGGTCAAATTCGACCACTTTAAAGTTGGGATTATGAATCATCTCCCAAGTACCAAGAAACTCAATGGTATAGCGAGTGCGTATCCAGTTCTTGATGATGTCGGCAGCACGGCTTTCGCTTTGTTTGCCATTAGCCATATCGGTGAGTGATATATAATCTTTGTCATTATAAGACAAGACTGTTATTTCAGTATTTTGGACGGTAATCTTTGCCATTGGTTCGTTCATTTATAAATATGTGTGCAAAGGTAGCATAAAATCATGAGGCAAAAGAACAATAGGCGAAAAATCCCTCAAAAGTTTTGTAATCTCGCATATTCTATGTACCTTTACCCACGACAAAGAGTCATTGAAACAGGCTGGTGGCTCAGCGTCAGGAGTTCTTTGATATGCAAATCACGGCAGAATGAGGATATGAGAACCGTTGCCAGTTCGTAACCCAGATTTTTCTCAATCCTCCGAACTGCCTTTATTTACAAAAGGTTTGCGATTTTATCCAAAATTACGAAATAATTCTTTATATCAATGTATCAAGAGGGAATTAAATTTAGGTTTTAGGTTTTTCATGTTAAGAATTTTTATCATCGATTCCACTAAGCGGTAGGCTTGTTACCAGCCCGTGGTACTGGGAGTACCACTTAGTGGAATTTTCAGTACCAGCAAGTGGACAAAACTTGGAAGAAAGCAAACGTGGATATTCTGCTTGCTTTTTGTAAAGCCGAAAGCACGCCGCATCCGAAGAATATCGTCCTTTAACTTCGTTAACTTCATGAACTCCTTTAACTTCCAAGAATCTGTAACAAACTTTCAAGAAGAAAAACCGGGAAAATAATTTTAAAATATGTAGATGTAAGGAGATAGAGGGAGATAAAGGACATTACAAGGCAAGCTCTGCTTGCGAAAGTTGAGTTTAAGGAGTTTATATTCCAACTCTTCTTTCAGATATCTTTCTCTTTATACAACGCCTGTCCCTTGGCCGTCAATAGGTATTTCTGTCGTGGATGACGAGGTGATTGGGGATATAGCAGACGGACATAGCCCTCTGCGATGGCTGGATTGAGATATAGATTCAATACGTTCTTCCTGTCTTTCAACCCAATGCCTTCCATTATTTCTTTTACTGATAATTTCTGTTCTCCAACAACATGCACCAATCTAACAATATTTGGATTATTTGTATGCAACTTATCCTGTACTTGTGGGGTACTTGTGGGGTACTTGTGGGATGATGCCAAATTCGGCTGCTCACTCCATTCCTTAGTAGGATGAATATGGAGGTAACGGTTGCGCAAATCCCATTGCTCGCCAAGCAACAGGTTACGAAAGAAACGCTCCAGGTAAACGGGCGAATAGTCTATCCCTTTCGCCACATTGTGGTAATTGGCACGTACCAGCGCATTGCGGAAATACCATGAATGACGGGCAAACTGGTCATTGTTTACTTCAAAACCTAACGAGCGAAGATATTGTATGGTAAAAACAGCCGTTGTACGGGTATTCCCTTCGCCAAACGCATGAATTTGCCATAAGCCTGAGACAAATCGTGTCAGATGGGTTATCATTTCGTCATGACTTTTGCCTTTGTATGACCTTAACTGAAAAAGGTTGTCACTTTTTGGAGAGTTAAACTTAACTGGTTATTACTATAATTACTATCTCACTAAAAGCGTTTACCTGTTCTGATT
>CADCDK010000025.1 GCA_902800185.1 uncultured Prevotellaceae bacterium
GTTCTCTTGCTCCATCTGCACAGCTGAAGCCTGATACCTGTGATAGTTGTAGAGGGATGTCTGGATGCGCATGAGTTCCATGCTGTTCTCGAGGTAGGAATCATCATTGGCACGTGCGAAAAGGCGGGCATATTTGGAAATAGAATCTGGAATGTTTTTTAGTGTGTATAAAGAAAGCATCCCCTCGTAGGCTGCTTCTTTGTAACCATAGCTAAGCGTGCGTTGGAACCAATAGAGGGCGGAATCAACATGACCTATACCTAATTGGTAGCGGCCTTCGTTGTAGTACTGAAGTTCCCTTCCTTGGAGAATGTTTCCAAGTTCGTCAAACAGTCCAGACTCCTTTTTAAAGATTTGCATATCTTCGCCGGCCTCTTGGTAATGCCCACGGTCGAGTGCAATGGCTATTTTCATATACAAAATATTGGCCGCTTCCTTGTTGTATCCGTATTTACGGTAAAGCTGATATGAATGGTTGACATAGAACAGAATGCTGTCTGTATCATTCTTTTGGTAGTAGGGACGTAGGCGGAGTTCGTAGGCTTTCAAGGCTAGTAGGGTGTCGCGTTCTTTCCATGCAATGCGTTCACAGGTCTTGAGAGCCTGCATTTCATCATCTGGCAGGTACTGGGCATAATATAAGTTTGCCATCTGTCCGTAGATGAGATGTAGTTGATGCAGGTCGCAGTCCTTTCTGGTGGTGTCCGCCAGTTCAGCGGCATGCTGGTAGCATTCGAGGGCACGGGGTGCCTCTCCCATGTCGTGGTAGCAGCGGCCGAGGAGGTAGTGGGCTCGCATGCGCTCGTTGGCAGAGCCGTGACGGTCGTAGTAGTCGGCGAGCTCCCGCAGGAGGGTGTCGGAGGGCAGCACGGAGTCGCACTTGTTGAGGGCATCGGCACGCAGCAGGGCGTGGCGCATGGAGAGGGAGGTGGTGGGGAGAGTCTCCACCTTATTTAATATATACAGGGAGGAGTCGGGGCGGGTGCGCATGAGGGAGTCCGCACGGTCGAGCAGGGCGGAGAGCTGCCGCTCCTCTCGTGTGGTGCAGGCGGTGAGGGCAAGCAGGACAAGAAGAGCAGCACCCAAGAAACGGGCAAGGGCGGAGGTCAGCGGTGCAGAGTACGTCCGCATTTGTCCACAGCCTTGGTTGACAGCTCTGTTGTAGATTTCAGGTTTCATCGTAGTAAGGGATTTTCTCACCTGTATTCCAGAAGTATATATTGCGTGCTTGCTTGATCTTTTCCTCATCCAATTTTTTCATATTATCTTGTGAGTGACATTTTGATGGATAGTCCGAAGTCACGGGTGGTGGTGGGATAGCTACTGGAGGTGAGCAACGGCGTATTGGTAGTACGGTCGTAGAAGAAGCTCATGGTCAGCATCTTGGAGAGTGTGTAGTCGGCCATGAACGAGAACTTGAAGGCTTTGCTGCCGCTGCTGGCATTGCTGGTCTTTGTGGCAATGTCACGGCTGATGGCGGTCTGCTCACGAATGCTGACGTCGAGACGGAGGTTCAGGTCGTGGCTGCCGCCCTTCACGTTTTGCTGCCGGCGGTTGTTCGCGTCGTTGTTCTTGTTGGCTCCCCTCACGACACGGTGATTGCGTCCGGCAAGGAAGCGGAAGTTGTTGATTTTGTAGCCCAGGCCGATAACCCAGTCGTTGCTGCGGTTCTCGTTGATCTGCACGCTGGTCATGCTGAGCGACAGCACTCGTGTGGTGCGGTATTCGATTTTTGCCGTGAGGTTGTTCTGCAGGGTGACATCAATGCCGAGCAGGGGCGAGAACGCCTCGTTGATGCTGACGGTGGAGACGTTGTACATGGAGGAGGGGATGGGGTTGCCCGTCTGTATGTCGGAGATGAAGCCCAGCCCATCCATGTATTCCACGAAGGTGCTGTAGGAATTGTAGGCTCCCACGGCATAGACGCTCTTGTAGGCGTGGTTGAGGTTGACACTCTTGAAGACATCGCGGAACCACGGCAGCTTGCCCAGTCCGCTGTAGCGGACGGTCCAGTTGGGCAACAGGCGGGTGAGGGTGGGGAAGATGTTGAGCGAGTTGCCCCTCATGCTGGTATAGGTGGAAAGGAAGGCGGGCACCATGACATCGGCACTGTACTTGTTGACACCTCCGTTGGCGGGGTCGAAGCGTTGTCCGGCCAGCGCTGTACCGGCGGGATAGACGGCATTGGCGTATTGGGCTTCCACACGGTCACGGAAATCGTCGAGCGAGTTGCAGAACCTCTCAAAGGCCGCGCTATGGTAGCCGTTGTTGGCATCGCCCGTCTTTTCGAAGGCACTGCCCAAGGAGATGGTGGTCATGGTGAACGTTCCGCTCTGCGTGGTGGGGTTGCCGGCATACATGTATTGGATGCTCTTGGCAGTGGTCTGCGTGCGGCTGGCATTCAGGTCGATCTTGAAGTTCTTCACGGGCTCCAGCGTCATGCGTATCTGAATATCCTCGGTGCGGTTGGTGGTGGCGGGAGTTGCTACGGATTCGTTCATGAGCAGCCAGTTGCGGTTGCGGGCGCGCTCGATGTAGGAGTCGCCAACGAAGCCGAAGGCAAAGTCGAGTCCCGGTGCCATCACGCTGGTGCCCCGGGTTTGTCCGAAAGCATCGCCGATGTTGGGCATGAAGCCGGGAAGCGACAGGGAGTATTGGTTGCGGTAGGAGACACTGACGGAGCGTACCGACATGGCCAGGCGTGCTGCCCACTGTGCGGCTTTGTACCACCCGTTCTCTTCCAGCGGAGCCTTCGGGGTGAGGGTCAGCTTGACTTTCATGGTGGAATCGACCTTGCTCTTGATGCGTATCTTGTTGGCATCAAGCTTCTTGTAGCTCAGCTTATAGGGCTTGCCGTCGGCGGTCTTGGCAGTCAGCGTGAAGCGCTTGGTGTTCTTGCCGTGGTTGACGTCGAGTGTCGTGTCGGGGAAGAGACGCAGCTCCTGGACGAAGCTCTTGGAGTTCTTCGGCAGTTCCTTCTTCTGTTGCTCTGCCTTCTTGTCTGCGGGAGTTCCCTGGGCTCCCTTCTCCTTTTCTTCCTGCTTCCGTTTCTCCTCTTCCTCTTTTTTCTTCTGGGCTTCCAGCTTCTTGCGTTCCTTCTCCTTCTTCTCCTTGTTGATGTCGTTGATGTTCTTCTCCTTGTTGAAGCGTTCATTGGTCTTCTTCAGGAAGGGGATGTGGTTGTACAGCTTCTCCAGGTTGAAGTTGGAGTTGATGTTCAGGGTGCGGTTGGTGGTGATGGTGTTGCCCAACGAGGTACCGTCTTCCATCTCGGTGCCACGTGTCCAGTTGTAGGTGGCGTTGTACGAGGCATCGGAGGTTACCCAGTCGAAGATGGGAATGAGGTTGAGCGGCACCTGATAGGATGCCTGGAAGTTCTGGTTGTAGGTGAGTGGGCGGCCGAACTCCTTGATACTCCTCCATACCGAGTCTTTCCAGATGGCATAGTCATCGGGATAGAGGCTCTTGTTGACGGGTCTGTTGGGCTCCTCGATCTCTGCGTGGGTGGCACTCTGGAAGTTCATGTGCAGATTCCTCGTGAGGTCCCAGCGCATGGTGAACTCACGATCCCAAGTGAATTGTGAACGGAAGTTCACGGGCAGTTGCGAACCGCCCAGGTCCTCCAGGTCGCGCTCCTGCAGCTCGTAGTAGGTGCGGTTGAGCTCGGTGTTGAAGCCCACGTTCTGCGGTAGCCAGTTCAGTCCGAATCGCTTGATGATGTCGAACCACTGCGACTTGGACTTGATGAGTTTCTTAAACGGCTCGAAGGTCTTATAGACCGGTACCCAGCTGTAGTTCATCGCACCGCGCCAGGTGTCTTCCTTCTCATAGACAGTGGTCTGTCCGCTTGTCTCACGGTGTGAGTGGCTGTAGGTGAAGGAGAAGTTGGCGGGGTCGTAGGGCATGGGGTGGCGCTTGGTCTGAATGCCTACCCTGACATTGGAGAGCGAGAGGTTGCGATGGGTCGTCTTGGTAACGGCAATGCTTTCCAACGAGTCGCGCTCGTGGCTATCGACGGTAGCGGAGAGGGCATCGTCCAGTTCCATGTCGGTGTCCAGCGGGTTGTACTTCGGACGTGTCTCTTCCTTGGTCACGGAGTAATAGAAGGGTGCGGTGACCTTTGCCTTGTCGGGGAAGAACTTTCCGAGTTCCAGATTGGTCGTGATGGTGTATGTCTTGAAGTCGTCCTTTGAGCGCTGGGCAACATTGTCTTCCAGTCCGCCGAATCCCTCGCTCACGTAGCGTCCTTGCACGTTGACCGTTCCGAAGTCGGAGAGCTGCACGTTCAGGTTACCCTGTGCCGCCCAGCCGCCGTTGTTGTTGGTCTCGAGCAGTCGCAGTTCGTTGATCCACACCTCACCGCTCTTCTGGTCGTTGGTCAGGTTGCGGATACCCACCACCATGGTCTTCACCTCGCCTAACGACGGATTACCCATGATGCTGATCTTGTTCTGTGGCTTGTCATCCTGATAGGCCGAGAAGACGTGGTTGAAGGAGGCTCCTCCGTTGGCTCTCGACTTGTTGCGCTCTTTCTTGATGTTGGTGAAGATGGAGAGCGGAATGTCGAGCATGTTCTCCTCGGGCCATACGGCACGGCAGCCGGAATAGGAGTAGGTGTCGTAGCGTCCGGCGGGTGTGAGCTTCAGTGGAATCTCGTATTCGTAGTAGTTGCTCTTGTAGTCGCTTCCCAGGCGGACGAACAGTGCGAGCTGGTTGTCGCCCAGATTGGTGACGTTCTGTTCCAGTGCATTGGCATGGACGTACATCTGCAGGCGCTTGTAGAGTCTCAGGTCGAGTGTCGTGTTCTTGTAGATGGCCTTTCCCTCTCCGTTGCTCAGGTTGGTGACGGTGATGCCGAGTGCCTGCTCGTTGGATTCCACCAACTGTGGCTGTGTGGGGTCTTGTTCGCGTCGGATGCCTGGCGGCAGGGTGTAGTTGACGGGTGTCTTGTCGTTGTTCTCCTCGATGTTGACGGCGCTGACAGCCATTTTTCCCGTCTGTGCGGGTGCGTTGTCGATGTTCTGTTCGTACTCGCGCCACTCGCCTCGTACCAGGTCGAAGGAGCCGAAACGCAGGATGACGGGCTTCTCGAATCCTGTCAGGAACAGGCGGATGAAGCGGATAGAGGTGAGGTCGCTGATGTTGCCGAAACGTTGCTCATAGTCGCTGAGCGGGATTCGGAACTGGTACCACGTGACGTGCTCTTGGTTGCCGTTGCGCAGTGTGGGAGACGCCTCGCGTTTGTCAACGATGTAGTTCTGTCCTACGACGAAGTCCTCGGGGCGGATGCTCACCTTGTACTGGAAGTACTTCTCGTATTCGTTCAGCGTGTAGTCCTGGTTGATGTCCTCGGCATCGGGAGTGGTCTTGTATGATGTGTCGTAGCTCTCTGAGCGCATCTCGCTGTCGGGAGAGTTCCCCTGTGGGTTGTTGATGCGCTTGTAGCGGCGGAGGATGGGAGCCTCCATTTGGTCAAAGTCGCTTCCGCGATAGTAGTGGTAGTCGTCGTTGGCAGGGTCGGCCATGATGGAGTCGTAGGCCTCTTGCGAGAGCTGTCCGGAAGACAATTTCTGCTGTACGGTGTTGAGGAACTCCTGGTAGGCGGGCCATGTCGCTTCTTCGGCATCGGTGAGGCCGTTGAATCCCACGTCCTGCTTGGCACGGCTGCCACCACTGGTTGCGAAGCCGTATGTGACCGTGGCCTGTGTGGGTATCTTTCCCCATTGGGTGGTGCTGACGGCCTGCGAACCATCGACGGGCATGCCGCTCTCATAGAATTTCTTTCCGTCGCAGAGCACGTCTTCGCTCACTTCACCTAAGTTGATGTAGAAGTCGCCACCCAGATTGCTCGGTATTCCACCTTCGCCATTGCGCTCGTAGATGAAGGGGTCGAGCATCCAGAACTCCACATATTCGATGTTGGCAGCCTCGAAGTCGTTGGTGTCCAACTTGCGCATCATGCCACCCCAGTTCTGTCGGGGGCTGTTGGTCAGCTCTCCGTTGAATCCCATGTTGGTGTTGAAGTTGTACGGTCCGCGCTCGGTGGGGTAGTAGGCCAGGTTCAGTATCGACAGCGTGCTCACGGCTCCGTTGTACGAACTGAGGTTGCGGTTCGGGTAGAGCTCTCTGACATATACCTCGCGAACATAGTGGTTGGAGAGCTGGTTGAGGTCGCTCTTGATGTGGCCGGGTGTGAGCGATGATGAGCGGCGCGTGAAGAGCGGGTCGATGGTGTACCATGCTAACAGGGAACGGTTGTAGCCGCTCTGAAGGGATGATTTGTCGTTGTAGTTGGGGAAGGAGGAGGGTACGCTGGAGATGATCCACGACGTGGGCGACGAGATGTCGATGGTGTTCTTCGAGTTCTCGAAGTCGTCGAGGTATGATGCGTTGTCCTGTGTTCCTTTGGCTTGGCCGGCAATGAGCTGTGCGAACTCACCGGTGAAGGAGATCTGCGAGGGCTGTGTGACGTGCAGGAACGGAAGCTTGTCCAGCATGTTCGTGAGCCACTGGCTCTCATGCTTCCAGTTGATGTTCACACCCCAGAGTGTGTTCTGCAACGGTTCGCTACCCATGTTCACCTTGCTCGTAAGAGCCTGTTCGCGCAGGTGCTGGATGGTTCCGCTCAGTTGGAAGTCTTTCGAGAAGTCGTACTGCCAGTTCAGTCCAAACATGGTCTTGCGCTGCTGTCCGTACTCGGTGTTGCTCTCGAGCGACACGTTGACGGCCGTTCCCGCATCGATGATGCTTTGGTTCAGGATGGTCACCTCGCCCGCATTGTAGTCCACGGTGTAGTCCGTTCCCTCGGTGAGCGTCACACCGCCTGCCGTTACCAGCACGGACCCTTGCGGTACGTTGTAGGCTCCGAGCGAGATGACATTGGCCGATGTGCCGCGATACTGTCCCATCATCTTGAACTTGTCCTTCTCGGCAATCTGCTTGGCAATGGTCTTTGTCGAGTCGTAGAGCTCGGTGAAGGCGTACTGTGCGGCCCGTTCTGCGGGAACTCCCTTGGCAATCAGATACTTGTAGAGGTATTCACCAAAGGGCTCGGCAGCGGGCAGGAACACACGGCCATTGCTGACGGTGTAGCCTTCTACATAGTCGAAAGCACCGTTGGAGTGGGGTTTCATGTTGTTGTCCAGACGGTCGGCTCCCAGTACCTTGATGAGTAGCTGGTCTTTCACGGCGGCCTCGGGCAGGTAGGTCAGATAGACACCGGCCGTGTCGCTCTGGAACTTCACGTCGAGTCGGAACTTGTCTTTCTGCACGCTGGAGGCGAGGTAGTACACGTTCTTCATCATCAGGTCCCAGTTGCCTTGCCGCGGGTTGTTTGACGTGTTCTTCAAGGCCTTGACAAAGAGGGCCTGAGAGACGTTGGTCAGGTCGCTGGCAAACTCACCCACCTGGTAGGTCTGTCCGCCGTATGTATATTCAAAGGCTACGGCCAGCACCTGGTCGGTCTGCAGGGCGGTCTTCAGACTGATGTAACCCAAGGCCGTGTTCACCGTATATTCGGAAGAGCTGAGCAGGCGTGCGCTCTCCAGCTTCTCATAGTCGCTGCCGCCGGCAAACTTGGGAATGGCTTCCAGGATGTTGGAGGTCTGGTTGACATCGCGTGCGCCACTGTAGGTGGATACCATCTCGCTGTACTCGTTGTTCGCCTGGTTCGCCGGGATGGCGCTTGCACTGGTCCTGTACCATTTCGAGTTCGTGATTTTATTGCTCTCGCCAAGGTCGGTCAGCGCAATGATATTTCGGGTATTGGCGGTTGTTCCGCTCTTGTTGGTCACCCAAACTTCCACACGGTTGATCTTGACACCCGTGGTGAGGTTGGGCAGTGTCTTCATGGCATCGTCGTAGCGGTCGCGGAAGTACTGAGACAGGAAGAAGTGGCGGTTCTCCTCATAGTTCGTGGCACTCATCTCGAAGGGTGTCAGCTGTACGCCGCCCTGCGAGTTCACGCTTGTTGTATTCGATTTCTTCTGTGAGGCCACCATCTGCAGTTGCAGTTTGCCGAACTGCATGTCTGTGCGCAGTCCGAAGAGAGCCGACGAGCCTTTGATGAGTGACGAGTTGGAGGGGAACGAGATGTTACCGGCCTCTACGAGCTTGATGATCTCGTCTTCCTTGCCGTCATATTTCAATTTCATGTTCTGGGCATCGAAATCGAAAGTCGCCTCGGTGTTGTAGTTCAGGTTCATATCCACCTTGTCGCCCACCTTTCCGTTGACGTGGAGGTTGATCTTCTCGTCGAAGTTCATGATGGTGGTCTTACGGTTGCGGATGGGGAGCGACGGGTTGTCAATCTCCTTGATGGTCGCTCCGAACTTCAGTTCCGCCGAACCCTGTGTCTTGATGCGCACACCGCCCGGTCCGAAAATCTTCTCGGCAGGCCCAAGGTCGAAGTGCATGTCGGTGAAATCGAATTTCTCTTTGCCTTTGGCTTGGTAGATCTCGTCGTTCTTTGAGCGGAAGTACTCTTTCATCTTCTGGCGTGTCGTCCAGTTCAAGTACTCCTCGGGTGTCATCATGGTAGGTGTGTTGATCCATGTTCCTGCCATCTTCTTGCCGAAGACGTAGCGGTCGAGCGTGTCGTTGTACTCCACCTTCTGTTCCATGTTGTCCGGTCGCTTCAGGTCCAAGGGACTTTCCAGCAGGTCATCGTCGGTGATGGGGGTGGTGCGCTGTATCTTCCAGCGCGGGTGCAAAAGAGAGTCGGGGATTTCGTCGTCTTCAAAGTTGAGAGATGAGGGTTGAGAGATGATAGTGTCATTACCCTTTTCTTTGTCATCGGCAGCATTTGTATGCAATATGGAGGCATGTGTTACAGCAGATGCAACACATAAAATAATGATCGACCATATGTATACAATTCTTTTCATTCTTCCTTGTTTTCTGTTAGAACCTTACGGAGTCCAGATAAGATTTTTGCTTCCTCTTCAATGAGTATAATGATTTTGTCAAATTCAGTTGTATGAATATATTGTAATGATAATGATATACGAAACTGGCAATAGAGTTCCATTAATGACCCATATGCAATTTCAATAAAATGGGCTTGGTCTTTTCTTGAATATCTACTCAGTCCCTCTGCAATATTAGAAGGAATAGATACAGCTGCCCTTCGCATTTGTCCGCAAAGTGCAAATATCTCTTCTTTGGGAAATTGTTTTATCAGAGAATAAGTTGTCAATGCAATTTCTTCCCCAAGTGTATAAGCTCTTAATTTCTCAAAACCGAACATTTCCTTCAATTTTCATTTACCATATTTCTTTTATCATCTCTCACCTCTCATCTCTCACCTCTCACCTCTCAACTCTCAACTCTCACCTCTCATCTCTCAACTCTCAACTCTCACCTCTCATCTCTCACCTCTCACCTCTCACCTCTCAACTCTCAACTCTCATCTCTCAACGTATTTGTTTCAACGCAATCTTGACAACTTGTTCCACAGGCAGGGTGGGATCATCCTGCAAGAGGGCATTCACCACCTTGGCCGTAGGCGCGGGAGCAAATCCCAACATGGTCAGGGCTGCTATCGCCTCGTCGCGTACCGTCTTCACGGCAGGGTCGGACATGGCCCCCGGTGCTCCTTGTGCTCCCGATGCTCCCTGTGCTCCCGGCACTCCCTGCAAGTCGGCCTGCGCCATCTTGTCACGCAGATCAACAATGATGCGCTGGGCGGTCTTCAGACCAATGCCCTTCACGCCTTTCAGCAGTCGCTCGTCGCCATTGGTGATGGCATTGGCGAGCTCGGCAGGTGACATGGCAGAGAGAATCATGCGCGCAGTATTGGCTCCCACACCGCTCACGGTGATGAGCAGGCGGTAGAACGTGCGTTCCTGACGTGTAGAAAAACCGTAGAGCGTGAATGAATCGTCGCGCCCCCCTGTCACGAGTGACTCGTGTACGTAGAGCTTCACGTCGGTTTTGCCCTGGATAGCCGAAAAAGTGTTGAGCGAAATGTTGAGTGCATAGCCCACGCCAGCGGCCTCGACAATGGCCTCGGTAGGGGTCAGCTCGGTCAGTTCACCCTTGATATAATCAATCATAACAGCAAAAATTTATCAGATCCACGTTTTTGCTTGTCCGCGGACCCGTTTGTATATATACATTACTATTAACGAGGCTTTGTGTCGATTATTGCATTGGAAGGGCGAAAATTCGTTCTTGCAGGAGCGCAAGACACCCCTTGCCAAAGCTTTTGCGTACAAAAAGGACAAAGGTTGTGTGTCATTTCAATAAAAACATGTATCTTTGCACTCGGAAAATTTTCTATTTAAACAACACAGAACATGAAAAAGATCAGAGCAGCCGTCGTTGGTTACGGCAACATCGGACGCTTCACGGTGGAGGCACTGGAAGCAGCTGAGGATTTTGAGATTGCGGGCATCGTGCGCCGCAACGGTAGTGAAAACAAGCCTGCTGAACTGGCAGCCTATCCTGTGGTGAAGGACATCAAGGAGCTCAAGGATGTGGACGTGGCCATCCTCGCTACGCCGACCCGCTCTTGCGAGGAGTATGCCAAGCAGATTCTTCCTTTGGGCATCAACACCGTTGACTCTTTCGACATTCACACCAACATCCGTGGCTATCGTGAGCGTCTCATGGAGCTGAACAAGCAGACGGGAACCGTCAGCGTGATTGCCGCTGGATGGGATCCAGGTTCCGACAGTATCGTGCGCACACTGATGCAGAGCCTTGCCCCCAAGGGACTCAGCTATACCAACTTCGGACCGGGTATGTCCATGGGACACAGTGTCTGTGTACGCTCGAAGGAAGGCGTGAAGAACGCTTTGTCGATGACCATCCCCCTCGGTGAGGGTATTCATCGCCGTATGGTTTATGTGGAACTGGAGGATGGCGCCCGCTTGGAGGATGTCACCGCCGCAATCAAGGCAGACCCTTACTTCGCCAATGATGAGACCCACGTCTTTGCCGTTGAGTCTGTGGATGCCGTGCGCGACATGGGACATGGTGTGGATCTCGTGCGCAAGGGTGTCAGCGGTAAGACCCAGAACCAGCGCTTTGAGTTCAAGATGAGCATCAATAATCCCGCTCTTACGGCACAGGTACTGGTCAACGTAGCCCGCGCCTCCCTGCGTCAGCAGCCTGGCTGCTATACGATGATTGAGATTCCTGTCATTGACATGCTGCCTGGCGACCGTGCTGACCTTATCGAACATCTTGTGTAGCATGAACAGGCTGACATTCAGAACTCTCATGCTGGCACTGTCTGTGTCAGCATTCTCATCGTCTGTTGTCGTTGCCCAAACGGGCTTCGACAACTTGCCCGATCCCATTGAGGACGTGAACAAGGTCGTGGATAACACCCCCGACTCGATTGCCAAGGCACTGATGAGCCGGCCGGCACCGGGTTCTACACGTCAGGGCGACCACCCCGTGCTGTTCCTGATTGGCAACTCCACGATGCGTAATGGTACCCGTGGTGATGGTGCCAATGGACAGTGGGGCTGGGGCTTCTATGCCAGCAATTTTTTCGACGGGCGCAAGATTTCCGTCGAGAATCAGGCACTTGGCGGCATGTCCACACGCACCTTCTATCAGCAGCTGTGGCCTGCCGTGCGTGAGGCATTGAAACCTGGCGACTGGGTTATCGTCTCTATCGGACACAATGACAACGGGCCTTTCTTCGAGGGACGTGCCCGTGCCGTCATTCCCGGTGTGGCAGATACCATGTTGGTGGGCACCATCAAGGAGACGGGCAAGACGGACACCGTCTATAGCTACGGTGGCTACATGCGTCGCTACATCTCTGAGATTCGTGAACGGGGTGCTCATCCTATCCTGATGTCGCTCACCCCGCGGGATGCCTACGACGAACAGACGGGAAAGATTGTCCGCAAGCCCAATGGCGGATGGCTGGAGACCATTGCCCAGGAACAGAATGTGCCCTATATCGACTTGAATGAGATCTCCGGACGGAAGCTCGACAGCTATAGCCGATGGAAGGAACAGTATCATTTCTTCGGTGACCATATCCATACCTCTCATTTCGGAGCGGCGATGAATGCCCGTTCCGCAGCCGAGGGCATCATGGCATGCAGCCATCCCGAGCTCGACGCGCTGAAACAGACCATGGTGAATGTGGAGCCTGATGTGTGCGCATTCCAACGAGAAGAGGGTAAGCCCGTCCTGTTCTTTACGGGAGATTCAACTGTGAAGAATGCCGACAACGACGATGACGGCATGTGGGGATGGGCATCGCAGGCGGCAACGGTGTTCGACGAGCAAAAAGTGACGCTGGTCAACGCTGCCCGTGCCGGACGCAGTACCCGCTCGTTCCTGCGCGAAGGGCTCTGGGATAAGGTCTATAACGCTCTCCGTCCCGGCGACTATGTCACCATCCAGTTCGGGCACAATGACATCTGTCCCATCGCCGACCAGAAGGAACGGGGTGTTATTCCCGGAACCAAGGACACCTGTCATGTCTATCGAATGGAGAAGGACGGACGCTTTGAGGTGGTCTATAGCTTTGGCTGGTATTTGAAGAAGTTCATTGACGACGTGCGCGAAAAAGGTGCCACGCCCATCCTCGTCTCGCTGACACCCCGCAACGAGTGGCCTGGTGGCAAGATTGAACGCCGCGATGACTCCTACGGGAAGTGGTATCGGGAAGTGGTAGAGGCAACAGGCGTGGATTTCATTGACCTGCATAACCTCTCTGCTGACTTCCTGGATGGGAAGTTCGCTGTGAAACGGTTGCCCAAGGACAAGGAAAAAGCCAAGGCAAAGGTGGAGCAGATCAAGCAGAAGGCAGGTGTCTATTTCAAGAAAGACCATACACATGCTTCGAAGATCGGTGCCCAGATGAATGCCCAGAGCTTTGCCCGTGGACTGCGTAGCATCAATAGTCCCTTAGCTGCCTACCTGAAGTAATCCCTTTCATTCCCAATGATAGACCGCGCAACCGTAGATCGAATCAAGGAAGCTGCCAACATCGTGGATGTCGTCAGCGAGTTCGTTACCCTGCGTAAGGCAGGCGCGAACTACAAGGGCTTGTGTCCCTTTCACAACGAGAAGACACCATCGTTCATGGTGTCTCCCGCCCGTGGCACATGCCATTGCTTCGGTTGCGGAAAGGGAGGCAACGCTGTCAGCTTCATCATGGAGCATGAGCAGATGACCTACCCCGAGGCTCTGCGGTGGCTGGCCAACAAATACCATATCGAGATACAGGAGCGCGAACTGACTGATGAAGAGAAGCGTGAGCAGAGCGAGCGCGAGTCCATGTTTATTGTTAACGAATGGGCAGCCCAATACTTTCAGGACCTATTATATAATAATGTGGATGGTATGGCTATCGGTATGCAGTATTTCCGCAGCCGTGGCATTCGTGACGACATCATCAAGAAGTTCCAGCTTGGCTACGACCTTGTTGACCGTCTGGCTTTGGGGCGTGTTGCTGTGCAGAAAGGGTATAACCCCGAGTTCATAGAAAAAGTAGGTATTTGCTATAAGAATGACAGGGGGGAGCTTGTTGACCGCTATGCGGGTCGTGTCATCTTTCCATGGATAGGCATTAGCGGTAAGGTGGTGGGCTTCGGCGGACGCAAGCTCGATGCCGCCACCAAGGGCGTACAGCAGAAATATGTCAACTCGCCCGACTCCGAGATCTACCATAAGGACCGTGAGCTGTATGGACTCTTTCAGGCCAAGAAAGCCATTGCCAAGGAAGACCGCGTCTATATGGTGGAAGGCTATACTGATGTGATTGCCATGCACCAGTGTGGGATTGAGAATGTCGTTGCCAACTCCGGCACGGCACTCTCCGTGCATCAGATTCATATCCTGCACCGCTTCACGTCGAACATCACGCTGCTTTACGACGGAGATGCGGCGGGCATCCATGCTGCCCTGCGTGGTACTGACATGCTGCTCAGTGAGGGCATGAACCTCAAGGTGCTGCTGCTCCCCGATGGCGATGACCCCGATTCTTTCGCCCGCAAGCATACGGCAAGCGATTTCCGCAAGTATATCGAGGACAACCAGACTGACTTCATACAGTTCAAGACCGACCTCCTGCTGAAGAACGAGCGTGACCCGCTAAAGCGCTCAGAGGGTATCAACTCTATCGTGGAGAGCATCTCCATGGTGCAGAACCAGATTCTTCGTGACACCTATCTGCACGACTGTTCACAGCGCATGGGCATTGCCGAGCAGACGCTCATCAACCAGATGAACAAGCTGATCAGGGGACGCAGGGATGGCGCACGTGAGCAACAGCCTACCCCCCAGCACTCTTCGGCTTCTACCGTGGCAGCTGCAACTGCTCACATGCCGGCGGAGTCATTGCAAATGGCGACGAAGATCGAGCAGCTTCTCATTCAGACGGTCATCCGATATGGAGACGTGGTCGTCTTTGAGAATGTGGAGGACGAAGACGGGAACCTCTGTAGTCTTACCCTCGCACAATATGTCTATTATGACCTTACGGCCGACGGGTTGCGCTTTCACGACGAGTTGTTCAATAGGATCCTCGAGGAGGCAGCGACTCATGCGATGGAGAACGGTTTCAAGGCAGAGACATACTTCGTCAACCATGAGGATATCGACATCAGTCGGTTGGCCATTGACATGAGTGTAGATAAATTCCACCTTTCTGAAAGCCAGCAGGTGAAGGAAGATACCGAATCGCTCCGACAAAAGGTACAGCACTTGCTGCTCGACTTCCGTCTGGAGTATCTTGTCCAACGGTTGAAGGAACTGAAACAGGAGATTGCCGCCTCTGCCGCTCATCCTGAGAAAACAAAAGAACTGATGGAGGAATACATGACCAAGACCCAATTGCGCAACGCACTTGCCAAGAAAATGGGAAAGAACATCCTCCTGTAACTTCTGTAACCCCAAAGTAAAATATATGTACTACATCGAGAAAACATTTGAAATATCGGCCAGCCACCGTCTGACGCTCAATTATGAGAGCAAGTGTACCCAGTTGCATGGGCACAACTGGATTATTACCGTTTATTGCAAGGCTCAAGAGCTGAACGAGAATGGTATGGTGACAGACTTCACTGAGGTGAAGCAGAAGGTGAAGGGGCTGCTCGATCATCGCAACCTCAACGAGGTATTCCCCTTCAACCCCACAGCGGAGAACATCGCCCGCTGGATTACCGAACAGATTCCCACCTGCTACAAAGCACGTGTGCAGGAGAGTGAGGGCAACGCTGCCATCTACGAAGAAGAATGAGACGATACAGAATCAACGAAATCTTCTACTCCTTACAGGGAGAGGGCTACCACACGGGGCGTGCGGCGGTTTTCATCCGGTTTAGCGGGTGCAATCTCCGTTGTCCTTTCTGTGACACCGACTTCTCCGCCTATCAGGAGATGACGGCCGAGGAGATAGTTGACACTATCCGGCCCCTAATCCCAGCCTCCCGTCCCTTGCCCCTCATCGTCCTCACTGGTGGTGAGCCCACCTTGCAGGTGGACGAGTCGCTGATTGATATACTCCACCAACAGGGTTACACGGTGGCGATGGAGAGCAATGGTACTCATGAGCCGCCTGCCAACCTCGACTGGCTGACCGTCTCGCCCAAGGAAGCCCCTGTTGTCGTTGGGCACTGTAATGAGCTGAAGTGCATCTTCGATGAGTCGGGTAGGGTGGAGGAGTATCCCGTTTCGGCTGAACATTACTTCCTGCAGCCCTGCGATGTAGGCGACCCTCTCCGCAATGAACAGATTATTGCCTGCTGTGTGGAATACATCAAGCAACATCCCCGCTGGCGACTTTCCCTACAGACACATAAGCTCATCCATATCCCGTAAACGTTCATCTATGATCTATATCCACTGGCTCATCCTACTCATCTACACCCTCATCATCATTGGTACCATTGTTACCTTGTTGATGGAGAACCGTCCACCCGTCAAGGCGATGGCATGGCTCATGGTGTTGGTGTTCATGCCAGTGGTCGGCATCATCCTCTATTTCTTCTTCGGTCAGAACACCCGTAAGGAACGACATATCAGTCAGCGCAGTCTTGATGCATTGAGCAAGCAGTCCATGCTGGAGTTTGTTGAGCAGAAGGATCTCCAGCTGCCGGAACGTCATCGCACGCTCATTCAGCAATTTGTAACCGAGAACTGGGCACTCCCCTTCAAGGACAACAACGTAGAGATCTACACCAACGGCCATGACTTCTTTCTCTCCCTGCTTCGTGAGATTGGACAGGCGAAGCACCATATCCATCTGGTTACCTACATCATTGAGGACGACCCGCTTGGCCGTCTTGTCGTCGATGCCCTTGCCGATAAGGTCAAGGAAGGTGTGGAGGTACGGTTTATCTACGACGACGTAGGCTGTTGGAAGGTGAAGGACTCTTTCTTCCGACGGATGACTGCCACAGGCATTGACGTGCGACCTTTCATGCCGGTACGATTCCCCGCATTCACCAGTAAGATGAACTATCGTAACCACCGCAAGATCTGTGTCATTGATGGAACGACAGGTTTTATTGGAGGCATGAACATCGCTCTGCGCTATATCAAGGGGACGAAAAAACAGAGATGGCGCGACACCCACCTGTGTATTCGTGGTGGGGCCGTCTATGCGCTGCAGCGTGCGTTCCTTGTTGACTGGTACTTTGTTTCTCGTTCTCTCATCAACAGTCGCCAATACTATCCTCCGCAGCAGCGTCTCGCTCCCAGCGTCATGTCTCCTGCGCCCCGTTCCCTGCACTTGGCCCAGGTCGTTACCAGCAGTCCGATTTCTCCTTGGCCGGAGATCATGCAGGGCTATGTGCGCATCCTTCTGGAAGCCCGTCAGTACGTGTACATGCAGTCCCCGTATTTCCTTCCGACCGAGCCGATCCTGTTTGCCATGCGCACTGCCGCCTTGTCGGGTGTTGACGTGCGCCTGATGGTGCCTTATCATGCCGATGCCAAGCTTGCGGAGTGGGCTTCCCGCTCCTACATCATGCAGACCCTTGAGTCGGGTGTGAGGGTGTATTATTACAAGGCGGGCTTCAACCACAGTAAACTATTGGTGTGCGATGACTCGCTCAGCACCTGTGGCAGCAATAACATTGATTTCCGTTCTTTTGAGAATAATTTTGAGTCCAATATCTTCTTTTATGACGAGGCAATTGCCTTGCGCATGAAAGAAGTATTCCTACGCGATCAGGAACAGTGCATCCTTCTTACCGATGTCACTCATGTTGCCCATCGTCCTTTCCACAAACGTCTGTGGGAGTCTCTTGTCCGTCTTCTTTCTCCGCTGCTCTGAACAAGGAAAAGTTGACACTGCCATACGCCCGGTGCTCCACGAAGTGGGGATGCTGGGCGAAATTGTTTTGTTGACCGTGCTCGAAGACGAAAATACCGTTGGGCTTCAACAGATCATGTGAGAAGATCAGGTCGGGAATCTGTGGCAAGTTGGGTAGGGCGTAGGGCGGATCAGCGAAGATGAGGTCGAACTTCTGACGGCATGTCTTCAGAAAACGGAATACATCACTGCGGATCAAAATATGGTTCTGGCATGCTAACTTCTGTGTGCATTGTCGAATGAAGTTGGCATGGTCGCGGTCCAATTCCACACTGATGACCTGTTGACAACCCCTCGAGAGCATTTCCAGAGAAATGCTGCCTGTGCCGGCAAAGAGGTCAAGGGCACAGACATCCTCGAAGTCGATATAGCCGTTGAGTACGTTGAAGATGTTCTCTTTGGCGAAGTCGGTCGTGGGACGTGCCTTGAAGGAGCGCGGTATGTCGAAGTGACGGCCTTTGTATTGTCCGGTGATGATACGCATGGCAGTGTAGAGAGACTATTTTTTTGCGAAGAGCGTTACCAGATCGAGAGGCATGCCCTTGATGAGCGAGACGGGGGTGCGGTTGAATTCTGCCGTGGGGTTGAGGATATAGACCTTCTTGACGAAGCGGTGAAGCTGTTCTATCAGCTGTTCACGCTCGGGCATGTCACCCGACAGGTGCAACTCGTCTGTCGTGTTGTCCATCGCGAGATTCTTCCATACGTAGAGCAGGAAGTAAACGGCATCATTGATGCGGTTGGTGTCGAATGAATTACAGAAGCGGAACCGGTTCTTCTCAAAGCTGAAGATTTCCAGCGTGCGGTCGTGGAAGTGTCCGTAGAGCTTACGGCTTATTCCTGTATAACTCCGTTTGTGATGCAATTGCCAGACGGGTTGCATGAGTGGCATGAACCGCACGTTCTTGAAGTGGTCGGTCATCACTAACTTCAGGTCTCGGTTGATGCTGTACAGTGCCACTGCTTTCAGCTCCGGCAATACCTGATATACCACCTCAAAACCCTGTTGCCCCGGCATGGTATGGTGATAGAAATCTTCAACGTTCTCTTCTTCAAACTCCTGAATGGGAACCATCAGCACGGGTGAGTCAATCAAGGCCTGTGCCCGTTGGTAGCCTCTCCCAAGGAGCGTGCATTCTTGGAAGGCCTCGCGGAGATTGGCAGCCATGGAGATTCCGCTACGCACGGTGTAGGGTTCGTATTCCACCTTGTTGACGGCGATGGGGTTGCTCACGGCAAATGCCAATGAGTGGCGGCTCACTCTTATCATAAGCCGTGCGTCGGTAATGATGTTGTTCTCGTTCATGTGGAAAATATTTCCTGCAAATGTAGTAATTTTTATTGAAAACAAGCAAGGAAGAAGTGTAAAAAAGAAATATTCTTGTAAGATTAAACCATTGTTCTCGTCATCCATCTAAAAAATAGAGTAGCAGACACTTAAAAATTAAACGATGGATTTGCGCTTCCTGACAGTAATGGTGACTTTCCTCTTGGGCATGCTTCATGTGAACGCCCAAAGAGAGTCCGTCTCAGGTCGTATCATGGACAAGGATAGCGGGGAACCGATGGAGAGGGCTACTTTACAGCTTTATAAGATTACTACCAAGCGACATAATCAGAAAGACACCACGTTTGTTGGAGGAACACTCTCCAACGAGCGTGGTGTCTTTGCGTTTCAAAATGTGAAGTCGGGTGACTATTGGCTAAAGGTCACCTATCTGGGCTATCGGGAATATACCTGTAATCTGACGAAGACTGGTAGCAGGGCGATGGCGCTTGATGACCTGCTGTTAGAGCCCGACCATGTGGAAATCGAAGAAGCGGTCATCACGGCCAATCTTCCCAAGATGGTTGTCAAGGATGACACGGTGGTCTATAATGCCGATGCCTTCCGGGTTCCCGAGGGGTCTGTCATTGAGGCCCTGGTCGAGATGTTGCCAGGAGCAAAGATTGATGAGGACGGCAGCATAACCGTCAATGGCAAGAGTGTCAAAAAGTTCAAGCTCGACGGTCGTGACTTCATGACGGGCAACAATGATGCGGTGATGAAGAATCTGCCTTCCTATGTGATTGACAAGGTGAAGGCCTATGATGAGAAGAGTGACTTGAGCCGTCTGACGGGTGTGGATGACGGCAATGATGACTTCGTGTTAGAGTTTGTGACCAAACGCAGTGCTCGCAATGGTCTGCAGGCCAATCCCGACATCGGCTATGGCACTGACCATCGATACGGAATCCGTCTGACTGCCATGAAGCCCTTTGGCAACATGCGTTACACGTTCATGGGCAATGCCAACAATGTCAACGACAGGAATTTCTCCGGACGTGGAGGACGCGGACGTGGAAATGGCAACGGGCAGCGACATACGAAGACCTCGGCGATGGACATCAGCTATGAGAATGGAAAGGACCTGAAACTCAGCGGACGTGTTACATGGAATCACAACAATACCGACAACTGGAATCGGACGGGCTCGGAGAGCTTTGTCAACACACGAGGCGGTGCTTTCTCGAACAGTACCAGTCAGAGTTATTCCCGCAGTAACGCATGGACGGGCAACATGAACCTCCAATGGACCATCGATACTTTGACAACGCTCTCGTTCCGACCCAATGTCAATTTCTCTACCAACGACAGTAAGAGCTATTCCCCCTCCGCGTCATTCAGAGCCAATCCCTTTGAATATGTGACCAATCCCCTTAGCGAGGAGGGCTTGCAGGTGATGAAAGAGCAGGAACTCCTTGTCAACAGTCGTGAGAACAAATCGCTGGGGCATAGCGAGAACAAGAACCTCAGTTCACAACTACAGCTTCACAGACGCCTGAACCGCAATGGGCGGAATGTAGCAGTCAGCTCCAATATCAACTACCGTAAGGGGGACAACCAGAATGCGAACTTGTCGTTCCTGCATCTTTATCAGCAAAAAGACCGTTATGGCAATGACTCCACCCGCCAGACCAACCGCTATTCGACCTCGGCTTCCCATCAATTCAGTTATTCCATCGGTGTCACTTATACGGAGCCCTTACTCATCTTCAAGGAGAAAGTCGATACCTCCACCGTCACTCCCAATCGGTCAAGAGGAGAGAGACGTCGCCGCACCGGGGGAAAGCAGGGACTCTTCCTGCAACTGAACTACCGTTATAACTACAGCCACCAGAAGAGCGACCCCTTGACCTATGACTTCCCCGACCTCAGTGATGAGGCTTTCCGTGAGGTGCTGGAGGATTATCGTGAGTGGACCCGTCTCTTTGGCTTCCTCCCCAGTCCCTACGAAGATTATCTCTCCACCCGTCTGACACGCTACTCGGAACGCACGGAGTATGGCCATAATATGGATGTGCAACTGCGACTGGTGCGGGAGAAATGCAATCTCAATGTCGGATTCAACATCCAGCCCCAGCGATCTCACTACATACAGCAGTATTTGGGCCGCCCTGTCGATACGGTCAGGACTGTGGTTAACATGTCTCCCACGCTGAACCTGCGTTACCGCTTCGACCAGCAGACCAATCTGCAGGTGCAGTTCCGGGGAACGATGTCGCAACCTTCCATCACGCAGTTGCTCGACATCTACGATGACACCAATCCGCTTTCCATCACGATGGGTAATCCCGGACTGAAGCCCTCCTTCACGACTAATCTCAGCGTCAATTTCCAGAAGCAGCGCAAGCCAACCTTCGTTGAGGATAGCCTGGGCATGCAGATTCCCAAGGCACAGCGTCATTGGAGTTTCAGCACCAATGGCAGCTTCCAGCGCACAACCAACTCTATCGGAAACATCGTCACCTACAACGAGATCACGGGCGGACGCATCACCCGTCCGGAGAACTTTGATGGCAACTGGAGTTCCAATGCCGGTATCAGCTTCAATGTGGGGCTCGATACACTGAACAGATGGGATGTCAGCGGCTCCGTCAGAGGGAGCTATCGGCACCAGGTAGGCTATGTCAACCTGAATCGTACGGCTGTACCCGACCGCAATGTCACCCACACCTATAATCTTTCGCCCTCAGTATCGCTTAGCTTTCGCAACAAGTGGCTCAGTGTTTCTGCGAATGGCAGTGCTACCTATGCCCGCACCGAGAACCGTCTGCAGGCTTCGCGTAACCTTTCCACCTGGAACTTCTCCTACGGTTGTAATACGAAGATCACCTTCCCATGGGGTACAAACCTTTCTACTGACCTTCACATGTACAGCAAGCGCGGTTATGCCGACGAGAGTCTCAATACCAATGAATTTCTCTGGAACATGCAGTTGTCGCACAGCTTCCTGAGAGGCAAGAAGCTCACGGTGATGTTGCAGTGGTACGACATCCTGAACGAACAGTCGAACTTCTCACGCACCGTGAATGCCAATGGATGGCGAGATCAGGAAGTCAACGCCATCACTTCCTATGCCATGCTCCACGTGAGCTACCGGGTGAATCTGTTCGGGGGAGGTGGGCGTGGCCCCAATCCTGAACGGAGGCGCGAGGGAGGCAGATGGATGCGCTAAAAACACTGGATAACCGTTTTTATCAAAAAAAGTTGTATCTTTGCATGTGTTTTTCTGACGATGACAACGGTTGAATTCATAGAGATCATTATACGGGAGTTCGGTATGGAACCCACCCGTGAGCAGCGGGCTGCATTGGCTACGTTGGGTTCTTTCCTTGCCGACCGCAGTGAGCAGGCGGTGATGGTGATGCGTGGCTCTGCCGGAACGGGTAAGACGACGCTTGCCAGTGCGGTGGTGCGCACCTTGAAGCGTCTTGGTCAGCACATCCTGTTGTTGGCTCCTACGGGTCGTGCGGCGAAGGTATTCTCGTTGAATAGTGGCTTCGCGGCGAGCACCATCCATCGGAAGATATATCGTCAGAAAGAGTTTGCCGGTGATTTCAACCTGAGTTACAACACCCATGCAGACACGTTGTTCCTGATAGACGAGGCTTCCATGATTGGTGTTGACCTGTTGGACGACTTGGTGAAGTTCGTCTATTGTGGGCGCAACTGTCGCATGGTGCTCATTGGCGACCATGCGCAGCTTCCCCCTGTGGGTGAAGAGGAGTCGCCGGCACTCAGCGTCTCGGTGCTTCGCATGCTTGGACTCGATGTCTATGAGTCAGAACTTTCCGAGGTGTTGCGCCAAAGTCAGGAGAGCGGCATCCTTTTGAATGCGACGAGAATCCGGAGGATGGAGACGGACAGACAGCAAGGTTCGGGATGCGGGATGCAGGGCATGCTGCCTCGGATCCGTTTCAAGGGCTTTACCGATATCGTACGTGTGAGCGGTCGTGAGCTGATTGATGCCTTGGAGCAGAGCTACCGACAGGTGGGAATGGATGAGACGATGGTGATCACTCGTTCCAATAAACGCGCGAACATATATAATATGGGTATCCGTAATACCATTCTCGACCGTGAGGAACAGTTGGAGTCGGGCGACATGCTGATGGTGGTGAAGAACAGGTATATTCAGGGAGTGGCAGGAGTGAAAGGAGCGGAAGAGGTTGCCGGGGTGGATTTCATCGCCAATGGCGACCGTGCGCGGGTGTTGCGGGTGCGTCATCAGCGGGAGTTCTACGGCTTTCATTTCGCCGATGTCTGGCTGCAGTTCCCCGATTACGACAACTGGGAGTGGCAGACAACGGTCATCACTGACAGTCTGACTTCGGAGGCTCCGGCGCTCACTGCCGAGCAACAAGATCTATTATATAATAAGGTGATGGAAGACTATGCCGATGTTCGGCCTAAGTCAGAGCGTATCCGACGGTTGAAGGAGGATATTTACTTCAATGCCCTGCAGGTGAAGTATGGCTATGCCGTGACTTGTCACAAGGCACAGGGTGGGCAGTGGGCACATGTGTATGTGGATCAGGGTGCCGTGGAATCGGGGAACATGGGAGCAAGGGAGCTGGAGGATTACATCCACTGGCTGTACACCGCTTTCACGCGAGCCACCGAGCGGCTCTATTTAGTGAACTGGCCCACAAGTCAGATTGATCATTGACCCCTAAAACCCTTAAACTTTTAAACTCTTAAACTCTTAAACCCTTAAACCCTTAAACTACTTTAATACAGTAGCAAGAGTCCGGCGGCAGCAGCAAAGCCAATCATCTTGATGGGATTGATTTTGACGAATTTTGTTCCTACAAATGTTGCTATAAACAGGAAGATGCTGATTCCAAACTGCCAGCTGTTCTCACTGGGCGTACTGAAATTCTCGGCATTCATCAGCAACAGCGTGGCGGCAGCCAACAGACCCACCACCGTGGGACGCAAAGCCATGAAGACACTCGCCACAGCCGCAGTGTGCATGTATTTCATGAACATCTTACTAATCAGAATCATCAGGATCAGCGACGGCAGTACCAAGGCAAAGGTAGCCGTGGCAGAACCCAGCATGGCCATCCAACTATTGAAGCCGGCATTGTGGATGGCCGTATAGCCGCAGTAGGTAGCCGAGTTGATGCCAATGGGCCCGGGTGTCATCTGCGAGATGGCAACAATATTGGTAAACTCAGCCGATGACAGCCAAGTGTGGTGGATCACGGTCTCCGTCTGGATGAGCGACAGCATGCCGTAGCCACCGCCAAAACCGAAGAGTCCTATCTTGAAGAATGTGATGAAAAGATCTAAGTATATCATAATATGGGTCTTATGAGTCCGATGGGACTTATTTCTTTATTCGGTGGGCTTGAGGAACGTTCCGTAGAGGTATCCGCAGATGCCTGCTGCCAGAATGATGTACACAGGGTTGATGCCCATCTTCCAAATGAGCAGTGCGGTCACGATAGGAATCCAGCTGGTCTCTAAGGTGAGCTTGGCATTCTTGGCCAGGTTGAAGGTCGGCACGGCGATGAGTGCCACCACGGCGGGACGGATGCCACGGAACATGGCTGCAATCCACTCGATGTCCATGAACTGCTGAAAACACAAGGCAATCAGCAGGATGATGAGAAACGAGGGGAGGGCGGCACCTAATGCGGCGCAGATGGCTCCGGATGTACGTCGTAGCTTGTAGCCAATGAACGTACTGATGTTAATGGCAAACACGCCTGGACAGCTCTGTGCTATGGCAATCAGGTCAATAAACTCCTCCTTGCCAATCCATTTGTGCTTGTCAACCACTTCGCTCTCTATAATCGGTATCATGGCATATCCACCTCCGAGGGTGAAGGCACCAATCTTCAAGAATGTCCTTAATAGTTCAAAATGCATAGCTTATCATTCTTAATTTGTCATGCAGGCTTTTCTTACCTGTTCTCAATCCACTGGCGGGCATTGACGAAGGCTTCCACCCATGGAGTCACCTCGTCAGCTTTGCGGTTAGCGGGATACCAAGCGTTCTGCCATGGGAAGATGGCACGCTCCAGATGAGGCATCATGGCCAGATGGCGGCCGTCCTTCGAGCAGATACCCGCCACGTTGTAGTCGGAGCCGTTGGGATTGCCCGGATAGCCGGCATAGTTGTATTTGGCAATGACGTTATACTGTCCTTCTGCTTCGGGAAGCGAGAACTTTCCTTCTCCGTGAGCCACCCAGATGCCGAGCTTGCTGCCCGAAAGCGAACCGAACATCACGCTCTTGTTCTCAGGAATCTGCAGGGTGAGGAACGCACTTTCGAACTTTCGTGAGTCGTTGTGCAGCATCTTGGCTCCTCCGTTGGTCGTTCCTGCTTGGTCATGGGTTTCACAAAGTCCCAGTTCCACCATCAGCTGACAGCCGTTGCAGATGCCTAATGAGAGTGTGTCTTCACGCGCATAGAAGCGGTCGAGTGCCTCCTTTGCTTTCGGGTTGTAGAGGAAGGCACCTGCCCATCCCTTGGCAGAGCCGAGCACGTCGCTGTTCGAGAATCCACCGCAGAACACAATCATATTTACCTCCTCCAGCGTTTCACGTCCTGTCACGAGGTCGGTCATGGTGACATCCTTCACGTCGAAGCCTGCCAGGTAGAGCGAGTATGCCATCTCGCGCTCGCCGTTGGTACCTTTCTCACGGATGATGGCGGCCTTCGGGCGTTCAGTGCCCTTGGCGTTCAGTCTGCCGTCCTTCACCTTGCCGTATTGCTTCAGCAAACCACTGAAGTTAGCGGGGAACTTCATCTCCACGGGTTGCTGCTTGTAGTTCTCAAAGCGTTCCTGTGCCTTCCCGTTGAAGCTCTGTCGGCGATCCAGCAGGTAGGAGGTCTTGTACCATGTATCGCGTAGGTCATCAATGTCGAGGCTGAGCATCTGCTCGCCGCAGATGATGTCCAATGAGCGGTTGTTGGGCGTGGGATAGCCGATCTTGGCGAATCCGATGCCGTTGTCCTCCAGGAACTCCATCAGGTCGTTCTTGTGCTCGTCGGACACCTGGATGATGACACCCGGGTTCTCGGCGAACAGCGCCTTTGTGATGTCTCCGTCGGCACAGATGTCGTGCAGGTTGATGTGCATGCCACCCGTGGTGTTGGCGAAGGTCATCTCTAAGAGCGTTGTCACCAGTCCACCTGCTGAGATGTCGTGTCCTGCCATGATCCATCCGCGGTGGATGAGCTCCTGTATGGCGTTGAAGCAATCGACGAAGTATTCGGGGTTCGTCACCGTGGGAACGTCGTCGCCCACCTTGCCCAGGGTTTGCGCAAAGGCAGAACCGCCTAATCGTTGCTGGTCGAAGGAGAAGTCAATGTGGTAGAGGCTGGAACGTTTGTTGTTCACCATCACGGGTGAAACAACCTTCTTGATGTCATCCACCTCACCGCCGGCACTCACGATAACCGTTCCCGGAGAGATGACTTTCTGTCCGTCAGGATATTGCTGGGTCATGGAGAGCGAGTCCTTGCCGGTGGGCACGTTGACGTGGATGGCGCAGCAGAAGTCCGACAGGGCTTTCACGGCACTATATAGACGCGCGTCTTCACCTTTCTGCGAGCGGCACGGCCACATCCAGTTGGCGGAGAGGCTCACACTGTCGAGTCCATCGGCAAGGGGAGCCCACACAAGGTTGGTCAGTGCCTCTGCAACGGAGAGCACACTGCCAGCTTCGGGCGAAGCCAGTCCAGCCTGTGGAGCATGTCCGATGGCCGTTGCGATACCTTTCTGTCCTTGGTAGTCCAATGCCACGACACCGCAGTCGCTCAACGGCAGTTGCAGTTCGCCTTGGCATTGCTGGCGGGCAATCTTTCCCGTCACCGAGCGATCCACCTTGTTCGTCAGCCAGTCCTTGCAGGCCACCGCCTCTAACTGCAGCACTTTCTTTAATTGAGAAAGGAAAGAGGATGATGTGGGATATTCCACGGGTGCGTAGTGGTGCTCTACCGTCTCGTCGCGCATGATGGTCTTCGGTGAATGTCCGAACATCTGTGCCACGTCGAGGTCGAAGGGCTTCACGCCGTCTGCCTGCTCGAAAGAGAAGTGGGCATCGCCAGTGGTCTCGCCAACGACGTAGAGCGGGGCACGCTCACGCTCGGCGATGCGACGCACGTGGTCGATATGCTTCTCGTCGATGAGCAGTCCCATGCGCTCCTGACTCTCATTGGCAATAATCTCCTTGGCGGAGAGCGTTTTGTCACCGATGGGCAGCTTGTCCATCTCGATGCGACCGCCACATTCCTCCACCAGCTCCGACAGGCAGTTCAGGTGTCCGGCAGAGCCGTGGTCGTGGATGGAGACTACGGGGTTGTTATCCTCTTCCACCAATGCGCGTACCAGGTTGTAGGCACGTTTCTGCATCTCGGGGTTGGCACGCTGGATGGCATTCAGCTCAATGCCGTTGCTGTAGCGTCCAGTATCTACGGACGACACGCTACCGCCACCGAGACCGATGCGGTAGTTGTCACCACCTACCACGACCACCTTGTTTCCCTTTTGCGGTTCCTTCTTCAGGCAGTCGCGCTTGGTGCCGTAGCCCACGCCGCCTGCTAACATGATCACCTTGTCGTAGGCGTAGAGCGGGGCTTCCTTCTCTTGGTGTTCAAACGTCAGTACTGAGCCGCAGATGAGCGGCTGGCCGAATTTGTTGCCGAAGTCGCTCGCGCCATTGGAGGCCTTGATGAGGATGTCCTCCGGCGACTGGTACAGCCATTGGCGCACGGGGAGCAACTGCTCCCAGCTGCGTTCTGTCGTCTCTTCGGGGGATGAGACGGGGGCCTGCATCCTCGGATAGCTCGTCATATAGACGGCTGTGCCGGCGATGGGCCATGATCCGACACCACCTCCCATGCGGTCGCGGATCTCACCGCCCGTTCCCGTGGCGGCTCCGTTGAACGGCTCCACGGTGGTGGGGAAGTTATGTGTCTCGGCTTTCAGCGAGATGACACTTTCAATCTCCTTCACACGGAACCAGTCGCTTGTGCTCTGGTCGGCGGGGGCGAACTGCTCCACCACGGGACCCTCGGCAAAAGCCACGTTATCCTTATAGGCAGAGAGAATCTTGTTCGGATTCTCCTGTGTCGTCTTCTTGATCATCTGGAAGAGGGAAGACTCTTTCTCTTCGCCATCGATGACGAAGGTGCCGCCGAATATCTTGTGGCGACAGTGCTCCGAGTTAATCTGGGCAAAGCCGAAAATCTCGGAATCGGTCAGCGGTCTGCCGTTCTCCTTCTCGATCTTGTGCAGGTATTCCATTTCCTCCTTCGAGAGTGCCAAACCTTCCTGCTCGTTGTAGGCTTCAAGGTCATCCACGTACTTGATGGGCTCCGGCTCATGGTGAACAGTGAATATCTCCTGGTCGAGGCCCTCGTACATGCGCTGCAGCATCGGGTCGAAGCCTGCTTCTCCTGCCTCTCCTGCGGGAACGTACTCCTCAATACGTGAAATGCCGCTGAGACACATGTTCTGCGTAATCTCAACGGCATTCGTACTCCAAGGAGTGATCATCTCGCGGCGTGGACCGATGTATTTTCCCTCCATGGTGGAGGCGTCCACATGCGAGGCGTTGCCATAGAGCCAACAAAGGGCATTGATTTCGTCTTGACTGGGTTTGTGGTCGATTGCGGTTGCAATCACTTTCTGCTCGGGAGTCTTAAAGAAAAGAATCATATCCTGCAATAATTTTATATAAGATGTATTTGCTTTTGAGGTGCAAAGTTACGTCTTTTTTTTGAGAAAGTTTCCTTTTTGCCAATAATTTTGTTTATCTTTGTTCCCTGAATCATGAAAGCGAGAATACAAATGAAAAAGGCAAAGCTGATTCTCCCGTTGATGGGGGCCATGGGGACGCTGGCGGCTCAGGCAGACAACCGTCCGAACATCCTGTATATCATGTGTGATGACATGGGGTGGGGCGATCTGGGCTGCTATGGACAGCAGTACATTGAGACCCCTCATATCGACCGTTTGGCGGCGCAGGGTATGCGCTTCACCTCCGCCTATGCGGGCAGTCCCGTGTCGGCACCTTCGCGCGCGTCGTTCATGACCGGACAGCACACGGGTCACATGCACGTGCGAGGGAATAAGGAATATTGGCAGGGACAGGTCAGCTATGGTGTGTGCCAGGAGTATGCCGTCGTGGGACAGGAACCCTATGACACCGCCCATGTGATACTGCCCGAGATCATGCGCGACAACGGTTACCACACGGGCATGTTCGGCAAGTGGGCAGGCGGCTACGAAGGGAGCGTCTCCACACCCGACAAGCGTGGCATTGACGAGTACTTCGGATACATTTGCCAGTTTCAGGCGCATCTCTACTTCCCCAACTTCCTCAACCGCTACAGCCGCTCGCGCGGAGACAAGGGCGTGGTGCGTGAGGTCCTGGAACAGAACGTGCAATACCCTATGTGCGGCCCCGAGTACGACAACCGACAGCAGTACTCTGCCGACATCATCCACGAGCGGGCCATGCAGTGGCTCGACCAGCAGACCCCGGGACAGCCATTCTTCGGCATCTTCACCTATACCCTGCCACATGCCGAGCTGCGACAACCCGAAGACTCGCTGCTCACGAAATACTACGCCCGCTTTGCCGAAGACAAGACCTTTGGCGGGCAGTGCCCCTCGCGCTATAATGCCGTGACGCACACCCATGCGGAGTTTGCGGCAATGATCAGTCGTCTCGATGCGCAGGTGGGAGAGATCATGGCGAAGTTGGAGGAGAAGGGACTGGCTGACAACACCATCCTCATCTTCACCAGCGACAACGGCCCTCATGAGGAGGGCGGTGCCGATCCCACGTTCTTCAACCGCGACGGACGCTTCCGTGGACTGAAGCGCAGCACCCATGAGGGAGGCATCCGCATCCCGTTCATCGTGCGGTGGCCCGGACATGTCAAGACCGGTACGGTGAGCGACCAGCCCTTTGCCTTCTACGACCTCATGCCGACGTTCTGCGAGCTGGCGGGCATCAAGAACTATGAACGCCGCTATCGCAATCCCCGCCTGCAGAACGACTGGTTCGACGGCATCTCCATCGTCCCCACGCTGCTTGGAAAGAAACAGCGGAAACAGCATGAATATCTCTACTGGGAATTCCACGAGACGGATATGATGGGCGTGCGTTGGGGCAACTGGAAGATGGTGGTGAAAAGTGGCGTGCCCAGTCTTTATGACCTGGCCGCCGACCCGCACGAGGACCACGACCTCGCGGCATCCCATCCCGATGTGGTTCGCCGCATGATAGACTTCATCTACCGTGAGCATACTGACAGTCCGCTTTTCCCCATCACGATGCCGGCACGTCCCCTGTAATCCATGGGAACATAGAGCCAAAATCGTTAAAAATCGATAATATTCTTGACATTTTCATCCCTGATTCGTCTTATTATTAGCGAAAGACGTACTTTTGCAGGCGTTTTAAAGGATAAACCAAAAAAGAAATGTAAAGGAGAAAATGAATATGAAGACAACAAACATCATCATTCCCGCCCTGGCAGCATGCCTGCTCATGACGGGTTGTGCCAGTAAGAAGGCACTCGAGGCTTGTCAGAACGAGAACCGTGAACTGAACACCAACTATCAGAACACCAAGGAGCAGCTTGCGGCTTCCAATGCCCGCGTCACCTCCCTCGAGGAGCAGCTGACCAGTCAGAAACAGCAACTGGCAGAGCAGAAGAAGGCTACAGCAGCCCTGCAGCGTTCCCTCGACAAGAGCCTGACCAACGCCAGTCAGAACAATGTCTCCATTGAGAAGCTTGTCGATCAGATCAACGAGTCCAATCAGTACATCCGTCATCTCGTTGAGGTGAAGTCCAAGAGCGACTCGCTCAATATGGTACTTACCAACAACCTCACCCGCTCACTCTCCAAGGAAGAGCTGAAGGAGGTTGATGTGCAGGTGCTCAAGGGCGTGGTTTATATCTCACTGGCCGACAACATGCTCTATAAGAGTGGCTCCTACGAGATCAATGACCGTGCGCAGGAAACACTCTCGAAGATTGCCAAGATCATCATGGACTATAAGGATTACGATGTGCTCATTGAGGGTAACACCGACAACGTGCCCATCAAGCGCGAGAACATCCGCAACAATTGGGACCTCTCCTGTCTGCGTGCGTCCAGCGTCGTGCAATATCTGCAGACCCACTACGGCGTAGATCCGAAGCGTCTCACCGCTGGTGGCCGTGGCGAGTACAACCCCGTGGCAGAGAACACCAGCGAGGTGGGTAAGCAGCGCAACCGCCGCACCCAGATCATCATCACGCCGAAGCTCGACCAATTCATGGATCTCATCGACAAGGCACCCGAGGAGAAATGATCAGAACACCATATCTTTAAAAAAACAAGAAGGCTGGCTCAGTGCCAGCCTTCTTTGCTTTTAACTATATAATGACTTCTACTTCACCATCATTTTTTTTCACGGTGCCGTCACTCATGCGCAGGATGTTCAAACCGTGCTGCGGCTGTTTGATGCTACGGCCGTCAACAGAGTAGTAGTCAAAAATATTCTGCTCCATCTTCTTATCGTGGTTTTAAGATTCTTCATGCAACATTTTCAGCGCAATACGCTTCTCTTCTTCACTAAGTTTTTTAAGCATGTGATCAACCTTTTCCACCATATCACTTGTATCCGAATTACGAGTCGCATTAGCGAGTAATGCCTTACCATTATCTGTAAGGAAGTATCTTTGTTTAGGGCTTGTTGGTTTATTTGGTAA
>CADCDK010000026.1:0-31756 GCA_902800185.1 uncultured Prevotellaceae bacterium
TTCAAAGAACTCTTTCTTCTAGCGCCTCCGAGAAGACCTCTCCTCGTTAGCGGGTGCAAAAGTACTGCCTTTTTCTGGAACAGCCAAATATTTAAAGGGGAAATTTTCAGAGATTATGAAAATTTTCCGCTTTCTTGACATAAATCAAATAAAAGACAAAGGGAACACCTTATTTATATTATATGATATGGGCAATTTACAGAAAATTTCGTATCTTTGTCGTCGTAAACGAAAGAACAGAAAAAGGACCCATTTTTAAACCCAGCAGAAGTATGCACGTATTAGACAAGTTTAGCTATTGCCCCGTCTGTGGGAGCCGACACTTTACAGAGAACAATGACAAGAGCAAGCGCTGTGAGGACTGTGGATTCGTGTATTACCTCAATCCAAGCTCGGCGACAGTTGCCTTGATAGAGAACACGCATGGAGAGATCTTGGTGGTCAGAAGGGCAAAAGAGCCAGCCAAGGGGACGCTCGACCTGCCGGGCGGTTTCTGTGACATCGGCGAGACGGCAGAAGAGGGAATCATTCGGGAGGTGGAAGAAGAAACTGGACTTCATGCGTCACGGGTGGAGTATCTGTTCTCTATACCTAATTTATATATATACAGTGGCATGACGATTCCCACGATGGACATGTTCTTCCGTTGCACCGTGAATGACATCTCCGGTATGCATGCCATGGATGACGCAGCTGCTGCCATGTGGATAAAAAAAGAAGACATTAACCCGGAAGAGTTTGGGCTAATGTCTATTAGAAAGGGAATTGCAGCTTTTATCTCTGCTCCTTGTAATACTTGAGTCCCTTTTGGACGGTCTTCGTCAGCGCATCGGAAGAGATGGTGGCACCCGTCACGCCATCTACCTTCATCGTCGAAGCCTTGTCAACGCTCTTTCCCTTGAACTTCTCAAGAACTTTCTTTGCCTTGGCAAAATACTGGGGACTCTCACGATTGGGCTGCGGCACAATCTTTTCGATTTTATCTTTCTTGATATAAATCTTCACATGGGTACTGCCATTGTACCCAACAACTCCTTTTACAATCGTCTTAGTGTCCACCACCACAGCATCTCCTTCGCGAGTAATGGCTCCGTCAGCAACCATGGCACTGGTCATGACAAATGCACACAGGGTGAAGACAACGGGGATTAAAAATTTCTTCATATTCTCTTTTGATTATCTATTTTTCTATTTGACGCCGAAACAACGGAAAAGTCAATTGTATAAACAAAAAAAGGATCTCCGCCGAGATCCAACCTTTTGTTAACCTTAAATCTAATACCATGAAAAACACGTTGCAAAGGTAAAGCGAAAACTTTTAATTCGCAAGCTTCTTGCAGGAAAAACTTACGAATCAAAAGTTTTCTTGATTTAAATCAATTTTAGTGCTTTCTGGAATCTAATCGATATTGCACGTTTCATGGTCATCGGGTACCATCGCAACGACACCCTGCTGTTTCTTTCCATCCATGAGAATCTTGAGTGGACGGTCAAAGCGGACATGGCGCACGAAACGAGTCTCCTCTACTGCCTCCATGCTATCAAGCAGGTCCTTGCGGAAGATGTCTGAGAAGAGAGAGGAGGACGGATCTGGAGAACAAGTCGTCGCATCAGCCCCAATCGTAAAGTAGCCAACTCCAAAGGAGGTGAGATTCTGGAAGAAATGGGTGCCCTGAGACGGATCTACCCGATAGTTCTTCAGTGCCACCTCGACGATGACCCGCGCAGCAGAGATATGAGGCCACTTGACGGGAATGCCGAGCCACGGATCACTGGAGCCCCATCTGCCTGGTCCACAGAGCACATAGCCTTGTCCCTTTTCCAAGAATTTGGCATTGAAACGGTCTATCTCGTCAGCAATGGCGGGGTTGTTCATCGCCGTAAAGTCGTCATCGGTCTTCACGTAGATCACATCCGTGACATCTTCGCTGATGCCATGTCCCAGCGAATTGACGGAGCGTAACAGGCACTGTTCAGCGGGTATGGCACTAATATCCTCATCGAGCATCTGCTTGGAATCCACGATCGGCCGTATCTGCAACAGGTAGAAGTCACCCGTGCGGTTCTCATTTAGGTTACAGGCAAACTCAATCTCCACAGGCCTGCGCATGGCCTCAGCACCCGTATGCATGGAGAGTCTGAGTAATTCGGGCAGCGGGAACACGTTCTGCTGTAGGACACCACTGAACGTAATCACCTTGCGTCCGCCCTCGTAGATGCCATCGCGAATGACCTGATCATAGGGGTCATAGGTGGATGCAATATACTGCAAGGGAGAATGTCCTTTAACGGAACGGTCTTTGTCGGCTTCCTTCACCTTCAGCTTCAGAATGTTAAACCCATCATCCACCTTGAAGTCATTACCCACATGCTCCGTATCAAGGGCATAGAAGCGAGTCTGTGTCTCACGCAAAGCCGTCTCCAGTTCGCTGGTCTGCAAGACCTGATTAGGATGATAGGGCGATACACGCAGGGCCTGACCGCCATCAACGATGTACTTGCCCAATCCTAATGCCAGTGAAGCAATACCCTCTTCCGCCTGTTCATCGCCAATGGGATAATAGTTCAGCGAGCGCAGCACGCCACTGAAGTTCGGATAGTAGTGCGTACCATACTGCTTACCCACCACCTCCTGCAGGATGACCGCCATTTTCTCCTGGTCAATGACGTTGCTTGTAGCGGTCATATAGGCCTTTGAATCCTTGTAATATACAGAGGCATAGACGCTCTTGATGGCGGCAGCCAGCATCTGCAGCATGGCATACTTGTCATCGAGCCAAGGAATCATGTAAGTAGAGTAGATACCCGCAAAGGGCTGATAGTGGGCATCCTCGAGCAGACTTGACGAGCGAATGGCGATAGGCGCGTGCGTAGCATCGAAAAATGCAAAGAAGTCTTCGATGAGCGAGTCGGGCAACTGAGCCTTGAGGAAATGGCGCAGTATCTCTTCATCGGGGGCATCACTCAACGCGATCGGATAGAGATTGTTCTGCTCCATAAACTGGTCGAAGAGATCGGTACAAAGCACCACCGTCTTCGGTATCTGCACAGTGATTCCAGGGAACTGCTGGAAAGAGGGCGTGCGCTTGATAACGGTGTCAAGGAATGCCAGTCCCCTGCCCTTCCCTCCGAGCGAGCCGTCGCCGATGCGCGCAAAGTGAGAAAATCTATCGAACTTTTGTCGGTCGAACACCGCTACCACACCAATATTCTTCATGTGGCGATACTGCACGATGGCATCGAAGATAATCTGTCGATGCACATCCACATCCTGTAGCTTATGCCAGGTCACCTGCTTCAAGAAAGCCGAAACGGGGAAGATGGCACGCGCCGTCAGCCAACGGCTCATGTGATTGCGCGAGATGTGATAGAGCATCGAGTCTCGTGGAATCTTGAAGATGTTGTCCTGTAGTTCCTTCAGGTTGCGAATTCGCATGATTTCTGCCTTCGTCGTGGGATCCCGGAAGATGAAGTCGCCAAAGCCCATGTGTTCCTCCAATAGATGGCGCAAGTCGAGACTCATCTTCTTCGAGTTCTTGTCAACGAAATGGAACCTTTCTGCCTCGGCAGCTTCTCGGTTCTCGCTCTCCGAACTCTCCATGATGAGCGGTGTGTATTCATCTTTCTCCCTGATGGCACGCAACAGTTGCATACCGGCATCGGCCACCTTCACGCCGCCTTTGGGGAAGCGTGCGTCGCTGATGACCCCGAGCACATTGTTCGAATATTGTTGATAAATATCCCATGCCTCCTCGTAGCTGCGTGCCAGGAGCACCTTGGGGCGCCCTCTCATTCGCAGGGTTGCAGCATGGCGGTTCAACGCCTCGGTAGAGAAATGCTGACTCTGCACGAGCAGATAGCTATAGAGATGGGGCAGAATGCTCGAATAGAACCGAATGGAGTCTTCAACCAACAGGATGAGCTGCACGCCCGCCTCCTCAATGTCGTGCTCCAGATTCATTCGGTCCTCAATCAGTTTGATGATGGAGAGGATCAAGTTCGTATTGCCCAACCAGCAGAAGACATAGTCGAAGATCGAGAGGTCTTCGTCCTGCATTCGACGCGTGATGCCGTGCGAGAAGGGCGTCAGTACCACACAACGCACATCAGCGTGTTCCTCCTTGATCTGGCGTGCTACGGAAAAAGCGTCGTTATCGGCATTACCCGGCATACAGATGACCAAATCAATGTTGAGCTCACTCATCACAGAACGCGCCTCCTCGATGGTGCTCACCTGTGTAAACGTAGGCGGGTAGCGCAGTCCCAACTCCATATACTCATTATAGATTTTCTCCTCCACACGTCCATCGTCTTCAAGCATGAAGGCATCGTAGGGATTCGCCACAATGAGCACATTGTAGATACGGCGCAGCATCAAGTTGACAAAGGTCACGTCCTTGAGCAGGAATTTATTCCACTCCTGCGGAATTTGATTTTCCATTTTTTCTTACTCCAATATCTATGGTTTCAGCCCCCGTGAGGAGTCATTCGTTAATTTAGCCTCACGTACTGTACGTCACAGATGTAGCTCATATCCACACCTGCGTCTTTCATGAATCCCGTCAAATCCTCACGAAGAACCAGCGTCCTATCCGTGAGCGTCTTGATGTTGATTTTGATTCCCTTAATGCCATACACGTTGGGCTCTGACTCAAGAAGAATCTCACTTCCATTCAGTTTAAAGGGAACATTATTCATATAGTTACCACTGAATGACAACACATCGTCCCAAAGACGATAATTCATTCCTGAGGCCGTCTGGCGAAGTTGATCTCCAGGAATTTCCATTGATTGCCCACCTATGTTGGCGGTAATCTTCTCCATTCGCCAGCTACCTTCCAACGAGCTCAACACTTCTTCTGGACTTCCGCTGATACCATCATCGCTACTGCTACTGTCGCTACAAGCAACAAAACCTAAACTCAAGAAGGCTACCATCACAAAGGTCAGCCAGTTTTGATACATTTTTTTCATGTCTTCAGTTCTTTAAAAGTTAAACATATACTTACATACAAAAGGTTTCAAGATTAGTCCTCGTCCATTTGGAAGAGCGGATCCTCCGGCATCACCATGAGCGGTTTCTGCTCGTACTCCTTCAGCAGGGTGTCGGAGACGTACTGCTTATCGACGACCAGACGGAACATGTACTCACGGAACCATCGGTCGGTCATAATCAGGCAACCCGCCTGTCCGTAGGTAGGTCCCCAAGAATTTTCCACCTTCCACTTCCGTGCCTGACCGTTGGCATCGAGATCCACGGCAGAGAGCGTCATGGCATGGGTCGAGCCGCTATCGAATGTCGAGATACGCTGGGCCTTGTCCATATTGAAGGACGTAGAGAAAAGCGTTGCATAGTCGTAGTTCTCCGTGTCCATATATCCGCGTTTGCGATCGAGCTGCTTACCCACGTCATAAGAGCTATACATCTTCCGTCCATCCTTCAACGAAGCGATGGCCAACTCTTCAATCTCGTCCATTGGCAGATTCAGATATTTCCAGTTATGGCCGTCATAAGTGTGGCGATCCAGTTCCACCTCATAGGTCTTATGATAGGGCCGGCGCGGGTCGTTCATCACCATGATAAATGTGCCGTTGAGCTGTTTGCCTACGGTTGCGTCATAGAACTCCCGTGGCGTATAGGTACGGGATTCTCCTTTCGCCTTACCATCCTTGTCAGTAAAGGCATAGGTGAACTGCTTGACAGGTTCGCCAAGTGTCAGGCACAACATGTTATATACCGTGGAGAGCATTTCGGTCTTGCGTTTTTGAATGTCAACGGACTTCCGCTTGTCAGCAACCATCTGGCGCAATTCCAAGCCAAACTCACGCAGTTTTGACGATATAAGGCGTGCCATGCGACTGGTATTCTCTGCGGAGAAAGTCTCCGGCACGACACTCTTAGGCACCAATCCGTATTTCTCCGCAAGGTCGGAAACGCCGCAGAAGGTACCGCCGTCTCCAATGGGATTCTTGAAGAAGAACTGCACACGCGGGTCATCAATGGGTTTCGCGGCATTGTCTATAACACCCTGCAACATGAGGTTCGACTTCTCCAACTGGTCGTAGAAGAACAGATAGTCGTGCGAGAACTCCACCGCAAGCGTGTCTTCATGCTGCTTGGCAAAGTTGGCACGTAGCACGTTCAGGCCAGAGAACATCCAACAGCGACCACTGGACTTCTGGTCATGGATGCTCTGTTTCGGTGTTTCCGTTGAGAAATGGGTGTCAACGGGTCCTTGGTTCTGGAAGTTCTTGGCCAAGTCGTCAATCGCATTCGATGCTATGGCGTTGAAGATGGCACGGTTAGCAGGCTGCAAGGCCTGTTGACGCTGCATCTGCTCCAGCATCTGCGTAGTAATACCACCCTCTTTTGTCTGTGCAAACGCCATGCCCGCACACAGCAACACGGCTATCATCATCAATTTTTTCTTCATCTTGTTTATGGAATTAAAGTAAATGTCATCTTTTGGCTTATTTTTCTGCAAAAATAATAAAAAGTTAAGAGTTTGCCATTAAAAACTGAAAGAATTTTATACTTTGCCAAGAAATAAAAGGAGGGAACTGAAAGACTGGGATATTTGAGTTGTGTAAAAAAGTCTTAATTTCTTATTATTCAAAGCAAACAAAGTATAAATAATTACGATTTATTGCCAAAAAGCTTGCTCAAGTTACAATTATTACATAAATTTGCATCGTGTTTTTCATAGTATTAGATTTAAGGTTAACAAGGTAGGGCTCAGCGGAGCCCATTTTTTATGTCCTTATTTTTGGTGTGTAAATTCTTTTTTCGTATCTTTGCACCATACATCATTATCAAGAAAAAACGCCATGGAACCAATTATCATCACCGACCAAGACCGCAATTTCATGCGGGAAGCCATTCGTTTGGCTAATGACAGTGTTAAACGAGGCGGAGGTCCGTTTGGTGCCGTTATCGTAAAAGACGGCAAGATCGTTGCCGGCAGTGCCAACCGTGTAACCATCGATATCGATCCCACAGCACATGCCGAGGTGAACACCATTCGTGAAGCATGTAAACGTTTAGGGACATTCGACCTCTCTGGAAGTGTTATCTACACGTCATGTGAGCCTTGCCCCATGTGTCTCGGTGCCATCTATTGGGCACACATCGACCGCATCTACTACGGCAACAACCGCAAGGACGCACGCGCCATAGATTTCGCAGACGACTTTATCTACGAAGAGCTTGACCGTCCGATGGAGAAACGCACCGTTCCCATCATTCCCATGCTACGCGACGAGGCTCTGGAGAGCTTCCGCCTGTGGTCAGAGAAAGAGGACAAAACGGAATACTAAAACGAACCTTTGTAGATTCTCAACACACGCTATCTATTTGTTTCACTTTAAATAATACCTAACATGAAGAAAAAGTATTTAGCAGAAATGGTTGGTACATTCGTACTGACATTCTTGGGCTGCGGCACAGCCGTTGCCTTGGGTTGTGGTTCTGACACAGCATCCATCGTTGGAACAGCCATTGCATTCGGTCTGTCCGTTGTTGCCATGGCTTACACAATTGGCGGTATCTCAGGCTGCCATATCAATCCCGCCATCACACTGGGTGTATTCATCAACGGAGGCATCAGCGCTAAGGACTGCGGCATGTACATGCTCTTCCAGGTCATCGGTGCCATACTGGCTGCCGCTGTACTCGCCGGTATCGTCAGCACCGATCCGTCAGCCGTCATTACCACCGCTACAGGTGCCAACGCCTGCGGCTATGGTGTCACCAATGGTTTGATCGTTGAGATTGTGCTCACCGCCCTCTTCGTGCTCGTTGTGCTCGGTGCAACATCTAAGACCAATGGTGCCACGAACAACTTTGCCGGTCTTGCCATCGGTCTGAGCCTCATCCTCATCCACCTTGTAGGCATCCATTTCACCGGTACATCCGTGAACCCCGCCCGTTCCATCGGTCCGGCACTCTTCGAGGGTGGTCAGGCACTGGCTGATCTGTGGGTATTCATCGTTGGTCCGTTAGTAGGTGGTGCCCTTGCCGCATTCATCTGGAAAGCCATTGAGCCGGCAGAATAAAAAAAACGCCTATTCTCTTTGCTATGCAAAAAGAAAATGGTAACTTTGCAATCGGAAAAACTTATTTTATTAATTTTATAAACAAGTATGGTTAGTTACAAAGAATTAGGCCTCGTGAACACTCGTGATATGTTCGCACGTGCCATCAAGGGTGGTTACGCCATCCCCGCATTCAACTTCAACAACATGGAGCAGCTGCAGGCTATCATCAAAGCCTCTTCAGATCTGAAGTCGCCCGTCATCCTGCAGGTGTCCAAAGGTGCTCGCAACTATGCCAACCAGACCCTGCTGCGCTACATGGCTCAGGGTGCCGTTGAGTATGCCAAGGAACTTGGCTGCGAGAAGCCCGAAATCGTGCTGCACCTCGACCACGGCGACAGCTTCGAGCTTTGCAAGAGCTGTATCGACACTGGTTTCTCTTCAGTGATGATCGACGGTAGCTCTCTTCCCTACGAGGAGAACATCGCACTGACCAAGAAGGTTGTTGAGTACGCTCATCAGTTCGACGTAACTGTTGAGGGTGAGCTCGGCGTATTGGCAGGTGTTGAGGACGAGGTTGTTGCAGCTGAGAGCCACTACACCAAGCCCGAGGAAGTGATTGACTTCGTCAGCCGCACAGGTGTTGACTCACTGGCAATCTCTATCGGTACCTCTCACGGTGCTTACAAGTTCACTCCCGAGCAGTGCACACGTGACCCGAAGACTGGCAAGCTCGTTCCCCCGCCATTGGCATTCGACGTGCTCGATGCCATCATGGAGAAGCTCCCCGGATTCCCCATCGTGCTCCACGGTTCTTCTTCTGTTCCTCAGGAGTATGTCGATATGATCAACGAGTTCGGTGGCAAGCTGCCCGACGCTGTGGGCATTCCCGAAGAACAGCTTCGCAAGGCTTCAAAGAGTGCTGTGTGCAAGATCAACATCGACAGCGACTCGCGTCTGGCCTTCACCGCTGCTGTGCGCAAGGTATTTGCCGAGAAGCCGGGTGAGTTCGATCCTCGTAAGTACTGCGGTCCCGCTCGCGACCTGATGTATGAGCTGTACAGCCACAAGATCAAGGAAGTGCTGGGCTCTGACAACAAGCTCGCATAAGCAGAACTGACTGAAAATTCAAGAAAGCGGGTCACACGACAAGAGTGACCCGCTTTTCTTTCATTCCACATTCCACACTCCACATTCCACATCCCACATGAAACAACTACTTATTCTATTCTTAACCCTGTTGCCCACCCTTCTCCCCGCACAGGAATCAGCTCCAACCCAGAGCACCGACATCAAACTCTCCGACAACGCTCTCTGCCGTGTCACCTTTTACTCCCCAACCATTGTTCGCATCGAGAAGTATTCCCACGATGCCATTTCACGCACAGCGCGGAAAAGCCTGGCTGTCTCCATGCTGCCCGAGGACGTGAAGCTGAACGTGAAGAGACAATCCACTCGCACACAGATTGCGTCTCCTCGACTCAGTGTCAGCGTAGATCATAAGACCGGCTCCGTTCAGTTCAGTTCAAAAGGAAAGACACTGCTCAAGGAAGGCCCACACAGCATCACCGCCATCACGGAAGGTGCCGACCAAGGACGCTACAGCGTTAGCCAGACCTATGCCCTCGACCCGCAAGAGGCTGTCTATGGCATCGGACTCATGGAGAACGGCAAACTGAACCAACGGGGTGAGGACCGCCTGATGATCCAGTCGAACCTCGAAGACTATCAGAACATCTTCCAAAGCATCAAGGGCTACGGTGTGTTCTGGGACAACTACTCCCCCACCCGTCTGAAGGACACCGCCAAGGACGGACTGACACTCGACTCAGAAGTCGGCGATGGCATCGATTACTACTTTATGTATGGAACCAATGCCGACGGCGTGGTCAGGCAGATTCGCCAGCTCACAGGAGAGGCTCCCATGCTTCCCATCCATTCCTACGGATTCTGGCAGAGTCGTGAGCGCTACAAAAGCAGCCGCGAGCTGACGGAAGTGGTAGATCAATATCGTCAGCTCGGCATCCCACTCGACGGTATTGTACTCGACTGGCAGTACTGGGACTCCAACTACCTTTGGAATGCCATGGAGTTCCTGAACCCGGAATTCAGTCAGCCGCAGCGCATGATCGACCACATCCACCAGCAACATGCCAAGTTCGCCATCAGCATCTGGCAGAGTTTCGGTCCCTACACCAAGGGATATGCCGACATGGAGAAGAAGGGACTGCTCTTCAACTTCCAGACATGGCCGCAAAGCGGACTCTCCGTCTGGCCGCCCAACATGGACTATCCCTCGGGAGTTCGTGTCTATAAGCCCTATACCGAGGAGGCACGAGACATCTACTGGAACAACCTGAAGAAACTCTACGACATGGGCGTGGATGCCTGGTGGATGGACTCTACCGACCCCGACCATCACAACTTCAAGGAGAGCGACCTCGACGAGCCCACGGCATTGGGCAGCTACCGCAGCGTGCGCAACGCTTTCCCGCTGATGTGCGTCAAAGGTGTCTATGAGCACCAGCGCAGCGCCAACACCAACCCAGATGCACGCCGCGCCTTTATCTACACCCGTTCTGGCTTTGCCGGACAGCAACGCTACGCCTGCAACGTATGGACGGGCGATGTGACCAGCAGCTGGCAGAACCTGCGCAATCAGGTTCCCATGGGACTCAGCTTCTCGCTCACAGGAAACCCGAACTTCAACAGCGACATCGGCGGATTTTTCTCGGGAGCCTACAACAACCACAACGACCCCACGACAGGCTGTCGCAACCCGAGATACCAAGAGCTCTACGTGCGCTGGATGCAGTTCGGAGCCTTCTGCCCGATGATGCGCTCGCATGGTACGGAGACTTACCGCGAAGTGTATTACTTCGGCAAGCAGGGTGAGCCCGTCTATGACGCACTGGTCGATGCCATCCGCCTGCGTTACCGCCTATTACCTTATATATATAGTACCGCATGGGAGGTCAGCAACCGACAAGGCACCTTCATGCGAGCCCTGCCCATGGACTTCTCCCATGACCCACAGGTGATGGACATGACCGACGAATACCTATTCGGACGCGCTCTGCTCGTGGCACCCATCGTGAAAGCACAATACACGGATGAGAAAAGGCAGGACGTTTCTGGTGTTCAGGAAGTAGATTTTATGGAGCCGAAGACAACGAGCGTCTATCTGCCCAAGGGAGCCCGCTGGTATGACCTGCAGTCGAGCAAGCGTTACGATGGAAATCGTCACGTGGAACTGCCGACAACCATCAAGACCATCCCGCTCTTCGTGCGCGAGGGCAGCATCCTCCCCATCGGCCCCGACATGCAATACACAGGCGAAAAGACTTGGGACGACTTGGAGATTCGGGTCTATCCCGGTGCCGACGGAACCTTCACCCTTTACGAAGACGACGGCAACACCTACAAGTACGAGCAAGGCCAATATACTGAGATCACCTTCCAATGGAACGACCGCACCCGCACACTCACCATTGCCAACCGCAAGGGTTCTTTCCCAGGCATGTTGAAGCAGCGGCACTTCCGGATTGTCAACGTCCTGACGGGAGCCAGCCAAACCGCTGACTACACAGGCGACCTGGTCACGATTCAATTATAAACGACCATCCATCAAAAACCGCCAGACAGCTCCACAGTTGTCTGGCGGTTTGCAATAGGATCTACTCCTTCACCACATCGTTCTTTTCCAGCTCGGAGATTTTGCAGAGCTTGCGCAATTCTGCATTGCTCCAAGTCTTCGTGTTGCGCACGTTCAAGTGGACACCCGCCACGTTCTTATCTACAGTGAACGTCTTGGGAGTGCTGGCAGGCTTCGTGTTGATGCCGACACTGAACAGTCCCAGGTCAGCCAGACGGACAGACTTGCCGTCAAGCACCAACTCCTTCAGACAGTCGAGTGCATCCATCATCACCCCGTTCACCGTACCACGGGAGAAAGTACTGTTGTGATGGGCTATATGCTCCACAAAGTCATCAAATTCCACGACACGATCCTGCACGGCACGCGCATACCACTTACCAAATTCCTTTGATTCCTCACGCTTTTCCTGCATCAAACGATACTTCAAGGTTCCAAGTTTACTCATGATTGTTTTGTTTTTAAATGGTTAATGAATGAAATTATTAAGGGTTGTCTCCGGATGACGTTTGCAAAGGTATATCACTGCGAGAGCGATTGCAAGTTTTAGATCAACTTTTTTTCATTTTTCTTCAAATATCATACAAAATATCCCCTACGCTCGTTGATCCAACGAACATAGGGGATTAATGTTTATTCAAGGAAAGAGCTACTTTCCTACGATCTCTTCCGTAATTCGCTCAATGCCACCTGTGACGGGATTGAGCTGTATCTTGGAGGTCTGCTTTTTGCCAAAGAGGGAACCGCTCAGGTTCTCCATGCAGCCATACTGTCCCATGAACAGAGAGTTTGTGAAGATTGGAGCCACCCCGTTCAGCAAGGACACCTTTACGCGACCCGGGATGTTGACATACAGATTGACGTCGTCCTTGATTTTCTTGTCATCACCCACATTCTCCTCTTCTGTGGGAATCTGCTCTTCTGCCACCATTATATAATAAGGTGAACCGCCGAGGTCGTCATCATCAACAAAACCGAAATGGCGGGAGAAGCGGAAGAACAGCTCACGGTCGGTACCCGGTTTCGGAACATAGGTCAGCGTCACCTGCGTGGTGTCCTGCTCCGTTGTTCCCTCGAAGAGCTGTAACAGGGCACGCTCTTGCTGATCCATCCCGTCAAGCATCATGCGCAACTGTGCACCATCCTGGGGCATGAACTCTGCCTTGCCTCGCGAGAGCAAGTTGCGGCTCTCACGGATTTCGTAAATCTCCTGCGCCGTCAGCTCAGCCATTTTCCAGGGACTTCCCGCGGTCAGGATTTCCTCGTTCAGATAGTCTTTGGGATTGAGTCGCTTGGGCTTGGGTGCCGGTACGAAGGTCTGCTGAGCCTGCTGTTTCTCTTCTGGCTGTACGTTGATGCCCAGCAGGATGCCGTTGTCCGTGCGTATCACATCGTTGATGGTGTATTTCTTATCCATCAACAACGTGTAACGCTTGGTGGAATCGGGTACACCGACGGGCACCATCTTGACATCGATGATGCGATAGGCGGTCTCGGGATCCATCTTCACATCGCTCCGTTTCATATAACGCTGCGCATAGACGGCGAATTCTCCGGGTGTATAAGTTGTTTTCTCCACCAAGAAGGTAAACTGCAACTCCGTACGTGGCAAGTAATAGCTTACACCCTCAACAGGATTCTGCGCCGACAGCTGCAGAACACCACTGACACATGTCAAAGCAAACAGGAGCATACGGCTCCAAACATTATTTTTCTTCATCTTTTCTATTGAATGCACAATCATCAACTTTCAATTCCTACCTCTCAACTCCTTTTCAACTCCACAAAAGCCTGTGGCAGATAGGTAATGAGGTCACTGGCCACAAGGCTCTCCTGCCCCACCTGCCGTGCCGCAATATCGCCTGCCAAACCATGCAGATAGACGCCGAGCACACAGGCTTCCTCCCGACTGTAGCCACGGGCACACAAGCCTGTGATGATGCCCGTCAGCACATCGCCACTGCCCGCCGTAGCCATTCCCGCATTACCGGTGGAATTAAAGAACACACGACCGTCGGGCATGCAGACTGCCGTGTAATGGCCTTTCAGGACAATGTAACCCTGTAAGCGTTCTGCCAGTTCACGCGCACGGGAAAGCTGTTCATAGCATCCGTTGCTCGCCGTTCCCACCAAGCGATCCAGCTCCTTGGGATGAGGAGTCATGATGATGCCTTTGGGCAACTGCTGCATCCAAGCACGGTGGTTGGAAAGTATGTTCAGGGCGTCGGCATCGGCAACGACGGGACACTGTGTGCGGCGCAACTGGGCAATCATGGCAATGGCGGTCGTTTCCTGCCTGCCAAGTCCCGGTCCGATACCCATCGCATCAAAGTCGTCATTGTTGACGGGCTCCGAGAACGTAATCTCTTCGTGGTCGATGCTCAGGACAGCCTCCGGCACACTCACCTGCAAGATATCATAATTGCGTTTGGGTGTGTGGATGGTCAGCTTTCCCACGCCAGACCTCATGCAGGCTCTGGCGGCAAGCACGGCAGCACCTGCCATGCCGTAACTGCCAGCCACCAGCAAGGCGTTTCCCATCTGTCCTTTATGGGCAAACTCATCGCGCTCCTTCAGGAGCTCGCGAGCGTCTTGCTCCTCGACAATGCAGTATTGCGTCGGTGTTTTTTGGATATATTCCTGTGACAGTCGGATGTCCAACACACGCACCTCTCCAAGGAAGTGCTGATTGTCAGCCATGAGCATCGAGAGCTTCTTCTGTCCCAACGTGAGCGTGAGGTCGGCTTTCATGATGTTCGTACTGACATTATAGGTGTTATCCTCCGTCATGAGTCCCGACGGCAAGTCGATGCTGACCACCTTGGCCGGCGACTGATTGACGAACCTCACCAGTGTGGCAAACCCGCCTGCCAAGGGCTTGTTCAACCCTGAGCCGAAGAGACCGTCAACAACGAGCGTATCAGCCTCCAGGCGCGGTGTGTCGAAACTCGAAGTGACCTCCTGAAACAACTTCAGCCGTTTCAACTCAACCAGTCGCTTCTTATTGGTCGCACACTCCTCAGAGAGTTTATTATGGATATTGAACAGATAGACACTCACCTGGTAGCCCAGCTCACACAGCAAGCGTGCCACAGCCAGAGCGTCACCTCCGTTGTTTCCCGGTCCGGCAAATACGACGACAGACACCCGTGAGTCCCACCTGTCAGTGATAACACGTGTCAACGCTTTTGCAGCGCGTTCCATCAAATCGATGGCCCGTATCGGTTCGTGCTCGATCGTGTACGTATCAAGCTCGTGTATCTGTGTACTCGTAAAAATCTTCATGCGCTGCAAAAATACAAAATAATTGTCATATCACCATCAAACAAACCATATTTTCTGTTTTTTATTTGGCTGTTCGGGAGAAAAAGGGTATATTTGCCACAGATTTTGTAACCTAAATAATATCATACAACTATGCAAGTTGAGAAAATCATGCAAGACCTGGAGCACAGACATCCAGGTGAGCCTGAGTTTCTTCAGGCTGTGAGAGAAGTTCTGATTTCCATTGAAGATGTTTACAACCAGCATCCCGAGTTCGAGCGTGCCAAACTGATTGAGCGCATGGTGGAACCCGAGCGCATCATCACGTTCCGTGTGCCCTGGACCGATGACAAGGGTGAGGTGCATGTAAACATCGGCTATCGTGTGCAGTTCAACAGCGCCATAGGTCCCTACAAGGGGGGACTCCGCTTCCATCCGTCGGTGAATCTCAGCATCCTGAAGTTCCTCGGCTTTGAGCAGACCTTCAAGAACGCCCTCACCACACTGCCCATGGGCGGTGGCAAGGGAGGCTCCGACTTCTCCATCCGTGGACGCTCGGATGCCGAGGTGATGCGCTTCTGTCAGGCTTTCATGACTGAGCTGTACCGCCACATCGGTCCCGACGAGGACGTGCCCGCAGGCGACATCGGTGTGGGAGGCCGTGAGATTGGCTACCTCTTCGGGATGTACAAGAAACTGAAGCACCAGTTCCAAGGTGTGCTCACCGGCAAGGGACTGGAGTTCGGCGGCTCGCGCATCCGTCCGGAGGCAACGGGCTACGGCGCACTCTACTTCGTCAACCAGATGCTGCAGACCCACGGACACGACATCAAGGGTAAGACCGTGGCTCTCTCTGGATTTGGCAACGTGGCATGGGGTGCTGCTAAGAAGGCAACGGAGTTAGGGGCAAAGGTGATTACCATCAGCGGACCCGACGGATATATCTATGACCCCGCGGGACTCGACGACGAGAAGATTGCCTATATGCTTGAACTACGAGCCAGCGGCAATGATGTCTGCGAGCCCTATGCCGACGAGTTCGACGGTGCGGAGTTCTTCGCAGGTCGCAGACCGTGGGAGCGCAAGGCTGACATCTACCTGCCCTGCGCCACCCAAAACGAGCTGAACGGAGAAGATGCCGACCGCATCCTGGCCAACAAGCCCATCTGTGTGGCAGAGGTGTCGAACATGGGATGCACCGCCGAGGCTGCCGAGAAGTTCGTCGCCACGAAGACCCTCTTCGCACCGGGCAAGGCGGTCAACGCAGGCGGTGTGGCTACCAGCGGACTGGAGATGACTCAAAACTCCATGCGACTGCTGTGGAGCGCCAAGGAAGTCGATGAGAAACTGCACTACATCATGCACTCCATCCATGAACAGTGCGTGAAGTACGGCAAACAGCCCGATGGCTACATCGACTACGTGAAGGGTGCTAACGTCGCAGGCTTCATGAAGGTTGCCAATGCCATGATGGCACAGGGCATTGTATAAGCCATGAGGCATTGTGTAGAATAGAGATGAGAAAAGAACAATATTCATACAGGGAATGGTTTGGCAGGAGCATCCTCCTGCTAAACCTCCTTTTTGTTGTTCCGCAACTCTCAACTCTCATCTCTTCACTCTCCACACTCCACGCCCAAATCTCCCAAACGGGCAAGGCAACGTTCTATTCCAAGCGGGCAACGGGGACACGCACCGCTAATGGTGAGCGACTGCACCACGACAGCCTGACCTGTGCCCATCGTACCATGCCCTTCGGTACCATGCTGCGCGTGACGAACCCTGCCAATGGCAAGAGCGTCATCGTGCGTGTTACCGACCGAGGTCCCTTCATACGCAGCCGAATCATTGACCTGTCCTGGCGCGCCGCACTTGAGTTAGGCATCATCGCACAAGGCGTGGCGATGGTTGAAATCGAGGAGGTTGACCAGATTCCTTTCCGCCCTGTTGAGATAAAATGGAAAAAGGAATTTGATCTCACCGATGCTGGCTACACCTTTGCCGAGGAGATCAAGAAAAAACAAGAAGAAAAACAAGCCGAGCAGCTGAGACAGCTGCAGGAGAAGGCATCTAAAGGAAAAGCACTTACCCATACGCCAAAGCCTTCTCCCCTGCAAGAGAAGACAGCTGTTTCCTCTCAGCAAGAAAAGAAGGCCAAAAAGCGTTAGCGCAGTCTCTATTTACTTCAAGTTCTGTTTATTTTTCACGGTGGATACGGTGAATTCTACCATATCCAGACTCTGATTGCCTTTCGACACGGAGGCAAGCAATGTTATCTGACCATCCTTCAGGCGGTTGTCGGCCTTGATCATGGCCGTGTAGCGCACGCCCTTTCCGGGAGCAATCTGTTCCACACGAATGGCAGGAGAGATAATGATGTGCTTGTTGTTGGTAAGCTCCGTCAACGAGGGCTGCACATTGAAGATGGTTGATTTGCTGGTGTTGTACACCTCAAATGACACCTCACAGAGTTCGTTTCGGGCAATGGTTGGGTTCCCCTCATTGCCTTTGAAGCGGATATTTCGAATCTCGACTCGACCGGCATGAGCATCCTCGCCAACATGCATCACAGGGGCTTCTTTCTCGGAATATACCTCTGCACCATTGTCCCCGCCTTCCATTTGGAAGTCGTACAAGCGGTCATCGCCCCCATTGTTGGCATCGAAGCCACTGCCCTCTTCCACCTGACCGTATGAATAGACGTCGTTGGTTTCCATCTGCTGGCGCTGTTCCCGGGCCTGTCTTATTTGCTCGTAGCGCTCATGCATCTCACGTTTCTCCTTTTTCTCCTGAGCAGCACCCACTGCCGCTCCCACAATGGCACCGCCAGTCATACCGACGATGGTACCCAAAGCCGAGCCGCGCGGTCCACCGTTCAGTCCGCCGATGGCCGACCCGAAGATTCCACCCAACTGCACGCCTGCGTAGGCACCCTGACCTTCATACGTATTGCAGCTACTCAGCAACAGTGCCGCACTCGCCACATAGATAAACACATTTTTCATACGATGTTTCCTTTCATTGTTTCTGAGTGCAAAATTAATCATTTTTCCATTCCGCACAAATGACATTTCCCTATTTTCATGTAGGGAAATCCCTATTTCATCTTGTCATTGCTCGATTCCCAACAATCGGAGAATCCAAGGAGCAATAGCCGTTTGGCGGATAGAATCCTGATGACCCGGCTCGATACCCGCACCGAAAGCAATGAGCGTGGTGGCATCCTGACCGCTCAGGAAACCATGCGTCCCGCCTGTACGCTGGGTCACAACCTCTCCCGTGCGAAGGTTGGTCACTGCCACGCCCACCTTGGGTTCCAGTGCCAGCACAGCGGCAGGATCGGCCCCCTTCTCCGTGAGCTCGTCCTTTTCGACAACACGGAAAAGGGAACGCTCTGCATCAGGAAGTTCCTGAAGCAATTGGCGTATGCGGCGCAACGTCTTCGTATCGTTTCCTTGGCGCAGATAGAGGAAACTGGTGTTCCCACCCCCATAGAAGCAGGCTTTCCATTCACCTCCAGGCTGTTCGCTCAGCAGACCCGCCCGTGTGAGCCACACATTGGGACTCAGGGTCTGGCTATAGTCACAGAACCCGTGATCGCCCATGACGAGAACGACCGTACTGTCCAGCCGGTGCGTCAGTCGCAGGTTCTCCAAGATGGTACCGACAGCATGGTCAGCACTGGCCATGTCCTGCAGCAGTCGCTGGCTCTTCGTTCCCAACGCATGCTGACTATAGTCGGTGGTGATCAGGTGGATGGTCATCAAGCGGGGCTGATAGTGGTTCATCAGGTAGTTCGCCATGGCAGCCGTGCGCCCGTCACGTTGCAGGGAACCCGCCTGATAGGTGATGGTGTCCAACTTGCCACAGGCATTCTGTTCCAACTCGTCCAAAATGCCAAGCGGAGTACAGAAGGGCTTGATATAGGCCATCTGGTCACAGCTGTAATCGAGCGACCAGAACTCGGGCACATTGTAGTCGATATAAGGACTGCCCGTCGATACGGGCCAGAACAAGGAGGCCGTCTTCATGCCCGCCTCATGGACACGCTGCCAGATGGTGGGGACGGCGATGCTGTCCGCATACCAGTAGCTGATGCGAGCCGTATCCTTGTTCCATAGGAACGGACGATTATAGAAGACACGGTGACGGGCAGGAACCTCACCCGTGACCAGTGTGGTATGCGAAGGATAGGTAGCTGCAGGCGGCACGCCGATGACCCGTCCGATACGCAGTCCCTCACGACTCATCATCTTCAGGAACGGCGACGGCATCAGCGGGTCGTCAATCATCTCGGCCCGCAACCCATCGATTGTAATCATGATGACATACTGCGCCGCCCTTGCCGGGCAGGTGAAACTACAGAACAGGAGCAGGAATGCCACCCACTTGAAACGATCCCTCATATTTCTATCCATAAACGGTGAACGATGAACGCTATTCAAACGGAACGACCTCGTTGGAACGGGCGTTATCCACAATCACGCGGTTCATGTTGTATGCGATGGTGACGGTCTGGGCCTCTTCATCTACGGTGAAGTCGTCCAACCCTTGATTCAGAGGGATAAACGACGGAATCAGTGCTGTTGTATAGGCAGACGCACCCTTGACAGCCGCCGCCTCGACCTCGCATACCGGCAGACGGATGCCCAAGTCGGCAGGACGGCGCCCCTCGGCAAAGAAGACCTCCTGTCGCAGCAGATAAATGGTTTCCAGCACACTCTCCTTGGTTGTCAGCCCGTCAATCATGGCTTGTGTGACAGACGTGCCAGAGATGTAATGAACCGTAATGAGATGAGGAGCCCGACGGTCAATGATGAGCCCTGTGCGCAACGAGTCGGCAGCCGAAGCCTGTACACGATAGTTGGGGTCGTTGGGGAAATGGCGGTGTCCTCCGTTGTAACGGCCTTCAAGCTGGTCGTCAACATCCGTCTGAACCGGACGCGCCTTCACCAGCTGCAACAGGTTGCCCAACTGTGTCTTGGCCGAGCCGAGATTTCCCTCGGCAACAGCAGCCTCCGCAAGGATGAGATAGTTCTCCTCTGCCTTGGCGACCGTGATGGGGGTCTGGTCGGTACTCGTCAACTGATAGTATTTCGGATCCAGGAAGTCCAGGCGTGGTAACGGCTGGAACCAGGTGCCCCAGATGGCTTCCTGTGCCGTGTTGAGCACACCGTTCTTGCTATCGAACTTCACTTGCTTGCAAAGAGTGGCATCCAACGAAAGCGACTGTGCCGCATGGCTTTGCGCCAATGCCTTCTCGCCCAATCGGTAAGCGGCCCGTGCATAGAGCGCATGCACAAAGGCACGGTCGGCATCGGTCTGCGCATAGCCGAGAGCCTCGTCAAGCACGGTCATGGCTGTTCGCAGCTGTTCCTGCCACTCTACGAGCTCCCCACCCGACTGTACAGGCAAGGCAAGGAAGAAATCACCTGCCAACACGAAGGAGTAGGCTTTAATATATAATAGGTGGAAACGGTCGGCATCGGTGGTATTGGCATCTACACGCGCCACCGTGTTCAGACCGTAGTCGGCCATCTCACGCAGCTTTCCCACATTCCGTTGCAACCTCGTCACGTCGGCATCAGTATAGAGCAACTGAGGAATGTCAAACACCTTGCTCGACCTTGTGTAGTTGTTATAATAGTTGTCGGAGAGAATCTCCATCAGCTCCACGAAATCCGACATACACAAAGCAAACTCCTTCTCCGTTCCGTTCACCCATGTCTCCATGGGGTTGTCGGAATTGAGGAATGCCGACTCATCGACATTCGGGTTGACGACATCATCGGGCTTCACCAAATCGCAGCTCACCAGCAGTAAGACTGCCAACAACATTTGTATGTATCTCATCTTTTTACCTTTTTTGCTTAAAAACTCACTTTCGCCGAAAACACATACTGACGGGGCAGGCTATAGCTGCTATAGCTCAGACCACCCGTAGCCACGGCACCCTGCGTGCGGGCACCACTCAACACAGCCTCGGGATCGACACTGCTCGACGTCCACGAGAAAGGATTGTAAACATTGAATCCAATATTCAACTCACGCACCACAAAATGGGGGAACTGGAACGTATAGTCGATGCCGATATTGCGAATCTTGACGAAGTCGGCCTTCTCGACGAAGAAGTTGGTGAAGTTCAGCCACGACTTCGCCTGCGTGGTTCCTTCCAGTGCTGCCACGGGGATGGCATCGTCTTCTATGCCTTTGGCAAAACGGAACTGACGGTCGAAAGAATGCACATAGGCACCCTGCTGATAGTCGCCCGTGAGGGTGAAGTTCAGCTGACGCCAGCGGGCAGAGAGGGTGAAGTTTCCATAGACGGTGGGAAGCGTGCGCCCCAAGTCCTGGTTTTGCAGGGTTTCCTTCACGGTGCCATCGGCATTCAGGGTGGTAGCCGTGCCGCGCAAGAAGCCAACCGACTTTCCTTCCTCGACAACGGTTACAATGGTGCGCGACGAGAAGCCACCGATGGCAAACGGTACGACACCGCCCGTAGAGAGCACCTCGTTATCGTTGGTATTCAGAGAGCCGCGCACACTGAGTCCCCAATCCTTGGTGTCGATGATGTTCACACCTAAATAGAGTTCCACGCCACGGTTGCGGATCTTTCCGATATTCGCTAAATAAGAACTGCTCTGTCCCGATGAGGGAAGCGTTGGAACATTGAACAGGGCATCGCGCGTGATCGCATAATAATAGGTGAAGCCGGCGTTCAGGACGTTGTGCAGGAAAGTTCCCTGGAAGCCGATCTCATAGGAGTGCTTCTTCTCCGGTCCCAAGTCGGAGTTACCGATATTTCCAAAGGTGTTGGCCTGCTTTCCCTGATAGGAGCTGACCTCGATGGTACGCTGATATTCGAATGCCGGTGGATAGCTTCCTGCCACTCCATAGCTGGTCAGCACTTTCAGGGCATTCACCCATCCACTGTAAACCAACGGACGCATCCAAGGCTCTTCGCTGACAATGTACGACAATCCCACCTTGGGATATGCCTGCCAGCCTACATGGTCGCCGAATGCCGTGTTGTAGTCCATGCGCAGACCCAAATCCAGATAGTACCTGTTGCGCCAGCCGAAGTTGTTCTGGACATAGAGACCATAGCTGTGCAGGTAGCTCAGGTACTCGTCGGCATAGATGTTTCCTGCACCCGACATGACACGGGCACCGTCGCGCACGTTCTGACCTTTATAATAGTTTTGGTGGTCGTGGGTACTGAAATACTGGAAGCCGGCGGTGAGGATATTGCTATAGAGGTCGTCATTGTACAGCTTCCACTGACCATTCAGCTCACCCGTGATACCATAGTAGTTGCGGTCGTAGTTGGCCACACTGCCCGCATCAGTCGTACCGGCAGGTTTCATCTGCGTATGGATCAGATAGCGGTTGGTCTCAACCAACTTCTCCGTGCTATGGCGATAGTCCACACCAAGCGTAGCATGGAACGTCAGATTTTTCAGCGGCGTGAAAGCGAGCTGCTGAGAGGTCTGGAAACGCTTCACATTCTCCTTGTTGTCCTGCATCGCCTCGGCATCTGACACAAAGGCCTTCATCAGCGCGAACTCCTCGGGAGTGGCGGCATCGATATTGGCTGGGAAGTTGTGTTGTGAGCCGTCGGCAGCGGTATAGGTGAAATTGGCGGCAGCACCACCCTCGGCAAACCACAGGCCCGTATAGTAGCCCTGGTTACCATTGCGGTTACGCCGATACTCTTCCGACACAAAGCCAAAGGAGTTGGTATATTTCAGCATGGAGTTCAGGCGGATAGAGGAGCCGAAGCGCATGTCGTACTTCTTCTGCTCATTCCCATTATGAATAATGGTACCTGTATTCTGACTCATGCTGGCACCCAACGAATAGCCCATGCGGTCTGTTCCGCCCGACATCGTGACGCCGTACTTCTGCTGGAAACCTGTCTGGTGGAGCAACTCCTTGGTACGACTGTAATGATAGTACTGACTGTTGGCCACATCCCAGCCCAACTGCGTAGAGACCGTTGCGCTGAAACGACCTTCGCCGTGGTTCTTGGTGAATATCTGAATGACACCATTGGCGGCATCCGAGCCATAAAGTGTCGTGGCAGCACCGCCAGGAACATATTCTATATGGTCGATATTCTCCATCGGAATATCACCCACGGCACTCGTGGCAGCCGTCTGTCCATTGATGTTGCCATAGGCGTTGTTCATCACGTTGAAAAGTGACGAGCCCGTATTCAGGTTATCCACACGGATTCCATCCACATAAATGACTGGCGTGGAATTGGTGTAGGCCGACGACAAGCCGCGCGACTTGACCATCGAGGTCGTTCCCGGCTGACCGCTGGTTAACGTAATCTGTACATTGGGGAGTGCGTTCTGCAACATCTGATCCAGGCGGGCAGTGGGCAATTTCCCGAGCTCCTTGGCCGACAGCTTGGTGATATTCGACGACAACCGGCGCTTTTCCACAGCCCCACCTTGTCCTGTCACCACAATTTCATTCAGATTGTTGTTCCAAACATACTGTGAGTCTGCCTCCACAGACTCACCCGCCAACGGAGTTCTCAACTCGTCGGCCATGGCGCCAAAAGTCTGTATCAGTAACGCTGCACTTAGAAAAAATAGTCTTTGCATCCTGCTCTTTTTATCTTAAAGATTCTACTTCAAAAACGCGAATTCTATGTTTCAGCGTGCAAATGTCGGTATTTCCGATGAACTACACAAACATTTTGGCAATTTTTTCATCTTCAACAGCGAATTGCCCCCTCCCGTTGAGCACTCAGCACCGTTTACCAAAGGGAAAGCAAGACTTCACGAGTGTTTTTCCATAGAGATACGGAGTGTTTTTGCCACAGAAACACTTTGTTTCTCTTGCAAAAACACTCCGTATCAGGTACAGATACAGATGAAAGACATCTGTTACTTCACCATCATCTTTCTGCCGTTGATGATGTTGTAGTTACGAAAAAAAAACGTAACTTTGCCCGCACTTTCAAACAACAAGGAAGGAAAAGGAAAAAGACATGAACAACGAGCGTGGTCACTTTGGAACAAAGATCGGGGTCATCTTAGCGACGGCAGGGTCGGCAGTGGGTCTGGGTAACATCTGGCGCTTCCCGTACATGACCGGGCAGGATGGTGGTGCGGCATTCATCATCCTCTATTTCGTATGCGTCATTCTGTTAGGCATACCGGGCATGCTGTGCGAGTTCATCATCGGACGCCACTCCTCCGCCAATGCCGCCCGTGCCTATGCCCGGATGGAAGAAGAGACCCGCAACGTGCGGAAGCAAGGAGAGGATGGGAAGCAAGGCCGCCTGTTGTCCTCGTTGCGCGGCGCTTCGTTCATCGGATACATGGGTGTTATCACCTCCATGATTATCTTAGGATTCTATGCCGTCGTTGCCGGATGGTGCCTACAATACTTGTATGCCTCCATCATTGGCGAAGTGCAGGGCAACGCCAACTATGTGCAGGAATACTTCGTCAGCTTCTCCACCGATGCCCTACGGCCGTTGATCTGGACGATTGTCTTTATCCTTGGCACTCACTTCGTGGTAGTACACGGGGTGCGCAACGGTATTGAGCGGGCGAGCAACCTGCTGATGCCCACATTGTTCATCCTGCTCATCATCATTGTCATAGCATCCTGCTCGTTGCCCGGAGCCAGCAAGGGAATAGAGTTCTTGTTGAAGCCCGATTTCTCGAAGGTGACCCATAGCGTGATGCTGGAGGCTTTGGGACAGGCTTTCTTCTCCCTATCACTTGGCACGGCCTGCCTATGTACCTACGCCAGCTATTTCAGCCGTCAGACCAACCTGCTGAAGTCGGCCGTGCAGATTGCCCTACTCGATTCGTTGATTGCCATCCTCGCCGGACTGATGATCTTCCCCGCCGCCTTCTCGGTGGGTGTCAATCCCGACAGCGGCCCGTCGCTGATCTTCATCACGCTCCCCAATGTGTTCCAGCAGGCTTTCGCCTCCGTTCCCGCAGTGGGCTATCTCATCGGCATCCTGTTTTATGGACTTCTGGCATTGGCAGCCCTCACATCGACCATCTCCATGCACGAGATAGGCACCGCCTTCTTTTACGAGGAGCTGCACATCACGCGCAGGCAGGGAGCCTGGATTGAAACCCTTGTATGCTGCATCATTGGTATCTTCTGCAGCCTGTCAATGGGGGCTGTCGATAGTCTGAAGATTTTCGGAATGGAGATTCTGAACTTCTGCGACTATCTCACGGCACAGATCCTGTTGCCGTTAGGTTCGTTCCTGACTTGTCTTTTCATTGGGTGGTATGTGCCACGCAACATTGTTCGCAACGAGTTCACCAACTGGGGAACCCTCCGCTCAACATTCTTCTCGGCGTGGCTGTTGATTGTGCGCTACGTCTGCCCTATCTGCATCCTGGCCATCTTCCTTCATCAATTAGGGGTGATATAAAAAGGAAGGGTTAGAGGTCTTCACGCAGATAACGTTTTTCTTTCATTTTCCGCGGAACCATCGGGGATTCGGACCCTGAGTCAATCGCTCTTTGCCAGAAGCCAAGAGCCTCCTCCTCGTTTCCGAGCATGATGTAAATGTCACCGGCATGCTCAAGAATGACATCGTTCTGAACAGAATCCGTATCACAGGCAACCGCCTGATCAATATAGATACGTGCCTCCTCGAAACGCTCCTGCATAAAGAGAATCCATGCGTATGTATCGAGATAGGTGGCATTCTTCGGTTCGGCTTTCACCGTCTTGTAGCTCATCTGCTCTGCGCGAGAGAGATCCGTGTTCTTGAGACTCAGGTAGTAGGCATAGTTGTTCAGGCAGGGAACGTGGTCGTCCTTCCACTGCAGACAGCTGTCGTATGCGGCGAATGCCTGTACGTCAAGGTCTTTTTGATGCATGATGTCGCCCATGAAGTAATAGAAATCGGCAACAATCTCTTTGTCGCTGTCCTTCTTGATCTGCGACACACCCCGCTGGAAAGCATCCAGCGCATGGTCCTTATCCTCCAGTTGGTAGTAGGCGAGCCCCTGATAATAATAGAATACCATCTGATCGGGGTTGTAGGCCGTTCCACTCTGACAGATGTCTATCACCTGCTGCCAGTCCTGATGACCGATATATGTTTGCAGCAAGCCTAAGCGAGCTCTCATATTCTCAGGGGCCACCTCGAGAATGTACCTCAATCCCTTGTTGATACTGTCTTCCGGCATCTTCTTCAGGTTCATGTAAGCCACCTTCAGCTCGGCAATATCCACATCCTTCGGACTGTTTGCCAAAGAGCGGTTGAACATGTCGAGCACCACCGTACTGTCACCCCCATGCTCCTCATTCTCTGAAATCAGCTGTCGGAACATGGTTATCTTGCTGTCCGTCGTAGATTTCGGACTCATCAGCAGGCTCTCCATCATCTGCCTTGCCAACGAGTCCTGACCGACAGCCCTGTAATAATCGTACATCGAGGCCTGCACATAGACATTCTCCGGCTCCTCGTTCAGCGCCTTGTTGAAGATCTTGTATGCCTCCTTGGACTGCTGGTTCTGCATCAGCCAGTTGCCCATCATCACCTTATAGTTCTGGTCATTGGGGTGCTTGTCCGACAGGGCTTTCAGGGCCTTGAAAGCCGACTTTTTATCACCTTGCAGCTCATAGACCCTCATCTTGGAGAGTGTCAGCTCCTCGCTGTTTCCCAACATCTGCTCAAGGCGGTTGATGATGGACAGCATGTGCGGGTAGTCACGGTCGCGCTGGTAGAATTGCAGGAGGATGTTCAGCACATCGGTGCGGTCGCGCTGTGTGGCGGCCAACTGCTCATAGACCTTTTTGGCTTTTTCATAGTCGCGTGTACCTATATAGAATTGTGCCAACCGCTCCTGATAGGTGCTATTGTCGGGTCGCATGGCAGCCGCCCGCTCCAGATAGCGCACTGCGGTGGTGTCCCGTTTCAGCTCCGACCAGTAAAGGGCGAGCATGTACCACGTTTCGGGTGCATCAGGGTTGATCTCCAGACAATGGCGCAACAGGTCGAAAGCGGCCGTATAGTTCTCGGCGGCCTGTTGCCTGACAGCTTCCAAGAAGAAGTGCTGATAACGCAGGGAGTCACGCTCTGAGATGGGATGCGCCTCGACGGAAGTCATAGGCAACACGGTCTGGGATGCCTGACGAGACGGCTTGTTCGTGGATGGCTTCGTGGACGCACAGGCCACTACCACCATCGTCAGGACAATGATGCTTGCTGCTTGTCGATATTTCAAATAGACCTTTCTCATGGGGTTACTTCACTCCCGTATGTCCAAATCCGCCCTCTCCACGCTCACTTTCCTCAAGGACAGCAACCTCGATGAAATCGGCTGTTTCGTGCCTGGCAATCACCATTTGGGCGATTCGTTCTCCATCGTTGACCACAAACTCCTCTTGAGACAGATTGATCAGGATGACCCCAATCTCCCCACGGTAGTCGGCATCAATGGTTCCCGGTGTATTCAACACGGTAATCCCCTTCTTCAGGGCGAGCCCGCTACGAGGACGCACCTGTGCCTCATAGCCCGCCGGCAACGCAATGTGCAGCCCCGTCGGAATCAGCCTGCGCTCCAACGGCCGCAAGACGATGGGGTCGGTTAAGTTCGCGCGAAGATCCATGCCGGCACTCTGTGAGGTGGCATAGGTGGGCAGCGGCTGATGACCGCGATTGACAACTTGAATCTTTATCATAAGACTTTCTTCCAAATAATCTGCAAAAATAATTAATTATTCTCACTTTCAGCTCATTTAAAGCACAAAAACAATGTTTTTAGACAATTTTACACTATCTTTGCAGGAAGAAGAGAGGGGAAGGTGGAGTGAAACGAAAATAAAGGAGAATGAATATGAAATGGGAACAACTCATAACAAGCCGTCGATTTGGACAGGAAGGCAAACATTTCTCACGCTTTGACGACCGCTCGGAGTTCAAGCGCGACTATGACCGACTGATCTTCTCGGCCCCTTTCCGCCGTCTTCAAAACAAAACCCAGGTGTTCCCACTGCCCGGGAGCGTCTTCGTCCATAACCGTCTGACACATTCTTTGGAGGTGGCATGCGTTGGCATGTCGTTAGGAAACGACATTGCAAACATCCTAAAGAAACATCATCCGGAATTGCGAGGAACACTTTTTGAGGAAATCGGCACCATCGTCTCTGCCGCTTGTCTGGCTCACGACATGGGCAATCCGCCCTTCGGACACAGTGGCGAGAAAGCCATCCAAGCCTTCTTCACCGAAGGGAAGGGTGCCTATCTAAAAGGGCAGCTGAGTGATGCGCTTTGGGATGACGTCACCCATTTCGAAGGAAATGCCAACGCCTTCCGCATCCTTACCCACCGCTTCCACGGCAGACGCATCGGTGGATTTGTGATGACCTACTCCACCCTCGCCAGCATCGTCAAGTATCCCTTTGCCTCCAGCCTTGCCGGAGCCCACGGGAAGTTCGGATTTTTCTCTTCCGAGACAGAGACTTTCCGGAAAATTGCCGATGAAATGGGCATGATTCGCAAATCAAAGGACGGTGACCCGCTGATGTACGCCCGCCATCCCTTGGTCTATCTTGTGGAGGCAGCCGACGACATCTGCTATGAGATCATGGACATTGAAGATGCCCACAAGCTGAAGCTCCTCTCCTTTGCTGAGACCGAGGAGCTGCTGTTGAGCTTCTTCGACGAGACCCAACAGGCGCACATCCGCGAGCGTATCATGGAAGAGGGCGTAGAAGACGACAATGAGAAAGTGGTCTATATGCGGGCACGAGTCATCGGACTGCTTGAGAGCGAGTGCGTGAAGACTTTTGTGCAACATGAAGAAGAGATCCTGGCAGGAACATTCGAGGGCTCGCTCATCAAGCGAATCACGCCAAGCGTCTATGCCGCCTACAAACACTGCACGGAAGTTTCGAAGAAACGGATCTACCAAAGCAAGCCCGTGCTTGACGTGGAACTGAGCGGCTACCGCATCATGGAGACCTTGATGGAAGACCTGATCGATGCCGCCGTCAATCCCAACAAGTTCCACTCACAACAGCTGATTCACCGCTTCAGTAGCCAGTATGACATCAACAGCGACAGCCTCGAGACCCGTATCATGGCGGTGCTGGACTACATCAGCGGCATGACAGACATCTTCGCGTTAGACATCTATCAGAAAATCAATGGCATCTCCCTTCCCATCGTGTAGGGCTCTCCTTGCATTTCTTCACGACCTTTCCCCGCTTTACAAATAGCAAGCAGGACCCTCCCGCTTGCTTTCTTTTTATCAGATAAAACGGCCGATTCAAACCGATATAAACCAAAACCGTGAAAACCCATTTCTGCGAAATGAAAAACCCGCTTCGCAGCAAAAACTATTGTCCTTTAACTTCCCCAAGCGAGTATAGCGAGCTAACTTCTTTAACTTCATTAACTTCCTAAACTCGCTCCCATGATTTTTCCGGTTTTTCTTCTCGAAAGTTTGTTGTTCGCAAGAACCTGTTCTGTTGCGGCAGGAAGATGGGAAAAGTTTACTTTCCACCAGCTTCTTGACGGATCAGAACCAAGCACGTAGTGCGGAAACTTTCGAGAAGTGTTTTGAAGGTTTTTGTCTTCAACCTGTTCGCCGAATTTTCGAGAAGGGTTTTTGAGGTTTTGTTTTTCAGAAAGGAAGCTTTACAAAAAGCAAATAGAATTTTCCTATTTGCTTTCTTTTTGTTAGACAAAACAGCTAATTTAAACAAAAAGTCAGTACCAAGTGGGTTGGTACTGACAGTTCCAAGTTTTAAACACTTGCTGGTACTGAGAATTCCACTGCGTGGTACTCCCAGTACCACGGGCGGGTAACAAGCCTACCGCTTAGTGGAAGTGATGCCAGTTAGAAGTAATACATGGCATTTATATGAAAGACTCTGTTATATGGGGAGGCTTTATAGAACTTGTCTGTCAGCTTGACGAACCCTCTTTCAGCGGTGAAGGAGAAAGCCCAGTGGTTCTTCCGAACCTGTGCCATCAGCTGGTATCCGTAGTCGAAGCGTTTGAAGTCCATCTCACTTCCAAAGACATGATAAGATTCGTCTCCATGAAATATATGCATTTTCCCCCATAAACCGTATGCAGCATAGGGACCGGCTCCAGCCTGAATAGTCCAGGCTTTTGAAAGTCTGCCTGTGTAGTATGCCACCACGGGCATTTCCACATAATACATTCTGGTGTACCATGTATGTTCACGGTAGTTTGAAAGAAGCAACTCGTCTGCACCTTTTCGAGTCAGCTCCAGCATCGGCCTGACTCCCCAGTGCTTATGAAACTGCCAGTCGGTACCTCCGCCTAATTTCCACGAGGCTTCCCCGCTGCCTTGATGAACATATTCGGAAACTCCCAGGCCGGCATATACAAACGGCTGCAGTTCCTGTGCCATGAGATTGGTTGTCAGAAGCAAGGTGAGAGACAGCACTGCCATCCTCACGCTGAGTCTATTTTTTCTTGTCATCATATCGTCCTATTCTCCAAGGGTTATTTCATGTATGTTTGTATTTTCGTTCTTGAATTCCTCGTAGGTGAGAATCTTCTTTTGCTCATAGCATGCTGTGTTGTCTTGATCTTTCGTCCACCTGTTATAATCGGCTTTGTCCTTAGAGACGTAGAGGTGAATCTCCTTGACGCTTTTCATGGAGTTGGGATCGAAGACTTGCGCCCATGAGTCATCTCCCAGATAATCGTATTCCTTCCTCTCATCAGGTGTCATGATATACATTTCGAAAACCATACTACGGCTTCCGTTTACAAACAGATCCTGTTTCCACATATAGACGGTGTCCTGTGTGTTATTGTGGATAACAAGGTGTGGGCAACCTGAATCTTCATCATCCCTGCCCGGACAGGCCGTTAACAATAGTGTCATCATCGCCAAGAAAAGAACTTTTGGCATGTTTCTCATTTTTCTTCTTGTTCCTTGTTTTACCATAGCCATTTGTATTTGTTACTGTACATTTCTTTTGTTTAAGTTGAATTTTTTTTAATAACCTGCTGCAAAGATACACCAACAAAAGCAAACACGAAAATATTGTGGAAGAAAAAAACTAATCAAAAACTAATCTCCGAATTTTCCTTTGTTTAAAGAGCATTCCGGAGATTCCTGCTTGGAAGTGGTTGCTTTCTTCTTGTCAGACAAAACGACTGATTCAAACCAACATAAACCAAAACCGTGAAAACCCATTTCTCCCTCTATCTTCTTCTATCTCCAAAGTCTAGAATTTTCTTGGTTTTTCTTCTCGAAAGCTTCTGCACAACGTGCTTGGTTCTGCTGTCGTCAGGAAGTTAGTGGAAAGTTCACTTTCCCATCTTCCTGCGCAACAGAACAGGTTCTTGAGAACATAAAGCTTTCGAGAAGGGTTTTGGAGGTTTTTGTCTTCATTTCATCAAATCTTTATTTACGACCGAAGTTTCAAATGTTATTGATCCCATTCTTCATTTATTAATTTATAAATGTCATCACAATAGGCAATACAGAATAAAGGGATGTTTTCTTTTGCCTTGTAATGAGTGATAAAATCCTTTGCCTTTAGATAGTATTGGCTAAATTCGACATGACCGTCTTTTAAAAAATATACCTCTCCACCAAAAATTGGAAGAACTTCAGCATGGAGGAAGTCTAATAATAACAGTGCTTCCTCTTTTACATAACCAACATCTTCCGTCCAGACTTCTTCCAAACTGTATGGATGTAAATTCATCTTGCTGATTTTATCTTTCATCTTCTCTTCATGTTAAAAGGTTAATCTTTGTTACTACTCGTTTTGTCCTTTATTTGATAACTGAAGATGTTG
>CADCDK010000026.1:31897-34246 GCA_902800185.1 uncultured Prevotellaceae bacterium
ATCTTTTGAATAATCCACATAGGTATGGACTTCCGACGGATGTTTTACCATAGCATTGATGATGTAGTCATAATGGAAATAGTAGTAATCTCCGTAGCAAGATTTCTGCAACCACAGTCTTTCGCTGATTTCTTTTCCATAATAAGTCCACGAGAGCCCCCTCTTTTTGAATCCTAAAGGTGCAAGCACGCTATGTATAATAAGTCCTAATTCTTTCTTGTCCATAATTGTTTTCGACGAATGCCCTAATCTCCCATTATTTTATAATCCCCCGATCCTAAAGGGTTAAAATGGCCAGTCTTAATTTTTCTAATGATATAGGTGTAAGGAAAGACGGAACCTTCAGGCAAAGACCTGTATTCGTTTGGCAATTCTGCTCCTATGTCAATGAAGTCTTGATTAATCTTCCATATCCACCATTCGGAGGTTTCTCTAATCTGTGGTATTCCATGTTTATCATAATAGAATTCACTATCTTTATATTGCCTGAACATGATATTCTCAATATCCCCTAAGTCTTGGTGTTTACCGACTCTGTACCAGATTCCTTCTCTTACTCCGTTGTTAAGCATCACATGTGCATAGAAATCTACGTCGTCTTTGACTATTTCATCCAGATTTGGCTTATAGTCCATCGGATAATGTGTTTTAAACACTCGAATGACCGTACTATTCAGTTGCGTTTCATCCACTGCGACAAATTGCAGGAAACATTTGTACTTCCCGTCTATTTCGGCACAGAAGACATGCCCAATCTTTGTTACTACACGTTTCATATCCTTTTTTTTTCTTTTTCAATTGTAGGTTTATGTTCTGCTCATTACAAATTGTAGATAATTCTTCTCTAATCATATCCATAGGGTAAAGCCCTATGCTATCCCTTCAGGGATTGTTGTCATTTCATGAAATCAAAAAGATATCCTTTCATTTCAAGAATCGTACTAAATCTGCTTATTCCACCGATGAGAGAAGTATATCTGTATTCTTCAACTCCTTTAGAAGTAATGAAACGAACATGAATATCGTCACCTTCTACTTGAAAAAACACTTTTGAATTGAGATAAAGTTCTTGCTGGTCCTTTGACCAAGCCGAAAGATTGACCAGGCTACAAAAATTTTCCATTTCATGCCAGTCTGTCTTGTCTTTTTGATTTAGTTTTTTTACATTTTTATGAATAACAGACAGCTCTCCCGATGTCACAAGCACCCACAGCTGTCCTTTTTCATCCGTCTCAAATCCTTGTATAGGATAGAATGCACGTTTATATCTACCATAAGTAAGAATAGAATCGACCGTTTCCGCTATATACCATGCTGTGCGGGTTGACTGTGCATACAATATATTAAAAGATAGTCCATAGAATACAATGGTAATAAATATAAATTTTCTCATATTCAAATTATTTAATTTCCCAAAACCAAATTTTTTCTGCCTGATAAAATCCCGACCCCGTATCTCCCTTATTCCATAAATCAATATGTGATATGCCACCAGGTGCTGCAAGTTCAAACATAATTCCTTTGTTTAGAGACTCACTATTAACAAACTGTTCTATGTCATTATAGATTATTGGCCTTCCGAATTTCTTCCATATCCAACATCTTCCGTCCATACTTCTTCCTAACTAAATGGATGTAAATTCATCTTGCTGATTTTGTCTTTCATCTTCTCCAAATATATAAAAACTACTGCAAAGATACACTAACAAAAGCAAACACGAAAAAATTTGGGGAAGAAAAAACTAATCAAAAACTAATCTCCGGAAAGTCCTTTGTTTAAAGGGCATTCCGGAGATGATGACTTTTGAAAAGACAGTCATGAGAGCTGTTCCTGACCGACGCGCCTGATGAAATTCTTGAAGTCCTTGGCTGATCCGGAGGCTTGAAGGATCTTCCTGTGCAGGTTCTTGTATGTCATGGTGATGTTCGAGAGGTTCTCGCTAATGAGGACCTTGATGTCCGTGTTGTCAAAGCCAAGCCGGACGAGACAGCACAGCCTGTAGTGGTGGGGAGGAAGCTCACCGTTATTCGAGAGTATCGCATGGAAGTTGGGAACGGTCTTGTCAACAAGGTCGCAAAGTTCTCTCCATTCCTCTTCCGAAGGTTTCTCCTTGACCTGCGTGGCATACCTCCTGAATGTGGCGACAATAGGCGCCTCTATTTTCTCTGCCAGCAGGTTGCTGGGCTCTAACTTACTTTGCAGGGATGACACCTTACCCAACAAGACGTTCTTCTCCTTCTCCTTATGGCCTATCATCTCGTTCAGGTGCTGGATTTCATCATTCAGTCCGCTGTTGGAGTCTGCTAACTGCGATTTCATCAGATGTAGTAGTTCCAGTTCCCGTTTGA
>CADCDK010000027.1 GCA_902800185.1 uncultured Prevotellaceae bacterium
ATTTTTGAAGTCGGGCAAAGCCTTGTAGTTGATCCATACCTTAGGCTGTTTGATACCATTGCGCACCAAGCCGACGGGAACATTGCCGCTATTGAAGTATGTATTCATCACATCGGCGCAGGCGGCACATTCCTCGCCCTCGCGGTTCACCACCACGCCGAGCAACTTGCAGCGTCCCTGCTGCTGATAGTAATAGAGCATCTCTAAGGAGAAGAGGTCGTCGGTCGATGAGCCGATGTCTGTGTCCAGGATGATGAGCGGTACGCCCGAAAACAATTGCTGCTCCGGCTCCACCACGTCAACGTCATCATCGTTGGATCAGGATGTCAATGCGGTCATCGCGCTGAAAACGAGGATGGCGGCGTGCATCCATAGTTTTGCTTGTTTCATCATAATTGTTAATTATTCCATTTGTTGTGTTGTTGTGACGGTAGCGGGAGTCGCACCCGCTACCGCCTGGAGGGATTACTTAATCGCGACCTTGAGCTTTGCTCGAGCTCGCTCACGCTCGATAAAGCATGAGCAAGCTCTGCTCTATTCTCACTTCACCACTCTCTTTATACCATTATTAATATATACGCCCGCGCGAGAGGGCTTGCCTTGCAGCTTGCGGCCGTCGAGCGAGTACCAAGAATTGTCAATTATCAATTGTCCATTGTCCATTGAACGGATTCCCGTTCCTTCGCCGAGGTTGATGACAATGCTGGAGGGAGTCACTACATCGCCAAGATCCACGAGGAAGCCTGCGCGGAAAGCGTTGAGGTAGAAGCCGTCCGCCTCCGGACAGTGGAGCTTGCCGTCCGGGCCAAGGTAGAGATTGGCGTAGTTATTGGCTTCCAGCTGTACGGGGCAATAGATGCCGAGGAAATGCACCCTTTCATCCTCACTCATCGTTCTTTGCTCGATGGGGTCTTCGTCGCTGATGGTAACGCCACGGAAGACGGGATTCACGATGTCGCCGCCTCTATTCCACTTCACGATGTAGGGCTTGCCGGCTTCTATCCTGTCGGCATCCACGAAGTCGAGGGTGAGCGTACCGGTGGTGGTGTCGAAGCCGGTGGTGCATCCGCCAGCGTTGCCGAGCGCCTTCACCGAAGCGCCTTCGAGTGGTGTGCCGTCGAACCAGTGATAGGCCTCAGCATCGGGGTCGCCGAGGTCGAAGGGCAGACAGATGGTCTGCCAGGTACCGTCCTTGTAGAATGTCCGCCCTGTGAGGGTGGCATCGACGATGTATTCGTTAGCCAGACTGATGAGAGCATAGTTGTCGGCTTCGTCAGCCAGGAGGATGTTGGCGACGTAGTATTTGCCGTCGTATTCCAGACCGCCTTCATAGACCTTCAGGAAGCCATAGTCCATCACGAAGTTGCCGAAGTATTCGGGCATGGTGTCATATTCATTGGCCCAGATAGCATCATAGATGGTGTCGTCAATCTCGTCGTCAGCAATCCCCTCGCCTTCTGGAGAGAGGCTGGGGGTGAGGCTTCGGGTACTCTTTGGCTGCGATCCGCCCTGTTCTGCTTTGGTGGTCTTGTAGCTGTTGGTCACCTTGACGTCGCCGGCATATTTCCGTACGAGGTCCAGACCCTTGGTGTCCTGGCCTTCCTGCATAATGTAGAGGCAGTCGGTGACGCTCTTGATACCGCCGTTGTTGCCCCATCCGAAGATAGCTCCCTTGGCCGAGTCGCCGCCCGTCATCAAGCCGCTGAACGTACAGCCGGTGATGGCGATGTCGCTGCTAAGGCCGTGCCCCAGTATGCCGCCGATGTGCGAGCCGCCGCTGACGTTGGCTGTGGCTGCGCAGTTCTGGATATTGTTGCCCGTGCCGTTAGAGAAGCCCACGATGGCTGCTATGTGCATGTCGCCGGTGATAGTGCCCGCCACCTTCAGGTTCTTGATGGTGGCACCGTTGATGTAGCTGAACAGGGCGGTGCCTTGGTTGCTGTTGTCGGTAATCGTGGCAGTGATGGTGTGGCCGTCGCCGTCGAAGGTGCCGCTGAAGGCGTTCTTTTGCACATTGCCCTTCACGGTGCCGCACTTCTGCGTCACGCTGATGTCGGCCGTCAGTTTCACAAACTTGCCCTTGTAGCTGTTGCCGCCTGCAACGGCACTCACGAAGTCGTTCCATTCGGCAGTGTTGCTGATAATATAGGGTACTATGGGGGGTACAATCTTTTTGCCACGGCAGTTCTCGATGGTGGCTACTGTTTCTGTGCCTTCAAGCATAAATTCTTTTCCGTTGGCAAAGGTGATGCTTGTTAACGTACTGCCCTGGGGATTTACGAATCCGCTGCAATCGATGAAGTCGGTGGGTTTGGTCCAGCCGAGCTTCAGCGTGCCGCTGTCGTAATAGTCGCCTTCCGGGTTTGGCTTCTCTGCGCCAGGACCGATACCTGCCATGTTACCATAACGCCAGTATTTTTCAGACCGGTATCCGCTCTGGGCTGTCACCTGACCGCCATTAATGGTGATGTCGCCGCATACGCCATAATGTCCGGGCTGGTCATCGGCACCGCCGCCTATGCCAGCGGCCAGCTTGCCGCCTTTGGCATTCACCGCGCCGCCATTGATGGTAATGCTTCCGCCCTTGGCATTATTCTTGTCGCCACCCAGGGCAGCCGCATAGTCGCCGCCTGTGACGTTGACAGTGACGCCGCTGATAGTGAGCGATCCTACGCTGTTGGCACCGATGCCCGACTTGCCGCTGTCGCAGCCGTCGATGATCAGCGTGCCAAATCCATCGATGGTCAGGCTGTTGCCTTCGCTCAGTTCGATGCCTTTCTTGGCGGTGTAAGTGACGCCCTCGCAAAGATGCAGCACGACGTCGCCGCTGATGGTGATGCGCTCGTTGACATCCTGATTGCTATTCAATACATATTCACCTGTTGTCAGAGTAGTCGTTGCGCTGGTTACCGAAGTACCGTCTGTCAAGATGATGTGAAAGGTCTTTGTTCCGATGTAACTGTTGCCGTTTGCTGTAATGGTCATGGTGTACTCGCCCTTCTCCTGCACGGCGGCAGGGCTGATAGTGCAGGTGTAGTCAGTCCCCTCCGTGAGTACCGTGCCGTCGGCAGCAGTGATGGTTGGTACGATGGTGATGACATTGCCTGTGTACTTATAAGAATTCTCTACACCGCTGACCGCACAGTGTATGTAGTAGGTATTGCCGTCAGCAGCCGTTACTGGTCTGTAGATTTCGTTGTCGGCAGCGACGGTATAGACCAGCGTACCCTGCGAGCCTGCAGCTGTGGTCTTGTAGCAGTTCGTCATGGTCAGCGTACCGCCGTCCTTCACGAGGTCGAAGTTTTTGGTGTTCTGGCCGTCCTGCATGATGTAGAGGCAGTCGGTGACGCTTCTGGTGCCGCTGTCGCCCCAGCCGATGAATACGCCCGTATAGTTGCCACCGTAGCTCATCAGGCCGCTGAAGACGCAGCCGCTGATACTGATGTCGCTGTCAATGGCGTGGCCCACGATGCCACCAACATAGCCGCTGCCATTGACGGTGACCGTCGCCGCGCAGTTCTCGATGCTGTTGCCCGTGCCTTTCGAGAAGCCCACGATGGCTGCTGCGTGCATGTCGCCAGTGATAGTGCCCGCCACCTTCAGGTTCTTGATGGTGGCACCGTTGATGTAGCTGAAGAGGGCGGTGCCCTGGTTGCTGCTGTCGGTGATGTTGGCGGTGATGGTGTGGCCACCGCCGTCGAAGTTACCGCTGAAGGGGTTCACCTGCGTAGAACCTGACACGGTGCCGCACTTCTGTGTCACATTGATGTCGGCCGTCAGTTTTACATATTTGCCGCTGTAGCTATTACCATTGTTGACGTAATAGGCAAATTGGTTCCAATCCTCCAAGTCACCGATAATGTAGGGGTCAGACTCCGTGCCTGCACCCTGCTTCGGCCAGTTCACTCCGAAGACGACCGTGATATTGACGTCACGCTTCGGCATGGTGAATTCAAGCGTGCCGTTGATGTCGCCGTTAGAGTAAACCCAGTTGCCGTCGGCATCCTTGATGTCGATGCGTGAAACCAGCCCCGTCTTCTTGGTCAGCTTGACAGTGCCGCCAGGGTACCACCGCGTAATGTCGTTCTCCCAACTGCTAACCTGGACGCTGCCGTAGCCCTCGGTGCGGACAGTTAAGGCGTAGGGGTACTTGATGGCTTTACGGTACATGTCGTTGTCGCTGGAAGCATCGTACTCGCTCTGGTTGAACGAGTCGTACTGGTTTTCCAGCGTCTTATCTTGGTCGCCCACCCACTTGTTGTCCTGGTCATGATCTACCGACACGGAGCCGTAGAAGGTGACGTGCTGGATGGTTCCGTCGTTGCTGCCCGCAATGCCGCCCACGCCAGAATTGCCATTGGTGTTCGTCACGTTGCCCGTCATGCAGCAGTACTTTATCTTACCGTCCGATTCGTTCCATCCGCAGATGCCGCCCAGGTCGGCGTCTTTCGAGGAATGATAATGGTCGCTTTCCACGTCGGCACTTACCCAGCAGTTCTCTATCGTGCCATAGTTGTTACCAGCGATGCCGCCCACCATTCGTGCATTGCCCACCTTTATCTTTCCGTCCAGGTGGAGGTTCGTCACCTTGCCAACCCCACCAATCGTCTCGAAGAGCCCCTGGTAGTTGTCAGAGGTGTCTTCTATTTTGATGCGGATGGTGTGGCCGTTGCCGTTGAACGTGCCAATATAGCGCGTGCCACCCATAGGTTCCCATGATGCGGCGCTCATGTCGAGGTCGGCCTCCAGAATGTAGTCCCATTTATAGTATTCCTTGTTGTAATCTACAATTAAATAATATAATTCTTCATATAATGACTTATCATCCCAACAATCACGGATGTAGGCCAATTCGGCAGCAGTCCTAATGACGATACAATCCCTATCGGAGTCATATGCTGGGCGTTTTGTTGACGATCCGTCCCATGTGTCAGCCCAAGTCCCTTGTACGGCGATGCACAGCAAAGCCGTTGTCAGCAATATCTTGTGTTTCATTTGTATCATTTGTTTCAATTTTCAACTTTCAATGTTCAATGCTCAATGTTTACTGTTGTGGTACAATCTTCCTGCCGCGGATGTTTCTGTCTGTGGCTACTGTCTGCGTACCGTCCAGAAGGAACGGCTTGGTAAAGGTGATGCTGCGCAGTGTGCTGCCCCCAGGATTGGCATAGCCGCTGCTATAGACGAAGTCGCCTGCATTGGTCCAGCTGAGTGTCAGCGTGCCGCTGTGAGAGAAGGTATCGTCTGATGCGTGGAGTTCTGCACCGGGACCGATACCGGCCATATTGCCCTCGGGCCAGCCGTCGGAAAGGGTATATCCGCCTTTGGCTGTCACCTGACCGCCATTGATCGTGATGTCGCCACATACGCCATAATGACCCACCATAACGTCGGCGCCGCCGCCAATGCCTGCAGCGAGGTCGCCGCCCGTGGCATTGACCACGCCGCCGTTGATGGTGATGCTGCCACCCTTTTCGTTGTTGAGGTCGCCGCCGATGGCTGCTGCATTTCCGCCACCTGTGACACGGATGATGCCCTCGTTGATGATGAGCACTCCCACGTTCGTGGCGCCGATGCCCGACTTGCCGTAGTCGCAGCCCTCAATGACCAGCGCGCCCGGGCCTTCAATGGTCAGGCTGTTGCCCTCGCTCAGTTCGATGCCCTTCTTGGCATAGAGCGTTCCCGCACCAAGATACAGCACAACGTCGCCGTTGATGGTGATGCGGTCTTCTATGGTCACGTCTTTATGTACACAATAGACACCTTTCTTCATTTCAGACACATCACTGGTTACGGCAGCAGCCTCTGCCACGTAGATGGTGGGAAGGGTCATTGTGCCGATGTTGGGGGCTTTGGCAGTAATAGTCATAGTGTATTCACCCTTCGCAGTAATAGTTTCAGGAGTGTAGGTATAGTCTTCACCCTTCTTGAGCACCGTGCTGTCGGCAGCGGTGACAAAGGGAGAGAGCGAGAGGCTGGTACCCTCCACGAGCTGATAATAAATCTCCACGCCGCTAACCGTACAAAGCGTGTAGTATTTATTGCCATCAATAGCTGTCAAGTGCTTGTAGATTTCATTCTTGGGGGTTGGCGCGGTGACGTAAATCTGCGCACCCTGGTTGCCGGGCAGGTTGTCCACGGCAATGAAGTGGCTTTGGGTAATGCTCGGCTCGTAGGTAGTGTGCCAGCGGGCGAAGGTGTTGTTCAGCATACCTGGGGCCACGCTGGTGGGTTTCATGAGCGAGTTTTTGATGATGGGCTTGTTATACACGGGCCATCCGATGAAGCCACCGCAGCCGATGGTGCCGTTGGTGGTGGCAAAGGAGCCGTCGAAGATGCATCCATCGATTCTGATGTCGTTGTCCTTTCCGCTAAGTGTGGCCACGAATCCACCGTGGGTGCCGTCGCCCTTCTTGCTGCTGTTGATGGCCACCGACGAGCGGCAATTCTCGATGGTCAGTGCACCGTGCGACTCGCCCACCAGTCCGGCACCCTTCATGGCGCTGGTGTATATCTCGCCAGCCACATGCAGATTCTTGATGGTGGCATTCTTCACGTGGCGGAACGGGGCACAGTAGTCCTCGGCAAAAGGCGTGGCTGCCAAGCCTTTCGTGAAGGTCAGCGTGTGCTGGTCGCCGTCGAAGGTGCCTTGGAACGACTTGTCATGGCTGGCGCCAACCATTGTCGAAACGCTGATGTCGCTACTTAGCTTTATATACTTGCCGCTGAAGTTGATGCCGTTGTTGACGAAATTGGCAAACTCGTTCCAATCGGCAGTACTGGTCATGATGTAGGGGTCGTTCTCCGTACCGGCATGGTTAAGCCATGCTGGCGTAGAGAAGGTTACGGTGGCGGTGACGTTCCTCGTCGGCATGACGAACCAATAGCTATCTCCGTCATTGGTCCGACCATGTCCTTGCAGCGGAACATTGTTGCCGTCGGCATCCTTGATGGTGACGCTCGTCACAGCGCCCGACGTCGCATTCAGCGAGAAGGTCTTGCCCGAGCGCGTTCCCCGTACGTCGTACTCATCCGCAGCCCAAGTCCGGACAGTACCCGGTCCTACGATTTTGACGGTGACGGCATAAGGATACTTGACGGCATAGCGATACAGGTCGTTGCCCGTGAAGCTGTTGAGGTGTTCGGCCAGTTTGCTGTCAGTGAACGAGTCGTGTTCATCGCTCAGCTTACCATCCTGATCACCTACGTACTTGTTGTCCTGCTTGTGCTCACTCGAAACAGAGCCATAGAAAGTGACGTGATCGATAACACATTTGGCATCTTCCATACGACCAGCATTAAAACCCGCGATGCCACCCACGTCGGCATCGTTGTTGGCCACGTTGCCGGTCATCACACAATACTTTATGGTACTGGGAGAAAAGGAACTTTCGTTTGCGCCGACGATGCCGCCCACCTTGGCCGTATATGATGACGCAGCTTCTCTCCATTCGGAACTGATGTCGGCGCTCACCCAGCAGTTACTGATGTCATCAGACCAGCTCTCACCGGCGATGCCGCCCACCAGTCGCGATTTCTTGCACGCTATCTTGCCCGTCACATGCAGGTCTCTGACGTATCCTCGGCTGCCTATCTCGGCAAACAGGCCCTGATAGTTGTCGGTGGCATTCTCGATGACGATGCGGATGGTGTGGCCGTTGCCATAGAACGTGCCCCAGTAAGAAGTGATATCTCCGTTGTTGTTACCCATCGGAATCCACGATACGGCTCCCATATCAAGGTTGGCAAGCAGCAGAAAGTTATCTCTGTCATATGATTTGAAGTGATCTCGGAGGTATGCCAGCTCTGATGCCTTCTTAATGATGACGACATCGGAATATCCTTGATACGCTGGATTTTCATCGAAATAACCTGTGTAGTATTCCGGCTTCGAAGTAGAATGACCGTCCCACACGTCGTCAAAGACAGTTGGGTCGGGAATCTGCGCCCATGCCCCCTGCGCGACCGCGCACAGCAGGGCAAGAATCAGTAATACTTTCTTTTTCATATAGTTATTAATTATTGTTTTTTATCAATGCTGTCAACAGAAACGTAGTACACTTAGGCACACTCGGACTGCAATGTGCTATTTCGGGCACAAAGATAAAAAAAAAGTGAGACATGAAAGAATGAAAAGTAAAAAATATTGAGTGGAGGGGTGAGATAGGCCTCATTTTCACACAAAAATCGCCTGCATCAGTGTGTTGATGCAGGCGATGTGCTGTGTCAGGGGGACTCCCCATCGCTTGCGATTGCAAACAGACGGGGAGGCACGTCTTCATTATTACCACTCGTCGTCCCAGTCCACGGTATTGCTCTTCACGCGGGCGGACTGAGTGCTGCTGCCGCCGCCATAGCCGATGGCGTCGCCTTCGTCGAGGTTGGTGCTGACACGATTTACTGGGCTGGAACAGATGATGCTATGCTGTTGTAGCCTTACTACCATCATGGTGGGCTGCAAATATGTTTTGCCATCATGAATTGAAGACAAATCAGATAACTACAGCTGTGCCACTGGTGGCAACCATGAGCATGGAGCCACTCTCGCCTACAGTCTCATAGTCTATGTCTATGCCTACGATGGCATTGGCTCCCATTGACTGAGCGCGTTCCGTCATTTCTTTCAAGGAAGTTTCCTTTGCCTCAATAAGGACTCTTTCATAACTTCCGGAACGGCCTCCGAAAAAGTCCTTGATGCTGGCTTTGATATCCTTGATTACGTTTGCGCCAATAATGGTCTCTCCTGTTACCAATCCCTTATACTCGCGAATGGGATGGCCTTCAATCTGTGGGGTTGTCGTTAAAATCATAGTCGTTCACTTATATAGTTCTTTGTACTCAGTTCATAATATAGGGCCTCCAGTTCACGTAAAGACATGCTCTTTACAGAAGCTTCTATCTTTCGGATTAGCTCCTCTCGCTGGACTTCTTCTGTCTGTTCAAATCTACTGTATGCCATATCTTGCTTTGAGTTTGTCTGCGTTTTCTTCCATCTTTTCTTTGTCCCTCAGAAGTGAATTTATAGCTCCATTATATGCTTCGTATGCCTTGAAGAATCTTAGTAATTCTCTGCATTCTTGCCTATCAACACCTTCTCCTATGATTTCTTTCGCATTGTGAATCCAGAATTCATAGTTACGTTCTACCACCTTTCTCTGCCACTTCTTGAATGAGGTGATGGAGTTTTCAAGCTTCTTTATCTTATTTTCAAGTTGCTCATTCTCTGCTTTTAGCCTGGCATTCTCTTTCAGAGTATATCGGTATATGGTTTCCAAGGGTACTTCCTGGTTTAAACTCTTTTCTTCATCCATGGTACTCTTATTTTAATACGATGGTATCTGACCACCTCGTAGTGGGGGTCTTACTCGTTGGGATTTGAACTGGACCTGGTCCAGAAATTTATGAATCATAGACATAGTATGATGCTATTGTGCATTCAAATAGGGTTTGAGGCGTTCTTCCGCCTTATGGATGAGGTCGTGCGTGCCGCTGCCGTCGACGACGTAGCGGATGACCATTTCTGCGTAGTCGAGGGCCTCAAGGAGCGACCCGTCCGAGGGTGAGGCGGCACGCAGACGGGCCACCTGCCCTTGCAGCGCAGCCACATCTTCGGGTTCTGCCAGCGAGGCGGGTCGCATGCCGTTGAGTATGGATGAGAGTGCCGCCGTTTCGGCGTCCACCTGTTCCTGTGTGGCCGACGGGTCGGAGAGCACGCTCTCGCTCTTCCTCATCTGAGCCGTCATGCGGCGCAGCCCGTGAGGGGCCCATTCGCGTCCCTCTTCCCGGCGGCTTCGGGCCAGGGAGAGCGCTTCGGCCAGAGCGTTGCGCTTCACTGTGCCTTTGGCGCTTTTCACCGCTCCGGCGTCCAGATAGTGTGTGGCTCTTCCGGTGTAGAGGTAGTCGGGCACGAAGCTTTGTCCGCCGTCCTGCGTCACCATCGCCAGCGGGCCGTGCATCCTGCAGGCCAGCCAGCGGCCGTCAACGGGGTCGGGGCCGTACCACAGATGGTCGCCGAAGGGCATCTCCAGCGTCACGCTGTCGCCCTCGGTCCACAGACGCTGCGGAATCTCGATATAAGACGAGGGGCGCGCCTTGCTTCCGATGCGCTTCCCGCCCAGCTTCACGCAGAAATCTTTTGTGGCCCAATAGGGGACGCGCAGCCTGATGGTGACGGGCTGACGGCTTGTGATGCGGAGCGTGCCCCGCTGCATGGGCCAGTCGCCCTCCAGCTTCAGGCGCAGTCCTTTCTCCTGCCATTGCGCCTCAGAGGGCAGATAGAGATTCACCCAAAGCGTGTCGCCGCCCGTGTAGTAGCAGCATTCCTGATAGCGCACGTGGTTCTCGACGCCCGTGCCGCCGCAGCAGGTGGCTTGCGGCGTCTCGTTGCCGAAAGGCTTTTGGGCATCGGCGCCGACGGCGTATTGGTAGCACACGGCCCAGCGGTCGGGTGCGAGCGAGCCGACAATCTGGTTGGAGAGCAGCCTTTCGGCGTAGTCCATATAGCGGGCGTCGTCGGGGTTGTAGCAGCAGAGGTCGCGCGAGAGTTTCATGAGGTTGTAGGCGCAGCAGGTCTCGTTGATGTTCGGGTTGGGCAGCATGCTGACCATCTGCGCGTAGGGTTGCCGGAACATCTCGCCGTTGCCCACGCCGCCAGTGGCGTAGGTGTAGCGTCCCTGCACGAGATCCCAGAAGTGGGAGGCTACATTATAATAATATGTGTTCCCGTTGAGCCCGTAGAGCTTCAGCGCTCCGATGATCATGGGGATGTGCTGATTGGCGTGGCGTGTGCGGATGTCGTCGATGCCCCGCGAGAGCGGATCGTAGAAGACGGGCGCGTCGAAATATCCGGCGGCTTCCGTCAGCCGTTCTTTTTCCTCGGGCACGAGTGTGGCCAGTCGGGCCAGCACCTCCTGCATGCCACCCACTTCGCCGGCGATATACATGTTCCACATGCGGGCCCGCTGCTGGGGCGTCGTGCGGTAGTGCAGACGGTTCCACACCCAGAGACCCATGTCGCGCGCGATGAGGAGTGCCTTTCCGGCGGTCTCCCGATCGTCCACATATTCAGCGATGTCGCAGAGTCCGGCCAGCTGTTTGTGCACGCTGTAGTAGGGCGCCCACACCCATTCCTCGTTGTTGTAGGGGCGCATGGCTTCGATGAGGGCGCAGTGTTCCGCCGGAATGGCGTTGAGGTAGCCGTATCCGTAGTGACGGAAGTCGTGCTTGTAGTCGTCAAAAGCGGCCCACGTGCCTTTGGCTTTCGTGAGCGCTTCGCCCGGGAGCAGGTCGCGGGCCTCAAAATAGCGCCCGAGGGAGTCGCTCCAGACGAAGGTGCGCTCCTGGCAGCGGCGCAGTTCGTCCACCATGAGGCGCATCCGCTCCAAGAGGGCTTCGTGCTGCGCCTTGTGGGCCTCGTCGCAGGTGGCGTCGTAGGCCAGGGCGAGGGCCGAGAGCCAGTGTCCCGTGCCGTGTCCCTTGAGCTTGGTGGTGGGGGAGTCCCATCCGTCGGCGACGGCCATCCCTTCGGTCGTCAGTCCGTAGGTGTCGTGGTAGTTGTAGAGCTGCTGTGAGACGTCCATCGAGAGCAGCATCGCGATGTCGCGGTCGCGGTTGCGCGTGAGGATGTTGTCGCCCGTGAGGCGCACGCTCTTGAGCGAGAGCGGACGGGCCTTAATCTGCGGCAGGGCGTTCTCCTTCGGCGCGGTGACGAGGATGTGTGCCTTCACCGTCTTGCCGCTGCCGAGCAGCGTGCCTTCCACCTCATACTTGCTGCCGGCCTTCATCGCAGCTTCGGCCTCTTCCGTTTCTCTGGCGCTGTTGTCCCAGCGCACCTGCCGCCATTCCTTTCCGTCCCACAGGGCGGCGGGCAGCATCGGCACCGTACCTTCTTCTGCCGTCAGATGCAGATCACCTCCGGCGAAGACGGTGGAGGAGAGACTCCAGAGCAGGAGCAGACAGGACAGCGTGCGTTTCATGCTCATTCCGTTTTTTTCAGATCGCTCCATTTGGGCGGATTCACGCCCATGAGGTGGCGCACAAAGAAGTCGAAGCGCTTGTGCTCTCCGTAGCTGCCGCCCATGGTGTGGTGTTCGCCCGGCAGCACGACCAGTTCAAAGTCCTTTCCGGCTTTCACCAGAGCGTTGACCACCTGCATGGTGCTGGCGGGATCCACGTTGTCGTCCAGTTCGCCCACGAGCAACATGAGCGGACGATCCAGACGGTGGGCGTTCTCCACGTTGGAGCATTCGATGTAGCTCGAATCCACGGGCCATCCCATCCACTGTTCGTTCCACCAGATCTTGTCCATCCTGTTGTCGTGGCAGCCGCAGGCGGAGAAGGCTGCCTTGTAGAAGTCGCCGTGGAGCAGCACGGCGTTGGTGCTCTCCTGTCCGCCGGCCGAGCAGCCGAAGATGCCCACGCGGTCGATGTCCATGTAGGGATAACGCTTGGCGGCGGCTTTGATCCAGGCGATGCGGTCGGGCAGTCCGGCGTCTTTCAGGTTTTTGTAGCACACTTCCTCAAAGGCTTTGCCTCTGTAGGAGGTGCCCATGGCGTCCAGCTGCACCACGATGAATCCGAGCTCGGCCAGAGAGGAGATATACCAGTTGAAGCTCTGGAAATCCTTCGGCACATAGGCGTCGCCCGGGCCGGAGTAGATGTATTCGATGACGGGGTAGGAGCGGCTGGGGTCGAAGTTCGTGGGCCGGTAGATGAGGCCCCACATCGGCGTCTTGCCGTCGCGTCCGGGTGCGGTGAAGATTTCGGGCGCCTTCCATCCCTTGCTCTCTATCTTGCTGATGTCGGCTTTGGCCAGCACCTGAGGCTCGCCGCCGTCCACCGTCCTCAGGACGGTCACGGGAGCCTGGTCGGCTTTGGAGTAGGTGTCGACCAGTCGGGTGTAGCTCTTGTTGAACGTGGCTTTGTGGTTCGCCTTTTCGGGAGTGAGGTCGCGCAGTCCCTTGCCGTCCAGCCCCACCGTGCAGTAGTGCACATGATAGGGATCTTCGTCCTTGTTCATGCCGCTGGCGGTGAAGAAGATGAGGCCCCGCTCCTCGTCCACGTGGAGCACTTTCCTCACAACCCATTCGCCCCGTGTCAGCTGCTTCAGCGTCTTGCCGGAGGCCACATCGATGAGGTAGAGGTGGTTCCAGTTGTCGCGTTCGCTCATCCAGATCATCTGCGTGTCGCCCTTGATGTTCTGGCGGAAGTGGCGGCTGTAGTTGACGAAGGTTTTGCTCGTCTCTTCTATCACGCTGCGCACCTTTCCACTCTCGGCGTCCAGCGCCAGCACGCGAAACACCTTGTGGCCCCGCTCGTTGTATTCAAACACGAGGGTGCGGCTGTCTGCGAGCCATTCGGGTCCCCACAGGTCGTATTGGTTGCTGAAGAGCGCGTTGTCGGGGATGACGGCGCGTCCGGTCTTCACCTCGAAGATGCAGGGCGTCTTCTGCGTGCGCTCGTCGCCGGGTTTGGCGTATTCCTGCTGGTGCAGTATGGGCTGCAGCTGGCTCTTGGGCGACGACTCCACGTAGTACACGTAGCGCTTCTGGCTGACGGGACGGATGCGGCAGGCGGCCACGTATTTCCCGTCGGGGCTCCACTGGATGCGGGCGCTGTAGTAGGCGCCGAGGGTGCCGTCCAGCGAGAGGGCGCGCTCGTCTTTGCCGTCGCGTTGCGAGACGTAGACGTTGTCGTTCTTGATGTAGGCCACCATCGTGCTGTCGGGCGAGGGCACCGGTGCGCCCCATCGCTCGTCGTCTTCGTTCATCCAGTGGCGCTCGAGCTTCTGCGGGCCCTGCTTGGTCTCCGTGCGCCGCGTTTCGGGGCGGCGACGGGAGCGCTCCTGCTGCGGGGCGGGGTCGCTGTAGTATTTCAGCGTGTACGTGCTGTCGTCCTTCCATTCCACGCCGCTCACCCAGCCGCTCACCTGCGAGGCGGCAAATTTCTGCGGCAGCTCTGCCGCTCTGCGGTAGTCCTCCGCTGTGCCCTGTGCCCCAGCCGTGAGTGCGGCCGTCAGCGCCAGCGCCATCATGATGCCTTTTTTCATTTGCCTTCTTTCTAAGTCCTCCTTTGCTTCAGCAAGACATTCGTTCAAGTTTTCCTTTGCTTCTTCAATGGTTCTGCCTGTGGACGTTAGATAGCCGCCAAGTATTTCTGTCTCTGTCTGACACCAATAGCTCCCATCCTTTGCTTTCTCAATTGTTACAAATACTTCCATATCAATCTTATTTTAATACGATGATATCTGACCATCTTGTGGTGGGGTTCTTACTCTTGAAATCGTGCTTGATGGCATTGGCAAAGACTTCGGCTTTTCCTTTGCCATCTTTCTTTGTGTATTGCTGGGAGCCTAACACCAATGTCTCGCTGCCGTTCATTTTGTTGATGTAGTCTATGGCGGCATCCAGCCGCTTCATCTTCTCAAACTGCTCGGCATTATAGTCGAACAGGTCTGTCTGGACGGGACTGTTTGGGCCTACGCTCATGACTATTACACCTGCCTTCTTGTACTTGTAGCCTGGGATGAAAATCTTCTCCAGTACTTCTGTGGCCGCTTTCACTATTTCTATGGTGCTGCAGGTCGGCACGATGAGCCGCTTCTCTTCATAGTTCCAGTATTGAGGCAGGTCTTCCCTGAAGACATTAGTGTTGAGGAACACGCCGACAACACCTGCTACTGTTTTCTGAGCTCTTAGCTTCTCGGCACATCTTACGGCATAGTTTGTGACATGGGTTTTCAAAGTTTCAAAGTCGCTTACCATGCCGTTGAAGCTTCGGCTCGTGCAGATGCTTTTCTTCTTTGCCATTTCCTCGTTGGGGACAGCATCGATGCCGTTCAGTTCCTGCCAGGTGCGATATATCACGATGTTGTTGAAGATGTTCCTCACCCAATCGCCGTGATGCTGGGCAAAGTCGTAGGCTGTCTGTACGCCTAAGGCCTGTAGCTTGGCAGCATAACGTCTGCCAATGCCCCACACGTCTTCTATGGGATAGAGCTTCAGGGCCTTCACGCGCTTCTCGTCTGTGTCTATCATGCAGCAATGGCGATAGCCTGGGTACTTCTTGGCGAAGTGACTGGCCAGCTTTGCCAAGGTCTTCGTCGAACCAAGACCGATGCTGACGGGCATACCCACGCTTTTCTTGATGCGCTGGTGAAGGTTCTCACCCCATTCCTTCAGCTCTTTGTTGTCTGTGTTCTCCAGTCTGTCGAAATAGACAAAGCATTCGTCGATGCTATATCTGAAATATGCAGGAGCTTCCTGCTTGATGATTTCTACGATTCTGCCTGTCAGCTCTCCATACAACTCATAGTTGCTGGAGAACACGGCTATCTTCTCGTTGGGAAATTGTTGGGCAAGCTGGAAGTATGGGGTGCCGGCTTTGATGCCCATCTTCTTGGCTTCGTTGCTGCGGGCTACGACACAGCCGTCGTTGTTGCTCAACACAACAACGGGCTTGCCGTTCAGGTCCGGGCGAAAGACTCTTTCGCACGAGACATAGCAGTTATCACAGTCAACGATGCCGTACATTTCAGTATCTTCTCCAGTTTTTGATTGTCCATACTACCACACCCCATACCTCGAACTCATCGTACTCTTCTACGCGGATGGGATCGTACTTCTTGTTGGCTGGGCGCAGTTCGATGTAGCCGTCTGCCTTGTGCTTCAAGTCGAGGAACTTGATAGTGAACTCGCCATTCACATAGCCCACAACGATATCGCCATCCTGGGCTTCAAGGCTGCGGTCAATGACTGCTATATCGCCGTCGTCTATTCCGGCATCCTCCATACTGTCACCATCCACTCTGCCGTAGAACGTGGCTTCAGGATGCCTGATGAAGTCCCTGTTGAAGTCTAGGCTCTCCCGCATATAGTCCTGAGCCGGAGAGGGAAAGCCCGCCTTAATCTGCGGAGCTAAGAGGAGTTCGAGCTGCTTGTCAAACTCACCTTTGTATATTTTCATTCCTGACATGTGCTTTCTTCTGTATTTATGACACAAAATTAAGCATTTTGTTTGGATTTCCGAGCATATAGTATCGGATTTGATAGGTTTCGGAACGCAAAATTAGTTTTATCATATAGAAATTAACTCTGCGATATTTGTTTTTATTGAAAATTTACTAACTTTGTACCGATTCGCATGTTTGCATGCACATACACGCGCTATGTGCGAGCAGCATGTGAATGTAGAAGCATTAACCAAATATGAGTTCTATTCAAGACATACATGCGCTAGAAGAGAGAATCACGAACATCGTTGATGATTACGTGAACCTTCTTTACCATGAGGATGATGTCCTGGCTATCAGTCGGCATTGTGGCAAAATCTCCCTTAAAGCAGATGCTAAAGAATCTATTAAGGTCGGAAAGACATCTGAGTTGTATCCTTTGAAGGACTTAGTCCGCAAGGGTGATGATGGCGAAACAGAGCCGGACAACGACAAGATAAGTGACATCACTAACAGTTGGCTGTTCCTGGATTAAAAACGACATAAACGATACAGATATGACATAAACGAAAGAAGTCTCCAACATCCTTGACTAGGCTGAGAAAACAGAATTAGCACTCCTCGTACGTAACAGTCAGACAAGGCAACGGATGTTCGCGCTCTATGGAAAGGGGCGTGGACAAGATGGTTGTTGCTGTTACAGGCCGTGCTAAGCCTTGTTTTCCCAATCATCACCACGCCCTCTTTTCAAAAGAAAAGGGGGCTTTTCTTAATTATAAACATATGAACATCACAATTATACGATAATATTATACGATAATATTTTACAAAACCATTTCTTTATAAAAAAACCAATAATATGCCCAAAATAATTTCTTCTTTATTCTCTGGTTGTGGCGGCCTTGACTTAGGTTTTACAGGTGGGTTTAATTTCCTTGGTCACAACTATGAAAGATTAGATACAGAAATCGTTTTTGCTAACGATTTTGATATTGATGCGCAAACATGCTACAATAATAATCCTCTTTTAACAAATCACGGCGTAAACTGTCTGTTGGAAGATATTAGAAACGTGGAAGCAAAACGTATTCCTGATTTTGACATACTTCTTGCAGGGTTTCCATGTCAGCCATTCTCCAATGCAGGAAACCGAAAAGGGGTAAATGATGCTAATGGCAGAGGAACACTTTTTGAGGAATGTGAGCGAATCATTCGAGCTAAAATCGAAAATGGTCATCGGCCTCAAGCTTTTGTGTTTGAGAACGTAAGAGGTATTCTTTCATCTAAGATGTCTGATGGTATTACATCTGTTCCTGAGGAAATATCTAATAGAATGCAAAAGCTTGGTTACAACATAAGTATAAAGCTTGTTTGTGCAAGTGACTATGGCGTTCCGCAACAAAGATATAGGGTGTTAATAATTGGTATTGACGATAGATTGGGCATTGGCGCATTTGACTTTAACTTAATGAAGGACATTGTTCTTCAAAACAACATTCCATCAAAAAGTTATGGTAGAGTTGAGGAACTTTTACTAGGAACCATTTTACAAGGAGTGGAAGATGTGCAAGATAATGTTGTATGGGAATATAGCGATACTACTCAACGTTCTGTAGATTTGATAGGTAGTTGTAGACATGGAATGCAAGCTTTTGAGTATTTTACACCTGGCTTTCACAAATCTGATTTACCGGAAATCGTCTTTGAAGGTCGTTCTTGGAAAGACATCCCATATGAATTACTTTCACCAAGATTTAAAAAAATTGCAGATGATCCTAAAAAATATCATGCTCCCAAATTTTTCAGAAGATTTGCTTTTGGTGAAATAAACGGAACTATTACAGCTTCTGCCCAGCCAGAAAACTGTGGAATAACTCATCCCGTAGAAAATCGTAGGTATTCTGTAAGAGAATGTGCGCGCATACAATCGTTCCCTGATGAATATTATTTTGGGAACATACCTCTCCAAGCTCAATATAAAGTAATTGGTAACGCAGTTCCGCCGGTATTAGGATGGGTAGTTGCAAAAGCATTGTTAAACTTTTTATCAAATGAATAACTATGGGGTATCTTCCTAAACAATTGCTATTTAAAGCATATCTTACTCTTTCAACCTTGACAGAAGATCACAGACAAGGTCAGACACAGTATACAAGTGCCTTGAGACACTTACTTGCCTTTGATATGTTTTATAAAGAAGAAGAAGAAGACTGTGATTTAGAATATGCTGAGAATCGAGACACATTTACCAGAAACGTAAAGAAAATAGTTGCCATTACAGGAAGTTATTATACTACAAACTTTTATACTAATATAAAAGAATTAGATGATTGTGGAGTGGGTAGTAACTTCTATTCTGCCGGGGTGGTGAATAATTCAAAACAAAACACTAAATATACATATGATTATCCAACGAGAGGCCGATATCCTTTATTTAAAGTTAGAAACAACACTTTAATAAGAGATTCGACTTACTATAAAAACATAAAGGGATATCTCACCAATCAAGATTTAAGATGTGCACTTATTATTTGGGTGCTTCGCGACCAATTGATAACCACATTAGATGTTTACTCCATAAAACGCCAATTGCTTTCTCTTTTCACAGAAGAGCTAGTAGAAGCATTGATGCCTAAAGAAGAGAAGCTTAGTGATTTTTTTTCTGGCTATAATTTGGTAAATAATAGGGCAACGTTAACAGTTGATGAATTGTTGGATTTGTTCTCAATTCACAAAGAAAATATTGAAATCAGCTTCAATCCTAAGTATCGTCCTTTTATCACTGCCATAAAGTCAAAGCCATTCCTTTTACTTGCCGGAATTAGTGGCACTGGTAAATCACGTATTGTTCGCGAATTGGCACGTGCATGTTGGGATGATGATAGCGAAGAATTCAAAGAACATAAACCACGAAACTTTGAGATAGTTCAAGTAAAGCCCAATTGGCATGATTCCTCAGAACTTTTAGGGTATGTTAGCCGTGTCAGTGGAGAGCCTGTCTTCATTGCTGGGGATTTTCTTAAGTTCATTGCTCGTGCGTGGGAGGAACAAGATGTTCCATATTTCCTTTGCTTAGATGAAATGAATTTGGCACCTGTAGAACAATACTTCGCGGAATATCTTAGTGTGATTGAAAGCCGAAAAGCTGATTCAGAAGGAAACATTATAACAGACCCCATCCTAAAGAAAAGCAAAGAAGACTGGTACCGTGTTATGACAGGAGAACTGACAGATGATGATGAGGTGCGCAAGCGATTCCTCGAAGAAGGAATTAGTATACCACAGAATCTCATAGTAATGGGTACCGTCAATATGGATGAAACCACATTCTCTTTCAGCCGAAAGGTGCTTGACAGGGCAATGACAATTGAGATGAATGAGGTTGACCTTGAAAGTGGTCTTGAAAATCAAAATGAACCAATCGGAAAAATTGGAAAGGAAGAACTGATAGGAACTGCAGTTGAAGGTAAAGACGTTTACACCGAAAACAGAGAAGTTTGCAATACCGTTATCAAATATCTACAAAACATCAATGAAAAGTTAGAGGGAACACCCTTCAAGATTGCCTATCGCACAAGGAATGAAGCCCTTCTCTATGTAGTCAACAATCTGCCATACGATCAGATTGAAGGAGATGATGATAATATTTATATAGAACCTTTTGTCGTTGCTCGTGCTTTGGATGAGATTACTAATATGAAAATACTTTCTCGTATTGAAGGTGATGAGACGAAAGTTAGTATGAATTTCCTAGAAAATCTTGAGGAAGCCATACATAAGGGTCTTGAAGAAGCCTTTGATGGTATCTTTGAAGAAGATAAAAAATATACTTCTATTTCTCTAGCCAAATTGGACGAAATGAAAAAGCGTCTGTCATCTGGCTATACAAGCTTCTGGAGCTAAGTAAAAGGAGAAAAGAAATATTAGAAGATTTGAACTTTGCAATTCAGAGCAATTTTCATGAACTTATTTTAACAATCTCATCTCTAAAATTGATTGGAATTCAATAAATAAGTCTAAATATGACTTAAATAGTTACTAATATGGATATCCTGACAATAAGACACCAAGACTTCACCATGAGCATTGAATGTAGTAAGTTCGATGCTATTTGGGATAAGGCTGTGAGAAACGTAGGGGAAGAGAATCTGACCTCGACTTACTCATGGTCGGATGGTGTTGTGTCTGTGGTCAGGCAAGATGAAGAAGGTGAAGAACAATTCATCAATTATGGTGAGGTTGCACCAGCCGTATTTTTCGATAATGCCGAATACCCAATATGGATAGAGTTCGGAAAGCATGTCAGTAATGCTCGGTTCGGCAGCATTCTTCAGGCCGACAACGAAAATTTCAGTTTTCGCAGAGGCATCCTTGCCGGTTTTATAAACTATGGCAACGACATAGGCAAGAGTGAAATACTCATTGATTATAAGGTAGGCTCTGAATTGCGGCATTTCCGCTTTGGCTTTGATGTACTCAGTACCAAACTAAACTATCATGAACACTGGAGGAAGATTATAGAAGACATTGAGAGCGAATACCGCATGTTATCGCTTGACTACATGAGGCGCACTTTTCATGGCTTCTCACCCGATGCGGAGGGCGAGACACCGGATCTAATATGGTGGAGCATCTTCGCTGGGGAACAAAAGAAATTTATCAGTGCCATCAAGAGCATCATAGAGCGGCCTCGCCATAGGCTTCATGGCATTGAAACTTTTCTGCGTGCCGACAAGTTAACAAGGATTCCTACATCAATAGAGAATGAGTTGGCTGAACATCGCAGGGAACAGGCGCACCTCTACAGGGTAGAACAGCAGATACAGAGCAATGACACACAGGAGAACCGTTTCCTAAAACATGCTCTAGGGCAGATAACGGCTAAATATGAAGCGTTGAAGAAACGGATAGAAGCCATCAAGGGAGCATCTGATCCATTCAAGGGAGAAATGCAGAGCATGCTAGACACATTGAAACATCTTCAAAGAAATCCTTTCTTCCGCACAGTTGGACGGTTCAATGGTATGAATCAAGAAAGCCTGGTGCTGCAAAGGGCATCGGGGTACAGTCAAGTATATCGGACATGGAATTTACTGAGACGTGCCTACTCCCTGAATGATGGAATCTATAGACTTCAATCGAAGGATATTGCCACACTCTATGAGATATGGTGTTTCATTGAAGTAAGCCATATTGTAAAGGAATTGCTGGGTATTGATGTGGATATTGACCATCGCAACCGTATGGAAATGAACGGTATCTTTACATGGGAACTGGGCAAGGGAGAACATTCGCGTATTCTGTTCAGGAAGAATGATGTGGAATTGGCAGAACTTGTGTATAATCCCAAACATACCGACAAGGAAAACGATAACATTAGCATGGAGAACCTTGTCGTTCCTACTGTTGCTCAAAAGCCTGATATTGTCCTTCAGCTCACAAAGCATGACCAGCAGAAGGATATGAAGTTGACCTATCTGTTTGATGCGAAATATCGAATAGAGGGAAGAGTGAACGGCGTTGATACACCGCCGGAAGATGCAATCAACCAAATGCACCGCTATAGAGATGCCATCTATTACAAAGAGCACACCTCAAACGAGTTGAAGAAAGAGATTATAGGCGGTTATATCCTTTTCCCGGGTGACGGACAAAAGGCAGATGTGGAAGTTTCGAAGTTTTACAAGACCATCGATGAAGTAAATATCGGTGCATTCCCATTGCGCCCCAAGGATGTGGAGAACAGGGAGCTTCTTTTGCAGTTCATAGAATCGCTCATAGGGAAAGCTTCTACAGAGATTCTTGACGAGAGCATTCCTCAGAAGGGTCTATATTATACCCATGATGAGCCAAAGGATTCTGTATATATGATTTTGGCTTTAGATAAGGATGTCAATATGGATGTTAAATCTATTACAAATGGTCTTGCAACTTCTATAGTTATGGGGCGAAAAGGAATGCAAGAGGTTGATGACATACAAACAGTTCGATACATTGCTCCCTTTGAACCCGGTAAACATATAAATGGATATTATAAGGTGTCAAAAGCGTCTTTGAAGGAAATTAATGGTTCAGACTATCCGGTTCGTATAAAGTTTGATGTAGTAGATTGGACAGAGTTGGAAACACCTGTAATCCATGGAACGTTCCCTGTCGTATTTCGTGGACTATGCAAGTCTAGGAACGAGTTCTTCAAATATTGTAAGGAACATCCTGCACAAGATTTATTATAATGGACAAACTTTCTCCACAGCAAAGGCACGATTGTATGGCTTCCATCCGGTCGAAGGACACGAAGCCCGAACTGGTTGTGCGAAAGGGCTTGTGGAAGAGGGGTTTCCGATACCGACTGAACGACAAACGACTGCCTGGACATCCCGACCTTGTACTGAGGAAATATAGGACTTGCATCTTCATAAATGGCTGCTTCTGGCATGGTCATAATGGATGCAAGTACTACACAATTCCGAAATCAAATACGGAGTTTTGGATGACTAAGGTCAAGCGAAACAAAGAACGAGACAAGGAAGAACAACGCAAACTGGCAAAAATGGGTTGGCACAGCATAGTTGTTTGGGAATGTGAACTCAAGCCCCAAAAACTGGAAGGCACTTTGGATTCCATCGCTTTCACTCTAAATCATATATGGCTAAAAGACCATAATGCGAGAGTGACTCCTTATCCGCAAATGGAAGAAACCATGCAGATTCCGATGGCAGCAGAAAGTGATCCAGCCCATTATTGACATATATTACTTCATCTAAAACACATGAACAGGACGCTACATTACTACAACTACGAGCAATGCTATGCGCATTATACCAAGCGGATAATGAACATACGGCAGGCAAAAATACATGGCGAGGTCATTGTGGCAAAGCCCGTGCTGTTGTTGGCGCTTATAGATAGCGTCGAATGTGGAAAATTCACAGATAACCAGTTTGCTCTAAATGATTGGTTAGAGAATCGATACCTCACCCTGATGAAGCAATATACCCAACACTCCCAGTTCCATAATCCCACTGACATCTCAAATCCGTTCTGGCATCTGCAATCGGACGGGTTCTGGCATCTGCATCACGAGGCAACCGTAGCTGATGGCTCCACACCATCCAAGCGATGGCTGAAGGATTATGTGGAGTTTGCATCATTCGATGATGACCTCTGGGTTCTTCTTCATAATGAAACCTGGAGAAAGAAGCTGCGTGATTATATTGTAGAACACAAGCTGACAGATGACTGGTGGCAAGGACTAATGGCTGCAGAAAGTCTTGGCATCCTAACCGCGCTGTTGCTTGTTGCATAACCATAAAAACTCTAAAGAACAAAATATGGAATTCAAGATTCAAGCAAATATAATTATGAGTAAAGAGCTGTCCATTGAGGCAGACAATCTATCTGATGCAATGGATAAAGCTCAGGAAATGATGGCTGGTCCACAAAACATGAAAGAATTCAAGCCTTCAAATGTTCAATATGAAGTGCTTAATTACGCGGTAAGCTAATAGGATTTCAATGGAATACACTTATAAATACCCAAGGCCTGCTGTTACTGCTGACTGCGTGGTGATGACTACTGAAGCCACACCTCATGTTCTGCTCATTGAACGTGGCTTCGACCCGTTCAAGGGGCGATGGGCATTCCCTGGTGGATTTATGAACATGGATGAGACAGCAGAACAATGTGCCATACGGGAACTGGAGGAAGAGACTGGCCTGAAGGTTTCTTCCATTCATCAGATAGGTGCCTACTCGAAAGTGGACCGCGACCCTCGGGGGCGCACTATTACTGTTGCTTATCTTGCCACTATCGATGCCCCTGCAGAGGTATGTGGTCAGGACGATGCGGCAAGAGCACAATGGTTCCCCATCGATGCGCTGCCTCCTTTGGCTTTCGACCATGATGACATCATGAAAGATGCTTTAGCTTTATATGCTCGCCTTCCTCTTTAGCTGCTGAGAGCCTTACCTTGCTTGTTTTGCGTTCTTCCCTGACACCGCCCATTGGTTTGCCTACTTGTGCGAACATCTCGTTGATTGAGGTTGTCATGATTGCTATTGTTTGCCGCTCATAATTGGCTTTTGATGCTTCAATATTAGTCCACCATACCGCGAGGTTTTTCACCTTTGCTGCCGCTGAGAACGGCTTCTATTTCGTATTCTTTCTCCCCTCTTCTACCCTGCTCTCAACAGAGATTAGGTCTGCTTGCTTGATGGCGTAGCTTTGCCTGCTATTTCATCTTCTATTCCACGCCGTACCACTTTGTCTGTTCTGTGATTTCCTACTCGCGCTTTCTATTTTTCCATTGCAAAGGTCGGGCAAGCGTCATGCTGCAAGGGTCGTAGTCCCTACTTGGCTCGAAAAAGTTTCAAAGATTTTGGGGTGCAGTTGCTCCTGGATCCAAATTCTCTGCGTCCATAGGATTGAAATTTTTGTCGGCCATCTCTTGACATTTTCATTCCTTCTCCTTGCTTCCGGCTGTATGCACTGTAAAAATTAAAAAAGCTAAGTAATTCAATCTTACATTAAACATTCAAAGTTATGGTACACGTTACATTAGAATCAAAATTGAGCTTCGGACAAAGCCGTTCACGTCATCAAGTTAGCAGCAATCTCTACAGAGTTGTCATCAATGGTGAAGATGGAGAATACTATGAATACGATTCTATAGAAGCTGAGTCGTTCTCTGAAGCATGTCGCAAAGGGCAAGCTCTCGCACATGGTATGATGGACGTACAATATATCGAAGTTTATCAAATAGCTTAATCAATTATTCACTATATGTCAAACAATCTAAATTCTACAATCATGACAACAAACAATTCAATCCTCGTTTCCTGTGTTCGCTCTAACAAGTCTGACAACATGGTATGGGCTGTATATGCCCAGGGTAATGAACAGCAGACATGCTATTGCAAGTCACCCTACGCTGCAATGAAAATGGCTTTCCTGCTGAAGAAGCAGACAGGGCTTTACATCTCTGATATCTGCCTCACTCGTCTCTCGCTGGAGATTCGCAAGCTCAAAGAGGCTGCGATGTCGCCTGAGCAAGTCGCCGCCAAAGAGCACGTCGATGAATTAGTGGAAGAATTCGTCGAGGAGCATAGCGTCGATAATGTCCTCGCTAAGGCTGATGAAGAAAAAGCCAAAGCGAAGGGCAAGCGCAAGAGCAGCAAGTCCAAAGCTTCAGCTAAGAAGCAGAAGGAAGAGGTGGCCGCATAGGTCACTTCTTCTCTATCCTTGGATGCCTGGCTCTTTGAGTTAGGCATCTTTTTTTGTGTTTGAAGTGCAACATATCGTAAAAATTCGTATCTTTGCACTGGCTTTTGGCATTCCATGTGTCTGAAGCTACGATGCGACTTGCCGCTCTGTTCCAAAATACCACACAACTAATACAAGAGGCATACGCAATTCGCTCGTGTTGTAATTAGATGTATAATTACGGCATGGGTGGATTACATGTGTACGCTCTTGTAGGGAAGTGGTATTCCCTGGAACAGAAGTATGCTTGTCTGAAGCCCATGCTTTCTTTTGGGCTATGGTCAGTACTACACAAATTAGAAGGTATGCTTGGGTGGTAGAGCTGCTGCTTAGAAAGAAAAAGCTAACACTCAACGAAATCTGTGATGAATGGGATAGGTCAACGGCGTTTGACAAGGCGGATGAAATCTTTAACCGGAAAACTTGGTATAAAACTTTCGATGACATTGAGTTGATTTATGGTATTCTGATTGAAGTTACGCCTCGGGATGAGGGATACAAATACTATATCCTCAATCCTGATGCCTTGAAAGGGAGAGATGTTCAGCAATGGATGCTGGCTTGCGTGGCGCATCGCAACTTGCTGGAAGAATGTCTCGGGATGTATAACAGAATTGACATAGAGGGGTTCCCTTCGGAAAACGGTATGCTGGAGCCTATTACTAGAGCCATTAACGGGAACCGGAAAATGGAGGTTGTTTACAAGAGATATGGACAGAACCCCAAACGGCACATCGTGGAGCCTTTTTTCATCAAGACATACAACCATCGCTTCTATATCCTGTGCAAGTTCAAGAATGGATATTACTTTACGCTTTCTTTCGACCGTATCCTTGAAGCAAAAGTGCTGAAGGAACATTTCAATTTCCCCAAAGACCTCTTTGCGGAAGATTTCTTTAATGATTATTACGGGGTGATGATTCCTCCTGGGAATAAGAAACCTGAAGATATTGTTATCCGTGCCAGATATGATGAACGTTTCTACTTGAAGGACACACCGCTGCATAAGTCTCAACATATCATTAGAGAAGAACTGGAATATGTGGATTTCTCCTATCATCTTGTTCCATCTAATGATTTCATAGGGGCGATTCTTCATCAGGGGGATCGCCTTGAAGTCATCGCGCCGAAGGATTTAAGAAATCAGGTTAAAACACAACTGGAGAAAGCCTATAATCTCTATCTGAACGATTAGTGTCTTTTTGAACTTTACACTTTTGCCTTACCTTTGCAGAAAATTCTTCTGCAATGCTAAGTCTTGATACTTATACCTTCTCTTCTGCCCTGCCGGAGTCGTTTACTATAGAAGCCGACCAAGATGAAGATCATGTCGAGGTGGATATCTTTCTTGATGGGCAAACTGCTTACTCCACGCGGCTCTATGCGAATAGTGCCGGAGTATGCACGTTCTATGAACTGCGCTCCATCGTGGAGCAATACATGATTGCCCATAATCTTACACTGGCTTCTTTCGAGCTGATGATTTCGCACGAGAATGGCGGTGAACAACTTGAAGACAAGTACATCATCTTCTCGCGGCACAAGCATGTCAACAATGATACACTTGACTTCCTGGAGTCGCACTTCCTTACTGGCCGCCCTTCTTATATAATGCCGCGTAAGTCCAACAGCTCCATCTCGTTCTTCGCCACACCTGAGGAGTATTGCACGCCGTTCATTGACTGTGTCTTTGAACGGGATGGGGAGATTGTCAATTATCGGCTGAATTATTCGCTCTACTACCACAATGTGCCGTATATCTATAACATATCCATTTCGCCTATGTCTATCAGGAATATGGTGATTGCTGCTGCAGAGGACTACGGCAAGCTGCTTGCCTTTACTGTTCATGCTGGCCTCCGCTCGATGACGGTCTATGTGGTGGAGGAAGAGCCTACCATCCTTTTCTCGTTCCGCAATAGCTACAATTCTTTAGAGTCGATGCCCGTCTTTGGCACTACTACGCTGAAGACAGAGGTCAGCAGGAAGGAGGCTGTTTCGTTGAACATCACTTCCTTCTATGACAAGTCGGTGTCACGCAAGTGGCAGGTGAAGACTGTACCGCTTTCACAAGAGGAAGCACATTGGTACAATGACTTCCTGGAGTCCGACTGCGTGACACTTAGCCTGTCTCAGGATTATTATGACTTGCGCATCCTTATCTCGGACATCACTTCGGAGATTAGCGATAGTGCCAAGGACCTTGTTCACATCAAGTTCTCATGGAGATTCGAAGATAACTCTATATGGCTGGACGAAGACAGGTTCCCGCAGGTCTTCTCTGCGCCATATAACGATACCTTCAAATAGTTTCCTTTTCATTCTTTCTTAACTCTTAATTCTTAACTCTTAACCTTCATCATGCAATCTATTCACATTTCTACTGTAAGGAAGATGCTGCAGGCTCCTGAGCCTGTCGACATCAAGTGCTGGGCGAAGGACGGACGCATCCTTGAACTGAATAATGTGCTGCCGCTGCGATACAACTTCTACGAAGGTACGCAGCAGGTGAAGCTCTTGAAGTCCAATCAAATCAGGACTATTCGCCTCTGCCTAGTGTTCGAGGTGAATGGAATCCCTTGCTTTCTCTGATGTCTTTTCATCTTCTGCCCTACTGTCGTAACTTTGCAGCATGAAAAGAACAACATCCATAGAGAATATCTTCAGGCCGCTTGCTGAGCAGTCTGTGCAGTCTGCGCTCACTAATGAGGTGCAGATTGCGGATATTCTCGAATGGGTGCTGGAGCAGGTCGGCCCGTCTGAGGTTTGGCAGACGTCCTTCTCCATCAGCGAGGAGTTCCTGCGCCGACTGTACTTCATCACACGAGGTGGCAAGGCTTCAGCTATTCACCTGGTACTGGACTTCAAGGCTACGAACAAGACGCTCCACCTGTGGAGGTTCATCGATCAGGTGATTTCTGATACTGTTCTCGCAGACAACCACTCGAAGGTCTTGCTCGTGCAGTCTGCTTCAGGGATCAAGGTCTCTATCATCACTTCGCAGAACTTGACACGCGGTAATCGTAATGAGGCTTACATCATCACTACTGAAGCTGCCGTGTTTGACAAGTTCCTCGCTGAAGTGGAACATCTTATCAAATGGCACTCGGTGCCGCTTTCTGAAATACTGTCTCAAAAAATATCGGAACAATGAAATTCACACAAGAACAACTTGAACAAATCAACAAGTGGGCTTCTATCTATCTGCCCATCTCGGACATGGCACTCATGCTGGATGTTCCTGCTGAGATGCTGCGTGATGAAATACGCAACAAGCATACAGAGGTCTCGCTGGCTTATCACAGGGGCAAGGCTGCCTCCCGTGTGAAACTGCATCAACAGGAGATGTTGCTGGCACAGGTAGGTTCGCCTCTTGCCATCGAGAACGCTCATCGTAATCTCCTTGATATGGAGGATGATGAGTAAATCACAGCGGTAGCAAATTCTTCATTCTTCACTCTTCATTCTTCATTCGTTCACAATGCCCTTTCCTGCAGTACAAGATGTGGTCACTACGGACTTCTTCACAGCTGAAGATGAGCTGAAAAAGTTGTTTCCTGCCGCTTCCGTTGAGCGTGTCCTGCGCCTCCGTGAGCTTTACAACTGGGTTATATCTAACCCGGACTGTAAAGACAAGGAGTTTGTGGATGTGGCCATCGGTAGGTTTGGCATCTCTAAGACGCTGGCTTACGATGACCTCAAAATCATCAAGTCGGTGCTGCCTAATATCACGCAGGCTTCCCGGGATTACCATCGCTGGAAGTACAACGAGATGATTCTGGAAACATACCAGATGGCGAAGAAGCGCAAGGACACGAAGACAATGGAGAGGGCGGCCACCTCATACGCGAAGTTCAATAATGTGAACGTGGAGGACGAACAATCCGTGCCATACGACATGATTGTTGTCCAACCGTTCACTGCCACTTCCGATCCGTCTGTTCTGGGCATCAAGCCCATACCGAACATCGAGAAGGTTATCTCGGACATGATTGAGAAATATCGCGCTGAGTCGCTTGATATTGATGACATCGAGTATGAGGATGCAGACATCCAATGGGCAGAGTATGAAGAAGTCCGGGAAGATGAGACAGACAGCCCTAATCTTTAATCTCTAATCCTTAATCCAAATTTGCCATGACAAATTTCAATTGGAATGCTACTGCCTTCTTTGAACGGCTGACTGCCTCTAACAAACTGGCACAGCAGGAACACTTCGCTTTCCTTCGGGTGAGTGGACTGGAAGGGCTGGAAGAGGCGCTGCATACACTTCAGCGGCAAACCGCTTTCGTGGCTGTGTCAGACATCGCTCAAGGTTATACAGAGCTGAACAATACGCCGCATACCCGAAGGGTGAAGACTATCTTCATCTGTATGCGTCATGCCTTGGACAACATGATTGCCAGGCAGCAATGCATGGACACGATGCGGGAGCTTTTCCGGCAGTTCATGTCGGTGCTCATCCAAGAGAAAGTGCGGGTAGAACGTGAACACATCTACCTTGACCCGCGTATCTCTTTCAATGAGATTCCGCAATACTTCTTCTCAGGATGCGCCTGTGCTTATTTCCAAGTGGCTACGGATGTCTATACGGACCTGCACTTCAATAACGAGGAATGGAATACCGACATGGGTATTTCCTGCTAATCTTTTTCTATGGAGAAACAGCTTACCGAACAACAGGCCATCGAGGAACGTGCCAAGTACGTGGCTGCGTTCAATGACACGATGATTAAAATCTGGCAGGAACAGATTACTCTCCTTGGGGTGATTGACACGGGCCAGCTGCTGCGCTCTCCGGTTGGGGTTCGCGCTACGGCAGACGGCAAGGTGTCGGAGGTACATCTGTCCCAAGCTTTCCTCGAATATGGCTTGTGGCAGGATTACGGCACTGGTAAAGAGGTGCCGCGTGGAAACAGTGGCGATTTGGGCAAACCCAAAGTACGCAAGGCTCGCCACTGGTTTAGCAGGAAATACTATATGTCGGTGATGAACATCAAAGAGTTTATGGCTGATTCACTCGGAAGGCAGTTCCAGGGCATTTTGGCTGATTTGGACAGGAAGAAGTTAGGGCGAAAGCTATAGAATCAGTCAAACATAAAATCTGGAAATAGTTCTTGGGATGAATAAATCCTAACTCCAAATGTTTCTTTTAACAGTTTGCTTTCTAAGCTCCATAAATGATGACATGTACCTATTTCTGTAAAAAAGTCCAATGCTGCTTGCAAATCAGTTTCTAAAAGTTTACGACCCTTTTCTATTTTTTCTTTTGATTCTTTGATTGAGCGTGGATCGGAACAGCATAAAAGATTTTCCTCTTCTTGCTCTATCATGTATAACACATATTGCTTATTGATTGTATTCGTTACCCATGAACTTATGTCTGAATATGCACTTGTGCTTCTTAATTCTCGCATATAGTCTCTTTTAGCCTTCAGTATTTCAGACAGAGGCTTAGATTCTGAATATAAAGGCCTGACTACTCCTTTAGAGGCTAAATCGTCTAAGATCAATTTTTCTTTTTGGTCAATCTCGTTTGCGATTTTGGCAAAATGAGCTAATTCTATTCTTATCTTCTTAATCTCTTCTTCTGACATAATCAATAATAATAAATCTTTTCTGCAATGCTAACGCTTGACAATTATACTTTCTCATCTGCCCTGCCTGAGTCGTTTATTATCGAAACAGATAACGTGCAGATGAACATTATACAACCTTAGTGCTTTCTAATACCATTATTCTAACAGGGCTATCATCGCCATGATAGAGGTGGCTGCACCAGTTGATTTTTCCAGTATCGCGAAAGCCGCACTTCTCCATCACACGACCGGA
>CADCDK010000028.1 GCA_902800185.1 uncultured Prevotellaceae bacterium
AGATAATTCTTGGCAACAGTAACATCCGACTTGATGACTCTTCCGTCTGGTGCATTCTTCCAGGTGGTCAATCCCATGTGAGGGCGTTCAGCATCCGCACGGTCATAGATAATCTCAGCAGCAGTCTGCTTTGTTACCGCATAATGCATCATATTCTGTACAGTCTTGAAGAACAACTGCGTCACATCTGAATCCTTATCATAGTCAGAACTACATTCGCTATATATGTCCGTGATTTTCTGATAATAACGTCGCTCGCTGATACGAATCTCACGGATGCGGTCAAGCAAATCATCGAAGTAGTCTGCCCCGAATACGTTTTTACCCTTTAGACGTTCATCATCCAAAACAAAGCCTTTGGTCAAGTATTCTTTCAGGACTTGTGTTGCCCAGATACGGAACTGAGTGGCCTCATAACTATTCACACGATAACCCACGGCAATGACTACATCAAGGTTATACATCATCACCTCACCAGACCATTTGTCCGAGGGTAACAAAATTTTTTTGTAAGCATCGGACAAATGGAGTTCACCGCTTTCTTCAATCTGTGATAGATGATAGCTAATGTTCTGTTGAGTCACTCCAAACAACTCTGCCATCCTTTGCTGAGAAAGCCAAAAAGTATTGGTGTCGAAAACTACTTGCACTTGTACTTTTCCACGTCCGCCTTTATACATTAAAATGGAGGACTCCATGCTTCTCACTGCAACATCTGGAGTCATGGTCGCACTGAAATATTGCTGAGCAGCCTTCACCATCTCTTTCTTTTGGTCGGCATTCATCGCTACAGCCATACAAGCTGCACGTGAAAGGCGAATGCTTGTCACCTCTCTGACAGTACCACTGCCCAGTTCCGCCATCTCCGTTATCTCCACAAAATGCTCACCAAGATGATAGCCCTTCTGAGAAGTCCATGCCTGTGCCTTGGCTATGACACGTTCAAAGTTCCAGTACTTGCCATAGCCCATCACTCTCGCCAATTTGCGTGAGTTCCACCATTCCTTGCCATCGGCGTCAACCTCTCTTAACTGCTCGAAAGGAGATTGAAGCTCTGGGATAATGTTTGTATCTTGTATATTACTCATTTTTGTCTATATTACTTCCTTGTTGAATAGAATCTTCGACGATTTCCCAATAGCCATTTCTTTTACCATTCACTCTACGTAGAATGTTCTTCTCTTGTAACGCTATGGTAATTGATTTGACAGTCCGCTCAGATTTTATCTCTTTTTGGGTAGCAGATGGATTCTTTTGCACTATGCGGAGTAGAGCGACTTCTTCCAAAGTGCAATTTTTGCACTTTGGGGGTAATTCTTCGCCAGCTTTTGCACTTTGAACTTTATGATTTGCACTTTGGGATATGGTTTCGTTCTCAACTTTGTTCCAATCAACGTGCATTATCCTGTTTCTAAGGTCATGTTCTTCTCCAAGCAACATACTGCGAAAGAATCTCTCCAAGTACTCTGTCGTTTCTGTGATGCCATTTGTCAAATCACTATAGTTGGCACGAACGAGCGCATTTCGGAAATACCACGAGTTTTCTGCAAAGACATCATTGACCACATTGAAGCCCAATGTACGTAAGTACTTGATCATAAATACGGCAGTCGTTCGTGTGTTGCCTTCGCAAAACGCATGAACTTGCCATAGATTAGCACAGAAACGGGTTAGATGACGAATAGCATCGTCAATATTCATGTTAGCATAACTGAACTCACGTTCCTGCCCCATATCGTAATTCAAAGTGTCGCTGATAGTATCTGCACTGGCATAATACACAGTCTTGCCGCCAAGCACCCACTCGTTCTTCGTAATATTATAGTCACGAATGCGTCCTGCTAACTTATAGATGCCATCAAACAAACGGCGATGTATAGAAATCAACTGAGCAGGAGTAAATGAGAACGTCTTTTCCTCTATTAACTCCGTGATACGTGCAGCCACCTTGTCCGCCTCTTCCGTTCGGTCATTCTCAATGACCTTTCGTCCAGATGCAGACTTGTAGTATGAGTCAATAAGTTGCTTTGCCTCAATGATACTGATGTCCCCCTCGATATGTCGTTTGGCAGTATCAAGCAGATAATCAGAAGTCTGGAGCCTATCAACCTGTTGAAGCCCTATAGCAACCTTCCAAGCTTCGCTACGCTCGCGCTTCTGTGGTTCGCCTTGGCGTATGTATTCATTCAAGCCAAGAATTGTATATTTCTGTTCGTCGCTCATATGTTGTTTTTATTAAATCATTGTTAGCACCTATTATATGATTTTCGTAATTGCTTGCCATCAGCATCAACCTCTTTCAACTGCTCGAAAGGAGATTGGGGTTCTGGGATGGTGTCGATATTCTTCATGTTATTATTGCATTTAGTTGCAATTTTTAGCGTTGTTCTTTCGAATCGTCGTCATAAAAGTCTTCTAATGGTCTAATCCTTGCCCTGTATGTGTTTATTTTCTGTTTCAATTTCGGTGTTTTGGGAAAAATTAATTCCTTTGTGTTGTCAAATTGGAATACGGCATAATAGGGAGAATGCTCAGGGTGGAATCCAAATTTTTCCAGTGTCTCTTTTGACCATATTTTGAATGTCCCTTTTGAACGTAACCTATACAGATGGCAATCTTCGCCATTAGTATGGAGTAGTACATACTGCATACGCTCAAACCCATAAGTCACCAACACGGAACCCTTTGAATCACCAATTCTGGTGTAACAGATGCCTGTTTGCATCATCTTTACTTTCAGTTCTGTACGAGCATGATTAACGAGGACTGTTACCTGCTCAGGGTCTTCTTCCATCCTCTGCTTCATTTCTGAAAAGTGGGCTTTGTCTTCTATGAATTCTCTTCTTTTGACACCCAAGTCCAAGAAAGATTTGTTTTCGTCAATACCCACGAATGTCCTCCCCATCAGATTGGCGGCGATGCCGGTGGTGGAGCTGCCTGTAAAAGGATCAAGAATGCAATTTCCTTCGTTAGTGGATGCTAAAATAGCACGATAAAGCAGTCGCAGAGGCTTTTGCGTGGGATGCTTGCCTTGAAGTTTCTCCCATGAGCTGGCGGCAGAAAGTTTCCATACATCTTGCATATTAACACCGCCATTGACTGCCTTCAGAGCTTCTTGGTTGAAGGTGTAATCTTTGCAACCTCGGCGTGTTGCCCATATCAGGTATTCTGTACAAAAGTTAAACCGCTTGTCTGATAAGGTTATGGGAGGGTCTGGCTTTTGCCAAACGATAATATTGATAATCTTGAAGTCTAATTCATCAAGACATTTCTCAACAGAGAAAATATTGTGATACGTGCCACAAATCCATATTGTACCACTCCGTTTAAGAAGTTTTGTACATGGTTCAAGCCAGCCCATGTTGAAACTGTCCTTCTCTTCCCGCGAGCGGACTCTATCCCATTGGCCTTTATCGAATTTGATGTATTGTCCATTTACATTCACTTTCCCGTTTCCAGTGGACAGGAAATAGGGTGGGTCGGCAAATATCATATCGAATGGAACGTCAATTTGGCATAGCAACTCCAAAGTGTTGCCATGACAGAGGACGAAGTCGTTGTTTTCAGTATGATAATAAGGTTCTATCATCGTCTAAACGGCAAGTTTATGAGAATGTTCCAAATCGAGCGTTTCATTCCTCTTTGCAAGATAATCCTTGAATTCAGCACTCAAGAAACGGGCATCAACGGAAGTTCGGAATGTAGTACTTCTTATAAACGCTACATTATCGGTCACCAAATTGTCTTTTAGCCTTACAAAGCCGTCATTGTCCAGTAGGATGATATTCGAATCAAACAATTTATGGTGGTTCTGGCATAGCCATAAACCATTATGACCACTTACTGCGTGATTGAACTTTGTATCGTCATCAAGTCCTGGTGTCCTCGATATTTGTGCCACGCCCCATATGTGAGCGCCTTGAATAATCTCAGGAATTTCACATCCACACAGAGCACACTTCTTTGCTCCAAGACGGTTGAAAAGATTGAAGGTGTAAGATGCAGAACGCAACTCTGACCTATCTGACTGTTGAAGATATTCACGCTTATCTAAAAACAGTGATGTATAATGCATAGAGATGTTGCCCAAACCCTCAATCGTATTCAGCGAAGCTTGAGGAAGTTTCGTCAAGTCTTGCTCACAAATATTAAATAGGTCTATCGGCCTGTCAGCAATATGTGATATTGCAATAGCGAGAAGCGTTGACTCATATTTGCTAGCTCCAAACGTCTTGGCATAGATTTGAATCTTGTCGCTGGTTTTTGATACGTACGATGAGTTATTAGACGAATTTGACGTCTGGTTCTCTCTTCGGTCTATAATAAGGTCATCAACGTTTCTATATGGCAAAACATGTTGCTGATAATAATCTCCTATATTCAGGAAATCAATCCCAGCAGTCATCAGCAGTCGGTAAATAAAAAGATGATAATCGGTAAAAGCATTGCCAACATGAGGGATGAAATAATAACAGAGACGCTTATTCTGACGCTGGTCTGCATAGAACATATTAATAGCTGTGGGAACACTCTGTAAACTTGAATTGCGACCTCCAATATTGGCTTCAGAAAGAGAAATGTAATTCACGATTCCTCCATATTCCAAAAACACGAGTCGTCCTCTGTTATAAGTAGAACGGTCTTTAACGACGCGGAATCTACTTTGTCCTGTAACACGCAAACAGATGTCCAAAAGGACTTCATTGGTCAATATTCTGTCAAAGAGCCCAGGAGTTTTCTGAGCGTCAGGTTTGTATGTAATGATTGCTTCCATTTTCAGTAATTAACTATTAATACTTCACGACGATTGTTATATCTGCCTTGGGGAACTGCCACGTCTATCACGCGATAATGATTCCTCTCGGCCCAATCGGCTACATCTGCATTATAAAATCCCTCAACTTGTAAGACATAAGACAGCATGAATCTTGCGCCAATCTGTGCGGCTTGGTCTAAAAATTGGCACAAGCGTTGTTCATGCTCTAAAGTCCATCCCTCAAAGCCTCGCTTCCCATCATTATAAACTCCTAAAGTTGAACGATACGGGGGGTCAGCGTATATAAATGAGTCTCTGCCTATTTGGTCTGCCAACCTCTCAAAGCTGGCATTTGAATAAACTACATTTTTATTCTTTGAACATCTAGCAAACGTTATAAACTTCGAAAGTAGGCACTCGTTGAACCAACGGGAACCAACAGGATTGTTAAAACCATGGTCAGTATTGAAACGTATCTGCTGCTGAAATCCATAGAGGATGAGCGTGTATAGCATACGTGGGTCCCGCTTGGGAATAGGAGTACTATTATATTTGTTCCTCAATGCGATGTAACCTTCTCTACTGTTGGGAGTCAATTCATACTTCTGTATGAGTCTCGACACATACAGTAAGTACTCATACGTATCGGTACTGAACGATTTTATCAGCCCTTCTACAAACGGGTTGATGTCATTGTAGATGATTCGTTCTGCCTGAATGTTAATGCCAACATTGAAACCACCTCCAAACAAGTCGATAAACGTAGCCAGTCTTTCTTGAGGCAGATATTGTTTGATGATGGGAACCATTTTTGTTTTACTACCGGTGTAGTTGAGAGGTGACTCTACTATCACTTCTTCAGTTGGTCTCTTTTGTATATAGAAAAGGAATTCTTGGTGGCCGTCAGCTCCTTGGCATTTGGTATTGTTATATTTCTTATAGTCAATAGCTGTACAAGAATAGGTATCTTCCACACCAAAACGCTTCAAAGTCTTTTCTATATAGTCCTTCGACATAAACCCGTCGTTGTTGTAGCTTAGGATGATGTGTGAAGCTTCCGTTTCTGCAACCACTTTTTCAAAAAGAATATGAGCTTGATACATTTTCGACCAATTTGAACGCATAGGTGTAGTAGGGCGAGACCCCGTCACTCTGCTTATCGGAGGGTTGTCATTGAGTATCAGTGTTTCCAGCAGATGATACTGCGTACCATACTGATTTTGAGTATAGGGCGGATCTAAATACAGTATATCGCATTCAACATTTGATATGATGTCCTCAATTTTATTATTGAAACTCTCGACAACGCCTGCTACACCATCCCCAGAATCAATCTTGCTGAATACGACGGGTTTTAAGGCCCGATGGTCCCAATGTTTTAGGAATGCGCCATAAACACCAGCCGTATTTGATACATCTGATACTGATTCCAGAAGGCAAGCTAATAGGTATACATATTCTTCTTCTGTTATTTGTTCTTGCTCTTTCCACTGCTCTATCTGCATTCGGAAATAGTCAATACGCCCGGCATTTTCTTCAGAGAAATACATGCGGTCAGAGCCACCAGGAGAATAATTCTCATAAACGAAGCCATGAATACAGCCTGTGCTTTCATTCAAGAACATGAAAGGGTCAAAGCCAAGTGACCGGAAAGTACATCCATTGGAATACAATTTCCCCCTTGTAAAAAATGATGCGCATTTTAGAGAGTCATTTACAACAATGTGATTATATGTAGACTTCAGACTGTCAGCAACGGAACCCATGCCGCAAAATGCATCAAAGAAAACCAAATCTCTTTGAAGTATATTGTGCTCTTGCAAGAGTTCCCTTATTGACCCTGTAAGACTTTCTTTACTTCCTAGATATCTCATATTATATATTACTTCTTCGGTCTCTCTATCACCATATACTTAGCACCACTTTTAACAAGTGTACCCCAACCGTATGGACAGTTATCACGCAGGTAGATGGATTGCTCGGTAATGGTTTTATCATTCTTATCATCGTATGACTCCGAGGCTACACTGACAAGAGTAATGTACTTGCTACCTTGTTCAGAATCTTCTACCCAGTAATTGTCTTCTTCACAGTTGTGATAATCTCCTTTTCAATTTGCTGTGCAAGTGCTAGTCTTTCTTCGGCATCGGGGAGCATCTCTGTCAACTTGCGATTATAATCCTTGTATAGTGATTTCGCTTTTTTCTTATCCGTCAGTTGTCTAACATCTGCATCGTATTGGCGCATCAGGCTTTTGACCTCTTTGAGAAGTTTCCGAGAGATTGGTTCGAAGTTGCAGAATCCTCCATCAACAGCAACCATAGGGAATCGACGCTGAGCATTGAGACCACTTTCGTTAAGAGAGTACCACGTTACAATACAGAAATCTTTATTCCCAGCATTCCCTTCCACCTCGTTTATCTCCATGAAAACGAGAGGGTGCGGAGCCATTCCAACAAAAGCATCGCCTTTCTTGAAACGTGGAGTTCCTTCCTTTATTTCGTTGTCAATCTTACTCATATTGCATTAATCAATATTATTCAACTTCCATACCTTAGCCTGTTCCGTAAGACGGTACATCTGTTTGGGGTGATTAGGCTGGTCAGGATATTTTCTTTCTATAGACCCATCACTAAGTGCTGGATTTATATAATTATCACGGAAAGTCATTCTATGTTTAATACCACATAGCTCCATCATTTTGCTGACATTTAAATACTCGTCATGCATTAGTTGAACCAACTTTCCTACTTGAACGGAACTTGGACGATAGTTAGACGGTACTTGAACGGTACTTGAACGGTCAAACTCTTTTTCGGATGTCCACTCCGCCATCAATGTTGCCTTCAGGATGAATGCATCGACATGGAATGATGGGATAGCACAACCTTTTGTTTCCAACTCGCTACAGATACGGTCAATACCCTCGCCAAACTCCTTGACATACTTGTATGCCTTTAGGTATTGGGCGATCTTGGGATTACGAGAAAAGTGGGTATGACGTATGTTGTCTGGTCTCACTAGCCCAGGCAAGTCTCCTGGAGTCTCAAAGACAAGGCGATCGTCGAACATCTTTATCTGTATCTCGGTGCCTTTGATGTTGTAGGCTCTGTGACAGCAACTATTGACAACCATCTCTTGTATGGCGTACTTTGAGTAGTTGCGACGAGTAACGAAAACACCATGCTCTCCGAGGAATGAGTGTTCACTGACTTGCGTTTCCAAATAGCTGATAGTGCTTCGAACCTGCTGAAGTATGGCACCCTCGAATGTCACATCCTTGATAACATTCATGTCTCTGCCCACTTTCTCCTCTTTTCCTTCATAACGGATGAAGCGAGTGCGGGCACGAGGGAAGAAACGCTGTGGATTCTTGCCAAAGAGAAGGATGCATGCAGTACTTACTTTCTGCTGCCCATCTGCCTCTATAACGAAATCATTATTCTCTCGCAGATACTCCATGCCAGACTTCCCATAGCCGATGACACTAATATAATCATTGACAAGAGTCATGTCAATATCATCGATGGTAGCGCCATAAACATCCTTGTCTTCGTAATATCGTTCGCCCTTATCATAGAGGAGTTGCATGCGTTCGTCAAAGTTGAGTTTCTTGCTCTTGTCGCCAACACGCATGAAACATTCGTCCGCCTGATTGGTATGAAGTTGTCCGCTTGCAGGAATGTGCATCAGAAGAATGCGATTCTCCTTACCACTATAATCCGTACAAGGAAGATACTCGCATCTAACTTTTACAGACGGATTGCAGAAATCAAAAGGGACGCGAAGCAACTCATTGAGCCGTTCCTCGTTTCCATCAATCCCTTCTATTCTGCGAGTCTTGTCAGAAACGCCAATGGCAAGCACACCACCATCGGCATTAGCCATAGCCACAATGGGTATTGCTAATGCCTTTGGGGCAATCTGAATGCTCTTACAATCGAATGTCTGGCATTCTTTGCGAGCCTGTATTTCTTCTATTGTCATCATTTGACTTCGTCTTCTTCCTTCTTGCAAGGCAGAGCCCAAACAAGCTTTAGCTCTGCTCTTGCTTCGTACGTCATTTCGACTTATTTCTCTTGATTGAATTCTTCCTGTCTCACCAACTCCTGCACAGGTACTTCAAGCGCATTGGCTATTGCAATGAGAGCTTCAAGGCTTGGCTGGGTGGTATTGGTGACCCACTTGGACACAGTGGCAGGATCTTTTCCGAGTTTATCGGACAGCCACTTGTTGTTTAGGTCACGTTCAGCAAGAACGACTCTTATACGATTTAACTTTGCCATGATAGATTTCTGTTGTTTGACAACAAAGTTACAAAAATTAATCGAAACAAATGCTGATATGTTCAAAAAACTCTATAAATAAACCATAATTTGATTAAAAGACCAATCTTTTGATGGATTGGTGCCCCCAATCATGCGTATGTTAATATAATGTGTATCATTTTTACGATTTAAGTTCATAATTTGCGAGAAGACAGCGAAAGCCGCATAAATGAACTTAAGAAAGCTTTACAAAAAGCAAACAGAATCCCTACGTTTCCTTTCTTTTTGTCAAACAAAACAGACGATTCAAACCAACATGAACCACCAAAACCATGAAAACCCATTTCTGCGAAATGAAAAACCCCGTTTCGCTAAAAAACCTCTATCTCCCTCTGCCTCCAAAGTTAAAAATGATCTTCCCTGTTTTTCTTCTCGAAAGTTTCTGCACCGTGTGCGTTGTTCTGCTGTCGCCAGGAAGTTTGTGGAAAGTCCACTTTCCCCATCTTCCTGCGCAACAGAGCAGGTTCTTGAGAACAAGAAGCTTTCGAGAAGTATTTTTGAGGTTTTGGTTTAGAACAGTTTGAGCAACGCGGAGCCTTTTCCCCTTGCGTTCCGATGCAAAACTCAGGTTTTTCTTTACAAACTGTCAGTACCAAGTGGGTTGGTACTGACAGTTCCAAGTTTTGAACACTTGCTGGTACTGAGAATTCCACTCAGTGGTACTCACGCTACCACGGGCAGGTAACAAGGCTACCGCTTAGTGGAATCGATGCTGTTTATGGCAATCCTCATGCAATTTATGTGTTTTATTTTGATTATTTAGGCGGAAATCCATATCTTTGCAACGTTCTCGAGGAGATGAAGTAAATCTTGATATAGGATGACAACAGCAAGGGAGATTATTGATTATATGGAGTCGCTGCGGGACGATGAGCAGCGTCGGGTACTGATGAGGTTCTTCAAGACAGAGCCAGGGGATTATGGCTATGGCGATGAGTTCCTGGGGTTGAAGGTACCTCAGACACGGGAGGTTGTCAAGAAAGCAAAGGATGTTCCGCTCGATGAAATCCCGGAATTGCTCATGTCGAAGTGGCATGAGGTCAGGCTCTGCGGACTTCTGTTATTGGTATCGAAGTTTGAACGGTTGGCAACGAAGCGACTCACGGATGAGGAAAAGGCCATCCGGGAAAGGGACGAGATTCTTTTGCTTTATTTGAAATACGCGGAACAGGCTAACAACTGGGATTTGGTGGACTTGTCTGCTCCTAAGATTTTAGGGCATTGGCTGCTATTGCCCACATACCTCGGAGATGGAACGGACGATTGTAAACGGCAGGTGCTTGATGAACTCGCACAAAGTCAATGTCTTTGGAAGCAACGTATGAGTATTGTCTGCACATGGAAGACCTCACAGCAAGGCAATCCGCTGTGGTGTCTTCGATATGCTGAGATTCATCTGCGTCACCCGCACGACCTGATGCACAAGGCCGTCGGGTGGATGCTACGCGAGATGGGTTCCCGTGTGTCGATGGACTTGCTGCGTGATTTCCTGCGTCAGCATGCTCATGAGATGTCCCGTACCACCCTTCGCTATGCCATTGAGAAGATGGATGAGGCGGAGCGAAGGCGGTGGATGAGCGAGTCCAAGTGAATAGCAGTCTATTTGATTTCCATTCGGTCTATGTCGGGCATCCAGGCCGAGTTGTTGTAGAGCCTGATGACGTTTCGACCTTTCTTCAGGTTGACGTCTATCTTCGCAGTCAGAGGTTGGTGCCAGTCGTTGCTGCCTACGGTTAGCGTACCGACATGCTGTCCGTTCACTTCTACTTCCATGTTCCGTTCCTCACCGCTGAAACAGGTGATGACCAGTTGGCGCTTGCCGGCTTTGTCGATGTCAACCTGTTGCCATTGCAGGTCGTTGTCGGCACGCATGCCGAGGAATTTCGCCATGTAGCCGCCGCAGGCATTTGCATCGGCAGAATAGATGGCCGTTATCTTCGCTTGGTTGTTGCTCAGCTCTTGGTAGGCTGAGAGCCATGCCGTCTCTGCTTCGTAGATGCGACGTTCCAGGCGTTTCTTTCCTTTGGCACGGAAAATCTTGGTGCCGTGGGCGGGGATGTTGAGGCTGACAGGTCCTTGGTCGTAGAGGAAGTCCGCCTGTAGCAGGCAGTCGTACAGTTGTACGGGCCCACCGAGGTCAACGCTCTTGAAGTCGAGTTTGACGGTCTGCTCTTCGTCGCTGGGGTTATAGACGGCAATGGCGCGCTCTTTGCCGTGCAGTTGCTTGATGTCCTTCACGAGGATAAAGCACTCTCCCTGCTTTTCTGCCACGTATGCCTGCAGGTGGAGCGGGTCTTGGTTCAGTGCGATAAGATCGCTGTTGCAGAGCAGTTTCAGCGACTGCGGCTTGATATGCGCCATGTCGCAGCCGATGAGCAGTGGTGAGGACATGATGCACCACATGCCAAAATGGGTCTCGTCCTCAATCTGTGACATCGAGCGTCCCACCTCCAGCATGTCCATGTCGTTGTAATGCCCATCATGACAGTAGGCGGAAAGGTAGAGGTTCTCGGCAAGAATGCCCTTGACGCTCTTCCATGCGTCATAGATGTCGCCCGTCGTGCGCCAAGAGTCGCACACGTCTGCCACCCAGTTGCCCGGGTATGCCCATCGGCAGATATTAAACACCACGTCTTTCTTGCCGCAGTTCTTGATGGCATTGGAAATCTTGGTGTATTGCTCCTGCTCGTCCAGGTTCATGTGTCTGCCGCCGCAATAGTCCACCTTGATGAAATCGAAGTCCCAGTCCTTGAAATACAGCTGGCAGTCCTCTTCCTCGTGGCCGGCAAAGCCCACGCCTATGCCCCACGGATGGCGGTTCTCGGAGCCGCAGGTATTGTCGCCTCCGTCGCTGTAGATACCTGCTTTCAGCCCAAGGCTGTGGATGTAGTCCACGAGTGGACGCATGCCGTTGGGGAACAGCTTCGTGTTCAGACGCAGGTGTCCGTCGGCCCCACGTCCGTCCCAGTAGCCGTCGTCGATGTTCACGTACTTGTAGCCCGCTGCCTGCAATCCGCTTTGGTGCATGGCGTCGGCCTGTCCTTTGATGAGCTCCTCGTTGATGTTGAGGGCAAATGTGTTCCACGAGCTCCATCCCATGGTGGGGGTGCGCTGGGCGTTGGATGCTAAAGAGCATGTCAGTAGCAGGAGTAGAAAAGAAATTCGGGTTCTCATATTAGTTTTTGTTTGTCAATTAGAATTTTATGATGAAGCAAAGGTAAAGATTTTTTTCGATATGGTGAAGTTCAAGACGTTAAAGAAGTTAAACCCCGTTGAAATTGTTAAAATTCAAGTTTGTGCCCCAACTTTTTTGTGAGAATGAAAGATTATCCGTACCTTTGTGGCGGTGTATGCACTTGCGTGTGTAATCCCCCTACTAACTAAATTCGTAAAAACCAAAACAATTTTGATATGAAACAGAAGTATTTATTTCTCCTGATGAGTCTGCTATTCTTGCTAAGCGGAGTGCAGACATCTCAAGCAACAATCACGACGGGTTACTATCGTGTTGTGAGCTACAATGGTAAGTATCTCACAGAGAACACCAACAACCACTCACTCGTCTGCTCAGACCTGGTAGAGGGTAATTACTCTCAAGTGTGGTATCTGGCGGCTGATGGGGGTACGAATGTGTCCATTAAGAATGCGCTAACAGATCGGTATATCTATTGGATAGATGATGATGGCCATTTTTATACGGATCCCTCTACTCGTAACTTCACCGTTGGAGAAAACAACGACGTATTCACATTCCATATAGAGTGGGAATATGTCGGGCTTCATTGTGATGATAATCAGAATGTTGTATATTATAGTATTTCTGAGGCAAAGTCAAAATGGACTTTAGAGCCTGTGACAGTTGACGACGCTGCTTTGACCGCTCAGAAGAACGCAACGAGCGAGGCTTCAACATCCGATCTGCTCAAGGTGTTTACCTCAACTGCATGTACGGAGCTCAAGAGCGGATACAACGAGGGCGACCTTGCCGCGCTCCCTGCATCGGTACAGGCTCTCGCCACCAAGATCAATAACAACTCGTGGGCAACCTATGCTGGGTGGACTAAGACGGAGAAGTCTTTCCGCATTGCTGACTATAAGGCATACAGTAGTCACACCCGCTGGGCCAATATCCTGAACTTCGACTACAGTTTCGGTCGCCTGACCAATCCTACGGGTATCTATGTAGAGGCAGGCGACTACATTCAGGTTTATGTCGGTGCTATACCCAGTGGAGAAACCGTTAAGCTCGAAGTGGCTGGCGCAGGGCAGAGCAGTGGTTCCGTTTATACTCTTCATGAGGGTATGAATACGCTGCTGATGGCTGCCGCCGGTAACTGTTTCGTCAATTACGAAGTAGATAACACCACCAATGGTGGTACGCCTTACAAGGCCCTTTCCACCTATGCCGATGTCACCGTTCACATTGAGGGCGGTACCGTGCAGGGCTATCTCGACCTTACCAAAGGCGATACGAATTTTGACTGGGCTGCCATGAAAGCATATCTGTTCAAGAAGGCTGCGATATGTCTGAAGAGCCAGACCCACGTGTTTAATATTCATAAGGACAGGCTTGTGTCAGCTATCGGTGCTGATGACAAGGTGGTGGAGATGATGACTGCGTGGCAGCAGGTGGCAGAGTTGGAAGACCGCTTGATTGCCCGTGAGGATTTTGACGACTATTGCAACAACACGTTCAGTGTTACCACGCTGGACGGCAGCGGCAATCCCCATGCAAAAGGTTACGGAACCTATTACCATGAAGGTGGCGACGGTGTCTTAAATGTCGATCAGCTCATGCAATATATGGGCGGCTTGTGGACCATCGCTCACGAACAGGGACACAACCGTCAGAAGCTCATCAAGATGGCCGGCACCACGGAAATCTCCAACAATATGTTCTCCAATGCAATACTTGATTGGCAGGGACGTTTTACTTCTCGTGTGAACAACATTCAGGATTCCTATAACCGTTGGCAGCAGGGTCTTTCATGGCCAGAGCGTCTCGCCAACGATGGTACCTGGGAATGCTTACACCTGTACACCCAGCTCTATCAGTACTTCCATCAGGCTGGATTCAATACAGACTTCTATCCGAATCTCTTCCGCGCCTTGCGCACAGACCCGATGGTCATCCATGGTGAAGACCAGTTCACGTATGCCAGTGAGGACTATCTGAAGTTCTACAAAAAGTGTTGTGATGTGAGTGGTCTCGATCTCACAGAGTTCTTCGAGGTCTATGGCTTCTTCACACTGCCGCCAGCTCAGGAGTCAAAGACACTGGGAGGTATCACCACAACATCCTATTACACCGTTCCCGACTACACCACGTCATACGTATATGTGACTCAGGAGATGATCAACGAGGTCAAGGCATACGTGGCAGCTAAGAACTATCCCAAGTGCAACCTCATCTTTATTGAAGATCGCGTCACAGCTCCCCTTGCCACCTATGAAGGACATACCGATGGCGAGAAGCGCCAGCTTGGACAGCAGGACAACGTGACAGCATTCGGTCAGGTGGGTGAGACGGGACAGTACACGACCTTCGGTGACGAGTGCTCCGCCTATACCTATCAGGTGGGCGACAATTATGTCACCATGACGGGTACAGGTGCCGTGGGCTTCAAAGTGTATGACAGCACAGGCAAGCTCCGTGGTGTCTATAACACCTATCATTTCACTTTGCCCGATGGCATCGGAACAGGCTATACCATCAAGGCTGCCGCTGGCAATGGTACCGATGTGGATGCCACTCTTGATGCCAGCGAAACATGGTACTACATCCAAATGCAGAACGGTGGTGGCGTACTCGCCTCGCAAGGTGAGGGAAACCTCCTCATCACAGCCGAGGTGCAGAAAGCCCAGAAAGATGCGCAGCTCTGGAAAAAAATTGCCACTGATGAGAACCACTTCATGCTGGTAACCCGTGGTGGTCAGACCATGTACTATGATAGTTCTGCCAGCAGATTCAAGACAACAGCAACGCCGACTGTCGGTTACGCCTTCCAGATTGTGGAGACAACCAACAGTACCTATTCCGGCTATGAGATTTATGTCGATGATCTTGGTAGCAGCAACGCCTATCTGAACCAGTGGGGTGGTGCCGGTATCGGCAAGCAACTGGGTTGCTGGAGTAAGGGTGATGCCAATAATCCCATGCGCTTCATCCCCGAGGATGAGATGATATTCAAAGACGTGAAGCCTTCTGCCATTGCCGAGGTGACGCTGTCTGGCACGACCTCATGGACACCCACCAACAAGCACACCCTCTGGTACACTCAGCCTGCCACAGTATGGATGACCAGTACCCTGCCCATCGGTAATGGACAGTTCGGTGGCTGTATCATGGGTGGCGTGAAGCGCGACGAAGTGCAGTTCAACGACAAGACCCTCTGGTGGGGACATGTTGGAGACTTGGTTGCCAATGGCTCCTATGGAAGTTACGTGAACTTCGGTAACCTCTATATTACTTCTACCGATGAGGAGCTGACCGAGGCCACCAACTACCGTCGCTGGCTCGACATCGACGAGGCCCGTGCTGGTGTTGCCTACACCGCCAATGGTGTTGACTACAACCGTGAGTATATCTGCTCGAACCCCGACAAGGTGATTGCCATTCGCTACACCGCATCGGAGACTGGCAAGATCAATGAGAATCTGATCCTGTTCAACCAGAATGGAGGCGAGCCCACCTATACCGTCGCTGACGGCGTGGGGCAGGCAGTCTTTACCGGAGCCATGAAACGCACGGGTACCACCAACGACGAGTCCTACTACTGTCAGATGAAGGTGGTTGCCACGGGCGGTACCATCACAGCCAATGAGGGCGGTATCAACGTGAGCGAAGCCGACGAGATGGTGATCTACCTCTTCGGTGGCACGAATTTCTCGCCCGACAATGATGACTATCTCTATCCAGCCGAGCAGTTGCCTGCCAATGTGCAGACACCTATTGCCGCCGCTGTCAGCAAAGGCTACGAGAGCATTCTTGCCGACCATGTGGCCGACTATAAGTCGCTCTACGACCGTTGTGCGCTGAACATTACTTCTGCTTCCAACAACGTTCCCACTCCGCAGCTCATCAGCAACTTCGCAGCTGACGATGCCAATAACCTCCTGTTGGAGGAGATGTATTTCTGCTACGGCCGCTACCTGATGATTGGTTCCAGCCGTGGAGTTGACCTGCCCAGCAACCTGCAGGGTATCTGGAATGACAACAACTCACCGGGATGGAACTCCGACATCCATGCGAATATCAACGTGCAGATGAACTACTGGCCTGCCGAGGTGACGAACCTCAGCGAGCTGCACATGCCGTTCCTGAACTACATCAAGCGCGAGGCTTGCGACCGCTCACAGTGGCAGCGAAACGCAACGACCTATGCAGGACAAACGAAAGGTTGGACCCTCTCGACAGAGAACAACATCTACGGTTCAGGCTCCAACTGGATGAAGAACTATACCATTGCCAACGCCTGGTACTGCATGCACCTGTGGCAGCACTATCGCTACACGCTCGATACCGACTATCTGCGTGATGTCGCTCTGCCCGCCATGCGCTCTTGCTGTGAGTACTGGATGGAGCGTCTGGTGCTTGCCAGCGACGGCACCTACGAGTGTCCCAACGAATACTCGCCCGAACATGGCCCCGGCTCTGAGAATGCCACCGCACACTCCCAGCAGCTGGTTTGGGATCTCTTCAACAACACCCTGCAAGCCTACGAGGTGCTGAACATCACCAACGACGCAGCATTCCTGACCGACTTGCAGAACAAGTTCGCCAAGCTCGACAAGGGAACCGCCACGGAGGTTGTGAATGGTCAGACTCTCCTGCGCGAGTGGAAGTACACCTCGCAGAACAATGTCAGCTCCTACAGCAACCACCGCCACCTGTCACACCTGATGGGACTCTATCCCGGTACACAGATTGCCGACGATGCCGATCCCATCATCTATCAGGCAGCCGTTAATTCTCTGAATGCCCGTGGCTACGAGGGAACGGGCTGGTCAATGGGTTGGAAGATCAACTGCCACGCCCGTGCCAAGGATGGCGACCGTTGCCAGAGCTTGTTGAAGACAGCTTTGCACATCCAGACCTATACTGGCAACAGCCAGGGTGGTGGTATCTATGAGAACCTGTGGGATGCCCACACGCCCTATCAGATCGATGGTAACTTCGGTGCTACCTCTGGTATGGCGGAGATGCTCCTCCAGAGCCATCAGGACAAGCTGGAGCTTCTGCCCGCCCTGCCTTCCATGTGGAATGAAGGTAGCGTAACGGGACTTCGTGCCATCGGTAACTTCACTGTTGACCTGGCTTGGAAGAATGGTGTTGCGACAACCGTTTCCATCACGTCAAACAGCGGACAGACAGCTGTTGTGAAGTACAAGAATGTTTCTGACAGATTCGACATCACCTGTGATGGTCAAGCCGTTCAGTTCACCAAGATCAATAACAATGAGATTTCCTTCCCCACCGTTGCTGGTAAGACCTATCAGATGGTCGCTCCTGCAGCCGTTACCGTTGGAACTCAGGTGTCCTCCGAGGAAGCCATCGTCAGTGGTAAGGCATATATCCTAAAGACGGGTGCTGGACGCTACATCACAGACAATGGAACCGACTATGATGTTCCCAATAGTGAGAATTCTTCTACCAAGGCCAGTGTTTATTTCCTCATCAAGAATGACGATGGCACTTGGAAGATCAAGAACTATTACACCGGTAAGTACTGGGGTATTCCTGTATATGATACAGCTTTGACACCTGCGGAAGAGGCTTCTGCTGGCGCATGGTCGCTGAATTTCAGTAATGGTGTTGCCTATCCGTCTGCGCCCGATGCCAATAATACGGTACGGGGCATTGACCGTTCCAGTCAGAAGGTATGGGGATATAGTACAGGAACCAACATGAACCATCAGGTCTATATCTACGAGATTCCTGACGTTTCCGTTCTCACCAGCCCCGTTAACATCACTTCGGGATGGTATCACATCAAGTGGGTAGATACCAACAATGATACCAGTACAGACTATGCCGCAGCCGACGTAGCTGGTAAATATGTAAGGAACTATCCAACAGACATCACGGTTGACTCCCAACAATATCCTTTGTATTTGGGTGATGCACCGACGGATAACGATGCTGCTGCAGCTTCACTGGTGTATTTTGAAAAGTCTACTGGTGGTGGTAGTGGTGTTGAAGGTTATCTGCGTAGTGCCAATGGACATTATGTGACACCGACAGGAGCTGCCAGCGCGTCGGCATCAAGCCAGAACTATATTATCTACTTTAGCAAGAACAGCTATCCTAACAACTCGGTCATTACTTCTGGCTATACGGGAACACGTTATAGCTTACTTCCGAAGGGAAAGGAGAATACTCCATATATCGGTCAAACAGCCTCCAATAAATTCCCGATGGTTCAGTTCTACGCCATCAATCCTGCCTATTTCGGACTGCAGCCTTGGACGGTTGAGGTAGAGGGAAGCCCGACCACACAGGTTACCTACACGGGTAGTGCGGCTCATGGATTGACAAGCGTCTATGATGGTGGTACCTTCTTCTTCGATTTGGATGTAACACCCTCTGCCAGTGACTTCTCGATGCCGACTTCTTCGGGAATTTCACCTGACATTGCAATCGATGCCACTAACCATGTCATTTCTGTGTCTTTTATTTCTATTAATAAGGTATATACCATAAATAATACAAATAGTGACCGCGGTGCTTTAACCTATGAACCCAGCAAGAGTACTAAGTTTGTTTGGAGTAGTGGAAAGAGTGGTGCTACCGCTTTGAATCCTTCAAACATCAACCACCAATGGGTTCTCGTCCCCACAGGAATGAGCAACCAGTATTACCTTTATAATGTGGGTGCCGACAAGTTTGCCATTCCAACGGGTATTGCACAGAGCAGCCAGAACGCATGGGTGTTCAGTGATAATGCCGTAGCGGTGACACTCAATGCCCAGGATAATGGAACCGTCAAGATCAAGATGGCTACGACTCCTGTCAGCGGTACAAACCAGGCATGTATGGGAGTCTCCAATTTCTATACAGGTCCCATCATTAACTGGGATGACCAAGGTAGCGAATTCACAATCACAGCAGTTGATGGCGACCAAAGTGCCGCCGCCAATGCTGCCGTTGCCAGACTGGTGAAGAGCCAGACCGCCCTCACGACCTATCCGCAAACGTCAGGATGGTATGCCATTCAGATCAAGAGCAAGACTGGCGCAGCCAGCTATGCAGGTCGTTACTTGCAGACCGCCTCAAGCCTGTATAACGATCTCTATCCCCTGACCTTCACAGGAGGCGTCGATGTGCAGCCCGCCATCACCGATCCGAGCTTCCTCACGTACATTGATTGTACCAGTTGGGATGTCAACACCTGGCAGTTGGCAGACGGCCGCTACCTCGTGGACAATGGCTCGAACAAGTTCCCCACACCCTCTGGAACGCCGGGCAATGTGATTTGCGGCTATGATAACGGCAACTACTTCAAGGACAACAGCAACTTCTACGCAGACCCGTATAACAGTGGCTCCAACTACTTCATCGGAGAAACGACCTATATGCGTACCGCTTATACCGTCTATCCCGTTGACCTTGCCACGGCAGGTCTGGCAGCTTGGAAGGTTTCCATCTCCAACTCGGGCAGTAGCACACTGTTGACCTGCAGTCGAAATGATGTGAAGGGAGCAACCAGTGTTCACAACAACGGTTGGTTCTTCTTGCCCGCCGATGTGACCCCCGAAGCTTCCGAGTTCACGATGGAAGGTATGGTGGGCACTCCCACTATTGACACAGAGAACAAGACCATTACGGTGACCTATAATCCGACTCTCTGTATGTTTGCTGAGGATATTGAGGTTATCCAGGGTAGCGAGACAACGGCTCCCGGCAACACCATGCAGGCCCTGTTGCGTCTGAAGGTCACTCCGTTTGCTTCCTGCACACCGACCCAGTTCAATATCACGACCAGGACAGGTGGCTTGTTCAAGGAGCTTTCCATCTACACCACTACCATCGACAATATCCATGCGGCAGGGGCCAACCCACAGAAGGTCGGTTCTCTCGAACTCAATGGCGATTTGTCTGATAGTGAAAGCGAGCTCGCGATTCCCATTGAGATGGCTGCCATGCAAGCTGACACTCCCCTTTACTTCTGGCTTGCTGCTGACATGATGGATAATCACGCTTATGAGACATTGTCCATCGATGCTGCCGTTAACTCTATTGACTACTCCAACGCTTACGGCTCCAATAGCTGTGAGCTCGGTTCACAGGGTGATCCCAACGGCGCGATGCGTGTCTTCAAGCAGCAGGCATTCCTGTGGACAGGTAGCAAGAGCAACACCCAATACTATCGTATTCCCACCATCATGAACACGGCCGACGGAGGCATCGTGGCATTCACCGATGACCGTCATAACGTGACCAGTGACTTGGGCAACCATAAGATTGATGTGGTCGTGCGCAAGAGTATGGACAATGGTCTGACATGGGGTGAGGAGAAGTACATCGCCGTGGGCGACGGAACAACGGAAGCTGCATACGGCTTTGGCGACGCTGCCGTGGTGCGCACGCTGAGCGGCAAGCTCATCTGTCTGATGGCAGCCGGCCAGAAAGGCTTCTTCAGTGGTATGGAGCATGTAGGCTGTGTGACAAGTACCGACAATGGTGTGACATGGAGTGACATAACCGACATCTATGCAGATATCGACAAGGCTGGCCATGCCATCACATCTGGATTCCCCACCGCCGGTAAGGGTGTCACCTTCTCGAATGGTCGTGTGGCATTTGCCATGAACGGCATGCTGAATGGCGGCGTTGTTGAGTACGTCCTTTATTCCGACGATGAGGGCGCAACCTGGAAGTTGGGCACCGAATCCATCTTCACGGGAGCCGACGAGTCGAAGCTGGAAATCATGAACGACAACTCGCTGCTCGTCTCCGTGCGTCGTGGTAGTTTCAACTCCATGGCAAACCGCGGCTACAACCGCACGACGGGTGATGCTTCGGGTGATGGTATCAACACTTGGGGCGTACAAGGCGTCTGGAATGATGAGATGAACGCCAACGGCTGTAACGCCGACATCCTCTACTACAGCCGTAGTATCGATGGAGACCGCGACATCATGCTCCACACCTTGACGAAGAATTATGTAAGCCATCGTCTGGATCTGCGCCTGTGCATGAGTCTGGACCAGGGCAGGAACTGGGTGGAGGTTTGTCAGGTACAGCCTGGCTATGCCGCCTATAGTTCGATGCAGAAGCTTGCCAACGGTGACCTCGCCATCATCTACGAGGACGGTAGTATTGGCAACAAGGACCAGCATGACTGCTACGCCATCAACTACATCGTCATCTCCAAGGAGGAGATTGATGCCATGTACGAGAATGCCTATGCTGTCTTCAATGAGGAGAGTTTCTACAACCCGCTGGGCTTTGACCAGTCAAAGACTTACGTCTTCAGTAACGAGGGCAACGGCAAGTATATCAGTCAGCAGGCAGAAGCACAGACAAGCTATGCCAAGGTGACGGAGAACAAGGCCGAGGCTGCCGAGTTCGTACTCATACCAGTGCTTGCTACAAGAGGCAACTACTATATGTACGACATCAAGAGCGGCAACTATCTCGTGCCCGATAATACCAATATCCATCTGAACACTTCTCGTTGGAGCTGGACAACTAACCCCACTGCCGTTAAGGTGCGCCAGAATGCTTCTCATAACAATAACTATGTATTAGGTGCCAACTGCGCTGCTAATGGTGAGTTCAACAGCGTTGTCAGCGGTGACTACTTAGCCAACTTCCAGCAGAGCTCACCGAGTCTCGCGCTCAACCACTGGGTAATCGAACAGGGCGAGGGCGAAGCTATTGTTGAGATGAACAAGATGACCGATGGCATCAAGGATCTCGTAGAGACAGCTTCCCTCATGGGCACGCAGTTGCAATACACCGCTACGGTGGGCAGTGCCGCTCGTGGAACAGTTGTCGTTCCGTTTGAGGCCGATGTCACGGGTGATGTAGAGGCATACACGCTGAGTGAACTCTCCGATAATAAGGTGAGGGGCACGCTTGTGGAGACCATCGCGGCCAACCAGCCTGTGCTTCTGAAGAACTCCGGTACGCTCGTGCTGACCGCCAAGGCGGGAACCCTGGAGTACAGATCAACTCCTGAAGAGGGCCTGCTGAAAGGCGTTTATGAGACGGGAATGGCTCCCATCGGATCTTACGTGCTGCAGAAGCAGAATGACCTGGTAGCATTCTACAAGGTTACGGATGCAGACCACCAGCCCACAATCAGGCCGTTCCGTGCCTATCTGGATGCTCCGAGCACTGCCCGTGTGCTTTCCATCGGCTTTGACGATGAGTTGACGGGCATCGGTAGTTTGAGTCCCAATGCCTCTTCAGAGGTTGAAGGAAGTTACTACACTCTCGACGGCCGTAAGCTGACGGGCAAGCCCGTTCAGCGTGGTGTCTATGTCGTGAACGGAAAAAAGGTTGTCATCAAATAAAAACATGAAGATATGAAAAAGAGGAAATATTGCACACCGAGTGTGAAGACCCGTAGTTTGGGCGAAGTGCTCATGCTGATTCTCCCGAAACGCCAGTGAGCGAGACGCCAGCAGATCCGAATGGCGAGGTGCTTTCCCGAGAGGGAGCCTCCAATCTCCCAACCCATTCCAGTGTCTGGGATGATTAATTAAGAATCAAGAGAGTATTTCATGATACTCATATGAATGGGGGATGTGTCATAAAATCGTGTGACACATCCTCTTTTTTTATGCTAAATTCTTTTGTCAGCTGTTTTTTTTTCTTAACTTTGTAACCTATTATGCATTATACAGCTAACTAACAACAAATGATTATCCTGATATGAAACAGAAGTGTTTATTTCTCCTGGTGTTCATGCTTTTCTTGTTGAATGGCATGCAGATACCGCAGGTAAAGGCGCAGACCGAGTCTTCACCGACGAATCTTCTTCTTCCTAAACCCCAACAGTTGAGCGAGAATGGAGCATCATTCATGCTGAATCGTGATGTTCATCTGACCGACCCCACGGGCTCTGAGCTGTTAGCCACCCTCTTTACAACAGCGGAGGAAGCCCCAGCTACGGTCACTGTCAACCTGGTTGATGCGGCCACCCTTGGCACCTTCGACTATACGCTGGCCGGTTTCGACAATGAGGGTTACAAGCTCAATGTTGCCACTGATGCCATCACCATCACGGCCGTTACAAAGACGGGCGTCATCCGCGCGGCGCAGACACTCATGCAGCTGGCTGCCGCTGCCGATGGAGCCTATATCCAGGGTGTGGATATCACCGACTACCCGGCTTTCAAACTGCGTGGCTACATGCACGATGTAGGCCGCTCATTCATCAGCTTCGACGAGCTGAAGAAGGAGATCGACCTGCTCGCCCGTTTCAAGGTCAATGTCTTCCATTGGCATCTGACTGATAACCAGGGCTTCCGTTTCGAGAGCAAGGTGTATCCCCAGCTCAACCAGGCATCCAACATGACACGCTTTGCCGGTAGCTACTATACACAAGAACAATGTACAGAGCTGGAGGCATACGCCGCCGAGCGAGGTGTCATCGTCATCCCTGAGATAGACATGCCCGGCCATTCCACGGCTTTCACCAATGCCATGGGCTATACGATGAGCAGCGATGCCGGAAAGGTGGCACTGAAGGCTTTGCTTTCAGAGCTGGCCGCCGCCTTCCCCCTTGCTCCCTACATCCACATGGGAGCTGACGAGGCTGGAACTACCGCCGCTTTTGTCAACGAGATGTCGCAGTACATCAAGGAGACGTTGGGCCGTAAGTGCATTGTGTGGAACCCCATCAGTGGCGTGAGCATCAGCACCTCCACGCTGCCTTATATCGACATGACGGAGATGTGGAGCACCAGTGGCAGAAAGATTGACGGTGTTCCTAACATTGACTGTCGTTACAACTACATCAACCACTTCGACGTGTTTGCCGACCTTGTGGGCATCTACAAGAGCAATGTCTATTACGCCCAGCAGGGCAGCAGCGAGGTGGCAGGTGCCATCACCGCTATCTGGAACGACCGCAAGACGGCCACGGAGACCGACATCATCAGTCAGAACGGACTCTATGCCCATGCCCTTGCTACGGCAGAACGTGGCTGGATGGGAGGGGGCAACCAGTATATCGAGGTCGGCGGTACCACTCTGCCCAACAGTGGCAGCGAGTACGAGGAGTTTGTGGACTGGGAACGTCGTTTCCTCCACTACAAGGACACTTGGCTCAGCGAGGAACCCATCCCCTACGTCAAGCAGACCAACGTGAAGTGGCGCATCACACAGGCCTTCCCCAACGGCGGTACGGCATCCGCGGTATTCCCGCCTGAGACGGCCACCGACGATATCCTGCCCGACCAGTTCGCATACGAAGGAAAGACCTATACGACAAGTATGGCCACTGGTGCCGGCATCTACCTGCGCCATGTGTGGGGAACCACCGTTCCCGCTTTCTACAGTAGTCCGGCACTGAACACCACCGCCTACGCATGGACCTACGTCTATTCGCCCACGGAACAGACGGCTGGCGCCCTCATCGAGTTCCAGAATTACAGTCGCTCGGAGAACGACAAAGCACCCGATGCAGGTAACTGGGACCGCAAGGGCTCGCGCATCTGGGTGAACGGCGAGGAGGTACTGCCTCCGACGTGGACCAACAGCGGCAAGAACATCAACAGCGAGGTGGACCTCGGCAACGAGAACTTCCCCGCGCGCGAACCTATATCTATTCATCTGAACGCAGGCTGGAACAAGGTGCTGCTCAAGCTGCCCTACGTCAGTGCCAGCAACATTCGCCTGAACAAGTGGATGTTCACGTTTGTGCTTACTGATGCCACGGGACGCAATGCCCTCGATGGTATCGTGTACTCGCCCATACAGAGCTTGGATGAAAACGTGGAAGGCGTGGTGTCCCTGATTGGCGAGGTGAAGCAATATGTCAACGAGAACTGTGGCACGGCCATCGGCTATTATCCCCTGAGCGCGGCTGCCACGCTGATGTCCAAGGTGGAGGAGATTGAGGGAACCCTGCAGGAAAGCATGACCGCCGTAGAGCGCGAGGCACAGGTAACGGCGTTGGAAGCCGCCTTCACGACCTTCAAGAACGGACTTAGCAGTCAAGCTATCAACCAGCCCCTTCCCAGCACGTTGAACGAAAAGCATTACTACACGCTCTGCACCCCCCTGCGCGGCACACGCTATGTCACCGCCACGGGAACGGCGACTGAACTGGCCGGCGCAACAAGCGTGACGGATGCTTCCTATTGGAAGTTCGTGACGCGCACTGATGGTACATTCGACATTGTCAACGCCATCAATGGAAGCTACATTTCTCCCAGCGCGGCGAACAACAATGCGCTGATGACGCAGGCGTCACAGCCTTCATCAGGTTGGACCCTGAGCAAGGCGGCTACGGCAGGTTATGTTATCATTTCCTCGGGATCGTGCCAGTTCAACCAGACGAATAATAGTAGTTCCGCCCTTTCCGGAGCCTACAGGGTCTTTAACTGGGGCGGCGGCAATAATACATCAGACACGGGTTGCCAGTATCTGATAGAGGAAGCCGACGTGAACTTCGATGGCAACGACGTTCTGGATGGAGGCTCGACATCGGATGGAACACGGGTTCTTACCGTGGGCAGTCAGGTGACGACCGAAGCGGGCATCACCAGTGGCAAGGTCTATATCCTGAAGACGGGAGCTGACCGCTACATCACCGACAACGGAACGAATTATGATGTGCCGAACACTGCCAACTCTCCCACGGAGGCGAGTGCCTACTACCTCATATCGAATGGAAACGGCACATGGAAAATCAAGAACTATCACACGGGAAAGTATTGGGGCGTTCCTGTATATAATTCGAATTTAGCATCTGTGGAAGAGGCTTCTGCCGGTGCATGGTCGCTGAATGTCAGTGGTGGAGTTGCCTATCCTTCTGCGCTCGATGCCGGTAACACGGCACGAGGCATTGACCGTTCCGGTGGAAAGGTTTGGAGCTATACAGTAGGAAATAATAACAACCATAAAGTATATATCTACGAGGTATCCCTGTCCACGGCTGCTGCCTTCGATGAGTTTTCCGGCAAGGACATCCGGGTGGGAACAACTCCCGAATCGACTATTTCCACGGGTACCTGGTATGTGATGTCACAGCGTTCACGTACCACCTATGTTTATGAGGATGCGTCGAGCCACACCTTGAAGCATACCCTGAACAAGCCCGGTGGTCTGGCTACTACCAACGCCAACTACCTGATTCGTCTTGTTACTGGCACTGACGGCAAATATTACCTGCAAAACGGCCTTGGCAACTATGTGGGGCAGATTACAGCAAGCACCAACGCGCCTACTACGGCTATGAAGGATATGCAGCACACCGTGGCCAAGATCAGTGGTGCCAATGGACACTACTATATACAGTGCGTTGCGAACAATGTCGTCCTTGATGCCAACGACTTCACGTATGGCGATCCTTCCACCGTTGTGGGGTGGGGCACAACGCCTCCCACAAGTACCGGCGGCAACAACGACTGGGCGTTCTATCCCATAGAATTGGTTGATTCGTGGGTGCCCACGGTGGCCGAGGTCTATACCATCAACAACACGAAATCGAGCAACCGTGGTGCCTTGGTATATGATGGCTCATCGAAGAATGTCGGTCTGGTGGCCAGTGCAAGTCTCAATGCCACGAATGCCAATCACCAGTGGGTGCTCTGTCCTACAGGTACCGAGAAACAATATTATCTCTACAACGTAGGTGCTGGTAAGTTTGCTATTCCTACCGCCATCGGCGAGAGCGCAAGCAATGCTTGGGTATTCAGCGATGACGCTGTGGCGGTGACCCTCTCTGTTCAAGGTGACGGAACATATCGGATTAAGATGGCAAAGGATCCTATCAGTGGCACCAATCAGGCCGTGATAGGCGTTAACCAGAATACTGCTATCAAAGTCTTCAACTACAATGACGCGGGCAGCGACTTCACCTTTACCAAGGTGGACGGAGCCAACCAGAGTGTTGCAGCCAATGCCGCCGTTGCCAAGTTGGTGAAGAACCAAACGGCCCTCACGAGCTATCCGCAAACGTCAGGATGGTATGCCATTCAGATTAAGAGTAGGAATGGTGCTGCCAGCTATGTAGGTCGCTACCTGCAGGCCGCCGCGAGCCTGTATAACGATTTGTATCCCCTGACCTTTACGGGAGGTGTTGATGTGCAGCCCGCCATCACCGACCCGAGCTTCCTCACGTACATTGATTGTACCAGCTGGGATGTCAACACCTGGCAGTTGGCAGACGGCCGCTACCTGGTGGACAATGGCTCGAACAAGTTCCCCACACCCTCTGGAACGCCGGGCAATGTGATTTGCGGCTATGATAACGGCAACTACTTCAAGAATAGCAATAACTTCTACGCAGACCCGTATAACAGCGGCACCAACTACTTCATTGGAGAGACGACCACTATGCGTACCGCCTATACCGTCTATCCCATCGACCTTGCCACGGCAGGTCTGGCTGCTTGGAAGGTTTCCATCTCCAACTCGGGCAGTAGCACGCAGTTGACTTGCAACCGTGCGGACGTGAATGGACAGAGCTCTGTCTATCATGGTGGTTGGTTCTTCCTGCCCGCCGATGTGACACCGGTAGCCTCGGATTTCTCCATGGAAGGCATGATTGGCGCTCCTGTGTTCGACGCGGAGAACAAGACTATCACCGTGACCTATGATCCCAGCATCAGCTTCTTGCCGGGTGATGTCAATATCGTCCAAGGCCATGAAACGACAGGTAGGGGCAATACCATGCAGGCCCTGCTGCGTGCGAAGGTCACGCCGTTTACTTCCTGCACACCGACCCAGTTCAACGTGACGCTTTCGGGTGCAGAACAGCTCGACAAGGTGGCTATCTATGCAACCACCATCGACGAGATTCAGGCTGAAGGTGCCAATCCCGTGAAGATAGGTGAGGCCGCCGCAGCCAACGGAGCTATAGAAATTGCTGTGGATGCCTCTGAGCATGCAGCGGGAACCACTCTCTACTATTGGATTACCGCCGACGTGAAAGCCGATGCCACAGAGCTGGAGACTGTTGACGCGTCTTTGAACTCCATTGCATACACCAATGCCCATGAAGGTAATACCTGCGACCTTTCCTCGGTTGGCAACCCCGATGGCGTGATGCGCATCTACAAGCAGCAGGCATTCCTGTGGACGGCAAGCCATACCCAAACCAGATACTATCGTATTCCCACCATCCTGACCACGGCCGATGGCGGTATCGTAGCATTAACCGATTTCCGCTACGACAACACTGAGGACCTGGGCAAGCCTGCCTCGGGACACAAGATCGACGTGATGATGCGCAAGAGTATGGATAACGGTGCTACATGGTCGGCAGAGCAGGCGGTGGCTGTCGGTGACGGCTCCACAGTAGCAGGCTATGGCTACGGCGACCCGGCTATCGTGCGCACGAACAGCGGCAAGCTCATTTGCCTGATGGCAGCGGGCAAGAACAGCTATCCCAACGGGATGCTTCACATGGCCTACGCGGAAAGTACCGACAATGGCGCTACATGGACCGCCCCCGCTGACATCTTCAATGATATTGACAAGGGCGGAGTGACATTCCAGTCAGTCTTTACGACCGCTGGTAAGGGTATCACCTTCTCCAACGGACGTGTGGCTTTCGCCATGAACGGAAAGGTGAACGGAACCACCAACGACTATATCCTCTATTCCGATGATGAGGGAGCCTCGTGGAAAATCGTTCCCAGCCCAGCGTTCACGGGCGGCGACGAGTCGAAGTTAGAGATCATGAACGACAACTCACTGCTCATCTCCGTGCGCCGTGGTGGCTGGAACTCCATGGCAAACCGTGGCTACAACCGCACGACGGGCGATGCTTCGGGCGACGGCATCAGCTCATGGGGCACACAGAGCACATGGGACAACACCATGAATGCCAACGGCTGTAATGCCGACATCCTCTACTACAGCCGCAACACCGAGGGCAAGCCCGACATCATGCTTCACACCCTCACCAAGGATTTCAACACCTACCGCAGGGACCTGCGCCTCTACATGAGTATCGACCAGGGTGCAACGTGGACAGAGGTATATAAGTTGCAGCCAGGCTTTGCCGCCTACAGTTCGATGCAGAAGCTTGCCAATGGCGACCTCGCCATCATCTACGAGGATGGTAGCATCGGCAACAAGGACAAGATGGATTGCTACGCGATGAACTACATTGTCATCTCGAAGGAGCAAATCGCTGTCATGTACGAGAACTGCTGCAACCCGTTAGGCTTCAGTCAGGCCGCTACCTACGTCATCAAGAACGAGGGCAACAGCAAGTACATCAGCAGTACGGCCGAAGCAGGAACAGGCTATGCCAAGGTTGCCGACAGCGAATCCAATGCCGCCGCCTTTGTGATGATTCCTGTATTTGGACAGTCGGGCTACTATTATATGTATGACACCGAGAGCGGCAACTATCTCGTTCCCGACAACACCAATATCCATCTGGATACCTCGCATTGGAGCTGGACAACCAACCCCACAGCCGTGAGGGTGCGCCAGAATGCTTCTCATAACAATAACTATGTATTGGGTGCGAACTGTGCCGCCAGCGGAACGTGGGGCGACAGAAACAGTGGTGAGTACTTAGGCAACTTCCAGCAGGGCTCACCGAGTCTCGCACTCAACCACTGGGTGATGGAGCAGGGCGAGGGCGAAGCCATTGTCGAGATGAACAAGATGACCGCAGGCGTACAGAGCTTGGTGGAGTCGGCTGCTCTCTTAGGCACACAGCTGCAGTACACCGCCGTGGTGGATGAAGCCGCCCGCGGAACGGTTGTCGTTCCGTTTGAGGCCGATGTCACGGGTGATGTAAAGGCATATACGCTGAGCTATATCTCAGGCGATAAGGTGAAGGGCACGAATGTGGAGACCATCGCGGCCAACCAACCTGTTCTTCTGAAGAACTCAGGAACGCTTGTGCTGACCGCCAAGGCGGGAACCCTTGAGTACAATTCAACTCCTGAAGAGGGCCTGCTGAAAGGCGTTTATGAGACGGGAATGGCTCCCATTGGATCTTACGTGCTGCAGAAGCAGAATGACCTGGTAGCATTCTACAAGGTAACGGATGCAGACCACCAGCCCACGATCAAGCCGTTCCGCGCCTATCTGGAGGCTACGAGCACCGCTCGTGTGCTTTCCATCGGATTTGACGATGAGGTGACGGGTATCAGCAGTCTGAGTCCCAACGCTTTGGAGTCGGAGGGTAGCTACTACTCCCTCGACGGTCGTAAGCTGACGGGCAAGCCCGTGCAGCGTGGCGTCTATGTTGTGAACGGAAAGAAGGTTGTCATCAAATAAAAACATGAAGATATGAAAAAGAGGAAATATTGCACACCGAGTGTGAAGACCCGTAGTTTGGGCGAAGTGCTCATGCTGATTTCATGCTGATTACGTCTCCCGAGACGCCGGTGAGCGAGACACCAGCCGATCCTAATGGTGAGGTGCTCTCCAGAGAAAGTGACTCTTATGTCCCAACCCCTTCCAGTGTCTGGGATGATTGATAAACACAGAAAATCCCGAAGGATTGCCCTTCGGGATTTTCTGTGTTCATTCTCAATGGTTATACCGAATAAATAAATGTGCGGATGAACCAATAGGAAGCCATACCGGCCAGGTAGCCTACGAAGGCAATCCAGGTGATGCGCTTCAGATACCAGCCAAAGGTGATTTTCTCCAATCCCATGACCACCACGCCTGCAGCGGAGCCGATGATGAGCATCGAGCCTCCCACGCCGGCACAGTAGGCTAACAGCTGCCAGAACACACCGTCAACCGCCATGTCACCAGTGGGAGCTATCGGGTACATGCCCATGCAGCCTGCTACGAGGGGCACATTGTCCACGATGGACGAAAGAACACCGATGATACCCGTCACAAGGTAGTGGTTGCCCTGGAACGTTTCGTCGAGTGTCTGTCCGAGTAAGGTGAGCACGCCCACCTCAGCAAGGCAGGAGACAGCCATCAGGATGCCCAGGAAGAACATGATGGTGGTGATGTCGATGCGCGACAGCAGGTCGCTCACACGCTTTGCCATGGGGTCGTCCTCTTCGTAGTGACGACTGAAAATCTCCGTTGTTGTCCACAGGATGCCCAGAATAAGCAGGATGCCCATGTAGGGAGGCAAGTCGGTCAGGTAGCGGAAGATGGGCACGAACACCAAACCACCCACTCCGAAGAGGAAGATGATGCGGCGCTGTGTGCGCGTATAGTTGCTCACATGTCCCTCGATGACGTTCTGCGAGCGGTCGAACTCACCCTTCAGCATGTACTGTATGATGAAGCACGGCACCGCCGCCGACACCACCGACGGCAGGAAGATTTCGGTGATAACGCCCTGTGTGGTAATCATTCCCTTGATCCAGAGCATGATGGTCGTCACGTCACCGATGGGTGAGAAGGCACCTCCCGAATTGGCGGAGATGATGATGGTCGAGGCATAGAGCATGCGCTCCTTGTCGTCGCTGATGAGCTTGCGTAGCACCATGATCATCACGATGGACGTGGTGAGGTTGTCGAGGATGGCGGAGAGGATGAACGTCATGGCCGCCACGCGCCAGAGCAGCTTGCGCTTGTTGCGTGTCTTCAGCATGTCGCGCACGAAATTGAAGCCTCCGTTGGCATCGACAATCTCCACGATGGTCATTGCACCCATCAGGAAGAACAATGTCTCGGCAGTCTCACCGAGGTTGAACTTCAGCACTTCGCCAATCTCTGGCGACGGGCTCAGCATGTACAACGTCCAGCAGAGCACGCACATCAGCAGTGCCACTGCTGCCTTGTTCACTTTGGTCAGGCTCTCCAAGGCTATGCAAACGTAGCCGAGGATGAACACTGCCACAATCGATAATGTTAATGTTGACATCTCTTTTACTTTTACCTTATTTGTTTATTATACCTTTTTACCTTTTTTACCATGAATTCGCATTGTGAGCCGCAAAGTTACTAATTTTATTTCCTTTATTTATCAAAAAGTATATTTTTATGTCGAATTATTCCTTTTTTATAAGAAAAAGTACTAACTTTGCACCCGTTAATTGAAAAAATGTAATATCGTGATTGCAATTCATGCAACTTCACGAGTACTTTTATTGTATATATTCAGTAATAATTATATTAATCATTCAAATTTAAAATGCTTATGAGAAAATTTACTCTAATGTTTGTAGCACTTTTGATGGCTACCATGACATTTGCGCAGAAGACGATCAATGTATCTACGTCTGCGCCGATGAAACTGATTCCTTCCATGAAGCTTTTCTCGACCAACAAGCCTGGTACGAAGATTACCTCTTCCAACTATGAGGTTGTTGAGATTCCTGAGGGTGCTGAACCGCAGAACTACCTTGTTTCTGCAACAAGACTTTATTCTTCAAGTGGTAGTGTTGCTCAAACCGATTACTCTGGAGAGGGACAGATTATCTTCAACGATGAGGAAGTCTATATCAGCGGTCTTAGCTATTACATGCCCGAGGCATGGGTCAAGGGAGAGATGGATGGTGAGACGATTACCATCCCCGCTGGTCAGTACCTGGGTGCTTACGGTGGTCAGTATGACATGTGGTTAGGTTCTTATACCAATAATAAAGTACTTGGCGACATTGTCTTCACTTACGATGAGGAAACGGGTGAGCTGAGCACAGAGGATGACATCGTAACCAATGGAGATGCCAGTGTCATTTCCTGGTACTCAATTCTTGTTGACCTTGTCATGACCCCGGGCGAGGTTGAGAAACCTGAAGTAGTGGAGGTTCCAGAGGGTTTGGAGCTTGCTGACTATATCTTTAAGGCTACGAGCAATAGCTATGATAAACAGGACAATTTGGTACAGACGCCCGTCGCCATGGCCTTGAAGGTTGGCATCGATGGCAATGATATTTATGTACAAGGTCTTTGCACCTATCTGCCCGAGGCTTGGGTGAAAGGTACTCTTGGCGAAGGGGTAGCCACCTTTGCCACGGGGCAGTACTTCGGCAACTACCGTGATGCGTATGACCTGTTCCTCGTGGGTTATGACAATGACGCCAATGATATCTCCGATATCCTGTTTGAGATAGACGCAGAGACGGGCACACTCTCTACCGAGCAGGACATTTACATCAATCTCAAGCAAAATACCATTTACTATGCTGCCTGGTACACAGATATCACGATGGAGAAAGTGACCGATGTGGCAGCCGTTCCTGCTGATCCCGAAATCACGGGTTTTGCTCCCTACGATAAAACGGAAGGTTATGGTTCAATCAATTTTATTCTGCCTCTCGAGAGCGTTGAAGGAGAAAACCTGCATGCAGACAAATTGTATTATGTGATTTACACCAAGTCAGTGGTAGATAATACAGAGGCTCCCTATGTGTTCACTCCTGACCTTTATACAAAGATTGAGGAGAATATGACGTATGTTCCTTATACGTTTAATGATGATTATGACTTCAATGAATTCCAGGGCATCAAATTTGTATATTTGAACTTCCCCACATCTGATTATAAGGCATTCGGTGTGCAAGCCTTCTATTTAGGTGGCAACGAGGTCAACGCAAGTAACCTCGTTTGGGAGGAGAATCCTGAGACAACAGGCATCAGCGCTGCTACAGCCGGAAGCGTTGCCAAGGTTAGCTACACCGACCTTTCTGGTCGCGCTGTTGCACAGCCCACTCACGGTCTCTACATCATGACCATGAAGATGGCAGATGGTACGAAGAAGAGCGTGAAGATGCTGATCAAGTAAAAAGTTGAGATACACATGATAAAAAGGGCTAAGCCAAATGCGGCTTAGCCCTTTTCGTTGAGGATCCGTTCAACGTCGGCAAGGATGCGCCGGAAGGGTTCGGAGCGCACATAACTGATGTTCTTGCGCAACATGCTGGGAATGTCCTCTACGCTTTTCGAATAACAGGAAAGCTCGTTGCGGCACTGTGCCGAGTGTATGCTCTGACGGTTTATCTCGGCCTCTCGCTCACGGATGAGAATGGAGCAAAGCTTCTTCAGCATGGGGACAACGACCTTGTCGAAGAGGTGATGGCCCTGAATGTAGAGATAAGTGGTCTCGGGTGTCACGCCCAGCCGAAGAATGTCTTCCTTGACTTGCAGATAGCTCTCCTTGGCATCGGGGTGTTCGCGTTGCAGTTGGCGGATTTTGTTCCAAACCTTCCGTTTCACGTTCTGCAGAATGCCTGGCGCATGTTCTATGGAGAAGTGGCCCGTCTCGATGACGTGTGTGAAGTCGGTGATGCAGAACTCATTGTATATGGGAGAGCGGTAGAACCAGATGCTCCAGACGAAAAGCGGGAAGATGATTTGTGAGAACTCCTTCAGAAATTCGTAGGCATCGAAAATGGCATGGTCGTTCAGTGTCACTGCCACGCAGACATCGTGCAGCGAAGGCGCGTAGCACTGCAGGTTCTCGATGGCATAGGCATAGGTGTGCAGGATATAGGGATTCTGGATGATTTCCTGAGAGACGGGTGTCTTTCCTTGGATGAGGAAATCGTAGTCGGCATCGACGCAGGCAAGCATGTTGCGCCCCACTTTGTCGGTGAGTAGTTTCATCATCACGGCTTTCTTCCCTCGGTCGAGTCGTTCCATGCGTGTGGGAAGCATTACCTCAAAGTAGCGTGTGTCATCCTCGAACCGACTGAACACGGAACGCCAGAAGAAAACGTCATCATAGCTTTCCACGTAGGCTACGATGCGTCTCCGCGCCGTTTTCGGCTTCATTCGGTTGGCGGCCTCGATATAGGCGGAGTTCAGGTTGTCGCTCAGACGATGGGACATAGGCTTTAACGTGTGGGGGATTAGCTTCTGATATCCTCAACCGCCGTCACATGATCCAGCCAGCCGTTCATGATGACGGCAGGGGAGTGGGTGGTCAGGATGATCTGGACATTGGGGTTCAGGCTTAGGATGAGCTCAATGAGCTGACTCTGCCACTCTACGTGGAGCGACACCTCTGGCTCGTCCATGAAGAGAACGTAGTTCTGTTGGTCTTCCACCAACACGGTGAGCAGGATGGCAAGCATCTGTTTCTCGCCACTTGAGAGCTGGTAGGGAATCAGGGTCTCACCCATCTGCGTGAAACGGATCTCGTTCTCGCTGCGGACAATCTTCTTTCCCGTGCCGGCAAAAAGCTTGTCGATGATGTCCTGAAAGTGACGCTTGGGTTCGCTGATGCGCTGTGCCCGTTCTGCCGCGTCTGGTAAACCACTTTGCAAGGTATCGATGATGCGGTTGCCGATATTCACTTGATAGTCGAGGTATTTGCGCTGTAGCTGAAACAGCTGCCAGTCGAGCTCGGTGGCAAGGCTCCTGTCCATGCGCGCCACGGCCTCCAGGTTGAGTAGCGGTGCGTCAAACGAACGGATGATGTCGAAGCGTATCCACCTGGCATCCTCTGGTTGCACCTTCAGACGAACCCCCTTGAGCATGTGGCTGGGGAACTCGCCGCCGGCACTCAGGCCTTTCACCACCTTATTTAATATAGTGCTCTTACCCATTCCGTTGACACCGCTCAGGATGTTTACCTGGCGGCTGAGGTTCCACACGATATGGTGCTTGCCGCTCCACAGAGAGTCGATCTCTATCTGCTGAATATAGTCTGCGTATTTTGCCATGGTTTGCAAATATTGATGTTCTTGTTGCAAAAATAGTAAAAAAGCACCAACAAACGGAATGTTGTCGGTATTTTTTTGTAACTTCGCAACCGAAAGAACGAAAAAAAGACCAACATCATCAAACAGACAATTCTTATGCAGATTTGTTTAGCGGATAATCAGGATATCAGTCGCGCAGGACTCATGTATGTACTTTCATCGATAGACGGGCTTGACTTCCGCCGTGCGGAGGACAAGGCGGAGCTGATTGTGCAGCTGAAGGAACATCCCGACAGCATCGTCGTGCTCGACTATACTTTGTTTGACTTCAACGACGCTGACGAGCTGGAGATTTTCAGCCTACGTTTCCCACAGGTGCGTTGGGTGTTCTTCAGTGTCGATCTTTCCACCGACTTCGTGCGGCGTATGATAGCCTTGGGCAACCAATACAGTGTGCTGTTGAAAGATTCTTCGCTCAGTGAGATACGGGCATGCCTGACGTATGTGCGGCAGGGCCGCCGCTTCATTTGCCAGCACATGGCAGAACAACTGTTAGTGCCGGAAAAGCCTGCACAGGCCGAGGACGTAAAGCTGACACGCACGGAGACGGAAATCCTGAAAGACATTGCCATGGGCATGACCACCCGCGAGATAGCGGAGAAACGCATCTCCAGCTTCCACACGGTGAACACCCACCGCAAAAACATCTTTCACAAGCTGGGTGTGAACAACGTGCACGAAGCTACGAAATACGCCTTGCGTTCAGGGCTGGTCGATGCGGCGGAATATTATATATAAGGTGTCCTGGGTATAGGAATATAGGGAGTTTGAGATGATATACCATGAATGTGGTAGTGTAAATGCCCTTTTTATGCGATTTCCCATGTTGCGGAAAGTCCGTACCTTTGCAACGTGGAAATGAACAAACAAACTATTTAAAGAAAGGGTTAGAAATATGAGTACAGAAAAGAAACTTCACTTCGAGACTTTACAACTGCATGTAGGTCAGGAGCAGGCCGATCCCGCCACCGATGCGCGTGCCGTGCCTATCTATCAGACCACCAGCTATGTATTCCGTAACTCCCAGCATGCTGCTGATCGCTTCGGTCTGCGCGATGCAGGGAACATCTATGGACGCCTGACCAACTCCACACAGGGTGTTTTCGAGGATCGTGTTGCTGCCCTCGAGGGAGGTGTAGCAGGCCTGGCGGTTGCTTCCGGTGCGGCTGCCATCACCTATGCGCTGCAGAACGTGGCGCAGGCAGGCGATCATATCATTGCTGCCAACAACCTCTATGGAGGAACGTTCAACCTCGTGGCACATACGCTGAGCACACAGGGTGTCTCCAACACGATTGTTGACCCTTCGGACTTTGCGGAAGTAGAGGCGGCCTTCCGTGACAACACAAAAGCCATCATCATAGAGACCTTCGGCAACCCCAATGCCAGCGTGACAGACATTGACCGGATCGCGGAGATTGCACACCGCCACCATACCATCGTCATCGTGGACAATACCTTCGGCACCCCGTTCCTCATCCGTCCGATTGAACATGGAGCTGATGTCGTCGTCCATTCGGCAACGAAGTTCATTGGCGGTCATGGCAGTAGCCTCGGAGGTGTCATCGTGGATGGTGGTCACTTCGACTGGAAAGCCAATGCCGACAAATATCCCACCCTTGCCAAGCCAGACCCCTCCTATCATGGGGCCGTGTTTGCTGACGTGGCGGGAGCAGCCGCCTTTGTTACCCGTATCCGTGCCGTCATCCTTCGTGACACCGGAGCTGCCATCAGCCCGTTCAATGCCTGGATTCTTTTGCAGGGACTGGAGACACTCTCCTTGCGTGTGGAGCGCCATGCCTACAACACGAAACGTGTGGTGGACTTCCTTGCCAACCATCCGAAGGTGCAACGGGTGAACCATCCCCAGCTGTCCTCCCATCCCGACCACCAGCTCTACACACAGCTGTTCCCCCATGGTGGCGGTAGCATCTTCACCATCGAGGTAAAAGGTGGTGAGCGGGAAGCCTGGACGGTAATTGACAACCTGAAGATTTTCTCCCTGCTGGCGAATGTGGCCGACGTGAAGAGCTTGGTTATCCATCCCTACACGACCACGCACTCGCAGCTGACTCCGCAGGAACTGGAAGAACAGCATATCTATCCGAACACCATCCGACTGAGCATCGGAACCGAGCACGTTGACGACATCATCGATGACTTGTCTCAGGCGTTGGCGAAGATTTGAGTGAACAAGTTTCAAACAAACATAAAGATTCAAACAATGAGTAAGACAGTTTTAGTGACAGGTGCCAATAAAGGCATCGGATTTGGAATCATCAAACATCTCGGTCTCAGTGGCTGGAAAGTTATTGTTGGCGCTCGAAATGAGGAGCGCGCCCAACATGCGATCAACGAGCTAAAGGCTTTGGGTATCGACGTGAATGGCTGGGTGAATATCGACCTGTCAGACCTCGCTGGCATCGAGCGTGCAGCCGAAGAGGTTGGCAAGACGTACAAGAACCTCTCGCTGTTGGTGAACAATGCGGGGATTCCCGGTGACATGAGTGTCAAAAGTGCCGACACGGAGATAGACAGCATCAAGGAAACCCTTGATGTGAACTTCATCGGAACCTTTGCGCTTACCAAGGCACTGCTCCCTCTGCTTGAGAAGAATCATGGCCGCATCGTCAACGTCACCGTCCCATCGGAGATCAGTCCTTATTGGCATCCGCTGGCTTACGTGGCAAGCAAGGCGGCACAGAATGCCATGATGGGTATCATGGCGATCGAGTTCCAGCAAGGCAATACGCCATTGGAGATATTCTCCGTACATCCAGGTCCCACTACTACCGACCTCAATGGCAACATGGCCCTGCCAGGGTTCCACGACATTGAGACGGTTGGCCGCAAGATGGCAGAACTCATCAACGACGGAAAGAACCATCAGGGAGAGTTTATAGAGCTCTATCCCATTGTCAAAGAAGACTAAGGAGATTGGACACGAATTATTAACAAAAAAAACGATATGATGGAAAAGATTGCAAAACAACTGACTGAGCTGATTGGAAAGACTCCATTGCTCGAATTGAACAGATTCTCTGCTGTAAAGGGATTGCAGACACCTGTGATTGCTAAGGTGGAATACTTCAACCCCGGCGGTAGTGTGAAGGACCGCATCGCCTTCGCGATGATTGAGGATGCCGAGAAGAAAGGAATCCTGAAGCCTGGTGCTACCATCATCGAACCGACCAGTGGCAACACCGGTGTCGGACTGGCACTGGTCTCTGCCGTCAAGGGCTATCACCTCATCCTCACCATGCCCGAGACCATGAGCGTGGAGCGTCGTAACCTCGTGAAGGCCTATGGCGCAGAAGTTCGACTGACTCCTGGAAAGGACGGTATGCCTGGTGCCATCCGTGCTGCCGAGGAGCTGCGCGACAGCATCCCCGGTGCCGTCATCCTGCAGCAGTTCGAGAATGCCGCCAACCCCCAGCGTCACTACGAGACAACGGGTCCCGAGATTTGGGAGGCCACGGGCGGACAGGTAGATGTCTTCGTGGCTGGTGTCGGTACCGGTGGTACCATCAGTGGCGTTGCCAAGTTCCTGAAGGAGAAAAACCCCAACGTGAAAATCGTGGCCGTAGAGCCTGCTTCCTCGCCCGTGCTGAACGGCGGACAGAGCGGGCCGCACAAGATACAGGGCATCGGTGCGGGCTTCATTCCCCAGACCTACGATGCCACCCTCATTGACGAGGTGCTCGACGTGGAGAACGACGATGCCATCCGCACCGGCCGTCAGCTGGCCCAGCAGGAAGGCTTGCTGGTCGGCATCTCCTCTGGTGCAGCCGCCTTTGGAGCCGCTCAGGTTGCCGCCCGTCCCGAGAATGCCCACAAAACGGTTGTCGTGCTTCTGCCCGATACGGGAGAGCGCTATCTTTCAACGGTACTCTACGCTTTCGAGGATTATCCTCTCTAAAGAATAAGGATGCAGAAAGTAAACAGGGAACTCGATTGAGCTCCCTGTTTTTGCTTTGTATTAACGTGAGTTCGACGAGATATAACTGCCCTGTATTAGATGTATGTCTCTAAGAACTTGATGTCTCCCTCTATATACAATGTCTGTGTGGTAGCCGGGATGAGAACAGTTTCGCCTGCACGTAGTGAAAACGCATGACCAGCGTTGTCGTGGACGGAGGCACTGCCTTTCAGTCCCATGAGGATGACGAAGGAGTCGAGTTCCGAGTAGTCGAGTGTCATGGGCTCGGTGAGATCATAGACAGCGGTGGTGAAATGGGGGCATGACACCAGACCAACGCCTTGGTTTTGCTGTGGCGTGTAAGCGGTACGGTAGCTCTCCTGCACGTTGTAGTCGATGCATTCTGCTGCCTGCTCGGTGTGCAGCTCACGGAAGTTTCCGTTCTTGTCACGCCGCATGTAGTCGTAGATGCGGTAGGTGACATCGCTGGTCTGCTGGATCTCCGCCAGGAAGGTTCCCGCGCCGATGGCATGGATGCGTCCCGCAGGCAGGAAGAACACGTCGTCTTCTTTCACGGAATACTGTGCTAAGGCGTCGCAGATGGTGTTGCTCTCAACCATCTGGGCATAGGTGGCAGGCGTAAGCTGTAGCTTCAGGCCGCTGTAGAGCATGGCATCGGGTGCGGACTCCATGACGTACCACATCTCGGTCTTGCCGCAGGGCAGTCCCTTGCGGTGTGCAATCTCGTCAGAAGGGTGTACCTGTATGGAGAGGTTCTGGTGGGCGTCGATAAACTTGATGAGGAGGGGGAATTGATTGCCGAACCGTTCATAGTTGGCTTTCCCCATGAGCTTGTCGCGCAACTGATCCACCAGCTCATGGAGCGGCAGTCCTTCGTAGGGCCCCTCGCAGACAACGCTCTCCGAACCCTCTACGCCGCTGATTTCCCAGCTCTCGCCGATATGGGTGGCGGGCTGGTCGTTGTCGGCGGGTGTGGGAAGGAGGTGTTCCTTGAACTCGGGGATCTTGCTTCCTCCCCAGAGGGTCTCTTTATAAATGGGTTTAAACTTGATGGCTTGAATATTCATTTCTTTCTTGGTTAATTCACTGCTCGTTCCACATCCCTATCTCTCTTTCCAGAAGGTGGAGGTGAAGAGCACGATGACGGTGAAGACTTCCAGACGGCCCATGAGCATCAGTCCTGAGAGCAACCATTTCACGGCATCGGGCATCATGCTCCATGAGATGGCTGGCCCGAGGTTCAGACTGAGCGACGGTCCCGTGTTGCTGGCGCAGCTGATGGCGATGGTCGTTGCGTTGGTGACGTCGATGCCTGCTATGATCATGAAGAAGTAGGTGAAGGCGCACAGGCCGACGTAGGCGGCGAGGAAGGCCAACAGCGTCACCTGTGAGCTGTAAGGCACGGTGACGTGGTTCACCTTGACGGGCAGGACGGCCCGGGGGTGCAGGATGCGCTTCATCTCGTTGCGCATAATGTTCATCACCATCACCGCACGGATGCACTTGAAGCCGCCGCTCGTGGAGCCGGAGCAGCCACCGAGGAACATGCACGTCGAGAGGATGACCCACGAGATGTGGTGCCACTCGGAGATGTCGGCATTGAAGATGCCCGTGGTGGTCATGAAGGAGATGACCTGAAAGAGGCTCTTCCTGACGGCTTCCGTCCACGGATAGCCGTTGACGGCGATGAGGATGGTGCAGATGATGGTGGTCGCCACGAGTATGATGCTGACGTAGAACTTGAACTCGGTGTTGTTGAGGAACTGCCGGAAGCGTCCCTTGAACAGGGTGGCATAGAGGAGGGTGAAGCTGGTTCCGGAGAGGAACATGAAGAGGATGGCGATGTAGTCGATGTAGGGGCTGTTGAAGAACCCTGTGTCATCATTGTGCGTAGCGAACCCTCCCGTTGCGGTGGTGGTCATGGCGTAGTTCATGCAGTCGAAGAGGCCCATACCCGCCTCGTAGTAGCAGAGGGCGCAGGCAAGGGTCAGGACGAGGTATATGCTCCAGATCCATTTGGCGGTGGTGCTCAGGCGGGGGTGCATCTTCGTCCTCATGGGGCCTGTGGCCTCCGCAGCGAACACTTTCACGCTACCGCCCACGAGCGAGGGGATGATGGCAATGGTGAAGAAGGCGATTCCAAGACCGCCAATCCATTGCGTCATGGTGCGCCAGAAGAGCAGGGCGTGCGGCAGGCGCTCCACGTCGTTGAGAATGGTGCAGCCTGTGGTAGTGAATCCCGACATGGTCTCGAAGAAGGCATTGGTGAAGTTGGCGATGTGGCCGCTGATGATGTAGGGAAGGGAACCGAACAGGCTGAAGATGATCCAGGTGAGTGTGACCAACAGGTATGCCTCGCGCTTGCCGAGCGAGTTGTCGGAGTTCCGGCCGAGGTACTTGAAGCAGGAGCCGCCGAGCACGGTGACAATGACGGACATGACAAAGGCGAGGGCATCCTCTTCTCCGAGATAGACCGACATGCCCATGCAGAGCGCCATCATCGCCGCCTCTAAGAAGAGCAGCGTTCCGATAACCTTGTTGACAGTGCTGAAATTGATCATACAAACAGGCTTTCTACTTTTTTCATGTTGGCATCACTGCAGAACACCATGGCGGTGTCGCCTGCCATGAACTGTGTGCCACCGCTTACCAGCATGGCCTCGCCGTTGCGTACCAGTCCGCCGAAGGTCATTCCCTTGGGCAACGAGAGGTCTTTCACGGGCTTGCGTGTCACCTTGGAATTCTCCTTGACGATAAATTCCACGACATCGGCATTGGCAGACATCACGTAATGGACGTTCAGCACGTTGGTGTCGAGCATCATCTGGTAGATGTGGCTGGCGGCAATGGCCTTCTTGTTAACGATCGTTCCGATGTCGAGACTCTCCGCCATGCTCACGTAGTCCACGTTCTCCACCATCGCCACGGTCTTTCTGACGCCCATTCGCTTGGCGGTGAGGCAGGCGAGGATGTTGGTCTCGGCATTGCCCGTGAGTGCTACGAAGGCTTGCGTACGCTTGATGCCTTCCTCAATGAGCAGGGGGATGTCGCGTCCGTCACCGTTGATGATCAGTGGGTTGTAGTCAACCAAGAGGTTGTTCAGCTCTTCGCAGCGGTTGAGGTTGATTTCGATGATCTTGGCACTCATGTACTCGGGCATGGTCTTGATAACACGCACCGCGGTCTTACCGCCACCCATGATCATCACGTTCTTGACGTCGGCATACTTCTCCTTGCCCACAATCTTGCGGATATAGGGGATATACTGGCGTGTGGTGGAGAAATAGGCCTGGTCATAGAGCTTCAGCTCGTCATTACCGCCAGGGATGATGACCTCATCGCCGCGTTTGATGGCCACCACGTGATAGGGATCCTGCGGACCGCAAAGCTCCCGGAGGGGCTGGTTCAGAATCTCACAGGTCTCGCGCAGCTTGATGCCCAGCATGACAAGGGCACCGTCGTGCAGGTCGAGTCGCTGTCGCACCCATGACATCTTCAGTCCGCTGATGATGTCGCGTGCCGCTAGCATCTCCGGGTAGATGATGGAGCTGATACCGATTTGTTCGAAAAAGTCCTCGATCTCCTGCTCGGTATATTCCACGCTGTCAACCTTGGCTACGGTTTTCTTGGCTCCGAGAGCCTTGGCCAGGATACAGCAGTTGATATTGGTACTTTGGTCGGGTGCCACGGCAATGAAGAGGTCGGCATCGGCCGTTCCTGCCTCTCTGAGTGCCTTGACGCTCGTAGGATAGGCCTGCATGGTAAGCAGATCCACGTCGTTTCCGATGCGGGCAAGCCGTTCCTCATCCTCGTCAATGACGGTGATGTCCTCGTGGTTACGCGCTAAGAGGCGTGCCAGATGGGTTCCGATGGCGTAGGCGCCAGTGATGATGATCTTCATAACTTTTCATTCTTCATTCCACATTCCTCGAATCGCCTTTGCGATACTCTCGGCATCAATGCCCACCAGTTGCTGTAGCTGGGCAACCGTGCCATGTTCCACGAAGTGATCGGGGAGTCCTAATCTTACCATGTGCGGGCTGTAGCCGTGGTCGCTCATCCATTCCAGTACGGCAGAGCCGAGTCCGCCGTTGCGCACGCCATCCTCAATGGTGATGATGCGGCTGAACTTGCGTCCCACTTCGTCAAGAATCTTCTCGTCAAGAGGCTTGAGGAAGCGCATGTCGTAATGGGCAATGGAAGGGTGAGAGGTGCCCGCTGCCGTGTCCGAATGGAGAGACTGGATGGCTGCGGTAACATTGTTTCCTACGGGACCGATGGAGAGCACGGCGATGTCAGTACCTTCTTGTAGGCAACGACCTGTGCCGACGGCTATCTCCTCCAACGGACAACGCCAGTCCTGACAGACTCCGCGGCCGCGAGGGTAGCGAATGACAAAGGGGCCTTTGTCAGGCATCTGGGCCGTGTACATCAGTCGGCGCAACTCCTGCTCGTTCATCGGTGAGGCGATGGTCAGGTTGGGCACGGGGCGCAATGCCGCCAAGTCGAAAGCTCCGTGGTGTGTAGGCCCGTCTTCGCCCACCAGTCCGGCGCGGTCGAAGCAGAACACCACCGGCAATCGCTGGATGGCAACATCGTGGATGATATTGTCAAAAGCTCTCTGGGCAAAGGCGCTATAGATGTTGCAGAATGGCAACAATCCGTCTTTTGCCATACCTCCGGAGAAGGTGACGGCATGGCCTTCGGCAATACCCACGTCAAAGGTGCGGTCGGGCATCGCCTTCATCATGATATTCAGCGAACATCCTGTGGGCATGGCGGGTGTCACACCGACGATGCGGGGATTTTGCTGTGCCAGTTCAAGCAGGGTCTCTCCGAAAACGTTCTGATAGAGTGGGGGGAGGCTACTGGTGTCCTCACTGAGTCGTTCACCGGTCTCGGGGTCGAACTTCCCGGGTGCATGCCAAACGGTGGCCTGCTTTTCTGCGGGTTCGTAGCCCTTTCCCTTGGTGGTATGCAGGTGTAGCAGCTTCGGCCCTTTCATGTCTTTCAGCTGTCGCATAATGCGTACTAACTCCACGACGTTGTGCCCGTCGAAGGGACCGAAGTATCGGATGTTCATTCCCTCGAAGATGTTCTGCTGGTGTGAGATGACTGATTTCAGGGCGTTGTTCAATCGGAGGATTCCTTTCCGCCTGTTGTCGTTCATCAGACCATGCGCGTTCAGCCATCGTGCCGCTTTGAAGCGTAGTCGGTTGTAAGTCTCGTTGGTATCGAGGTTGAGAAGATATTTCTCCATACCGCCTACGGCGCGGTCGATGGACATGTCATTGTCGTTGAGTACGATGAGCAGGTTGTTGTCCGTAGAGGAAACGTTGTTCAGTCCCTCGAAGGCCAGTCCGCCACTCATGGCACCGTCACCGATGACGGCAATCACATGCTTGAGGTTGGATTTCGGGTGTTGAATGCTGGTTGCAACGGCCATTCCCAATGCAGCAGAGATACTGTTGGAGGCATGTCCGCATGTAAATGTATCGTATTCGCTCTCATCGGGCGAAGGGAAAGGCTTGATACCGCCCATCTTTCGGTTGGTGCAGAAAGTGTCGCGTCGTCCCGTCAGAATCTTATGCCCGTAGGCTTGATGTCCTACGTCCCAGACGATGCGGTCATTGGGCGTGTCGAACACGTAGTGCAGGGCTACCGTAATTTCAACGGCACCCAGTGAAGAGGCGAAGTGACCAGGGTTTACTGATACCTCTTTTATAATATCCTTGCGCAATTCGCGACATACTTCGGGAAGTTCCTCCACTTTTAACTGTCGCAGGTCGGAAGGGTATTTGATTTGGCTCAGCAAACTAAATTGTTCATTGTCCATTTGCTCCGTATTCATGAATAACGCTGCAAAATTACGAAAAGTCGAGGGAAAAGCAAAAAGAAAAGTAAAATTTATGAGGTGACGGCTATTCAATGACCTCCAAATAAAAACTGACAGGACGGAATCCGTCGTTGCAACTAATCATAGCACTCATCGGATTCCGCATCCATCCGTCAAAGAAGTTCCCTTCACCATGAGCAAGCCCATCGACAAAGGAGCGCATTGACTCCCATGCCGATGGGCACATTCCTTCTGGACGTTGACCACCGATAGAAACCCAGCTCTGCCCTACAACAACATCGCAGGCATGCTCTATGGGATTCTCGTACGCCTCCATGAGGTCGGGATAGACCGTCTGGCGCACAGCGGTGATCTTCACCTTATTCATTCTGCTTCACAAGCACATTTCTCAACAGCACGGAAACTGTCGAGGTCTTCCACACGGAAGTTCTTAATATAAGCAGCCTTGCCAAGCACATCCTCCTCTGCCATGCGTACATAGACATTGGCACTCTTCTCGAAGAGCTCTGGTGCCTTGGAAGCATCGCGCAGGATGAGCAGACTCATCACCAGTTCGGCGGTCATGTCGTACAGACGGCGAGCCAGGAAATCCTGTGCCTCCTGATTCTCAAGAGCCTTCACGTTGGCAAGAGCCTCCTCGTAAACGGGGATGAGCTTCTCAACGCGGGTCTTTAATGCTGCAACGGAATCGCTGCACACCAAACCGGCACACAGGTCCTTGATGTTATTCAGCATGGTGCCGTTGGTGATGTAGCGGATAGCAGCCACTACCTGCAACTGGGTGGTACCCTCGTAGATAGAGAAGATACGGGCATCGCGGAACAGGCGCTGGCTCTTGTACTCCATGATGAATCCTGAACCACCGTGGATGCTGATGGCATCGTAGGCGTTCTGGTTGGCGTACTCGGAGTTCATACCCTTGGCCAGTGGGGTGAAGGCATCAGCCAGACGCTGGTACTTCTTCAGCTCCTGCTTTTCCTCGGGAGTAAGCTTGCGGTCGCGCTCGATATCCTCCAAGCACTTGTAGATATCTACGTAGCAGGCTGTCTCGTACAGCAAAGCACGACCGGCATCGAGCTTGGCCTTCATGCGAGAGAGCATATCGAAAACTGCGGGGAAGTTGATGATCTTGTCACCGAACTGCTGACGCTCCTTGGCATAAGCTAATCCTTCGTTGTATGCCTCCTGCTCAACACCTACGCTCTGTGCGGCAATACCTAAGCGGGCTCCGTTCATTAGGGCCATCACATACTTGATCAGTCCCAGACGGGTGCTACCGCAGAGCTCTGCCTTTGCGTTCTTATAGGTGAGCTCACAGGTAGGTGAGCCGTGGATACCTAATTTGTGCTCGATGTGACGAACATCGACACCGCCCTGGCGCTTGTCGTAGATGAACATCGACAGACCACGTCCGTCCTTGGTGCCCTCCTCAGAGCGAGCCAGCACGAGGTGGATGTCAGAGTCACCATTGGTAATGAAACGCTTCACACCGTTCAGACGCCAGCAGTTCTCCTTCTCGTCGAAGGTGGCTTTCAGCATGACGCGCTGCAGGTCGGAACCGGCATCAGGCTCGGTCAGGTCCATACTCATACCCTCACCAGCACAAACGCGGGGGATATACTTCTGGCGCTGCTCCTCTGAACCGAACTCATACAGGGTGTCGATACAGCTCTGCAAGCTCCAGATGTTCTGGAAACCAGCATCAGCAGCCGAAATCATCTCAGACAGCATCGAGAACACGGCGTTAGGCAGGTTCAGACCACCATAACGGCGAGGCATACTTACACCCCACAGACCAGCCTTGCGGGTGGCGTCGAGGTTCTCGTAGGTCTTAGAGGCATAGATCATACGGCCATTCTCGAGGTGTGGACCTTCCAGGTCAACGCTCTCAGAGTTCGGCTCGATGATATTGGCCGCCACGTCGCCGGTGATGTCGAGAATCTGCTTGTAGTTCTCGATGGCATCGCCCAAATCAACGGGGGCGTAGTCATATTCCTTTGCGTCAGCAAAGCCTTTCTCTTTCAGCTCAACGATACGAGCCATCAGGGGGTGGTTCAAATAGAACCCGATCTCAGGATGATCGCTATAATAGTTTGCCATTTCTTTAACTCCAAATTTTACTTACTATTCTGCTTATAATACTTGATCAGCTTCGGAACTACCTCCTCAACGGTACCAACAATCACGTAGTCGGCAATCTTGTTGATAGGCGCATCGGGATCGCTGTTCACAGAGATGATGATACCAGAGTCCTGCATACCAGCGATGTGCTGAATCTGTCCAGAGATACCGCAGGCGATATACACCTTCGGATGAACGGTAACACCTGTCTGACCAATCTGACGGTCGTGGTCGAGCCAGCCAGCATCTACAGCGGCACGAGAGCCGCCCACCTCACCATGTAGCACCTTAGCGAGCTGGAACAACAGGTCGAAGTTCTCCTTCGAACCCATACCATAGCCACCGGCAACCACGATAGGCGCACCCTTCAGGTTGTGCTTGGCAGCCTCCACGTGGTGGTCGAGCACCTTCACGACGAAAGCCTCGGGAGAGACATACTTGCTTACCTCCGGATAAACAACCTCACCCTTAGCCTTGCCCTCGTAGATAGCCTTCTGCATCACACCAGAGCGGACGGTAGCCATCTGAGGACGGTGGTCGGGGTTCACGATGGTAGCCACGATGTTTCCACCGAAGGCAGGACGAATCTGATAGAGCAGATTGTCATAGTGTTTCTTGGTCTTCACGTCGTCATACGGGCCAATCTCCAACTCTGTGCAGTCGGCAGTCAGACCAGAGGTCAGTGACGAACTGACACGAGGACCGAGATCACGCCCAATGACAGTAGCACCCATCAAGCAAATCTGCGGCTGCTCCTCCTTGAAGAGGTTCACCATGATATCGGTGTGAGGAGCCGAGGTGTAAGGGAACAAATCCTTTGCATCGAAGACAAACAGTTTATCGACACCATAAGGAAGAATCTGGTTCTCCACTTTGCCCTTGATGCCTGTACCGGCAACAACAGCATGGAGCTCAACCTTCAGTTCATTGGCGAGCTTGCGACCCTTGGTCAACAGCTCCTGAGATACTTCCTGTACCTGAGTACCTTCTATTTCGCAATATACAAAAACATTATTCATATTCGTATCTTTTGTAGTTATGTAGTTAAGAAGTTATCGCTTCGCTCAGAAGTTAAGCCATTACCTTTTTTGCTTGTGTCTGCCATCAGACATTTGGCTTAACTACTTAACCTCTCTAACTTCTTTAACTTCTTATACTCAGCCAATAATCTTTTCTTCCAACAATTCTTTGATCATACCTTCAATATCAGCATCAGAAGCCGTCAAAGTCTTCGACTCCTTAGCCTGGAACACGATGTTCTTCACTGCCTTTACCTTGGTGGGCGAACCGGCAAGACCACACTGCTGCGGGTCGCCATCGACATCGGCCACACTCCACTGGTTGAGTGTCAGTTCAGGACGCTCGTCGTACAGATAATCGTAAGCCGTACCCTCGGCAGGACGCTCCATCGGACAAGTAGCACGCTTGTACTTCATCACCAACTTGGCGTTCTGCGGACGACAGGGTGCAGCACTTCCGTTCACTGTGATAACAACAGGAAGAGGAGCCTCTACAGTCTCCACGCCACCGTCGATGACGCGCTTGATGGTAGCCTTGCCATCCTTCACAGAGAGCACCTCCTCGGCATAAGTCACCTGGTTGAGGCCTAACTTCTGAGCCACCTGAGGACCTACCTGAGCGGTATCACCGTCGATAGCCTGACGACCACCAATCACGATATCCACATCGCCAATCTTCTTGATGGCAGTTGCCAGAGCGTAAGAAGTGGCGAGGGTATCGGCACCGGCGAAGAGACGGTCGGTCAACAACCAACCTGTGTCGGCACCACGATAAAGTCCCTGACGAATAATCTCACCTGCACGTGGAGGTCCCATCGTGAGGATTCCTACTGTAGAGCCCGGATTCTGCTCCTTCAGGCGAAGAGCCTGCTCCAGGGCGTTCAAATCTTCGGGGTTGAAGATAGCGGGAAGGGCTGCACGGTTCACCGTTCCTTCGGCAGTCATGGCGTCCTTTCCCACATTACGGGTGTCTGGCACTTGCTTAGCCAGAACAACAATTTTTAATGCCTTCATATTATTTAAATAGGTATATCCTTATATATATGTACTAAAAAGCGGTGCAAAGGTACTTCTTTTTTGCTATGTAGCCAAACAAAATGTTTAAAAACGAACCTTTTTTGCACACTCACATGAGCTTTGTGCATTTTCCAATCAATCTTCAAAGCCGTCTATGACTACCTATCTCCATGATAAAGCGGTTTCTTGTCCCATTTCTTCAGCACCTCCTTGGCTTTCTCCAAATGCTGACGGTCTCGTCGTCCGCGCCGATCAAGCATGAGCGCGAGATCAAAATTGACAATGCCTTTGGGAGCCTCGGCTGCACCTATCAAGGCTCCGGCACGTGCCCACGATCCAATGAGTGCTTTTTGCTGAGGCGAGAGCTCTTCAATTGTCACCTCGGGCAGCTCAATGGTTTTCATCTGTTCATTACGCTCCATGAAGATGGTATCGCGCAATTCAAAACGTTGTAACCTCTCTGAAAAATAATGACGATGCATGAAGGCTACCGTATCGCCAATCTCTGGCAACAGCACCACACCCCCACGGTCGGTCAGAACCGCCGTGCCACTCGTGCAGACACTGGCTCCCACCACAGGAATATGGTTACGCGCGTCAAGCACAACCACTTTCCGCTGTCCGCTGGCGGGCAGACAGTTCAAGATGACCAGTAAGAAGATGGCATATATGGGCATGGCAAGAAAATGTTTGAAAAGCCATGACAAAAGTACGCAATCTCTCTGGAAAGAAAGCGAAACACCAGCCCACATTAAGCGGAATTAATGAAATACAACGTTTCGCAAGGAGCCTCAACAAAGGTTTATTTAACTTTATTTTTTCAAAGCTTTTTCAATGTTTAATGACCTTCTTCGTTGTTCCGTCAGCTTTGCGGATGATGTAGATACCTTTCGGCAACTGGAACTCGTCTATACGGCGTCCTTGCAGGTCGTATGTGGAGAGGTTGCTTCCGCCCCTTGATTTCCCTTGTACAATGCTGATGCCATCGGGTGTACTGCCTCCCATGAAGTCAAACGAGATGAGTCCGTCTTCAGACATCTGAATGTTGGTGATGCTCTTGGAAAGCAGCTTGCTGCCTTCGCCGTTCTTGTTGTACATGGTGCTGGCGGGCAGGGACGTGTTTGTCAGTTCGCGGTTGACCGTCTCTGTGGAGTCGGTGGACCAGGGGTAGGCCGACGAACTGAGCATGATGTTATGGAGGCGGGGAGTCTGCTGATACTTCGTGCGCAGATTCCTTTGATTGAAAAGAGCATCCCATTGTTTGTAGTCGAGATTGTCGGCATGCACGATGTCATACCGGAAGTGATCGGAATTGTTGTTCACCGTGTTGCCGGTCCATGAAGAATTGGCATAGTCAACATGAAAAATCATCAGTCCTTTTCCAGGCAGGCCGGCATCCCATCCCTTCCACTGGCGGTTCTCCAGCAGGTAGAATTCGTTATCGGTCTGCTTGATGAGGTAAACCTCGCCGCCATCGGCAACAGACTTCATACCGGTAATGGTGGTGGGCTCTGTCAGTTCTGTCGGGGTGAGCCATCCCATCAGCATTTTCTCAAGGGCAGAGTAATTGGGCGGACACCATCCCCAGTTGGTGAAGTTACCCCCGTCCATCAAGTCCCACTCATCCACGACAGAGTAGTAGGTTGAGGTAGTGCTTGTGGGATAGAGGTCGGGCAGTCCGAGGCTGTGTGTGAATTCGTGGCAGAAGGTCCCGATACCTTGATTCGCATTGTTCAGGTACAGCTCTCCACTGGCGGTATAGTTGGAAATCTTCTTTCCGTCGGGGGTCGTGATGGTCGTGAATGTGGTGGTGACAGGCCATATGTAGCCGTAGCTGCTGACGGTCTGTCCATTGATGGTGCCGACACCTTGGTTTCCGGTGAATCCTGCATAGATAAAAAGAACCTGGTTGACATATCCGTCGTTGTTCCAGTCGTAGAGCGAGAAATCTATCTCATTGGATTCAATCAGCTTTTGGGTAGCCTCCATGAAGGATTCTCTCCCGTAGTTCCTTGTCTTGTTGTTGGGATTCGTGACGGGTTGTGCCTTTTGGCTGACTTTGAAAGGACCATATACATCGAACTGCAGGTTGAACATGCCGCCCGACTGCTCACGGAAGTAATCCGCCATACACCCAACTCCATTCCTCTGATTGTAGCCGCTCGTATTCAGCATGTTGTTGTAGGTCTCCTGGGGATTCTCCATGCTGAAGTCGGTGTCGGAGAAGGAAACCAGGATGACCAACTGCCGGTATGTCCTGTCGGGATCCCAGGTTTTGTTAATGGAAGGCAGCTTGCGCCTTGCACCTAATGCCATCGCATTCCTGCGCTGTGCCTCAGCAGCTGTCAACAGATGGAACACTCCTTGCTCGTCTTGATCATAGATCTTGCCGTCTTTACTGATAAAGTAGCTGTTGTATTCGTCGCCAGCCAACATCAGCGTCAGCGTGGTGCCGTCGGGCTGTTGATAGACTCTCCATTCTCCTTTAACACGACTTGCGGATAGGGTCAATGTCAGGATGGACATCAGCACGGTCAGAATCATCTTCTGTCTCATAGGTATCTTTTTTTTGGTATTTGGTGCAAAGTTACGAATAAAAAGAATAAAAAGACGCATGTTTGGTGGAAATTTGCTACTTTTGCAAAAGAAATCAACAAATATCATGCAAACCAATTAACACCAAGTATAATGGAACAAGGACTTATTTACGAGATTTTCGGTTGGGTGGCAAGCATCTCCATGATTCTGGGATACCTGCCACAGGCCATCGAGACCATCCGCACACGCAAGACCGACGGCATCGCCCTGCCCACCTTCCTGATGATGGGCATTGGCAGCTTCTGCTTCATGATGCAGGGCATCTTACACCAGCCCGAGAAGCTCTGGGCGCTGTTCTTCACCAACCTCATCACCACCACTTGCAGCGTTATTGTCTTCGGCATCAAGATCTATAACGACTACATCAAGAAGTAGTACGGGGAGTGTTAAACGCCTAACACCTGTTTGGCGTGTTCCTTTGTCTTGATCTCCTTCGGCAGCATGATACGCTCAATGATGCCTTCTTCGTTGATGATGAAGGTGGTGCGGAACATGCCCATGTACTTCCGTCCGTACATAGACTTCTCACCCCATGTACCAAACTGCTCACTGAGGGTCATCTCGGTATCGGCAATCAGGTGGAAGGGCAGTTGGTTCTTTTCGATGAACTTCTGGTGTGATTTCTCGTCTTGTGTGCTCACTCCCAGAATTTCATATCCCTGCTTCCGCAGTTCCGAATAGTTGTCACGCAGACTGCAGGCCTGTGCCGTGCAGCCGCTTGTCATGTCTTTCGGATAGAAGTACAACACCAGTTTCTTTCCGGCGAAATCGCTCAGTCGGATTTCTTTTCCGTTTTCGTCTCTGCCCAGGATCTCGGGCGCTTTGTCTCCAATGTTCATAGTTCGTAGATAGATGATAGTTATTGTTCGGGGAATTGTTGATAGATGCGCAGTCCGAAGTCGCGCGAGAAGGCGTAGGCATGCTCCATGATGGTTGCCACGTTGTGGTTGTAGGTGATGCCGTCTTTGTCGCGCAGGAAGAAGACCATCTCGATGGGTAGTCCACTCTGTGTGGCTTCCAGCTGATGCACCAAAATGAGCATGTCCGTATTCACCTCCGGCCGGCGACTGAGCCATTGCTCCATGAAGAGCCTGAACAGGGTGAGGTTCACGGTGATGGGTTCCTTCTGTTCGATGGCGAGGAGCTCTTCCTCCGTGAAGTACTTCTTTTCCGTCAGCCGCTGACGCAGTTCCTTGTCAACCACGGCAATGCTGTTGAAGTCGTAGTAGATTTTGCGAACAGCCTTTCGCCCGGCACTCTCCTGCATGCCAATCCAGTTCTGGAAAGAGCCGCTGACCAGTGTGGTGGGGGAGACGGTGGTAATCGTGTTGTCGAAGTTGCGCACCTTCACGGTGGTGAGCGACATTTCTTCCACGATGCCGTTGGCCCCCGCAGCGTTCACGGTAATCCAGTCGCCCTTGTGCAGCATGTCCGCCGAGGTCAGTCGGATGCCGGCCACGAGTCCTTCTATCGTGTCCTTGAAGACCAGCATCAGGATGGCGGACGTGGCACCCAGTCCGGCAAAGAGCGTGGCAGGGCTCTTGTCGATGGCGATGGCTACGACGATGATGGCAGCGATGAAGACCATCAGGATCTTCAGTACGCCACAGAAACTGTAGAGATATTGCTGGGTGGAGGTGCGCTTGTCGCCTTCCAACTGTTTGAAGGAATCGATGAAGACGATGCTCGTGCGTACTGCCATCACCGTGATGTAGATGGCGGTCAGGCGGGTCAGCACCTCGCGTACCGTCGGGTACTCATAGAAGACCATCGGCAACAGCAGCCAGATGATGATGGCGGGAATGATGTGACTGGCAGACTTCAGTACCTGCTCATTGAATATCACTTCATCCCACTGGGCCTCGGTGCGGGCCGTAATCTTCTTCACTAATGGAATCAACAGCTTGCGGACGGCACAGCCCGAAAGTCCTGCCAGGAGGATGGCAACGATGACCAATGCCCCGTGCCTCATGATAGGAATCATGTCGCCTGTCAGTCCGAAGTATGCACAGGCTTGTTCTACCCAAATGGTTATTTTTTCCATATTGATGAATTGATAAAAATTCTCTCCCCACTCCTCACTCGCATAAAGCGATGCAGAGCTTGTCTTGGAACGCACGTGCGGCCCGACTGCTCATCACCCCTTGGTTGATGATGGCAAAGCAGAGCGGCCGTTTGTCAGCTGTGGTGCAGTAGCCTGCCAGTGAGATGATGCCCGTGACAGTTCCTGTCTTGGCGCGCACGTTGGCAAAGGCGGCAGTCTTGTCCATCCTGTTCTTCAGCGTTCCGTCCCATCCGGCGATGGGCAGTGCCGGTTGCAGGTGGCGGTAGATGTCCTGCTTCCGATAGGCATGGCGCAACAGGCGCACAAGCAGTTCGGGCGAGATGTAGTTGTAGAGCGAAAGGCCCGAGCCGTCGGCAATGCGATAGTTGGAAGCATCCAAGCCTGTGTCCCCGATGAGCTGTTTGATGATGGCTGCCGACTGTTTCGCTGTGGCAGGATGATGTCCCGCCTCCGCTGCAAGCTGGTAGAACAGACATTCGGCAAACAGATTGTCGCTGTCTTTCATCATCTTCAGCAGAATCTGGTCGATGCTGTGCGTGCGTACGCATATAATGCTCCTTGTATCCTTTGCCTTTCCTAAGCTCTCTGACTTCTCCGTCAACACCCCTTTGATACCAGCGGCAACGAGTTCCTTGGCAAAAGCCTCTATGAACTGATCCTTACGGTTGTACACGAGAGGCGATAACACGGGGTTGTCATCGTCCCAGCACCAGCCTTCGCCCAACAGGTCTGCGTTTTTCATGCTGCGGTCGGCACAGACAAAGCCGGTGATAGAATCTACTCCCAACGCCTTGACACTCTCCACAAAGAATCTCATGTCGTCCAGGTCGAAGAGAGGGTCCATGCCGCCCACGCAGACAAGGTTGCCGTTGAGAACCCGTCCTTCCACCGTTCCTGTGTAGCAGAGCTTGGTTCTCAGCATGTAGTCTGTTCCCAACTTGTCGAGTGCCGTGATGGCGGTCACGAGTTTCATGGTGGAGGCGGGGCGCATGGTCTGTCGTGCTCCCCGCGTATAGACTGCCGAATCGCCCTTGAGGTCCCAGACCAGGATTCCCACCTGCGAGGTGTTGAACATCTCTCCTGTGAGCAGACTGTCAATGGTCTGTCGCATGCGTTGTTCCCAGGGAATGCGCAGTGTGTCGGTTTGTACGGAGCCGTTGACTTCCGTCTGGGCATGAACGCCCAGCAGGACTGTCAATAATAGGAGTGTTCCTCCCCAGCGTTTGGGCAGTATTTCGAAAAAAGAATGGAATTTGTTCATATTGTTTGCAAAATTACGAAAAAATGAGTGCAATGCAAAAGAAAAGACAAATTCTTTTCATTGCCGAATGTCAGGAGTTTCCTTGAGCAAAGCGAAAAACTTCGCCATCTTTGATGGCAATGTTACGAAAAAAACGGTAATCTGACTCCCAAGTGCTGAATTATTTGTACCTTTGCAGGCGAAAAGTTACTCTTTTGAGTTTGACGGTATGGTTTATAAGTATGATTTCCTTGTGATAGGAGCCGGTGTAGCGGGAATGAGCTATGCCCTGAAAGTGGCACGTGCCAAGAAGGGACGTGTGTGTATGATTTGCAAGACCAGCCTCGACGAGGCGAACACGTCGTTTGCGCAGGGCGGCGTGGCAAGCGTGACCAATCTGGAGCTTGACAACTTCGAGAAGCACATTGAGGACACGATGATTGCCGGCGACTATATCTCCGACCGCGCGGCGGTGGAGCAGGTCGTGAAGAATGCCCCCGAGCAGATCCGTGAGCTGGTGCAGTGGGGCGTGAACTTCGACCGCAAGGAAGACGGGAACTTCGATCTGCACCGTGAGGGCGGGCACTCCGAGTTCCGCATCCTGCATCATGCCGACGACACTGGAGCCGAGATCCAACGAGGACTGATGGCTGCCGTGCGAGCTTGTCCCGACATTGACATCAAGGAAAACCACTTCGCCGTCGAAATCATCACACAGCATCATCTCGGTGCCCGCGTCACACGCCGTACACCTTATATCAATTGCTACGGCGCCTACGTACTGAACCCGGAGACAGAGAAGGTGGACACCTACCTGTCGAAGATCACCGTGATGTGTACGGGCGGTTGTGGTGCCGTCTATCAGACCACTACCAACCCTGTGATTGCCACGGGCGACGGTGAGGCGATGGTCTATCGTGCCAAGGGAACGGTGCAGGACATGGAGTTCGTGCAGTTCCACCCGACGGCACTCTACCATCAGGGAGAGACCCATCCTGCCTTTCTTATCACCGAGGCAATGCGCGGCTACGGCGGCATCCTGAAATTGCCCAATGGCGAGACGTTCATGGAGAAATACGACGAGCGTCTCAGTCTGGCGCCGCGCGATATTGTCGCCCGTGCCATCGACAAGGAGATGAAGCTGCACGGTATCGACCACGTCTGTCTCGACGTGACGCACAAGGATCCCGAAGAGACCCGCCGCCACTTCCCCAATATCTATCAGAAGTGCCTTTCCATCGGCATCGACATCACCACCGACTATATCCCCGTGCGCCCCGCTGCCCATTACATGTGCGGTGGCATCAAGGTTGACCTCAACGGCTGTTCATCCATTGAGCGCCTGTATGCCGTCGGCGAGTGCTCCTGCACAGGTCTGCATGGCGGCAACCGACTGGCATCGAACTCACTCATCGAGGCAGTGGTCTATGCTGACTCGGCAGCCCGCCATTCATTAGAGCATATCGACCTCTATGACTTCAACGAGAAGGTGCCCGAGTGGAACGACGAGGGAACGATGACCAACGAGGAGAAGGTGCTCATCACACAGAGTGTGAAGGAAGTGGGCGAGATCATGTCCAACTACGTGGGTATCGTCCGTTCAGACCTTCGTCTGCGACGTGCCTGGCACCGACTCGACATCCTCTATGAAGAGACCGAGAACCTCTTCAAGCGTGTGAAAGCAAGCAGGGACATCTGTGAGCTGCGCAACCTCATCAACACCGCTTATCTCATCACCCGCTTCGCCATCGAGCGCAAGGAGTGCCGAGGCCTCCACTTCACCGTGGACTACCCCGTGCATGCCTACGACAAATAAATGGTTAAGAAAACTTTACAAGTAGCAACGCAGGGCCCCTTTCCTTACATTCCGATGCAAAACTCAGGTTTTTCTTTGCAAAAAGTCAGTACCAAGTGGGTTGGTACTGACAGTTCCAAGTTTTCAACACTTGCTGGTACTGAGAAAGCGATGACTAAAAGTAGTTAACCAAAAGCGTGACTACACTCTAAAACTGCATCATTTCAGCTTGTGTTTATTTACAACCGAAGTTTCAAATTTTATGGACTTAACAATATTTGAAAAGGGATAATCCTTAGGAGGCATAAGTTTTGACTCACTCATTATTCCAATGTTTACAATGGGTGGACAATGGTATTCATTTAATAATTCATTCCAATCCTTAACAACCTTGCTCCTGATTATACATGTGTCCAGGTCTTCGACATTCATGAACCGGGATTTCCCCTGTGGCAGAAATGGGACGAGATCAACAGGTTGATCAGAGATCATGATACTTTCGATGCGATCTATTTTATATTTTGCCGATAATTGAGCAAATACATCCTTTGTGGTGTTCCATTCTTGCTCTTTTGTTATTTCAAAGAAATTATTCTCATATAATATAGGCTTACTACTTAATGCAAGGGTATCATATTTTTCCGATTCGTCGATGATCATGCGAAGATACATATGTTCAAATAATACGCTTCTAACGGTATTACCACTTATCCCTACCACCCATCTGGCTTGTGACTCAGCTTTACCATCTGATAAGTAGTATTCGTATGTATAATCACCAAATTGCTGGAAAGAGTCTTCTATGAAAGCACTACACAGCAGCGTGTCATTTGCCGGCTTGCTCTTTTCATGATATCTACATTCGGTCATCATAAAAGAGCATATAAAAAAGAATATAAATACAAAGGTAATTCGTCTCATAGTGAAAAACATGTTATTTTTACATTATATCCCAATCTTTCTTGATAAACAATATTGTATCACTTTTTTCAAATCTTAATTTGGCTGGTCTAAAATTGCTGTGTGATGCATCTTGACTGACAAAGATGTATTTAAACTCCACCGATGGTATGATGAAGTCAAGCGGTGTCTCATAATCACAGCCTAAAGAATCAAGTTGATTGCCAAACAATACGATTTCTACTCTTGCCCGACAACCTGGAGGAATTAAGAATCTTTGTTTACAGTCCAGCAATGACATTTTATTGCCATCAACCCGTGTCAACCCACAATTTCCTAAAACTTCCTTGTCCTTTATTTTGACAGCAATGGCAGATTTAAATGCTGATGGATGATATATGGAACCATTCAAAGGCATGAATACGGTATCTGAAGTGTTGTTATTAACAAACATACCGAATGACAATTCTTTCCCAACGCTCGGAATGGTTTTTGTCACTCCATATAGTTCAGCTGTGCATATAGTGTCGGATTCATTAGCCTTATTCTTTTCACAATTACAACAGGAAGTATAAGTTGCCAATAAAAAGAAAAAGATACAACTTAAAGTATAATGGTTTATCGTCTTGTTTGGAGTGTTATTTTGCATAAGTTCAACAAATTTGCATTAAGTTTTCTTACTGCAAAGATACACCAACAAAAGCAAACACGGAAAAAATTGGGGAAGAAAAAACTAATCAAAAACTAATCTCCGGAATTCCCTTTGTTTAAAGGGCATCCCAGAGATTGTGACTTTTGAAAAGACAGACTTCAACTGTTCTCGTGACAGAGTTGAAAAACTTTCTCCTTCTGTCTTTAACAATTTCATTTTCTTCATTCTTATAAATTTTTAATTTGACATTACCCCCAAGATGCTTACTGCAGATCACACATGCGGGGGATTTTATTTCGTAATGGAATCAAAACGATAGCCTATACTTACCATGATGTAATTGGGAGGTCTATTGTAGATTGTTTCTACTTGCCCCTGACCATTTACGACATATTTCCTGTTAGAGATTTGGTGGAATAAATCATTTCCTATGATTTTAATCACGATTTTCTCTTTTAAGAGCAATTTGGAAATAGTAACGTCAGCAATGCATGAACTCTGATTCATATAGTTTGCCGAATATCCATGCCATCTATAATACTTGATGGATGGAGAAAAGCTTATCTTCCATGGTAACTGACAGTTTACCACGCATCCGTAGCTGTCTCCATACATGTTCAAACATGTCGTTTCACCCTCAATATTATTGAGCCTTCTCCATTCTAATTTGCCAAAGAGATTTATGCGTAGTCCTCTTCGGTGATAAGTGAGTTTAATGGTTCCGTCCAAAAGATGATTTTTAACAGTCTGAGTATGTTCATCTTTTTCATCTTTAGTACTAATGATATCTTTATTATTAACTAATAAATATTTTGTGTTTACTTCCCATGACAATGTCTGTTGCTTTCCGAAACTACTTCCAGCCGCAAATGATATTTTCCCGTTCCAATTTCCACTGATGTTATATGGCTTATAAATATATGTGCCATTAAGCGTGTTCAGATGAACGGCATTCGCGATCTTACTCTCCTCTATGTTGATGTCCGCGGATGCATTGAAAAACGCTTGATGTGGTTGTCTATGAATTCCTTGCTCCACATGGAATACATGGGAACGGCATTTATGTAATTGGGGATTTCCTTCATAGATTACAAGCGGATTTGATGCATCCGTTATATGAATGGTCTTTAATAAATCGGGAGTTTTTATTAAACATGTATATCTTACAAACAGGTTGTCAGTTTTGTTGAATTTATATGAGAGGGACATCTCGGGTGCCATATAGGTATAGGTGCGTTTCGCAATGGTGTCTGTCATTTCCCTCTTATATCGTAAATTGTCATGACGGTAATATATGGGTAAATGTATCCGGGCAACGAGCTTGTCTGATTTATATTCTATGCTGTATCTCCAAGACTGCTCGCATAGCCTGTTCCTGCTATGGTAACTGTTTTGCCAGTCAAATTCGAGAACCCTGTCATCTGCAACCGAAGGTAATATTGAAAGTAGAGATTCGCTGGCGAAGATAGAATCTTCAAAGAAATACACATCAGAATGCTTCCTACTGACTCTTTTCCAAATGGAATATTTCAGAGAATGCTTCCATTGCCCGTTCAGATTGACAGTGTATGATAAGGAACCGCGGTAGTTGTTTTTCAAGTCTGGAGTATATTCCTTTCGTTGGGTGTATTTCTCTTCTATGGAGGTATTATGGTAATTCGTTATATACGACTTGTCAGCATGATTATGTTCAAAGGTTCTCATAGCCTCTACCGATGCATCCAAATGATCACCCCAAGGAAACTTGTAGGCTAAGTCAGCCGTGCTCCATATAAGCGAGTAGTATGATCTGGTAGAAAAACGATTCTTCTTACAGTTAATGAATGTGGCATTATATTCAGAATCAGGATATGCGTCTATAGCTTCATCAAAAGTGACATTCGATTCCGGAGAAATAAATTGCACACCAACGTTCTGAGTATGACCAGTATTTTTCATATAATCCCATCCTGCAGACAGGTTGACAAACACGGGCTTCTTCATAGTCCAGCTGTCATTGATGGAAAAGAAGAGATACTTTCCTTTCCCATTTTTCCGAGAAAGATTATACATGTCATCCGCAGACAGGAATACTCGTTCAGAAGTTCTTTCTTCTATGTTGTCCTTATAGCCAATGAAATAGGCTGACAAGTCATTACTAATAGTTTCGTTTTTGTTATCCCAGTGGATGTCTATACCCCCGGTTTGGTTTGTTGTCTCCCCATATTCGGTTTTCTGGGGATTCCAATCTCCAGAAGACGACGGACTTATTTTTTGCTCATTGATGTTGTTAATGCCAAAGTATGAAGAAACGCGTGTCCGTATCATATTCTTAAGAAGGAAATTCCTATCCAGATAATGTTTGTGTCCTCCTCCTGCTATTTCGCTATTAAAAATATGCCCATGCGAATAATTCTTTTTTAATTCCAGGTCCATAACCAACCTTTCCATATTCCTTTCTCCGTAATATAGCTCCTTGTCAGTTCCGCGATGATAAAATGCCACTTTGTTTATAGAGTAATAGGGTAGATTCTCTATCACAGCTTTTGGATTCTTTTTATAGAAATTTTTTCCGTTGACGAGAATCTCCTCAACCTTGTGATTATTTCTATATATTTCCCCATTCGTTGTTAGAGTTACTCCCGGTAATTGTTCTATTAGGGCATCTAACATAGAGCCGTATGGAACGCTGAACGCATCAGCGTTATATACAATAGTGTCTCCTTTAACAACCATTTTGATTTTGGTAGCCTTGACTTCAACTTCTTCTAGCTCTATGCTTTGCTCGGTTGTCGGTTTTCTTTTCAGATAATGATAGGGGACATCAAAATATGTATTTCTCTTTACATGCTTTATCTCAAATCTGATGCATTGCGAATAGTAGTTAGGATGCTCCGCCTTGATAATATAGACAGCGGGCTTGGCAGGGATGTCAAACTTGTAGTAAGCATCAAGATTGATACTTCCTTCATTATAATAGTTTACATGCATAGAGTCAACAAATATGCTATCCTCTGTCATCAATGTTATATAGACATCTCGTATGGCTGATTTTGTAAATGCGTCTTTTACATGCCCCCATAGTTCAATGGTGCGCTCCGTCTCTTTGCATTCTCCCTGTATGCTAATAGACAAAATGGCTAATATAATACAAATACGCAGCATATACATTTGTCTTATTATATTTCTTGATAAATGATCCATGACCCCCAAACTCCATTAAGACCATATGATTCCATAGGTGTTTGAAACTTTATTTTCTTTATAACATCAGAGTCCATAAAACAATTATATATTATTGTAAATTGCATACCATTGAACTTTTCTAACCAAAACAGATTTTCTTTGATTTGGATTGCCGTTTCAAACCAACTTACACCTCCGGAAAGGATGTCTGCCTTTAGACTGTCAGCTTCTTCTATTCGTCGCATTATAAAATCGTCAGTATAAGCCTCTGTGAAGACATGGTCATCTTCACAGAAAACAAAGTAGGGAGAGTCATTTTGCCTTTCCTTGGCAACTATGCTGAGGAATGTCTTCCACAATCCAAACGCACCAGTCTTATGCTGGATGGCAGGAACAATATGTATTTTAAACAATTGCTTATGGTAAAACTGTTTACATATGGATCTGCGGCGGTCTGTGCGATAACTCAGGTTTGATATATATATACTGCTATTTGCTTCATAATCACCTAAATTTTAAATTCTTTTTCATATTCTGTACCCACTTTGGAAAATCTACATTTCCTTCTTTTTGAAATAAAATATTACCATCTTTATCCATCAAAATATATGATGGGAAAAACTTTATTTCCAAAAGTTTCGTTATAGAATGTCCGTTTATGAAATCATCTATTAGTGGTATTGTCATATGATTTTCTTTCCAAATCAGATTTGCCTTTTCACTTTTATCTTTCAAATCCTGACATACGCTCACAAAAGACAGCCAATCTGACTCATGCTCACATATCTCTAATAGCTGAGGGAGACTCTTAATGCAAGGGTTGCACCATGTTGCCCAACAGTCTATTAGGATGTATTTTTTTTCCTTGAACAAATTAGATATAGCAGTCGTCACCAAAGGATTTGCTTTTATGGTGTCAGACAAAGCTTCTACTTTCACTGGTAGAAGGGTAATCGTTGTATAAGAGCTGTCAATGTCTTCAATTCTATAGTGCTGCTGATTAAGATAGACGGTATCACTTAGATGATAATCTCTTTTATAGAGTATTCCATTTTTCCTCTCGGTTCGGTGATACCCCTCTGGCCCACATGCTACAAACATTGGTTCTTTATTCGATAAAGCAAATGACAAAGTGTCACTTCCGACGATGGCCATTCTCAGTGGTCCAGATGTCCTTGAGGGCCATATGGAAATATATTTTCTCAGGCTGTCTTTCGGTACAAAGTAATTGTGACACAAAAAGAACTCATCCTTGTTAGATTTGTTTTCAATTAGTGGAGACGAGTTTCTTTTGTTCGTCTTGTGTGGTTTCTCATAATAAGGAAAAGAGAAGACAGGGCAAGTATCACGCTGGTTCAATTCTTTCAGACGATAGACTTTGACAAATTCCCCATCCTTGATGCTTCGGAAATTCCAACCTTTAGCTGCCTGAAAGTCTAAACTATCGGGGGTGATGCCATTATTGCTCCAGCCTTTTACATAATCACAAGAGTGAAAGACAATAAACTTGCAATCCCATAAATGTTGTGGTTTCAAAAGAGTGAGCTTGACAGATTGTCCACACGTTAACAAAGGGAGTGCAAAGAGAATAACTATTATTTTTATTTTCATGATTATTTCAATAATAAGAATGGTAGTGGATCCTACTATTCTTTTACATTAATCAGCTCTAACACAATCTGTGCGAATTTCGGGTTCATCAGCACATTGTGCATAATCGCTACCATTAGAGCAACCACCTCCGTTGGTACAGATAGCGGCAACTCTATCTTCTTTGCTCCCGCTGGGACACGTCACATAGCAGTAAGTTGGTTCTGGTTCGCTTCCGCTTCCCTCACCTCCAAGCACGTGTTTGAGTTCCTCACTTGTCAATACGTCTCCGACGCTTGACGGAATGTTCAATTTTAATTTTCTCATTTTTTTGTTGATTTTTAAATAGTTAATATGAATGCCTACTATAATAAATACAGTAAGTCTTTTACTGAATATACATGCGATAGCTCATGACCATTGATAAAAATGGTTGGTGTGCCCGTGATTTTTGAATCAATACAAAATTGATGCATGGCCCCCGCATAAAATGTCGGCCTTTAAGTTCTCTGCTTCATTGATACAATCTTGCAGATACTTGAAATTATAATCTTTTGTAAACACGTGATCATCCTCACAGAAGATAAAGTATTCACTATTTTTCTTTTCCTCTTGTTGGACAAGATCGACAAAATTCCTCCATTGTCCATAAGCCCCAATCTGGTGCTGGATAACAGATATAACCTTAAAATCAAACTCACTTTTCCCACGAAACTGCTGAAGTATTGACTGTAAACGGTCTTGACGTTTAGGAAGGTTGAGGGCATAAACAGATATTGTTTTCATACAATCTTCATATTTAACTTTTATTTCTTCGGGTATTTGCTGAACCTCCATGCGAGCGATAGCATCACGTAGCGGGGAATGCTGTTGTGCCAGGTTTCGCTGCGTCCCTGCTCGTTCATGACGTAGCGGGTGTTGGTAAGCTGGTGGAGCAGGTCAAAACCCTGAAGCTTAGCCAGCAACTGGCCCTTGAGGAAGGTGCGGGTAATCTGGGCGTTCCATATCCAGTCGGTGGTGTTCATATCCGATTGCTGATAGCCACGTCGCGCATACATGGTCATGTCGGTGGTAAGCTGGAAGTGTGCGGGGAGGCTGATCGTTGCATTGACTCCGGCATTGTATTCGCCGGCATGGATGTTCTTGAACCCCTCACGTCGGCTGCTGACGAAGTAATATTTGCCGCCGGCGTGGAGCGAGAATTCATAGTCGTCATTGGGACGGAAGTTCAGTCTTATGTCATCACCCCACTGCTGGTTGTGTACGATGCTTCGCTGGCTCTGCATGGAACCGCTGGCAAGAACCATGTCAACAGAATGCTGGTAGTTCAGATTGAACTTGTTGTCAATGGTCCATTTCTGTGTGCTGTCCAAAGCCTGCGTATGTTCCCATTCCATATTCGCGTTCCAGTTGCCATCTACGCTTATTGGTTTTGAAGTAAAGGCTCCTGTTTCCTTATCAACGTTCAGGCTGTTGGCTACAGCGTTATCCTGTTTGTGATAAGTGAGATAAAAGGATGTCATTCGTTGTTGCTTGCCTTCCCTTCTGAGGGATAATCTTACATTATAGAGGTGGATGTTCTTCAAGTCGGGATTACCTAAACGGATGTTTAGTGGATTGGAGTTGTCACAATAGTCAATCATCATTGTCAGGTCTGGGATACGTGAAGAAATATTGGCATCTAAATCCCATCTGAATCGAAAAACGGTTCCGTGTGACTTATACTAGAAAAAGTTGTCACTTTAGGAGTCAAAAAGAAAGTGACAATGAAGCACAAGACAAGAACAGAGCGCGTGTATAACGAGGCTACCGGA
>CADCDK010000029.1 GCA_902800185.1 uncultured Prevotellaceae bacterium
CAGTTGCTGGCCCGTAACCCTCAGTACACGGCTGGGTACCATTGCCTCAATTGTGGCCTGTGACGGACGGCCATAGAGAAATGTGGGGTAGTCGCACACAAACTCACCCTCAAACGAGAACCACGTGATATGCGCCTTGTCATCGCTCATGCCATATTTTACATATTTGAAACATCCTTCAGTGACGAAGGCAAACCACCGTGCTGGATCACCTTCACGCTCCAACTGGTCACCCTTGCGGTAAGCGATTTCCTCACCCTCCCGCTCGCAGAACTCCCGCAGCACCTGCAAGTCCAATCGATTATTGTTGAATTTCTGTTCCATATTATTACGTTGCCCTATGATTCGCTAAACACCTTCCCTATGCTCCATGCAGTACTCCCGCAGGAACTCCAGGTCCAGCCCCTCCTTGTAGGTGTTGAATTGCTTGTTCGTTGTCATATTCGCCAATTTCCTGATTCGTGGGTACAAAGTTAGTCTTTTTTCATCACAAATCGTTTCTTTTTGTTATACCACAGCCTTGTTTTAGACAAAATTTGCTTAAAATACGCGCGAAGTGATGGTCTATGCAACCCTTCATCTGAATAAAAATATTTACATGCAAAAACTATAAGTTTGGCTCATAACCAGACAGTTTCCAATGTCTCCATAACAATCCATAAGGACATAATTGTTCATCATCACATCTTTTCCAAGGAGCATTATAACACCGAGCGTCAACAGGCGCTCCATCGGGACTCATCCTGCACCATGGTCTCAAACTACACTTGCGTTCACCAAATTCAAACAGATATTCAATCTCTCTCACAGCTTCCAAATATTCAAACCTACATATCGGTCTATCGGTAACAAGTTGGAATCTCTTGCCCAACTCATTGATCATCTGCGGTGAGCCAATGTTTTTTGCAATGTACTGAAGAACCTGGTTTTCCTTGTTCCGCTTACTCCTAGCCATGTCTAAAAAGAAATAGGGATGCTGTGTTCTCATCCCAACCCCTGCCAGCATTGTAAAATCAATCCATTCTTGATATTCCTGTGCCAAGATTTCAATTCGTACATATGACAACAGATGATCTGTTGCCAACTTCGAAGCAACCGTTAATGCACGTTGCATCTCCATCTCCTCACCTAAGAAAGTGGTTTTCTTGGAAAAAATAAAGTCATAAAAATCTTCAGGCTTGTTAACAACCAGATTACCATTTGCAATGGCTTCAAGCGTTCTAAAAATAGCATGCCCAGGCACAGAACATTGCAGTGACATATCGCACAAAGCTATCAAATCAAGTTCGTTTAGTTTGCCTGGACACATCTTCTCCGCTAAAAGCTCAACTATTTGATATGGAAAAACGCACGAAGTTCTATACTTTGTTGTACATTTTCGTTCCAGAAGGTAAGCCATATTCTCTCGTATAGCATAAGCTCCAATGATTATTTCCTCTTCTCCTTTGTTGGTCGCTGCCAAAACATGTAACTCTGGTATTGAAAAAATATCTGTTAACGGAAACTTTTCAATGAATACATCTTTAATTATAACAAAGTTCAGTTCTTCTTTATCTCCCAAACTCAAAGAAGCAATACGTTTATTTATTGTCACAAAATCTCCTCTTTCCTCAAATTCTAGAGGTACATTAAATCGTCTAGGACCAACGTAAATGTCGTTTATAGCTCGCCTCATATATTCGCCATGACTATAGATTCCCATATAGCCATAAAACGAAGTGATATCCTGAAGAAAATGAATATACTCATGAAAAAATATAGCAAAATCTTCATCTGCCATATCTCGTATTTCCAAATCAGCCTTGGTTGGCACATTCATAATAAAAAACGAAGTCTCGTAATTTCCAAGTTCTTCAGTCATAGATGTTCTTAAATAATATAGATGTTTTTTTAATGATAATGAATTTATTCATACGAAAAGGTAGGACTATACTTCTATTAGATATTAGTAGGTGATAGCGTAACATGCAACCAGAAGTTTTAAATATATGAAACCTTTTTCCATGCTACACAACTTCTATTTGTTATCCCCCCCCTTATCACCCCCAAAATACAGTTTTACCATCGTGTTTCTCATTCCAGTTCTTCTCATTTTTAAATCCCATTCCTTTTCTATATTGTTCATCAAAAACAGAAGCTAGATTAGGTGTGGTCGTGATTATTGATTCACTCTCTGCAATTTCTTCCGTTAATTCTCCTGTGATGTAGCCCCCACAAATCTCTCCTTCATCAGAACAGACAACATGTCCATGAAGATATTCTCTCATGATTAGAAAATCCACAAAGAATTGGGGCTTCTTTTTCTTGGCAATCAATGTCAATATAAAAACCTCTAAATCGTCATAGCGCACAGCCCAAGGGTAATTATCCTCTTCTTCCAACTCCAAGAATATTGACAAATCCACTTGTATCTGACCGAATGACTCTTGGTTTACAATGATATAGAAATCATTCCCATCATAATCTGCTGGATTAATTGTTCTGATAACTCTACCCCTATCATCAGTCAAATCAAATGGATTACCCGTTTTCATTTTATCCTCAACACGCTTGCATTGTTTATAGGCATAGCCAATGCAACTCTTGAAATCATCTTTAATACGAGTGAAAGCTTTTTCTGTATTCCGGAAAGGTTCACGATTAGTATAAGCTTTTGCTTCTATCACAAACATGAATTCTTTCCACATAACCAGAATGTCCTGTTCACAGCCGTCTAAGCAATAATTACAGATTATTACTGCGTTATTGCCAAAGAATCTTCGAAATAGATCCTCTATCTTGCTCTCTAGATAATGCCCTTTAAAATGTGCCAACCTTGCCTTTGATGGTTTTGTCTCTTTGCATATCTCTTCAAGCATGAACAGAAGCGCATGTAATACACGCTTCTCTTCAAATACTTGATACATTCCATTTTCAAGATCAACGATAGGTTTTGTCAGTAGCGGATTTGAACCTGTATAATATAGAAAATCCGACTCAACTCTTTTTGTTGTTAGTAATGACAAAATAGTATTTACCTTATCCTCGCTTAACTCGTTAGTGGCCAAATCTACAGGTTTAAACCTATACTTGATACCTGGATCTGCAACTAACGTGAGCATCGGCTCTCTTTCCTTATTATACGCTTTAAAGAAATCAGGGGCTTCATCAGCACAACCAATCTCCAGATTTGTATATTCCTTCCAGTTCTCTCGCAAAGGACAGTCTTTAGATCCTACACCAAGTGATTGGAAGTTATACTGACACCAAGAATCTCACACCCAATTTGCTCGTGATGACATCATCCAGACTCGTAAAAGTCCCCTTTATTTGTTCTATCAGTTGTTCCTCATAATTTAGAGGTCCAAGGTTGAAATATGATAAGAATGTTGGCATTGCCACTTTAACTTTCTTTTTCCATTCTTCCGTCACATTCTCTGGTACATCCGGTATAAACATCAGGAAATATTCACTTTCTATCTGAACAAGTAAATTCACAATATGCTGCCAATCTTCTTCCGAAAACTGAATCTCATTTGTCCCGTCAGCCTCATCGGTCATCATCAAACCAGCAAGATAATAAAGTTGGCGCATAGGAGATGCCAGTTTGCTAAGTTCATTTTGAGCAGCACCATTTGTAATACAGGTCATCAAAAACGACAAATGTCCCAATACACTTTGTGTATCAAATTTTTTAAGATACGTTTTGAGCTTTTTTGATATTGCCTCTATTCTGTTTTCTTCCATATACTATATAAATGTTCTGATTCCTTAAGTCTTTGCTACATAATTGAATTTCATGTTGATTAGTAAACAATTTTGAATTGGTGGAGTATACTATGACACAATGTTTCTGAATAGTTCCTGAAGAATCTTTATCTTTTCTATTAATTCCCCAAAATTCAGTGGTTGCCCATATATGAAACTTTCCTTCATCTCATTGTAGTCTGTCTCATAAGCTGGCATCAGTTCTTCATCGGGCACAATCTGAATGTTGGCTGGTAGTTCCTTGTCGTAATCCACATAGCCTACATGGTAAAACTTGCGTCTGTGCTCCACAATCTCATGATAGAGAGCTATATCTTTCAGTGCCATTTCTCCATATGGGGTTTGCATCAGTTTCTCCAAGTCATAGAAATGGCGAGTCATGCGGTGTGTCCTCGGCTTGTCCTTTTGGTATTCCTCGCATAATAGGAACGCCTTTTCAAGAAAGGTCCTTGCAGGACTGACGGTACGGATGGTTTGAACGAAATCTGAATCCACATCTTCCCCATCGAAGACTTGTTCCACCAACGAAGATATACGTCTCATTTCAAATGGCTCCGACATGGACAATACGCTAATCTCTATTTTGATAGTAGGCACAGCATATGAGGCTTGGCTATTATAAAGCGATGGGTATTGAATGTAAAGAACAGATGGATCTTTGTCATGAGGAACTTTCCTTGGTTCTCCGCTTTCATCCAATACTTCATTGTCGCCAAGTACGGTCACGTCAAGCCCTAAAGCCTTTAGCTTATTATCCAACTCCGATTTAAACTCTCCAAGAAGAAAGTCCTGTCCTTTTTCACGGAGATTATGTATCTGCGTGTTAGAGGTACAACTGGCACATGATAGCTTCTTCACATTCAAGAAATAGTCACGGCTCAGAGCCAAGTCTATGTCCTCACTGAATCGGTTGATGATTTTCCATCCTTTACTAAGGCTTGTACCACCTTTGAACAACAGGTATTCGCTAATGCTGGTATGGAACATGGCATAAAGAACAGCGGTTACCCACCAGTCCTTTTCGGCAGAGGCTTCATCTATCTGCTTTGCTTGACTGACGGCTTGTATCATTGCTCTACGCTCATCTATTGAGAAGTCTATCCATTTGCTCATTGTCTTGTCCTTTAATGTTTCTTTTGATTATTTGCCTCATCCAAACTGGGGCTAAAAGCAAATCATGTTCTATGGTGTTCTTTTCGGGCGTTTCAGCCAGCAACTTCGCAATCTGCCTTTCATCTTCTTGTGTGATGTTGTTTTCGCCGATGCCACGCAATGCCTGTACCAGTTCTTGCATTAACTTCCCTCTAAAGGCAAAATTCCTTGGTGCTCCATGTTTTAAGGTAACAGTCCTATTTCCAAGACTCAATTTCCTGCCAGAGCCGGTAGTCAGGAAACTTGTGTTCATGGGAACCTGGGTAGAGAAGCCGAGACGATTTGCGGCAGTGGCTCCCGTAGGAATGATTACTGCCTTATCTCTTTTGGCAATCTCTGTTACCAATTCAAAGGCAGAAGGGTATAGGACACCGAAGCGAGTCTTACGTGCCTTGACATAGACCCCCTTTGCTATACGGCTGATGAGCCCTTCATGCTCAAAGATTGCCAACAGTTTGGTGACATACTCCACATCATATTGTGGAAAGGACGACACGAAGTAAACCTCTCCAAACTTGCCGTGAGCAATCTTGCTCTTAATCTTGTTAACTACAGCGCCTTGCATATAGATATTGGTTTGATTTTGGTCGGAATGATTGCAAATATTTCCGACTGCAAAGATACTATTTTCCATTCAAACAACAATGTGTTTTCCCTTAAAATTAAGTGTTCTTGGCTGAAAAAGGCGAGTTTGTTATCATTTGAATAGCATTTCCATAAGATTTTAGTTGCCGCTCCCACATTTTGAAACCATATTATGCTCTCAAAATGAAGTGTAGCCAAATTAAACGAATCATTGCGCATGAGCGATGGAACCGTGAAAAAAGTCATGATGAAATAGTGCAGGGTGTGCAAAAATGAGATGACGGGATGTGCCTTTTTGACACATCCCGTCATCCATAACAAAGAGATTTTTTAGTCTTCTTCCGTCAAGTCCTCTATCTGGTCGATGATTTCTTGATACTGGCGCTGGGTCTTGAAGTGCATCATAAATCCGATGACAGCTCCAATAATGCCGCCAATACAGCCTCCCCAGAAGAATGGGTTGTTGAGGGTTCCTCCTTGAGTCTGGTAGGTATCGTACATAAACCAGCCCATGAAAAGGAGAATGCCTGGAACACCGAAAAAAAGCCAGTTGGCATCAAACTTCTTGGCACGAGCCATACGGCGACGCACATCCAGAAGATTGTTGGTCATCAGGTTCGAATCGCTGATGTTCCTTCTGTTATAATAAGTGGCTCCTACACAAAGCAGCATGAAGACGCAAGTGTAGAGCCAAAAGGCAAAGGAGAAGCCCGACAACTTGATAAACACCCAATAGGTATAAGGTATCATGAGGAGTCCAACCGCCATGGCAATGTTGTACTTACGGTTGATATTGCCTGCGGTATTCTTCATCGAGCGGCGGATGAGGCGGTCGTTGACGATTTCCTGCTCATTGAGCTTATTCTTGAGCGTGCTCAACTGCTGGCGCATGCTCTCCAACTCCATATCCTGCTTGTTGTTTTCAAATTCGTTGTTCATAATGGGTAAGTTTTAATCGTTTGACATGTTTTTTAACTGTTCGCGGATTCTGAACAGACGGACACTGACGTTTTTGGTGGTGATTCCGACAATTTGTCCGATTTCCTCATAGCTGAGGTTCTCGAGCCAAAGCAGGACGATCGCGCGGTCGAAAGGCTGGAGCTTGGAGATGCGCTTGTGGAGCATGCCCACCTGACGCGTATCCTCGTCACTGTCTTCAAAGAGGTTGATGTCCATGGTCAGGCGTACTTCTGCCGAGCGCCGCTTCTTCCTGTCGAGTGAGATACAAGTGTTGAGGGCAACGCGGTAAATCCACGTCCTGATGTCTGAGCGATGCTCGAAGCTCTCGAAGCCCTTCCAAAGATTGACTAAAACTTCTTGGAACAGGTCGTTCACCTCGTCGGCATCTTTTGAGAACATGTAGCACACGGTGTAGATGGTGCTCTTGTGTTCTGCTACGGTTTGCGCAAACTGTTTTTCTAATGTCGTCATTGTTTCGTCTGTTTTTAAATCTTTTTACCCATTAGACGCAACAACGGTATAAAAACTACATGAAATCTCAAATATTTCAACTTCTGAAGTTAAGAAGTGAAGTATTGAGCCCACTTACCTCTTACTTCTTACCTCTTACTTCTTACCTAAAATCCTCTAAAGTTTCTCCCCAAAACAAAGGTCGCCACAGTCACCGAATCCCGGCACTATGTACTTGTGCTCGTTCATCCCCGGGTCGATGGCGGCACACCAGATGGTGGAACCCTCGGGCAGCACCTCACGTACCACATCTACGCCCTCTGGGGCAGCAATCACGCAGGCGATATGGATGGCCTTCGGCTTGCCCGTCTTGCAGAGCGCCTCAATGCTGGCAGCCATCGAGCCACCCGTGGCGAGCATTGGGTCGGCAATGATGAGCGTCTTTCCCTTCACCGAGGGCGTTGCCATGTACTCCGTGTGTACTCCCACTTCGGTGTGCTCACGGTTCGTGTACATGCGGTAGGCAGAAACAAAGGCATTCTCCGCATGGTCGAACACGTCGAGGAACCCTTCATGGAAAGGCAGACCGGCACGCAGCACCGTCGCCACGACAATGTCGTCCTTGGGCAGGGGGATGTCGATGGTGCCCAATGGAGTAGTCACCGTCTTGGGCTTATACTCCAATGTTTTCGACACCTCTATCGCCATCAGCTCACCGATGCGGCGGATGTTATTACGGAACAGCAGGCGGTTCTGCTGATACTTCTTGTCTCGCAGCTCAGCCATGTAGAGGTTGAGAATGCTGTTATTTTCTGACAGGTTAATGGTTTTCATCGTTTTTGGCTGTTTGAATCATTTTTCCTTGATGATGGGTATTTAGTCTTCTACGACCTTCATGTTCTTGCTGTCCCACAGATGCTTGTCAGTGATTTTCAGCTCTGGGATGACTGGCAGGCACAGGAAAGCCATCGTAATGAATGGCGCGCGCATCGGACAACCTGCCCGACGTGCCATCTCACAGAGCAGCAGACTACGGTAGGCAACCTCGTGGCCACACAACGGTGACATCAGTCCGGCAATGGGCAGTGCCAAGTCGGTTATTTCATCGTCGGCGATAGCCACCTGTCCACCCCTCATCTCGATGACACGGTTGAGGGCTTTCACCAAATATTCGTCGTTGGAACCGATAGCCACGATGTTATGGCAGTCGTGAGCCACCGAACCGGCAATGGCACCGTGGGTCAGGCCGAAGCCACGCACCAGACCTACCACAGGTCGTGCATCGGGCTGGTAGCGGTTCAGCACAACCATCTTCTGAACCTCGCCCCAAGGATAGCGGGAACCGTCAAAGGGATTGAAGCTCACCTTGATGGCATCATGACCCGTATATAGACTGCCGTCTGTGGCACGCATCACATGCAACGTCTCGAGCTTCGAGACATCGAGGGAGATGTCTTCCGCCTTGATGGGCTTGGCCTCAAAACGGTTGAGGAAGAATGTTTCATGGCTTTCCCCTAAGTGGGCATGATGCAGACGAACAGTACCAAAGGTCGCATTGCAGTCGAAGACCTCTACGCCCTTGATGACAGTCTGCAACACACGGAAATGAGGAGTCAGCACATCAACGGCAATGAAGTTTGCGGGATCGCCCTCTTGCAACATGCCCCAATTCAATCGGTAGTGACGCTGCGGATTGATGTTCGCCACCATCATGACATTCCAGAAATCATAGCCCTTGGCCAAGGCGCGTCTCACCAACAGGTTGATATGTCCGCGCACCAAGTCGTCGGGATGGCAGTCATCGGTACAAAGCATCACCATGTTGGGCGATTCGGCAATGAGCGGACAGAGCATGTCAAAATCCTTGGCGGCACTGCCCTCACGAATAATCACCATCATACCGGCAGAGACACAGGCACGTCCCTCCTCAAGGGTGGTACACTCATGATCCGTTGAGATGCCTGCCAAGGCATAGCGCTCACGGTCTTTTCCTTCCAGTCCCGGGGCATGTCCATCGACGGGTTTGCCGTACTTACGCGCTGCTTGTATCTTGCGCATCACCTCCGGGTCATTGTTGAGCACGCCCGGGAAATTCATCATCTCGCCCAGCACACCGATTTCATTGCGTGCCATCAGCTCTTCCACCCCAGCGGCATCAATCACAGCACCGCTGGTCTCAATATCAGGAGGACAGCAAGGCACACAACTGGGCGCGGCAAAGCAGAAGTTGAACGTAGCGTCCTGCCCCGACTGTATCATGTAGTCAACACCCTCTATACCCAGCACATTGCCTATCTCGTGCGGGTCTGCCACCACACCGATGGTGCCGTGACTGGATGCCACATGGGCAAACTCGCAGGGTGTCATCATACTGCTCTCAATATGCACGTGGCAGTCGATAAAGCCGGGCATCAGATAGGGCCATGCCTTCCCGTTGTCGGGCAGCTCGCACCGTTTGATCTGCTTGATACGCTCTTGCTCCACCACGATTTCGCCATCGAATATCTCGCGGCGAACCACATCAACGATATGTCCTTGATACCTCTTCATATTTTAGTATGTTATTCCAACGGAATCTCGGGATGTTGCACTGCCAGCTGCTTGCCCTCCTGCGAGAGGTAGAACATGTAGAGGATGACAGGCTTCTTGCCACGGTTCTCACCATGATGGATGGTATTCACCATCTCTACGACGGCCTCACCCTCATGGACAACCTTCTCCTTGCCGTCCTGTCCGATGATGGTCAACTCACCCTGTACCAGGATACCGTAGTTCATCACTGGATGGTGGTGCCAACCTAATTTCTGTCCTGCGGGGAACTCATACTTCACGGCCACCAGTTCAGGACGACCCTGCAGGTAGTCGGGCAGTTCCACACCGTCCCAGCTTTGCGAGGTACGTATCAGTTCTTCACTCTTCACCGCTGGAGCAGCATCGTCTTTCTGTGTTTTTGCGTCATCACAGGAGGTCAGTGAGAAACTTGCCATTGTTGCGCCGCAGATGGTAAGGATGGCGGCAAGCATCCATTGCTTGGTCTGTTTCATTCGATTTTCATTTTGTTTATATATCTTTTATCCTGCAAAGATAAGTAAACTTTCACAAATAACATTGCCCGAAAGCCTAATGTTTTCAGGTTTTGCAGTTTTTAATACAATTTTTGCAGTTTTTGAACCTCGTACCACCAAACCTTGGGCGGTCTTGCGGTACTTTTGCTAACTCAACGTGGCAAAAGGAGAAGCAACTTTCGCCTTTTTGAATTATTTAACTTTAAAACCATGTGCGAAAGTGAAATAAATCTTAAACAGGCTCTGTTAATTATTAAATAATTAGTATCTTTGCGGTCGATTCGAAAGACATCTGTAAATATTAATTATTTCAATACATTAAAGTACAATGGCAAAGTTAGATTTGACACAGTATGGCATCACCGGTTCAACCGTGATTGCTCACAATCCGTCGTATGAGTTCCTTTATGAGGAAGAAACTAAGGCTGGGCTGACTGGCTTCGACAAGGGTCAGAACACCGAGCTTAACGCTGTAAACGTGATGACAGGTATCTATACCGGTCGTTCTCCTAAGGACAAGTACATCGTGAAAGATGCACAGAGCCAGGATAAGGTATGGTGGACCTCTGAGGGCTACAAGAACGACAACAAGCCCATGAGCGAAGAGGTTTGGGCTCAGGTGAAGGACATCGCCGTGAAGGAGCTCTGCAACAAGAACCTGTATGTGATGGACGCTTTCTGCGGTGCCAACGAGGCTACCCGTCTGCGTGTCCGTTTCATCGTGGAGGTTGCATGGCAGGCTCACTTCGTAAAGAACATGTTCATCCAGCCCACCGCTGAGGAGCTGGAGAGCTTCGAGCCCAACTTCGTTATCTATAACGCTTCCAAGGCAAAGGTTGAGAACTTCAAGGAGCTGGGTCTGAACTCAGAGACTTGCGTTGCCTTCAACACAACCAGCCGCGAGCAGGTGATCATTAACACATGGTATGGTGGTGAGATGAAGAAGGGTATGTTCTCCATGATGAACTACTATCTGCCCCTGCAGGGTATCGCTTCCATGCACTGCTCTGCCAACACCGACATGGAGGGTAAGAACACTGCTATCTTTTTCGGTCTGTCTGGAACAGGTAAGACCACACTGTCAACCGACCCGAAGCGTCTGCTCATTGGTGACGACGAGCACGGATGGGACGACGAGGGTGTGTTCAACTTCGAGGGTGGCTGCTATGCCAAGGTTATCAACCTCTCTAAGGAGAACGAGCCCGACATCTACGGAGCTATCAAGCGCGACGCTCTGCTCGAGAACGTTACAGTAGCTGCTGACGGCAAGATTGACTTCGCTGACAAGAGCGTGACCGAGAACACCCGCGTGAGCTATCCTATCAACCACATTGAGAAGATTGCCCAGAAGGTCAACAAGAAGAGTGCTGGTCCCGAGGCTAAGAACGTTATCTTCCTGAGTGCTGACGCATTCGGCGTACTGCCTCCCGTATCTATCCTCACTCCCGAGCAGACGAAGTACTACTTCCTCTCTGGTTTCACAGCTAAGCTGGCTGGTACAGAGCGCGGCATCACCGAGCCCACTCCCACCTTCAGTGCTTGCTTCGGCCAGGCATTCCTCGAGCTGCATCCTACCAAGTATGCTGAGGAGCTTGTGAAGCGCATGGAGAAGAGCGGTGCCAAGGCTTATCTCGTGAACACTGGTTGGAACGGAACTGGCAAGCGTATCTCTATTCCCGATACACGTGGTATCATCGACGCTATCCTCGACGGTGCTATCCTGAAGGCTCCCACCAAGAAGATTCCTTTCTTCGACTTCGAGGTGCCCACAGAACTGCCCAACGTGAATCCCGCCATCCTTGATCCTCGTGACACCTACGCTGACGCTGCTCAGTGGGAGGAGAAGGCCAAGGATCTGGCTGCCCGCTTCATTAAAAACTTCAACAAGTACGAAGGTAACGAGGCTGGTAAGGCTCTCGTCGCTGCAGGACCGAAGCTCTAAGCAATTTAAAGCTACAAATGCTACAAATATTGGAGGATGCCTGTTCGCCTTATGCGAGCAGGCATCTTTGTTTGACATAAATCAATAAAACACAAGATTTTAGCATTCTCAAAAAGAAATGCTTGTGGGTGTGGGAAAAACCTCGTACCTTTGCATCGTGTTCAAGAGAGAACACCATCATTTAGGTTTTCATTAGGTTAGTAGTTTGATAGATTTTTAAGGTAAAGATTATGTTATTAGATTTTTTGGTAACAAAAATCGCCTAAAGGCCGGTGCGAGTGATTCGTATCGTCCTTTTTTTATTGGGTATTTCCATGCTTTTCTTCAAAGAAACCTTAAAAAACCCTTTATTAAATCATATTTTACATAATAAAGCATTAAAAATGTCCGCTTTTTGAGGAATTCTGATTACTTTTGCACCCAAATTGTATAATACGCGCGTAAAATAATGAGAAGAATATATTCTTTTGTGCTGCTTTTGGCAGCCGCTTTGTCGCTTACATCATGTCTGGATTCAGACACCTCGTCAGGCACCGTTACCCTCTATGACGACACAGCCATCATTGGATTCGGATTAGGCACACTCAACAGGAATATCTTTGTATATAAGACAGCCCCCTCTACCACAGGCGAAGATAGCACCTACCTTGACACGATGTACGTGGAGAAGGTTGACTGCAGCGGCTATCATTTCACCATTGACCAAAACAGAGGATTGATATACAACACCGACTCACTGCCCGCAGGCCTTGACCTCAAGCACGTGGCATGCACGGCTTCGGCCAAGAACGGAGGAACGGTCGTGCTATACCTGAAACCCGAAGATGAGGAAAGCGACAGCCTTTTCTATTTTACATCGGTTGACTCCGTGGACTTCACCATTCCCATGGACTCAATGGAATTACGCGCATACAATGGCTATCTGACCTCATACAAGGCATACAAGGTGCAAATCAACATGCATGAACAGAATGGTGAGGACTTTACGTGGAAGAAACTGACCGAGGACAGCACGTTGGGTTCGCTGACCGGTATCAAGACCATCTGTACCGACAATCGCATCTTTGTCTTTGGAAAGCAAGACGGCGTGGGAGTCATCTACTACTCCGCCTTGAACGACGGTATCACCTGGCAGCAGGCTTCCTCCAACATCATCACTCCATTCAGTGCGGACATCGCTCAGAACGTAGCCCTGCTTCGCAATAAGCTATACCTTCTGAACGGAACGGCACTTCTCTCCTCTGCCGATGGCGAGAACTGGGAACAAATGAACACTGATGCCATTGCAAGTTTAGGCATCAAGCGACTCGTCGGTGCTGCCAACGGCAAGCTGTATGCCCTCTGTGAGAACGGACTGGCTTCGTCAGCCGATGGAGAAGTGTGGTCGGAAGAGGTGCTTGACGATAGCAAGAACTGGCTGCCCACGATGGATGTCACCCTGATAGAAAGGCCCCTGCGCACGAATGCGGATGCTACCAACCTCGTGCTGATTGGCAATCGTGACACCCTCGCCTACCCCAACGACCAGCATGCTGTGGTATGGAGCAAGATTGAGATTGAAGGTGAGACCAATCATGTATGGAACTTCTATCCCTATGACGAGCTCACGACCGCTGCCCCACGTCTTGAGAACATGCAGGTGTTTCCTTATAACGAGGACATCTACTCCTTTGGAAGAAGCCGCATCAACGACGAAGAAGGACATGACCTTTACGAAGATGTTTATGTCACCCGTGACGGCGGGCTGACCTGGAAGCCAGATACCATGCTCTTGATGCCCTCTGAGCTCTACGACGTCGTCCCGTCTGCCGTCGCTGCCACCGTTGACTCCAACCAGTTTATCTGGATGGTCTGGACGGGTACCGGACAGGTATGGAAAGGACGCCTGACCAAGCTCGGATGGAGGAAGGAAGAGAAATAAACGGTTAGAGGTGAAAAGTATTTGGTAAGAAGATGATGAAGCAACTGTTTCTGTTAGGTGTTCTGCTGGGAACTGTGACGCTTGTGCGGGCACAGTCAGACCCGGAATACCGCATGGAGATAGGTGCGGGCCTTGGCACCGTGGCTTATCAGGGTGATTTCAATACCAGCGTCACCAAAGGCATGCAGCCTGCCGCCTCCCTGCATCTTCGCTACAACTTCAACCCCTACACCGACATCCATTTGGCAGGTACCTTCGGAAAAATCAAGGGCGACAGTCAGGTAGATACCTACTACCCCGATTTCCAGACTGCAAAATATGAGTTCAACCGCACCCTCGTTGATGTCAGTGCCACATTTGAGTACAACTTCTGGCCTTACGGAACCGGGCGCGACTACAGAGGAGCCAAACGCCTCACGCCCTACATCCTCCTTGGATTAGGCGCTACAGCCGTCAGTGGCGGAGAGGGGAAAAGCGTCTTCACTGCCAACTTCCCCATTGGTGTGGGTGCCAAGTACAAAATTGGCGACCGACTGAATCTCGGCATACAGTGGGCAGCGCACTTTTCATTCAGTGACGAGCTCGACGGGGTGAAAGACCCGTATTACGTCAACAGCAAAGGCATATTCAAGAACACTGACGGCTATACGATGTTACAGGTGTCACTCACCTACAGCTTCTGGGCCAAATGCCGGGTCTGCCATAATCAAGATGAATAACAGAACTATGATACATATCGACAAGACACGAATACCACAGCATATTGCCATCATCATGGACGGCAACGGACGCTGGGCAACAGAGAAAGGATTGGCACGCAACATGGGACACCAGGCTGGCGTGGAAACCGTCAGACGCATCACGTCAGAGTGCGTCCGACTGGGGGTTAAGTATCTCACCCTCTACACCTTCTCTACCGAGAACTGGAACCGCCCTGCCGACGAGGTGGCAGCACTGATGGGACTGGTGCTCAGTTCGCTGGAAGACGAGATCTTCATGAAGAACAATGTCCGCTTCCGTGTCATTGGCGATATGAACCGACTGCCGGAACAGGTGAGACAGAAGCTTCAGGACACCATGGACCATACGGCGAAGAACGATGCCATGACGATGGTGGTGGCACTCAGCTATTCCAGCCGGTGGGAGATCACGAAAGCCGTGCGCGACATCGTGGAAGCAGGCAACATCCGACCAGAGGACATCACCGAGGAGACCGTCAGCCAACATTTGGCGACGAACTTCATGCCAGACCCCGAACTGCTCATCCGAACAGGAGGCGAACTGCGCATCTCCAACTATCTGCTTTGGCAGATTGCCTACTCGGAACTCTACTTCTGCGATACCTACTGGCCCGACTTCAACGAGGAAGACCTGCACAAGGCCATCGAGAGCTACCAAAACCGCCAGCGCCGATTCGGAAAGACCGAGGCACAGGTAGAGGAAGAGATGAAAGATGAGAAATGAGAAGTGAGAGAGGTGGACGAAAAAACAACTATAGATGAATATGGTATATATATATAATAAGGTGAAGACAGCAAACAAGGCCGTAGTACTCATGATGATGTTACTACTACAGATGCTGTTGGCACCAGACGCATCGGCACAGGAAACGATTGTGAACCCGGAAATCTCGTATGCCGGTTCACCCCGCTCGTGCATCTTGGGAGGAATCAATGTATCTGGCATCGACGGATATGAGAACTATCTCCTCACTGGCATCTCCGGACTTACCATCGGACAAGCCATCGAAGTTCCAGGCACAGACATCACCGATGCCACCAAACGCTACTGGAAACATGGACTCTTCTCCGATGTGAAGATCTCTGCCGACTCCATCGTTGGCAACAAAATCTGGCTGCACATCTGGCTGACAGCACTGCCCCGCGTGTCAACCATCAACTACGTTGGTGTCAAGAAGAGCGAGCGTGAAGACCTGGAAAAGAAACTCGGTATCCTCAAAGGCGGACAGATTACGCAAAACATGATTGACCGCGCCAAGATCCTAGCTCGTCGATACTTCGATGACAAAGGATTCAACAACGCAGAGATTGACATCATGAAACGTGAGGATATCACTGAGAAAAACCAAGTGATACTCGATGTCGTCATCGACAAGAAAGAGAAAACCAAAGTGCGCCATATCTACATCGAAGGCAACGAGCAGCTGAAGACCGGCAAAATCAAGAACGCCCTTTTCCGAAAAGGTTCTTTGAAGAAGCTCAATGAAGCAGGAACAATCCGTGGTTTCATGAGAGCCAAGAAGTTCACGCCTGAGCGTTACGAGGAAGCCAAGCAAGCACTGCTCGACAAATACTACGAACTGGGTTTCAGAGATGCCGTCTTGGTAAAAGACAGCGTCTGGCGACACGATGCCAAGCACGTGAACGTGCTGTTGAGAGTCACAGAAGGACAGAAATACTATCTGCGCAACATCACGTGGGTTGGTAACACCGTCTATCCTACCGACTACCTTAGCAGGCTGCTCGACATGAAGAAGGGCGACGTCTATAACCAGCGACTGCTCTCGAAACGTCTTTCGGAAGACGACGATGCCGTAGGCAACGAATACTGGAACAACGGCTATCTGTTCTACCGACTCGACCCGACGGAGGTGAACATCGTTGGCGACTCCATTGATCTGGAGATGCGTATCTCGGAAGGTCCGCAGGCACACATCAGCCGTGTGCGAATCAATGGTAACGACCGACTCTATGAGAATGTCATCCGCCGCGAACTGCGCACCAAGCCCGGCGACCTGTTCTCCAAAGACGCCCTGATGCGTACTGCCCGTGAGCTTGCCTCGATGGGACACTTCGACACAGAGCATCTGGAGCCCGACGTGAAGCCCCACCCGCAGGACGGAACCGTAGATATCAACTGGAACCTTCAACAGAAGAGCAATGACCAGATTGAATTCTCGCTCGGATGGGGACAAACGGGTGTCATCGGACGTGTGGGACTGAAGCTCAACAACTTCTCCATGCGCAACCTTTTCAACAAGAACAAGGAACATCGTGGCATCCTGCCCGTGGGTGATGGTGAAGTGCTCTCCATCGGCGCACAGACCAATGGTACCTACTACCAGTCATACAATGCCAGCTACTCTACGGCATGGTTTGGCGGCAAGCGCCCCATCCAGTTCAGCGTGGGTGCCTATTACTCCAAACAGACCGACGTGTCGAGCAACTACTACAATAGTGGTTACTACAACAACTACTACAACTACATGTATGGCTACGGTTCCAGCAGCTACTACAACATGGAGAACTACTATGACCCCGACAAGTATATCCAGATGTTCGGTGCATCTGTCGGATGGGGTAAGCGCCTGCGTTGGCCCGATGACTATTTCAGTCTCTCCCTGCAGCTGGAATATCGCCGTTACATGCTGAAGAACTGGAGATACTTCCTGATGTCCAACGGTAACTCCAACAACATCAACCTGAGTCTCTCCCTCAACCGCTCGTCAACGGACAACAACCTCTTCCCGCGCAGTGGTTCAGAGTTCACGGCCTCGGTGACATTTACACCACCATGGTCGTTGTGGGAAAAGAAGGACTATGCTAACCTTGCACAGGACCCCAACTCACCCAACTATTCCAGTGAGCAACAGGAGAAGTATCGCTGGATTGAGTACCACAAATGGAAGTTCAAGGCCCGCACCTTCACCGCCCTCACCAAAGGCTCCAAGTGCTTTGTGCTGATGACCCGCATAGAGTTCGGTCTGTTGGGCGCCTACAACAATAACAAGAAGTCTCCCTTTGAGACCTACTATATGGGTGGTGACGGTATGAGCGGATACTCCACAGGCTATGCCGAGGAGACCATCGGTCTGCGTGGTTATGAGAACGGTTCGCTGACCCCGTACTACTACGAGGGACGTGCCTACGACCGTTTCACCGTGGAGCTTCGCTATCCCTTCATGTTAGGCAACACCACCATCTATGGACTGTCATTCATGGAGGCAGGTAACGCTTGGACCAAGACCACCAAGTTCAACCCCTTCGAGATGAAACGTTCTGCCGGTGCCGGTGTGCGCATCTTCCTCCCGATGGTTGGTCTGATCGGTATCGACTACGCCTATGGTTTCGACAAGGTGTTCGGACAAAAGGGCGGTGCCCAGTTCCACTTCATCCTGGGACAGGAATTCTAAGAATGGTAAATCATAAATGACTGAAAAATGAAGAACAGTATAATGAATCGGATCAAGGGAATGGTCAAATGGGTTCTGCCTCTTTGCCTTTTCGCCTTTATACCGTCAAGCGTAAGCGCACAGAAGTTCGCCTTGCTCGACATGGAGTACATCCTCAAGAACATCCCTGCCTACGAGCGTGCCAATGAGCAGCTGAACCAGGTGAGCAAGAAATGGCAGGCAGAGGTGGAAGCACTCAACACCGAAGCGGGCACCATGTACAAGAACTACCAGAACGAGGTGGTTTTCCTCTCTCAGGAACAGAAGAAAGCCAAGCAAGAGGCCATCATGCAGAAGGAGAAGGAAGCAGCCGACCTGAAACGCAAGTACTTCGGTCCCGAGGGCGAGCTCTTCAAGAAGCGTGAGAGTTTGATGAGCCCCATCCAGGAGGAAATATACAACACCGTGAAAGAGATCTCCGAGTTGCGTGGCTATAGTCTGGTGCTCGACCGTGCCAGTGATAGCGGAATCATCTTCGGTTCTCCTGCCATTGACATCAGCAATGAGGTGTTACAGAAATTAGGATATTAAATTTATAAAAACAACAAACAAAACAAAAAATGAAAAAGATTATTTTAGCTTTATTGCTTCTGGCTCCGACCACGATGTTTGCCCAGAAGTTTGGATGTGTAGATTATGATGCCGTAGCCACCAACCTGCCCGAGTATGCCAAGGCTCAGGGAGAACTGCAGGCACTCGCCAAACAGTACGAGAACGACCTCAAGGCCATGAACGACGAGTTCCAGCGCAAGTACGAGGAGTACGACAAGACCAAGTCAACCATGAATGACACCAAGCGTCAGGAGGTTGAACAGAACCTGACCGAGCTGAATACCCGAATCCAGGAGGCTTACCAGAACAACCAGCAGGAGCTCACCAAGAAGCAGCAGGAATTGCTACAGCCCATCCAGAGCAAGGTTGCACAGGCCATCGAGAACGTTGGCAAGAACGGCCAGTATGTATATATCATGATCAAGGGTTCACTCCCCTACATCAGCACAACTCTTTGCGACGACGTAACCGAAGCCTGCAAGACTGAAGTGTTGAAGATCAAATAATCAATGAAAAAGTAAAAGGTAAAAAAGTAGAAAGGTAAAAGAATGGAAAGAACAAACATAACAAGCAAGGTGAAAGGTGCGGTAAAATGGTTTTTACCTTTTTACCTTTTTACCTTTTTACCTTTATCCCTGAGTGCGCAGAACAACGCTGCTACAGAAAAGGAAGAGCCCGAGATCATTGTTGAGGAAGCAGAACCACTGAGCTTCGGCTATATCAGCTATAGCGAAGCACTTCAGCGGATGCCCCAGTATGCCATTGCCAAACGCAACATCGATGACCTTCGCATCAAGTACGAGGCAGAGACCAAGCGAAGCGAAAACGAATTCAACGAGAAGTACGAGGCCTTCCTGGAGGGACAACACGACTTCGCACCTTCCATCCTGCGCAAGCGCCAAGCCGAGCTACAGGACATGATGGAGAAGAACATCGCCTTCAAAGAAGAGTCTCAGCGACTACTGTCCCAGGCTGAGGAAGCTGCACTGGCACCCGTCAGAGAAGAGTTAGCACAGCGCCTGAACGCCATTGGCAAAGAGAGAGGCTATGCCTTCATCCTCAATACCGACAACAACACACTGCCCTTTATCAACTTAGAGATGGGCGAAGATGTCATGCCTATATGCTTCCCACAGTAGCAGGACCCATCGGAATCTTTGATTCAGGCTATGGCGGACTGACCGTTCTCGACGGTATCCGCCGCCTACTCCCGGCATACGACTATCTGTATCTCGGTGACAATGCGCGTGCACCTTATGGCCCGCGCTCTTTCGACGTGGTATATGAATTCACCCGTCAGGCGGTTGTACGCATGTTCGAGATGGGATGTCACCTGGTCATCCTTGGCTGCAACACAGCCTCTGCCAAAGCCCTGCGCAGCATCCAGCAAAACGACCTGCCGCATATCGACCCGCGGCGGCGTGTTCTTGGCATCATCCGTCCCACAGCAGAGGTCATCGGCTCCCTCACCAAGACCCGACACGTCGGCCTGCTCGCCACGGAAGGAACCATCAAGAGTGAGAGCTACACGCTCGAAATCCAGAAGTTCAATCCCGAGATAAAGGTTGCCGGAGTAGCATGTCCTTTCTGGGTGCCGCTCGTTGAATACAACGAAGCCGACGGCCCCGGTGCCGACTATTTCGTCAAGAAGCGCATCGACCAGCTTCTTGCCCTTGACCCGCAGATTGATGCCGTCATCCTCGGTTGCACACACTATCCGCTGCTCATGCCGAAGATCAGGAAGTATATGCCTTCTCATATACGCATCATCCCCCAGGGCAACTACGTCGCTAACAGCCTACAGCAATATCTGCAACGCCACCCGCAGATAGAAGAGCTTTGTTCCAAGGGTGGCACAACCCGTTACCTCACGACAGAGAACCCCGAGAAGTTCAAGGAGTCGGCACAGACCTTCCTCCATGAACCCATTGAGGTGGAGAGCATCGCACTCGGCAACTACCTATAACTGGTGGAAGCCTTTATCGTTAATCGGCAACTGAGAAGTCAAGCAGCCGCTTCTCAAGGTTGGCTTTCTCGACTCGTATGCGGATGGGGTCGCCCAACTGATACTTGTGGTGAAAGCGACGGCCTACAAGACAATAGTTCTTTTCGTCATACTCATAGTAGTCGCCCTCCAATTCGCGCAGGGAGACAAAGCCCTCGCAGTGGTTCTCGTCAATCTCGCAGTAGATGCCATAGCTCTGTATGCCACTGATATGGGCATCGAACTCCTCACCGATTTTATCCCCCATGAACTCCACCATCTTATATTTGATCGAGTCGCGCTCCGCGTTGGCGGCAATCTGCTCCATTTCGCTGGAATGCTCGCACAGCTCCTCGTAGTAGCGCTGGTTGGCACTGGGCTCACCTTGGGCATAGCGGGTGAGCAGACGGTGTACCATCGTGTCAGGATAGCGACGGATGGGACTGGTGAAGTGGGTATAGTAGTCGAAAGCCAGTCCAAAGTGCCCGATGTTGTGCGTAGAATACTTTGCCTTCATCATGGCACGCAAGGCAACGGCCTGTATCAACTTCTGCTCTGTGTGTCCTTCCGCGTCGGCCATCAGCTTGTTCAGTGACCGAGCCGTCTCACCCTTGGTACTGGTAGATTTCATCTTATAGCCGAACTTCGTCACGAACTCACGCAGCGCCTCTAACTTTTGCGGGTCGGGATTGTCGTGTACACGGTAAGGCAGAGTCTTGGCCTTCTTGCCACGCTTCACTTTACCAATATGTTCAGCCACCGTGCGGTTGGCCAACAACATGAATTCCTCGATGAGTTTGTTGGCATCCTGCGACCGCTTGAAGTAGCAGCGTATAGGCTTGCCTTTCTCATCTACGTCGAAGTGCAGTTCCTCACTATCGAAGTTAATGGCACCTTTCTTGAAACGCTGTTCACGCAGTTTCTTCGCCAGGCGGTCCAAGGCCAACAGTTGCTTGCTATTCTCCCCCGCTCCGTCTTCAATCACTTTCTGCACCTCCTCGTAGGCATAGCGACGGTTAGAACGAATCACCGTATGCACAATCCGATAGTCCTGTACTTCGGCCTCCTCGTTTAAGGTGAAGATCACACTATATGCCAGCTTGTCCTCGTCGGGTCGTAGCGAGCAGACGAAATTACAGAGATGCTCGGGAAGCATCGGGATGGTACGGTCAACGAGATAGACACTCGTGGCTCTCTCCTGGGCTTCCTTGTCGATGATGGAACCTTCCGTGACGTAATGGCTCACGTCGGCAATGTGGACTCCCACCTCGTACAGCCGGCTATTGGGTATTTCCCTGATGGACAAGGCATCGTCGAAGTCCTTGGCGTCGCGGGGGTCGATCGTGCAAGTGAAGACCTCCCGGAAATCCTCACGCTCCTCCAAGTCTTTCTTCGTCACCTCGCCGCTGATCTTGTTGGCGGCCTCCTCCACCTCTTTCGGATAGCTATAGGGCAAACCATATTGCGCCAGGATGGTATGCATCTCAGCGTCGTTGTCTCCCGAAGGACCGAGAATGTCTATCACCTCTCCGATCATGTTCTTATGGCTGTCATCCGGCCACTGGATAATGCGCACCACAGCCTTGTCGTCGGTTTTACCTCCCTTCAACAACCGGCGCGGTATGATGATGTCGCGCACGAAGAGATTGTCCTGTGTCACGAGAAATGCCATGTCATCCTCAATGAGCAGCCTGCCCACAAAGGTATCTTTGGCACGCTTCAAGATCTCTGTCACCTGTGCCTCCTTGATATGGTTGCGACGGCGTGCCAGGAAGGTGAACCTGACACGGTCCCCATTGAAAGCCGAGAGCGAATTACGCTCAGAGACAAAGACCGGTGTGCCGCCTCCGTCTGGAACGATGGAGTTCTTGCCGTTGGACTTGCGCACGAAGGTGCCCTCCTGTTCCTGAATGCTCATGTTCAGGCGATAGGAAGAATCGGTGACACGGGCAAGGAAATCGTCCCACGCCATCTCTTCCATGATGTCTATCGCCAGCATCTTCTGAGGATGGGTTTTCAACTTCAGTTCCCTGAATATCTCCTTGAACGAGAACGTCTTTCCCGGATTGCTCCTGAAGAAAGCCTGGATAATCTCTACCATCTGGTTCTTTGTGATGCGTTTTCCGCCTTTCTTTTGTTTTGCCATAGCCGTTTCAATGTTTGATTCTCCTGCAAATTAACAAAATAAAATTGACATTCCTAAATATTTCATAATGAATCAGTCATTATTAACAATTATTTATTACCTTTGCCGCCAAATGGAAACAAAGATATTAGTAACAGGTGCCAGCGGCTTCATCGGCAGCTTTGTTGTAGAGGAAGCCCTGCGACGTGGTATGCAGGTATGGGCAGGTGTACGCAAGAGCAGCTCGCGTGCTTTCCTGCAAGACGAGCGCATCAACTTTCTGGAGCTTGATTTCAGTTCCCGTGAGCAGCTTGCCGACCAACTCCGCGGGCATGAGTTCGATTATATCGTGCATGCCGCCGGTGTTACGAAATGTCTGCACCACGAGGACTTCTACCGAGTGAATACGCAAGGAACGCGCCATTTCATCGATGCCTTGCTGGATGTCCAGATGCCCATCAAGCGCTTTGTTTTCATCAGTTCGCTCAGTGTCTATGGCCCCATCCGCGAACAGCAACCCTATGAGGAGATTACAGAAGACGACCAGCCGCGACCCAATACAGCCTACGGCAAGAGCAAGCTCGAGGCTGAACGCTATTTGGAGTCCGTGGGGAATCAGCTTCCCTTCATCATCCTGCGTCCGACGGGTGTCTATGGTCCCCGTGAACGCGACTACTTCCTCATGGCGAAGAGCATTCAGGGGCATACCGACTTCGCCGTCGGGTTCCGCCAACAGGACATCACCTTTATCTATGTAAGCGACGTGGTGCAGGCTGTCTTCCTGGCTTTCAACCACGGCATGAACGGGCGGAAATATTTCCTGAGCGACGGACAAGTATATCGTTCATCAGCTTTCAGCAACTATATACACGATGAGCTCGGTCGTCCGTGGTGGATACGGCTCACGGCTCCCATCTGGATCCTGCGTCTGGTCACCCTGTGCGGGGAATATGCCGGTCGCATCCAAGGACGTGTATCGGCACTCAACAACGACAAATACCACATCCTGCGACAGCGCAACTGGCGCTGCAACATAGAGCCGGCCATTGACGAGCTGGGCTTTCAGCCGAAGGTGGAACTGGCAGAAGGTGTGCGCCGCACCATTGCGTGGTACAAGGAAAACAAATGGTTATGAAGAAGACGAATATCCTGAAACAGTTTTTCGAGATAGAGAAGAAACCCGTGAAGGGTTTGATGGCCTACGAATGGGTTGTCATGGGCTATCTGGTGATGACCCTGTTCCTGATTCTGTTCACCTACACCAAGCTGCAATACCCCGAGGCCATGATGTGGGGACGCTTGCGCATTGCTGCCATTACCGTGGCGCTTTGGTGTGTTTACCGCCTGATGCCGTGCAGACTGACCCGCCTGATACGTGTCGTAGTACAGATGGCATTGCTTGCCTGGTGGTATCCCGACACCTATGAGCTCAATCGGCTTTTCCCGAATCTCGACCATGTGTTTGCCACCTGGGAGCAGGAACTCTTTGGGATGCAGCCCGCACTCGTCTTCGCCGCCCAATATCCACAAGCCATCGTGAGCGAGCTGATGTGTTTAGGCTACGCCTCTTACTATCCCCTCATGGCGGTGGTGCTGCTCTACTATTATTTCAAGAAGAACTTCGAGTTTGAACGGGCATCCTACATTCTCATCGCCTCGTTTTTCATCTACTACGTCATCTTTGTCTTTCTGCCCGTTGCAGGACCGCAGTACTATTATCTTGCCGTCGGCCTCGACAACATAGCCCAAGGAGTATTCCCCCATATCGGCGACTATTTCAGCACCCATCAGGAGGCACTCGCCGTGCCTGGTTGGAACGAAGGTTTCTTCTACCACATGGTGGAAGACGCACATGCTGCCGGTGAGCGCCCCACGGCCGCCTTCCCCTCGTCGCATGTGGGTATCACCACCGTTCTGCTCTGTCTTGCCGCCCATACCAAGTCCTGGCGGCTGACGGCCTTCATCATCCCGTTCTTTGTGCTGATGTTCGCCGCTACGGTCTATATTCAAGCCCACTATCTCATCGACGCTATCGCAGGACTGCTGACCGGCGTACTCCTCTACGTCATCATGTTTGTCGCCAGCTGTCCCAAACGCAAGTAACATGGAAAAGAAAAGAATTCTACTGGTCAACGATATTGCCGGCTATGGCAAGGTTGGAATGGGAGCCATGCTACCGGTGCTCTCCTATCTGGGCCATCCCGTCTTCAGTCTGCCCACAGCATTGGTTTCCAACACGCTCAACTACGGGAAGTTCAATATCATGGACACCACCGACTACATCCGTGGTACGCTTCCCATCTGGAAGGAGCTGGGCTTTTCCTTCGATGCCATTTGCACTGGACTGATGTTCAGCGACGAACAGGCCAAGCTGGTCGCCCGCTATTGTCAGGAGCAGGCCGAGCGAGGCACCACGGTCTTTGTCGATCCCATCATGGGTGACGGCGGGAAGCTCTACAACGGCATCACACAGAAGCAGGTGGAGCTGATGCGCGAGATGGTGAGTGTGGCCCATATCACCTTTCCCAACTACACAGAGGCGTGCTACCTGACGAATACTGCCTTCCGTCCCGAAGGACTGACCTGGGAGGAGACACCCGCACTGCTCGACAAGGTGAGAGCGCTGGGTTGCAAGTCGGTGCTCATTACCAGCTGCCTCATCGACGGACAGAACAGCGTGGCGGGCTATAACCACGTCAACGGACAATACTTTCATTTGGAATACGAGGAGATTCCCGGTCTGTTCCACGGCACCGGCGACCTGTTCTCAGCCGTACTCATTGCACATCTGCTGGAAGGGGAGTCGCTGAAGCATGCCACCCGCATAGCCATGGATACGGTCTATCACCTGCTGGAACTCAACAAAGACATGGAAGACCGCCATTGCGGTATTCTGATTGAGCGTTACCTGCACTTGCTGAATGATTAGTTTCTGGAGCCGACTGCTGGACTTCATCAGTCCTCGCGCATGTGCCGTCTGCGGAAGACGACTGTCATTGCAAGAAGAAGCCATTTGCCTTTCCTGCAACGTCGAACTGCCACGCACCGACTGCACCCAAGACTTTCTCGACAACGATGTGGCACGCACCTTCTGGGGACGCATCCCCGTTGAACGGGCGGCGGCACTCTTCTACTACACCCCACAGTCGGGGGTGAGCCGCATCATCTATCAACTGAAATACCAGCATCACCCGGAGATTGGTGCCACGCTCGCCCGTCAATTCGCACGCGAACTTATTCCTGCGCTTTTCTTCGAGGGCATGGATGCCATTGTGCCCGTTCCGCTAACGAAAAGAAGGCAACGGGAGCGGGGCTATAACCAAAGTGCCATCATTGCGCACGCCATTGGCGAGCAAGCGCAACTGCCCGTCATCACAAACGCCATGGAGCGGCTCACCTTCAACCAAAGCCAAACGCTCAAACACCGATGGGAACGCAACGAAAACGTTGAGCAGGCTTTCCGCCTGACCCACCCCGATGCCGTCTGCGGGCGACACATCCTGCTTGTCGATGATATCATCACCACCGGCGCGACCCTCTGTGCCTGTGCCAGTGAGTTGCTCAAGGCAGGTGGCGTGCGGGTGAGCGTATTGAGCTTAGGATTCACCAAGTCATAGGAAAACGGGCAGGAAAACATTACTTTTCTCACCATTCTCTTTCCCTTCCGAATAATTATTGCTAATTTTGCAGCGTAAATTCGAATTTAGTTTTTTCAAGATGAATATTGAGATGCAGATAACGGCAAGCGTCATGGCTGCCGTGAAAGAGTTGTATGGGCAGGAAGTGCCCGCCCAGCAAGTGCAGTTACAGAAGACAAGAAGTGGATTCGAGGGACATCTCACACTGGTGGTATTTCCCTTCCTGAAGATATCAAAGAAGAAACCAGAGGACACCGCTCAGGAACTGGGCACCTATCTTGCGCAGCATTGTGAGGCGGTGGCAGATTTCAACGTGGTAAAAGGTTTCCTTAATCTCGTTGTGGCTCCGCAGGCATGGCTTCAGCTGCTGGCCGACATCGATGCCGATGAGCAGTTCGGTATGAAGCAGGCTACAGACAACAGTCCGCTGGTGATGATCGAGTACTCCAGTCCCAACACCAACAAACCCCTGCACCTCGGACACGTGCGCAACAACCTGCTCGGATGGTCATTGGCCAAAATCATGGAAGCCAATGGGAACCGCGTTGTCAAAACCAACATCGTCAACGACCGCGGCATCCATATCTGCAAGTCGATGCTTGCCTGGTTGAAGTATGGCAACGGAGAGACTCCCGAGTCGAGCGGCAAGAAAGGCGACCACCTCATTGGCGACTATTATGTGGCCTTCGACAAGCACTACCGCGAGGAGGTGAAGGTGCTGAAAGCACAGTATGAGGCCGAGGGCATGGACAGCGAGAAGGCTGAGGAGAAAGCCAAGGCCGAGGCTCCGCTCATCAAGGAAGCCCACGAGATGCTCGTCAAATGGGAGCAGGGCGACCCCGAGGTTCGCGCTCTCTGGGAGAAGATGAACACATGGGTGTATGCCGGTTTCGATGAGACCTACAAGGCGCTCGGTGTCAGCTTCGACAAAATCTACTACGAATCCAACACCTATCTCGAAGGAAAGAAAAAGGTGGAAGAAGGCCTGGCAAAGGGACTCTTCTTCCGCAAGGACGACAACTCGGTGTGGGCAGACCTCACCGATGAGGGGCTCGACCAGAAGTTGCTGCTCCGTAGCGATGGCACCAGCGTCTATATGACACAGGACATCGGTACGGCCGACATGCGCTTCAAGGACTTCCCCATCGACAAGATGATCTACGTCGTGGGTAATGAACAGAACTACCACTTCCAGGTGCTTTCCATCCTGCTCGACCGTCTGGGCTTCAAGTGGGGCAAGGAACTGGTTCACTTCTCCTATGGCATGGTGGAGCTCCCCAATGGTAAGATGAAGTCAAGAGAAGGAACAGTGGTGGATGCCGACGACCTGATTGCCACGATGATTGCAGATGCCCGCCAGACGAGCGAGGACAAAGTGAACAAGCTGGAGGGAATCAGCGAGGAAGAGAAGCAGGAGATTGCCCGCATCGTCGGACTGGGTGCCCTGAAGTACTTCATCCTGAAAGTCGATGCCCGCAAGAACATGCTCTTCAACCCCGAGGAGTCCATCGACTTCAACGGCAACACGGGCCCCTTCATCCAATATACCCACGCCCGCATCCGCTCGATTCTCCGCAAGGCTCAGGAGAATCCCATCGGTGCCCTGGGGCTCACATGTCCTATGAACCCCAAGGAGATTGCCCTCGTCCAGAAGATGAACGACTTCGGCGCAGCCGTGGAGCAGGCAGGTAAGGACTACTCTCCGAGTGGCATTGCCAACTACTGCTATGAGCTGACCAAGGAGTTCAACCAGTTCTACCATGACTATAGCATCCTCGGTGCCGACACCGAAGAGCAGAAACAGCTCCGCCTCACCATTGCCCGCAACGTTGCCAAGACCCTGAAGAACGGCATGGCTCTGCTGGGCATAGAGGTTCCCGAGCGCATGTAACACAGACATTGCAGAAACGCAAAAGACGGTTCCCTTTGCGGGAATCGTCTTTTTTTGTGCCCAATCTTTGTTACTACTCGTTTCATCCTTTCTTCTATGTATTACATCCAGACTTCTTTCCCGTTCAAAACAAGGTTGCACATGTCTGTAGGCAGGCCAGGTTTTTGAATGGAGTAAATCAATGAATCATTTAAATAATACAGATGTAAGACTTTAGGTTCAAAACAAATTTGTGGGTATATATATCCCAGATTGCTATAAGACTGATAAGATACAGGAAAATACTCTTCCATAAAACTGGCGTACTCTTCCTGAGACATTCTTTTGTTGTCAAAATCCATACGAGGCGAATCAAGCCTCATGTAGAAGACTTTCTGCTGGTTGATGTTGAAAATGTTTTGTGGTGGATTATATTCAAACCGATAGGGTGTAATAACTCCATCCAATGCATACTTCGTTATGCTGTCATTCACTGGGTAATGATACATGGCAATATATAACGAGTCATGTTCACCTTTAGCGTTTTGTTGCTTCACATAACTACAATATTCCTCAAAGTGAGATATGAAACAAGTGTCTTGTATCAGAGCCTCTAACTCCATAGGAACTTTCTCTTTCTCGTAGCTGTTCTGACCACACGCTATGAACAACAAAACAAAAAAATAGACGATTTTTCTCATTGTATTCATATTTTCCTGTTATTAAAAGTGTAAATATGTGGCGCTCGGCTTTTATTACTTCCCTAACGTGAAAGCCAGAAGGAAGGAGAAGGTGCTCGAATGGTTGTCTTGGCACACATTCGTTAGGCCATACGTGTAGCGCAGGCAGATGTCCGTGCGTTTCAGTGCAAGGCGGAGACCGATGGGCACTCCCACAATGAAATGCTTGTAGTCTGGTTTCCCATTAACCGTGGACGACCTTTCCAGCTTCGTGACGTAGGCGGGCTCCAGTCCTGCCTGCAGGTGCAGGGCTTTCACCAGATGGAAGTTGGCCAGAATGGGAACCTTCACCAGATTCATTCTTCCTAAGCGTGCTGCATGTCCGTATGGAGAGTATATTTCGATGTCGCTGCTTTCATCATCCGAACAGCCTTCCTGTGAGTATAGGACTGCCGCAGAAAGACTGAAGCCCGGATTGAACCGATATTCTCCTTCCAAGCCTCCTACAACTCCCACCTCTGTTTTTCCTTTACCTTTTCCTCCCGTCAGTGTAGAGACATTACCTCCCAATACGGGCTTCAGACAAAACTCCTGTGCCTGCATGCCAAGGCAGCAGAGCATCGCAAATGTAAATGTTAAGATTCTATTTGTCATAACTTCCGAAAGTTGAATTATACTTGCTGCAAAGATACAGCAATAAAAGCAAACACGGAAAAAATTGGGGAAGAAAAAACTAATCAAAAACTAATCTCCGGGATTTCCTTTGTTTAAAGGGCATTCCGGAGATTCCTGCTTGGAAGTGGTTGCTTTCTTCTTGTCAGACAAAACGACTGATTCAAACCAACATAAACCAAAACCGTGAAAACCCATTTC
>CADCDK010000030.1 GCA_902800185.1 uncultured Prevotellaceae bacterium
GTTTTTAGTTAACGTCCGTTAAATGAAAGATTTTACGGTCGAAAAATTTCCACCGACCCGCTTTTGGGCGTAAATTTGCAGTGGAATTCGTTCCAAGAGAGTAAATTTTTTTTCGTCAAACCAAATAAAAAGGAGGAATCAAATTATGGGAACTTTGAACAATGTACTTCGTCGGGGGAACTTAGAATCCCAGTTCCTTCTTCAGATCCTTGCCTGCCTGCTTAGCGGCTTCCCGGGTCTGGGTCTTGGCTTCCTCGACGGCTTTGTCCCTGGCCTCGTTTGTCTTGTCCTGAACTTTCCGGGCGGCTTTCTCGGCAGCCTCGTTCACTTTCTCGGCGGCTTTGCTTTCGGCATTCTCGACGGCAGCCTCGCCTGTAGCCGCAGCCTCGGTAGCCTTGGCGTTCAACGCGTTGTTCAGACTGTAGATAATATCGTCGGCGGGGGTGTTGGCGAGGGCGTTCACGGCAGCGCTGGCGATGGCATTCTCTCCAAGAGCGGTCTTAATGTTCTTTGTGTTCTCTTTCAGGAAGGCCTGAACCTGTGTGAGATACTCTTTGGCTTCTTCGGGATTGTTGGCAAGGAATTCCGCGGTTTCTTGCTTGATTTCCTCAACGGCCTGCTGCAGCGCGGCGGCATCCTTGGCCTCCATGCTTTTTGCCAGAACGGAAATGGTGTTCTCGACCGCAGCTTTCACCGTTGCGTTGGCTTCAATGTTGTCGGTGGACTCACCGGCAGCCGTGTTGTTGGTTTTGTTTCCACAGCTGGTCAATGAAATGGCAACAGCTGCAAGTGTCATCATAAAAATCTTCTTCATAACGTAAATAGAATTAAGTTGAATAAAACCAAAGGCAAAGTTACTGTTTTTCTGCTTTCGTTGTACTTTTTGTTAAGATGATTTAACGGTGTTGTTGTTTCCCATTGATGACTTTTTGCTAATTTTGTGTCCAAAAAAAAGTAGCGAGATGAAGTATTTGTTTTTCAAGAGAGTTTTACTGGCTGTCTGGGCTGTCTGGGCTGTTGTTGCGTTCTCCGATGCACAGTCGAAGCGTGAGTTCCGCGGGGCGTGGATTCAGTGTGTGAACGGGCAGTTCCAGGGAATGGGGACGGCCAAGATGCAGCAGACGCTGACGCATCAGCTGGACGAGTTGCAGAAGGACGGGGTGAATGCCATTATCTTCCAGGTGCGACCGGAGTGCGACGCACTTTATGCAAGTAGTCTGGAGCCTTGGAGCAGGTTCCTGACGGGGGTGCAGGGAGCTGCGCCTGAACCGTTCTGGGATCCTTTACAATGGATGATCGACGCGTGCCACCAGCGCGGCATGGAGCTGCATGCGTGGATTAACCCTTACCGCGCCAAGACGAAGGGTACGACATCGCTGGCCCCAGACCATGTTGCCATCAAACATCCCGAGCGGGTGTTCATGTACGACGGGCTGTTTGTGCTGAATCCGGGGCTGCCGGAGAACAGGAGGTATATCTGTCAGGTGGTGGACGACATCGTGAGCCGCTATGACATTGACGGGCTTCATATCGACGACTATTTCTATCCGTATCCCGTGGCGGGGCAGACGATTGCCGACAGCAGGGAGTTCGGTCTGTATAATAACGGGTACCAGAACGTCGGTGACTGGCGCAGGGACAACGTGAATGTGTTTGTCAAGGAGTTAGGGGAGACCATCCACGCGCGCAAGCCGTGGGTGAAGTTCGGTGTCTCGCCCTTTGGAATCTACAGAAACAAGAAAAGTGACCCGCTGAACGGAAGTGAGACGAATGGCACGCAGAACTATGACGACTTGTATGCCGACGTGCTGATGTGGGTGAACAACGGATGGATAGACTATTGTGTGCCGCAGATTTACTGGGAGATCGGCAACAAGGCGGCAGACTACAAGACGCTCATCAATTGGTGGAACCGCTATGCGGGAAAGCGTCCGCTGTACATCGGGGAGGACGTGGAGCGCACGGTGAAGTTTTCCGATGCCTCGACGCCGGGCAAGCATCAGATGGAGGCGAAGTATCAGTTGCACGAGGAGATGAGAAACGTCTGCGGAACGGTATTGTGGTATGCCAAGGCGGTGGTTGACAACACGGGGAACTACGGGGGGATGCTGAGGAACAGATACTGGAAGTATCCTGCCCTGCAGCCGCGGATGCCGTTTATCGACAACAAGGCTCCGAAGGCTCCGAAAGGGGTGAAGCCGGTGTGGACATCGGACGGCTACGTGCTTTTCTGGCAGGCGCAGGCGGCCAAGGGATGGGCTGACGAGGCGCACCGCTTCGTGGTGTACCGCTTTGGCAAGGGTGAGAAGGTGAACCTCGACGATGCATCGAAGATTGTGATGATTACGGGCAAGCCCTACTACCTGCTGCCCTATGAGGACGGGAAGCAGTCCTTCACGTATGTTGTGACGGCTCTCGACAGGATGAGTAACGAGAGCAAGGGCGCGAAGAAGCGGGTGAAGCTATAGGGTTTCGTAGAACGACAGGTATTTTTGCGCCACGTGTAGGTAGTCGTGGTGCTTCTGAATGTATCGGATGCTTTGGCGCTTCAGGTCGGGTAGCAGCTCGGGGTGAAGTGCCAAATTTTCTATGGTTTCATAAACGCTCTGAAAGGTGGGCTGGACGTTGAGAATGGGTCTGAGATCCCGTTCCCCAAGAATCTGGTAGTTTTCGGGCTCGCCTCCGCCTATGCAGACGATGCCCTTGCTCATGGCCTGCAAGGGGTTCATGGAGGGGGTGTAGCTGTAGAGTTGGTCGAGAAGGACGTCGGAGCCGTTCATCAGTCGGGTGTATTCGTCGTAGGGAACGCTCTCCGCCACGGTCAGGGTGATGAGCCCGGGGTGTTTCCGGCAAACGCTTTGGGCTGCCGCCAGCATGATGTCCGTTCCCTTGTATGAGCTTCGGCTCTTGTTGATGCCGATAAACAGGCGAATGGGGAGGCGGGGCTGGAAGCGCTCTTCGGGAACGGGATGCTGGCAGGGCTTGACGGGATAGGGGATAAAGACGGTCTTCGCAGGGAACAGGGGGTGGTAGCAGATCCAGTATTCGTAGAGTCCCGCCACAATGCCGTCGGCATCTTCTGCGAGGTGTTTGTTGAGCTTTTCTTTCTCGGTACCGAGCCAGTCGTTTCGTTCCGCAACGGCCTCGGCATTGGTGCGCTGCTCTTTCCCGATGTTGAAGTCGCTGTATCGGAGCGGCATCTCTTCCGTGCAGGTCTTCACCCAGTAGTGATCCATGCCGAAAGCTCCCAAGACTATCTTCCCGTTGTGGCGCCGGAGATAGTTGTAGATGTGCTGAATCCTACTGGCTTTCAGCTCGAGGAACATGGGGTTGACGAGCTGAACGACATCATAGCCACGCAACCTGGGGAGAAGCTGGAGCAAACGGGTGATGTAGCCAAGCGCTCCCCATGTGTCGTAGGAATGGCGTGTGAGGTCGATGTCTCTCGGATAGTTTTTCCAGAAGTCGCCATTGGACAGCACATGAGCTTCGTGTCCCAGCGCCCGGAGCCCTTCTGCCAATGTCCAGTGTACGTTGCTGTATTCGCCAATGAGCAGTATCTTCATGTTCTCTTCTGTGTGTTTGGTGGTTATCTTTCCTTGGCCCTGAGAAGATGGAGGAGTATGACACGCCCCGCCTTGTGATGGCAAAGTCTCCTGAACCAGGCGTACTTGGGGGTGTAGTTTTTCTTGGGGAGGGGAAACAGTCCCTGGCTCCTCAGCTTACGGACGCAGTCTTCCACGTAGTTGATGTCGCGGGTCATGACCATAGCGTTGTAGAGGTAGTCCATGGAGAGTTGTGCAATGCGCCGTTGGAGCGATGTCTTGTCCATGTAGGGCATGCGGTCGGAGATGCGCATCAGTCTGAAGAGGATGTCCCTGGTGTCATCCAGTCGTTTCCTTTGCTTGGCGGGATTGCTGTCGCGTGTGATGGAATGGGGGGTGATGCGATAGAAGTAGGCATGGGCATTGGTCGTGATGAGGGTGTTGATGCATAACAGCAGCAGGGGGGTAAATTCCTCGTCTTCGTGATAGATGTTGTGTGTGAACCTGAGTTCGCCCAATGACTGGCGCCTGAAGACATAGCCGCAAGCCGACGAATGAAGGTTGTTGTTCTTCATATAGGATGCTCCTGACACGATCTTCGAGTCAACGTACTCTTCCGACACTTTTGTCTCGTGGGTGAGCTGGAACATCACCATGTCCGGAGCGTATTTCCTAAGTAACTCAATGATATGTTCGTAAGGTTGCTTCAGTAGGAGGTCGTCACCATCGACAAACTGCAGATACTGTCCGTGAGCCATGCCAATGCCTGTGTTTCTTGCACCGCTAAGGCCTTGGTTCGCACGCCTGATGTAGATGCATTGGTCGCGCGTGTCTCCTAATTCGTTGATAAGACTGCGCTCACTTCCGTCATCGATGATGATGATTTCTCGCTCGGAAGGAGTGAGAGAAAGGCTGACAATGCTCTGGAGGCAATTCTGTAGGAGTTCCTTGGGCAAGTTGTATGTCGTGACAATGAAACTTATGAGTGGTGTTTGTGACATATTCTGTGGTAGTATTTGTTGATGATGCAAAGTTTTCTCAAGCCCAGCAGGTGCAATAGCTTGAGCTTGAAAGTGGTGTAATAGGGCAGGATGGGCAATGTCAGGGGGATTTGTGCCGACTTCTCATAAACATCCAATTGAATGTTGAGCACGTGGGTATAGTATTCGGCAAGGTACCTCTTGTCAACAGAGGGGGACTTCTTCGCCAGATTCCGGACAGTTGGCAGGTGTGCGTCAAGCAAATCCTGATGATCACGGGCAGAGGCCTGTGCCGTGATGCCTTGTGGATTGTAGCAGTAATAGTAAAGTCCCTTGTTGGTGGTGGCGATGTGACAGCATTGCTCAAGTAAGGAGGGTAGGGTGTGAAGGTCCTCGAATTTCCTCCCCTTGGGAAAGCTTAGTGAGGTGAACAGCTCCCTTTTGTATATCTTGTTCCAGGCATAGGAATGCATGTAGGCTTTGCCCTTGAACCAGTATTCGTCCATGTTGATATAGACATTCTTTTTAAGGAATAGGCGCCTCTGTTTCTTCGGATTGCCATAATGCTCCCATACCGGATATTCCAGGATGTCGTATTCGTGATGAATGGAGAGAATCTCCATGAGTTGTGCCAGCGTGTCTGCTTGAATGTAGTCATCGCTGTCAATGAAGGTAATGTATTCCCCTCGTGCTTTGCGGATACCAGTGTTCCGTGCTTCGCTCAATCCGGCATTCTCTTTCTTGTGGACAACCTGAATGCGATGGTCTGCCTTGACAAAGTCGTCGCACATCGAAGGACTCTTGTCCGTAGAAGCATCATCGACAAGAATCATCTGATAGTCCCGGAAGGACTGCGAGATGATGCTGGTGACACATCGTTCCAGTGTTTCCTCATTATTATAGACGGGTATGATGATGGATAATCTCATATTAATCGTTAAATATTCTTAAGCGTTTAAGAACTCTTCTGGCATAGCATCGGCTCTCTCAACAAAATTTAGTAACTTTGCGCCCGCAAATGGGGTTCCGTAGCTCAGTAGGATTAGAGCAACAGCCTTCTAAGCTGTGGGTCTTGGGTTCGAATCCCAACGGAATCACATAGGAAGAGTGCCCGGCGTGGTGCTCTTTTTTTTATTTGTATTTCTCCATAAGAGCGTCGGCCCTCTCGTCTCCGAGTTCCTTGGCTCGGTTGAATGTCTCGATGGCAGACTCCCTTTGTCCACTCTCCGCAAGAGCTATTCCCTTGATGATATATGGGTCTGCGTATTCAGGTGCAATCGCAATACACATCTCGGAGGTTTTAATGGCATCTTCAAAATATCTTACTTTCAGTTGCAAGGAAGCCATCTCTGCATAATAAAGCGGTTCCCGACGGTTGATAAGGATTGCATGCGCAATGTCATTCAGAGCCTGCTGGTAAGAGCGAAGATGGGTCTCACATTTGTATCGAAGGTAGTAGAAGTCGGCATCTGCACGTCCATTCATCAAGGAGTCGTACAGGTTATAGTCCAAGAGTGCTTTCTTGTATTCTTGATTTGTGTCATACATTCTGCCTCGGGCAAGTATGTAAGGGGCAGAAATAGCGGATAGGGGTTTCTGGACGTTGACGGCACTGTCTAACAGCGCCATGATTTCCTCCCGTGGAGCCTTTAGTTGCATCTTACATTGGGCAGCCTCATAAAACACTTCGCCGTTTCGAATGGAGGATTGAGTCAGGGAATTGAAAATATTGTATGCTTCCTGATAATTCCCCAGACTATAGTGGATTCTTGCCTGTTGGTGTTGGTAAATGGGTTGAGGATGCAGACTGTTGGCGGTCGTTGCTTCCTCCAAAGCCTTCTCCAAAGTCCAGTCCTTGAACAACGTGTCCGGTTGATAGATCACCTTGTTAAAGATAAGTGTCGCGTAACTGGAATGTGCCTCATCCTTGTTCTCGACTTTTGAAATAGCCTCTTCCATACATGCAACGGCATTGCCAAAGTTTCTTGCGTTCACTTCGTTTTGTGCTTTGGCCGTATATCCGTCAACGGCTTCAGGGAACATTCGTATGAAGTCTTCAATGTATGCGGCATACTTCGCGCTGTCATTTTTCTGCCCAGCCATCAATAGGGTGAGACGTGCACTTTCTATGTCTTGCGGCATGGCAATGCGAATCTGGGTCTGTCTCAACGTTGTGTTGTTCATCGAAAGACCGTTCAGCTCAAATGTGTTGGTCAGGGCAGCGTCAGTTGCTGTGACCTCGTCTTTCTTCTTCGTATGTTTTAGGAATCCGATGATCTCGCCTTGTTGATTCAGAAAGGGACAACCGTCGAGACCTTCCGGTTGCTTGGTCGTAAAAATATAATAGGTGAAGTCCTTCATGAACTTCTCCGTCTTGGATATGCTGAGGGCCTTGAACTTTGGCTTTTTAACGGAATAGTCAGACAGCCACACTTTTTCTCCCTCGGCCGATGGTTGCTTGGCAATGGAGGCAGAGAACGTTTGACTTGCCACTGTCCTGAATTTACAAATATCGTAAAGCTCATTGGCACCGAGGATAACATCAACATCCAGTTTCTTTCCATTGGTGTCAATGACAACGGCTTTGTGGGCACCAATAAATGGGCTCCATGGACTGATGGCTTCACCATTTTCTCCTACAAACACCCCATGGGAGGATGACAAGATTGTGCCATCTTCTTGAAAGGTGGTTAGGGTGAATACCGCCTGTGCTGCTTGTTTCACACTTTCTGGCTGTGCGCTGATACGTGTTGTTAGGAAGCACAGCAGTAAGATGAGGTATATCGGGTATAGTCTCGTTTTTGTCATAGATGAGTTGTTTCAATGTTGAGAAGTTCTTTGGCATGATCAATAGCCGCTTTTGTGATATTACTTCCGCTGAGCATCTGGGCAATTTCCTTGACCCGTCCTTCTGCAGAAAGAATTGCCATCCGGCTTGTTGTGCCTTGCCTCGTCTCTTCTTTGGTCACTTTATAATGGATGGTTCCTAAGGCTGCGATTTGTGGCAGATGGGTAATGCTGATGACTTGCCTGTCGTTGTTGCCCATTTCTTGCATGATTTGCGCCATCTTCTCCGCAACTTTCCCACTGACGCCCGTGTCAATCTCATCAAAGATAATCGTGGGTAGTTTCACAGCACTGCTAATCATTGCTTTCAGGGAAAGCATGACGCGGGCAATTTCGCCACCTGAAGCGACTTGGCTGACGGGTTGCATGGGTGAGCTGGAGTTCGCACTGAAAAGGAAGGAAACCTTGTCGGCACCGTCATGTGCCAGTTCCTTCTGTTTGAGTTCCACTTGGAATCGGACACTTGGAATGCCCATTGGGACAAGCCTCGCTTGCATTTCCTTCTCAACTTGTTTGGCAGCTTTCTTGCGAAGACTTGTGAGCTTTTGTGCTTTCTGCCTACAGATTTCTTCAAGCCTCTTGATGTCTTTCTCCAATTCTTGCAATTCTTCGTCGGAATTCTCGATGTGGGAAAGTTGTGCCGCCAATTGTTCACGGATGTCTATAAGTTCCCTGACCGTCTCCACATGGTGCTTGTGTTGGAGTGTGTTCAGCAGATCTAATCGGCTACTGATCCGTTCCATCTCGTCGGGGTCATATTCAATGTTATCTACTTGATGGCTAATCTCCTGTTGAAGATCCTTCAGCTCGATGTAACTGCTTTCCATCCGTTCTGCTAACTCATCAGCTGTGGAAAAAATCTTTCCGATGCCTTGCAGTTTGTAAATGCTTGTTTTCAGCTGCTCGACAATGCCTGGATTGTTGCTGAGGACATTGTCTGCGTCATACAAGGCACTTTTGATTTCCTCGGAGTGACTCATCATCTCGCTGCGCTGTTCCAGTTCTTCCTGTTCACCTTCTATGAGCGCAGCCTCCTCCAGTTCCTTGTATTGGAATCTTGTAAATTCTTCGTTTTTCTGACTGTGTTGAATAGCTTCCTTGAGCGACTGGAATCTTTTTCTCGCTTCAGTCCATTCTTGGTATGATGTGTTGTAGTCTTCCCATGTTGACTGGCTATTCGCAAGAATGTCACAAACATTTAATTGAAAGTCTTCCTTGTTGAGAAGGAGGTTCTGATGCTGAGAATGAATGTCAATCAGTTGGCTTCCCAACTCCTTCATTTGTGTCAGGGAAACAGGGGTGTCATTGATAAAAGCCCTGCTTTTTCCATTACTGCTAATTTCTCTTCGGATGATACAATCCTCGGCATCGAAGTCGATATCATTCTCTGTGAAGAAATCTTGTAGATGGTATCTGCTCAGATCAAAGTGTGCTTCCATGACGCATCGGTCTTGTCCCGTCTTGATCTGTTTGATGTCGGCACGATTTCCCATCAGAAGCCCAATGGCTCCCAGTATGATGCTTTTACCGGCTCCGGTCTCGCCTGTAATAACAGAGAAACCTGAATAGAAGTCGATATTCAGTTCTTCGATCAGAGTGAAATTCTTGATATATAAATGTCTCAGCATTATTCCTTTATTTTAGACCATGAGTTGTTCTGGCTGGCGTTGATGCCGAAAAGGATGTCATAGACGGTTTCTTTTTCTTTCTGTGTTCCTTTTCCTTTGTAGATGTTGGCCAGTTCTTCTTTCTTGTAGTCAGTCCATATTTGGGGAAGCATACTCAGAGGCTTGTCTTCATGACATTTCTTCAAATCGTTTTCAAGGGCTGTTGTCACGTTGGTGCGACCTCTCTCCACGTTGTTCGCCATTTCGTCAAGCCCCGTTCTGTAATAATCGTATTGCAGTTGCCTGAATGGTGCCATGGCGCCATCGAGATAGTCGTTGATGATGGCAAACCTGTTTCGGTCGTCCTCAAACGCCTTCCATCCAGGATAGTTCAGCGTCTGTGCGTTGTTGGCAAGATTCATGCATCGTTGCAGTACGTCTTCCCCGCCCATTGGCGCAAAAGAGTCGAGGTTGAGCCCGATGATCAGATACGCATAATATGCAATGAGGGCTGTCAGCTGGTTGTCAATGTTTTCCTCATTGAACTCCAGCTGGTCAAACTGTGCAAACGTGAAATTGAAGCTTGCGTCCTTATTATTATATAAGGTGGTGGTATAGGCGGCGTTATAGACAGGTCTGTTGGCTTGAATCAAAGCTGTGCATGTGAAAAGATCCGAGTTCTTGTCGTATTTGGTCACCGTAATATTGAAATTGCAGACAATGCGCTCGTTCTGTTGAAACTGCAGGTTGGTCCATTGTCTGTCATTGATGAACTGCTCCAGCGTTTGTTGCAAGTTTTCGAAGACACTTGCGTCCGTACCTTGTATTTGGTTGTGGTTGATGGTAATCTTTGCTTGCAGTTCCTGGGCAGAACCCACGTTCCATCCTGCAACCATGAGCATCGTGGTCAAGAGAATCTTTTTCAGCATGGCACCCTTCCAATGATTATTTTTTTGCGTTGTACTCCTTCAGGCGGATTCTTGTCAGCACCTGTTTCGTGTCGTTGGTGAAGTCTCCGGCCAGCATCCAGCTGAAGTAGCCCGGGTCCTTTTGCAGGACATCGGCCACAGCCTGTCCTTTGTATTTCCCAAAGTTAAAGTATTCACGTTTCAACGGCTTTCCGTCAGCATCTTGAAGCAGCTTCCCGTTACTGTCAGTCAGTTGTTTCCAGACAATCCTTCCTGCAAAATCGACATTGTCGTTGGTCTTTGAGAACTCTGCCAGCACATTCATGTCGTTGGGGAGATGTTTGTCGGGTTCTTCCTGTGTCTCAGGATTGTACCTGTCGAGCTCCGCCATGAGCACCCGGTATGTCGCTTCCGTGTCCTGGTCAGCCCTATGCGCTTCAAAGTCCTCTTCCATTTTCCTTCCGCAGTAGAATTTGTATGCTGCGGCGAGGTTGCGCCGTTCCATCTTGTGGAAGATGGTCTGCGCATCAATCAGCCGGCACCGTGAGAAGTCGAAGTCAATTCCTGCGCGCAGGAACTCCTCTGCCAATAATGGAATGTCAAAATGATTGGAGTTGAATCCGGCGAAGTCACATCCCGTGAACGTGGCATTCAACTGTGCCGAGAGCTGCTTAAAGGTGGGGGCATCCTTCACGTCCTCGTTGGAGATGCCTGTCAGTGTGACAACCTCAGCCGGAATCGGCCGCTGAGGATTCACAAAGATGTTGGCCCGTTCCTCCTTGCCGTCGGGAAATACCTTGATATATGAAATCTGGATGATTCTATCCTTCACAAGATCAAGCCCCGTTGTCTCCAGGTCGAAGACAATGAGGGGCTTTGTAAGATGAAGTTTCATGTGGTCGGAATTAGTCGTTGAGGAGCATCGGCATGATGAGCATGAGCACATCCTCGTTCTCCTGTTGTGTTGCGGGAACAATGATACCGGCACGGCTGGGGTCGGCAAGTTCCATCATGATGGTATCGTCTTCCAAGTTGTTCAGAATTTCCGAGATGGAGCTTCCCTTGAATCCGATGTCCATTCTTTGTCCATTGTAGTCGCATACAATCTCTTCCTTGGCGCTGGTGGCAAAGTCAATGTCTTCCGCAGAGAGCACCAGCTTGCCTGCTTCCAGGTGGAACCGGATGAGCTGACTGCTTTCGCTGGCAAAGGGGAGGACACGGCGAATACCACCGATGAGGGCTTTGCGGTCGATGGTGAGCTGGTTCGGGTTGTTCTGAGGAATCACCGAGTTGTAGTTCGGGTAGCGTCCTTCGATGAGTCGGCAGATGAGCAGGCCGCCGCTGTATCTGATTTCAGCATTCCGCTCGTCAAACTTGATCACGACATCCCCTTCGTCCTTGCTCAGCACGTTCCGCAACAGCGTGGCAGGCTTCTTGGGAAGGATGAAGGCGGCAGGCTGTTCGCTCCTGATGGTGAAGTTCTTGTTGCGTACCAGCTTGTGACCGTCGCTGGCAACGATGGCAAGACTGTCTGCCGTCAAGTCAAAATAGATGCCGTTCATCACGGGGCGAAGCTCATCCTGGGCGGTGGCGAAGATGGAGCGGTTGATATTGTCCGCGAGGACTGCTGCCTGCAGGTTGATCACCGTAGCCCCATCGGGCATCTCCTGTAGCCTTGGGAACTCCTCCGCATTCTGTGCCGTGAAGTTGTACATACCGTTCTGGTACAGGATTTTGATGGTCATGTTGGTGGTATCTACCTCAAAAGTTAGCGGCTGCTCGGGCAACTCCTTGACGGCATCGAGCACGGTGCGGTTGGGGACAGCGAAGCTTCCTTCCCCGTCGCATTCATTCAGTTCGAGGGCGGAACGCATCATGTTCTCGCTGTCGCTGGCCGTTATGACGAGCTCTCCATTCCTTACTTCAAAAAGGAAGCTGTCCAGAATGGGCAATGAGTTCTTACTGTTGATAACCTTGGAAAGTGTTTGCAGCTTGCTGTACAAAGCTGCGCTTGACAATGTAAATCTCATTTTTATCTTTGGTTTTATGGTTTAATTTCAGAATCAACCACAAAAATACAAAAATCAATCCTTTGAAACAAAAAAAACGGAAGAAAAGTTTCTGATTTTAGAACTATTTTATTAATTTCGCCAACGAAAAGCAGATTAGCTTGTCATTGACTTCAAAAAACAGATAAAAATAAAAGCTTAGTACAATGGATTTACAAGGAAGAGTAATTGCGGAGACTGCGGAGCGCAGCGGTACTTCCGCACGTGGTGAATGGAAGGCAAAGGACTATGTCATAGAGACCCATGAGAACTATCCCAAGAAGATGGTGTTCTCCGTTTTCGGCGAGGATCGTCTGAAGCGTTTCAACATTCAGGTGGGACAGGAAGTGATGGTTTCCTTTGACATTGATGCCCATGAATACAACGGCCGTTGGTTTAACAGCATTCGCGCCTACGACGTGCGCCTTGTCGATCCTGCATCCATCGGTGCTCCCGTCGGTCAGGCAGCTCCTGTAGCCAGTGCCTTCTCCGCTCCCGCAGCGGCCGACGGCTCCTCTCAGGGTGGCGCCCAGGCTCCCTTCCCGCCGCAACCGGAGGGTGAGGGCAGTACCGACGACCTTCCTTTCTAAGAATGGGAGATCTCCATGTATATCCGCTCGAATTGCCTGCGCAGTTCGGGCGGATTGCTGATGATGGCGCGCAGTTCCCGGAGGTGTGCCTCGTTGGGCGACTTCGGAATCCACAGATGGATATACCCCTGTGCGGAATACTTGTTCATCATGTGTGAGCGGAACCGTTCCCATTGCGATTCCTTGTCCTGGTCGGGATACTGTTCCAGTCCGAACTGGATGGTGCGCCTGAAAACCACCTCCGGCTCCAGGTCTCGGTCGGCCTCGGCAACAATCTTTCCGTACATGCTCCTTGGCGAATGGCTGGAGGAAGCCCTGTGGTCTTCAATGGCCTCCCGCATCACGGTCATCTGGTCTTCCGTGAACCACTTCCTGAGCCGCTGGTCGGCCTGCAGAATCCTGCCCCCTGTGATATGGTGAATGGCCCGCGGCCCGCTCATGCCGATGTCGTGATAGGCAGCAATGGCATACACCATGTTGATGTCTGCCCCGGTGTTCCTTGCCAGTTTGATGCTTTGGTTGATGACGCGCTGCACATGGTTAATGCCATGAGAGGCTCCAAACTCGGCATAGAGGGGCAGGATCTGAGTTTCCACAAAGTTCATGAGTTCCAGGTTCACATGCTGACTGTCCATGGCAAAAGTACATTAAATTTTTGCAAATATACGGTTTTATACGTAATTTTGCAAATCAATAGCCAATAAATCAACCTATGGGGAAGGAAAAAAAACTCATCCGCCAGAATTCCGCAAGAGCCTGGGTCTTGGCGGCTCGTCCGAAGACCCTCACGGGGGCTGCTGTTCCCGTGATGATAGGGCTGTCCATGGCTTTCGTAGAAAGCGGGGGAACCGTCCGTGCTGTTCCCGCTCTGCTGTGCTTCCTTTTTGCCTTTGTCATGCAGATCGATGCCAATTTCGTCAACGACTACTTCGACTTCCGTCGGGGCAACGACGGCGAAGACCGCTTGGGGCCCCTCCGCGCCTGCACCCAGGGATGGATTTCTCCCTCCGCTATGCGTGGGGCATTGTTGCTGACAACGGGAGTGGCATGCCTCATCGGGCTTCCCTTGGTGTTCTATGGCGGTTGGCCGATGGTTGCTGTGGGGGCGTTCTGTGTCATCTTCTGCTTCCTCTACACCACCCATCTCTCCTATGTGGGAATGGGCGACCTGCTCGTCCTGCTGTTCTTCGGTGTGGTTCCCGTCACGATGACCTGCTTCCTTGCCTTGCCGGAGGGAGCACAGCGCGTCTCCCCTGAATGCCTGCTGGCTTCCCTGGCATGTGGTCTGGTCATCGACACCCTCCTTGTTGTCAACAACTATCGTGACATCGACAACGACCGCAGGGCGGGCAAGCGCACCCTGATCGTTCTCATCGGAAGCCGTGGCGGTCGGCTGCTCTATCTCCTTCTGGGACTTACGGCGTGCCTCTTGGGAGCCTTCTTCCTCCTGAATGGTCATGGCCTTGCCACCCTTTTGCCCATCCTGGGCTACCTGCCCCTCCATTTCAAAGCCTATTCCGAGCTGTGCAGGATAGGGAAGGGACGGGCGCTGAACAGCGTGTTGGGCATGACCGCCCGCAACATCCTTGTCTATGGCACACTCGTCTCCTTGGGGTTGCTGCTCGATGCCGTGCCACATTTTTTTTAGATATTTACTTTTTTCTTGGATTTCTCTTGCCACCCATTCAGCCAGTTCCCTGAGCATGTATAGCGGGGAAGTTCCCTTGTAATTCGTGCTGTAATTCAAAACTTCCATAATTTGTTTCCTCCTTTTATTTGGTTTGCCGAAAAATGATTCTCTTGGAACGAATTCCACTGCAAATTTACGCCCAAAAGCAGGATAGGAGAAATATTTTTACCGCAAAATCTTTCATTTAACGGATGTTAACTAAAAACCGCCCCGCAAATGACTTACGCCCATTGTGAACCCGTCGGAAGCCTGACTTGTGGCAGACGTTGCGCTGCCCTGTGGCTGACGGAAGCGGCTTCCGGGCAGGGCGTGGGGGAACGCCATCGCAACGGATGGGGAGCACCGCCGCCCGCGCGCGCGGAGCCTGGGGTGTGTCGATGGGCTGCGCCGACCACCGTCAAGATTCTGACAGGATGAAGGATGATAATCGCCATGAACGAGAAAAGTCATTTTGGTCATTTGTCATTTCCCGGGCGTTTCCGTGCAGAAAAATCGCCGCCTAAATATATATATAATATAATAAAAATAAATATATATATATTAATATATTTAACTAACCCCCCGCGCATGACCATGACCCCCCAAAATGACCAAAATGACCGATGACCAAAATGACTTTTTGCATTTCTTAACGCTGTTTTCTGCATGCACCCCCCATTTTCGTGCAGTCACTAAGAGGGTGAATCCGATGTGCCTAAGTCTGCAAAAGAACCATTACAGCTATGAATTTGTCATTAAATAGCCCGTTTAAGGAGAAAAAACAATGAAAAATGTGCAAGTTGACCGGCAGGCTCAGAGCGCCGCTTTCTGTGGCTTCTTGCGCTCCGACTCAGAGAGGAATCCGTGGCGGTAGGCATAGAGGAGCTCCTCCAAGTCGGCAATCTGGCGGTTCAGCTCCACGCCCTTGTCCGTGTCGGCAACAAGCATACGGCGGTTCGACATCTCCACAATCTGGGTGCTGCTCTGGATGTCGGTGCCCTTCAGGATGGCATCGCGCTGGCTGGTGAAGGGTTCGTGCTGCACGAGGTCGAAGCCACGGCTGTGGTAAACGAGGGTGTAGCCGGCGATGCCCGTCTCGGCATGGTAGGCCTGGGAGAACCCGCCGTCGATGACCATGAGTTTGCCGTTGGCCTTGACGGGGCGCTCGCCCCGGGCGACATGGACGGGGACGTGGCCGTTGATGACGTGGCGGTTGGGGCCCTCGATGCCGAAGTCGTCGAGGATACGGTCGATGGTCTCCTCCTTCTCGCGCAGCTTGAAGTAGGTGCCCTTCTCCTCGTGGTGGGTTGCCGGATCCTGGAGGAAGTATCGCTCGAAGGTGGCCATTTTCGATTTGTCGAAAAGGGGACTGTCGGGACCGCACCAGAGGTAGAGGAAGTAGTCGCGGGCGTAGTTGCGGGTGGCCTCGTCGATGTCGTTCTGGAAGGCGTTGCGGATGAGCATGCCGATGCGGTGCAACAGCTGGCGCCCCTTGTATCGCTGGCCGGGGAGTATCTCGACTTCCTTGAAGGTGCCGTCGGCATTCAGGGGGACGGAGGCATGATAGAGCAGGTTGCCGTTGCAGACGGCATACATGCAGCCATGACGGAGCATGAGGGCGATATGCTTCTGAAATTTCTCGCTCGCCATGAAGGAGTGGCGGAGCTGTTTCATGAGCTGCTGTTCCTCCGCGGTCAGCTCATGGGGCTTGGCGGGGTTGACGGTGGGGAAGGAGTTGCTTCGCAGGGTGTATTCCTTTCCGTCGAGCCGGATGGTACCCTTGTCGTAGTCGATGAGATGAAGCAGCCGCCTGTCGTTCATCTGCCATTCGGGATGGCGCTCGTAGAGAGTTGCCTCTTCCTTGAACTGGAGGATGCTGATGGCTTTGTGCATCTGTGCTATGAGGCGGCGGGTCTTCTCGTCTATTTTCTTGGCACCTCCGCTCAGGTTGGGCTCGAACTCCTCGCAGGGGTCGTGGGCGTATGTGTCCATGGCGAAGGTGGCGAGTGGAAGGAGGTTGATGCCATAGCCGTCCTCGAGTGTGGAGAGGTTGGCATAGCGCAGGGAGAGTCGGATGACATTGCAGATGCAGGCGTTGTTGCCGGCACCGGCACCCATCCACAGCACGTCGTGGTTGCCCCACTGGATGTCCCAGTGGTGGAAGTCGGCCAGGGTGTCCATGATCTTGTGGGCACCGGGGCCGCGGTCATAGACATCTCCCAAGATGTGCAGCTGGTCGATGGCGAGGCGCTGGATGACGTTGCAGATGGCGACGATGAAGTCGTCGGCACGGCGGGTGGAGATGATGGTGTCGATGATGACGTTGACGTAGGCGGCTTTGTTGGCATCTTCCGTGCGCTCGTGGAGGAGTTCCTGGATGATGTAGCTGAATTCGGGGGTGAGGGACTTGCGCACTTTGGAGCGGGTGTATTTGCTTGACACTTCACGGCAGATGCTGACAAGGCGGTGGATGGTGATGTGGTACCAGTCCTTGATGTCGGCTTCGCTGCTCTTGACGATCTCGAGTTTCTGCCCGGGGTAGTAGATGAGTGTGCAGAGGTCTCGTTTCTCCGCCTCGCGGAGGGTGGTCCCGAAGAGCTCGTTCACTTTGCGCTTGATGTTTCCAGAGACGTTTTTCAGCACGTGCTGGAAGGCCTCGTGTTCCCCGTGCAGGTCTGCCATGAAGTGTTCGGTTCCCTTGGGGAGGTTGAGGATGGCCTGCAGGTTGATGATTTCCGTACTGGCATCAGCGATGGTTGGAAATGCCGAAGCCAATAGCTTCAGGTATCGCATGTCGTTTTGGATGTCGTATTTCATTGGGGATAGCGTGTAATGAGTTTGATGATTTTGCTGGCTGTCTTGTCATGGACGGAGGGGATGGGCATGAACCCTTCGGTGAGCTGAACGGTTTCGCTCATGGCGTGCTCAAGCTGGGCGGTGAAGAGAGTGAGCTGCTGGCGTTTCAGGAGGTCGGCCATGGCGGATTCGTCGTAGTCGCTGTGGGTCATGAAGCGGCATAGCTCCTGCAACACATGGAGGGGGATGTTCTGGCGTTGGTAGAGGTATTTGACGTAGAGGATCTTTTCTAAGAGCTGCCATATCGGGGAGGACGAGATGTCGTGGGTCTGCGACTGGCAATGGGCGACATACTGCCTGATTTCCTCCTGGATGCCCTTGTTGTGCTGCTCGATGGTCTGTCGGTAGAGGGCTTCCATGGCTTCCGCGGCCTGTTGCGGGGTGATGGCATTGGATATGACGGGATTGGGGATGATGATGCTTCTCGTGATCCATCGGAGGGCATAGAGCTGTTCTTGTTCCAATGGTCCGAAGACGTGGACGCAGGCGGCTTCCCTGACCATCTGTCTTTGGTATGCCGTGGCCTGAAGCTGCTTCTCGCTGTTGCCATGCCTGAAGTTCCAGGGCTGCAGTCCTTCTGCCGGAGTGAAGATATAGGGAATCCGACGGGCGACGGCTTTTTGTGCCATCTGTGCCATCTGCCAGTTCCAGCATCCCCAGAAGTGGATGATGTCTGGGTTTTCTTGGCTGACGATGCTCCCGGGAAGTCCTTCAAAGTAGTGTTGAAGCAGGGTGACGTAGCCGCAACAGGCAGGCTGTTTCCTGACGGATGGCGTTGTGTATAGGTTGATTCTCATAGTTTATGAGTGGTAAAGTAGGTCTTGTCTTTGAGAGCATACCTGATGGCAGTCAGGAGCTTGTGCCAGAACAGGCGCAGGTCGTAGAGCGGGATTCTCCACAGTTCTATGGGCTCGTTGAAGTAGAGGATGGCTTGGCGGGCCGCATGGCATCTCAGCGCGAGTGTAAGGACGAGTGTGAGAATGGCAAGGGCAAGCAGGGCTATCGCATGGAAACGGAGTCCCGGTTGCGACAGGGTGATGACGGCACACGCGAGGGAGCCTGTCAGAAGCAGGAGGTAGGTGTGCAGTAACAGATGGTCCATGTATAACAGCATGCGGTGATGCCATCCTCGGGCGAGGTGCCTGCGTGCATGATGATAGAGCAGTTGCTGCGCCCGCCATTCCTTCTCCGTCGGTGTGTGGATGGTGAGGACTGACGCTGGAGACAGGGCGGTAGCCACGTTCCCTCCTTGCCCGTATTTGTTGACGATGAACTCGTAGATGCCGCTCGTGAACTCCAGGCTCCCCTTGTAGCCGTCGCCCTCTATGAACTGTTTCTTGCGGAACATCAGGTTGGGGATTCTGGTGTAGTAGGGGTTGCCGAGACGGATCTCATGCAACAGGTAGCATGTATCCTGCAGCTGCTCAAAGCGGTAGAAGGGGTTGGCATCCTCTTCGTAATGGCCATAGCCCATGACCAGCTGGCAGGACGGCTGACAGTTGCGCGCCATGGATCGCAGCCATTGATTGCTGTTGGGGCGGCAAGTGGACTCTGTCAGGAGAATCCAGTCGTGCTTGGCTGCTTTGACTCCAACCGTGACGGACAGCTTCTTGCGGCTCAGATAGCGGGACGATGGTGGAATGAAGGTTCTGTACAGCCGCTCCTGATGGTCGAGTTGGGTGAGGTAATCATCCAGTTCCTTGTCCAACTCATCCAAGACGACAATGACCTCGTACGGTGCGGGATAATCCTGATGGAGCAGGTGGGGCAGGGTGCTTCTCAGGTCATCCAGGTTGTTGCTTGCCGTGATGACGATGGAGACACAGGGCCATGACTTGCCGTGATCATCATCATCCGTCACATCGGCTTCCGCGTCTTTGCGCTTGAGGCGGAAAAACGGATTCATGAATGATGTGAGCAGAGTCGCCAGGAGCAATGCCGCTCCCAAGGCGAGGATGATATTCTGTGTTGCCATCTTATTCCCTTTTTGTCCTGTTTATATCTCTTCCTTCACGTATCCTTTCGGCAGGTTCCGGCAGTTGTACTGGCTGGCCATGATTTCGCCGTAGGCTCCTGCACTACGGATGGCAACGAGGTCTCCGCGCTTGCAACGGTTGAGATCGACAGCCTTGGCGAAGACATCGCTGGACTCGCAGATGGGCCCCACAACGTCGTAGGTCTCGCAGGGCTCCTCGCTGGAGAGATTCTCGATCTTGTGGAATGCCTGATAGAGCGCTGGGCGTATCAGGTCCGTCATACCTGCATCGACAATGGCAAATTGCTTGGCTGTTCCCTGCTTGACATAAAGCACCCGGGTGATGAGCGACCCGCATTGCGCCACGACAGCCCTTCCCAGTTCGAAGTGCAGACGTTGCCCGTTTCTCAGTTTCAGCTTGCGGGCATAGGTCTCGAAATAGGACTTGAAATCGGGTATCGGTTCGCGGTTGGGATGGGCGTAGCTCACACCTAATCCACCGCCCACATTGATGTTGTTGACTTGGATATGATGTCTTTCCAGTTGTTCCTGCAGCTCGTTGATTCGGTTGCAGAGAGCCTCGAAGTCACCCATGTCAAGTATTTGAGAACCAATGTGAAAATGCAGTCCGATAAACTCAACGTGCTTCATCCCGCAGGCTCTTTCAATGACATCCTCCATGTCGCTCATGGCGATACCGAACTTGTTCTCGGCAAGTCCCGTCGTGATGTTGGCATGGGTGTGAGCCCCTACGTCGGGATTGATGCGGAAGCAGACACGTGCCGTCTTTCCCTTGATGCCTGCCAGGTCGTTGATGACCTCCAACTCGGGGATGCTTTCCACATTGAAGCAGAAAATGTCGTTGTCGAGTCCGAGGTTGATTTCCCAATCGCTTTTGCCAACTCCTGCATAGACAATCTTATGAGGAGGGAAACCAGCTTTCAAGGCTGCCTGAATCTCTCCACCGCTTACGCAATCAGCTCCTAATCCAGCCTCGCTGATGGTGCGAAGCAGTTTGGGGTTGGCGTTGGCTTTGATGGCATAGTGTACCTCAAACGCTTCATGCCTGCCCGCCTGCGTGCGAATGGTGCGGAGTGTCTCCCTGAGGACATCCGTGTCATAATAATAGAAGGGAGTCTCTATCTTCGTGAGCCTCTCCGTTGGGAATGAACCTTTCATATATCAGTTAAAAAGAACGTCGCTTAGGCTTTGTAATGCCCGCTGCTTGTCAGAGCCCTTGATGAGGAATGAAATGTTGTAATTGCTTCCGCCGTAGGAGATCATCCGGACAGGAATGTTCTTCATGGCGTCCATGGCAAGTGTCTCGAAGCCAAGGTTGCTCCAGTCGAGGTCGCCCACCACACAGATGATGGACATGTTGGTGTCCACGGTGACGGTGCCGTATTTCTTCAGTTCGTTGACGATGTCGTTCAAATGGGCATCGTTGTCAATACTCATGCTGACACCCACCTCAGAGGTGGCAATCATGTCAATGGGAGTCTGATAGCTCTCGAAGATCTCGAAGACCTTGCGCAGGAATCCCGTGGCCAACAGCATGCGAGATGATTTGATCTTGATGGCGGTAATGTTGTCCTTGGCGGCTACGGCCTTGATCTTACCGCGCACGATGACATTATCGATGATAGTGCCCTCGGCTTTGGGGTCCATGGTGTTCTTGAGTCGGACGGGGATGCCGGCGTACTTAGCAGGTTGCACACAGGTGGGATGCAGGATCTTGGCACCGAAATAGGCCAGTTCTGCGGCTTCTTCAAAGTTCAGCTGGCGCACGGCCTCGGTCTTGTCAACCACGCGTGGGTCGTTGTTGTGCATTCCGTCGATGTCTGTCCAAATCTGAATCTCCTCGGCTGGCAGGGCAGCACCGATGAGGGATGCCGTGTAGTCGGAACCTCCGCGTTGGAGATTGTCAACCTCACCGTATGCGTTACGGCAGATGAATCCCTGTGTGACATAAATCTGAAATCCCTCGTTGTCGTTCATGACGGCGGTGAGCTTCTCTTTGATATACTGCGTGTCTGGCTCTGCGTTCTTGTCGGTACGCATGAAGTCGAGTGCTGAGAGCAGCGTTGCCCTGATACCGTTCTCCTGCAGGTAGTTGACCATCATGTTGGTACTGATGACTTCGCCCTGTGCTACGATGCTTTTTTCCTCGAAACTTGTGAAGAGGTCTTTGGTGAAAGAGCGTAGATACTTGAATTCTGCTTGGAGAAACTCGATGGTTTTCTGCTTGTACTCTTCTGTCTTGTAGAGTTCGTTCACATGTCCGAGGTATTTCTTCTCAAGGTTGTTGATAACCTCGTTGGCTCCCTCTGGGTTCTTCTTGTAGAGGTAGTCGGAAATTTCGACAAGTGAGTTCGTGGTGCCACTCATGGCAGAGAGTACGACGAATGTGGGTTCTCCAGACTCTGTAATTAGTGAGGCAACGCTTTTCATGCGCTCGGGTGATCCGACGGAGGTGCCTCCGAATTTCATGACTTTCATATCCTTGTGCTTGATGTTTTTATTCTTTGTTGTATTCTTGGGTAATCTCTCTGATGGTTCCGTTTTCACATTGATAGACGATGCCCGGGAACTTGTCCAGCATGGGGATGTTGTGCGTTGACATGATAACGGCAGTACCACTCTGAGTGATATCCTTGAGCAACTGCACAATATTGGTGGCTGTTTCGGGATCGAGATTGCCGGTAGGTTCGTCGGCAACAATCATCTTGGGATAGTTCAACAATGCCCTTGCGATGGCGATGCGCTGTTGTTCGCCACCCGAGAGCTCATTGGGCATCTGGTTGCGTTTGTCACCCATGCCTACGGCGGTAAGCACTTCGTCAATGCGCTTTTCGATGTCAGCCTTGTTTTTCCATCCTGTAGCCTTCAGCACGAACTGGAGGTTATGGTACACAGAGCGGTCGTGCAACAGCTGGAAGTCCTGGAAGATGATGCCCATCTCCTTCCTGAGCGCAGGAATCTCCTTGCGTTTTAATGTCTTGAGATTGCGTCCCAGCACCTCTGCCTGTTCTGCCTCGTCTTCAAAAATGTCGAGTTCACAATACATGGTCTTGAGCAGGGAGCTTTTCCCCGAACCCACCTTGCCGATGATATAAATGAACTCGCTGTCGTCTGCATGGAAGTCAACTTCTTTTAAAATGAGAGTGTCTCCCTGAAAGACATTTACTTTCTTATAGTCTATGAGCATATTCTCAAATTTCTATTGTCGTAAATTAAACACTTAGCTTTTGCTCTTGGCAATCCTTCTTGCCTTGTCCCAGTTGGGGTCATGTCGCTTCTGGAGCTCTTCGATAATCTGTTCGATTCGCATTCCTTTGCTGGTGAGGAGCACGAGTAGGTGGTAGAGCATGTCAGAAGCCTCATAAGCCAGTTTCTCGTTGGAGCCATTGGTTGCTTCGATAACGGTTTCAATGGCTTCTTCACCCACTTTCTGTGCAATCTTGTTAACGCCGTCCTTGAAAAGCTTGGTCGTATAGGAACCCTCAGGCATCTCCTCATGTCTCTTTTCGATGAAGTCCTGCAATTCGGAGAGGAATGCCGTAGGATAGGCCGTATTGTCCTCTCCCCAGCAGGTGTCGGTTCCTGTGTGACAGGTGGGTCCATGTGGAATCACCTTGACCAGCAGCGTGTCGTTGTCGCAGTCGTTCTTCAATTCTACCAGTTGGAGATAGTTGCCCGAAGTCTCTCCTTTTGTCCAAAGCGTGTTTCTCGAGCGGCTCCAGAAAGTCACCCTTCCCGTTTCTATGGTTTTCCTGTAGGCTTCCTCGTTCATGAATCCCAACATCAGGACATTTTTGGTCTTTGCGTCTTGGATGATGGCTGGAACGAGACCGTTCAACTTCTCGAAATCTATGTTTTCTATCATTTGTTGGTTATGTATTTGCATCTCTCATTTTCGTCTCTCATCTTCTTTCATTGATTCCCTCATCTTCTCACATTGATCCCCTCAGAATGAAGATAGTCCTTCAGTTGCGGTATGCCGATTTCTCCGAAGTGGAAGACGCTGGCTGCCAACGCCGCATCAGCTTTGCCGAGGGTGAAGGCATCACGGAAATGTTCTATGTTTCCTGCCCCTCCACTGGCAATGATGGGTATGTTCAGCTCTTCTGACAGGCGGGCTAAAGCTTCGTTGGCATAGCCTTGCTTCACCCCGTCGTGATCCATGCTGGTGAACAGAATTTCTCCCGCGCCGCGATCCTGTGCCTCACGTGCCCAGTCGAACAATCCCAGCTCCACACGCTCACGGCCTCCTCGTACATAGCAATGCCAGCCGTCGACATCCTGTCGGGCATCGATGGCACACACGCACACCTGTGAGCCGTATTTGCGGGTAATCTCATTGATGAGTTCCGGGTGACGGATGGCGGCCGAATTGATACTAACCTTATCGGCGCCAGCTGACAGCAGCCTGTCAACATCCTCAATAGAACCAATTCCTCCGCCAACGGTGAAAGGGATATTGATTTCGCGAGCCACACGTGTCACCATCTCTGTGAAAGTCTTGCGACCCTCGTGTGTTGCCGTGATGTCCAGGAACACCAGTTCGTCGGCTCCCGCCTCGCTGTAGGCCTTGCCCAGTTCCACGGGGTCTCCGGCACTTCTCAGATTGACAAAGTTGACACCCTTCACCGTCTCACCGTCTTTCACGTCTAAGCATGGGATGATGCGCTTGGCGAGGGGAGAAGGTGTGAAGGTGTGAGGGGTTGAAGGGACGATGGCATGAGCTGCGAGCTGCGAGAGGTTGATGCGCCCCTCATACCACGCCTTTCCGAATACGACGGCGGGAATACCTGCTTCCTGAAGCTGGATGATGTCTTCCGCCGACGACACCCCACCGCTTGCGATGAGATGCAACTGCGGATAGGTTGCCATCACTTCCTTGTAGAGGTCAATGGCAGGCCCCTCCAGCGTTCCGTCCTTGGAAATCTCCGTACAGAGCACATGGGTTACGCCCTGTTCTATATATTTGCGGAGGAAAGGTATCAGGTCTTCTGTGGAATCCTCCCTCCATCCGTTGATGGAGATTTTCCCGTTGCGCACGTCGGCTCCGAGAATCATGCGTTCACTTCCGTATTTTTTGATCCACTTGGAAAAGAGTTCAGGATTCGTTACGGCAATGCTTCCAACTGTCACCATCTGCGCACCGGCAGCGAAAGCCTTCTCAATGTCCTCGTCGGTTTTGATACCTCCGCCGAAGTCAATCTTCATGTGGGTTGCCTCGTAGATGTCTCGCAGGACCTTGTCGTTGACAACGTGCTTGGACTTGGCTCCGTCGAGATCCACCACGTGGAGCCGATTGAAGCCATGCCGCTTGAACTCGAGAGCCACGCTCACGGGATCTTCGTTGTAAACTGTCTTCCGGGAATAATCGCCCTTGGTCAGGCGTACACACTTCCCGTCAATCAGGTCAATGGCTGGTATCAGTTCAATCTTCATCGTGCGTGGGGTTCAAAGTTCGAGAAAGTTCCTGAGAATCTGCTCGCCCACCTTTCCACTTTTCTCCGGGTGGAACTGGGTTGCCGTGAAGTTTCCCTTGCGGATGGCGGCAGAGTAGGGGGTGATGTAGTGGGCGGTAGCAATCGTCCATTCGCATACCGGAACGTAGAAGCTATGAACGAAATAGACGTAGGGGGCATCACCTATGCCCTCCAAGAGGGGTGACTTCGTGTCGTGCAGTTGTTGCCATCCCATACAGGGTACTTTTTCCTCGTGTCTGGTGGGCATAAACCGCTTTACCTCGACGGGAAAGATGCCAATACAGTCTGTGTCGCCCTCTTCCGAGTGTGAGCAGAGCAGCTGTTGTCCGATGCAGATGCCCAGTACAGGCTGTTGCAGCTCCTTAATGACCCTGTCGAGCCCATGCTCCCGAAGGTATCGCATGGCGGTAGAAGCCTCTCCCTGACCGGGGAATACCACACGGTCGGCCCGCTGCAGTTCTTCGGGATTGTCGGTCAGCGTGGGTTCCACACCCAGTCTTTGTAGGGCGTTGACCACGGAGTAGATGTTACCTGCATTGTATTTTACGATTGCAACGTTCATGTCTTTTCTCGTTCCTGTAGTGGTTGTTGAGACTTTGCTTTCAAACGAATGCAAAATTACGAAAAAGTTTTGATTTCCCCAAGAAAACAGAGGGGAAAACGTCAATTACGTGGCGTTTTTCCCTTATTCCCCGTGACGATGGAAAACAACTCATGACTCCACGGTAGGAAACGGAAAAAAGGAAATGATCAGTCTTGTTCTTCGCTGTTGGTGCGGAGGATGATGCTGGTGGCTCCAATAGTGAAAAGAGAACCGTCTTCCAGAATCCTGCGCTCGCGGTCGCCAAGGAGTTCATTGTCAACGAAAGTTCCCGTATTGCTGGGGCCATCCCTTAGGGTGTATTTCAGCCCTCCGCGTTGGTCGCGACTAACGTTGATGACACAATGGTGCATGTCAATGCTGGGGTCAACGGTTTCGATGGGGCAATGGATGCGATTGTCCTTCATGTAGCGGCCGATAATATTGTCGCCCATTTTCAAGGGAAGGACTTGCTTGAAATGGAAAACGTTCTCTATGACCACGATGGAGCCTGCACCGTAAGCGTTGGCAGTCTCGTCGGGGTTGTTGTCTTCTTTCTGCGTGCCACGGAGTTTGGAAACACCCATGCGAATACCGAACTGCTTCTGGCACGCAGGACATTGGAAGACCAGCGATTGTCCGGCCTCGTACTTCGATTCGTCAAAAATGATGAAGTGGTCGCACTTGGGGCATCTTACTCGTTTCATCTCTTCTTTCCGTTCAAAAGAAAATCAGGGGGCTTACAGCGGGGATATGTTTAGTATCCAGCCTTCGCGGAAATGGTCGTTGCCACAAAGTTTGTGCAACGCGTTGCGAGCCTCGTCTTCGCTTCCATAGTGCCCATAGACAACCTTGGTGTTCTTTCCTTGCTGCTGCAGGACGCGGGAGTCGGCGTAGCCCTCGTCTTTAAGTTTCCCGACAAATGTCTCGGCATTCTTCACCGAAACGTGGCTGGCCAGCACAATACAATAACAGGGTGCCTCGGCCTTCTGTTCCACGACGGGTGCAACAGGTTGTGTGGTCTTGGTCTTTGGGGGAATGGGGAGCTTGCCGATAGTGACGCTCTTGGGCATCATCTTCTTGAAAAGCCCTGTGTCGATGTTGCTTTGTGTGACCTGCCCCGTTCCCGTAGTCGTGATTTGTGAGGGGAACAACAGGAAAGCGGCTATCAGTAGGCAGGCAGCAGCGATGTTGCGCAGCATGCTGACGCTGAGACACACGGTCTCCTCGGGGTGTTGGGAGTGAGGAGCGGGGGACGAGGTGGTAAGCGTGGGATGCGAGAAACGCGTGGATGAGGATTTGGCCATTTTCATCTCAAACGACCCTAACCCGTAATAGTCGGGGGTGAGAATGCCAGCCTCGCAGGGTTCAAATTCATACTTGCCCTGCTCGTTCAGGAAGATGGTTCCGATGTCGCTTAGCTCATATTGTCCGTCGTTGGCAATGTGTTGTTTCAGCTCGGTGACCTCGTTCTCAATTCTTCTTAGTGCCTCGGGATAGCTAATGTCGTAGGCTTCGATATATGATTGAGCTAAGAGTGAGTCGTTCAGGCGGAGCTGGGGATTGAAGCCGAGTGTTCGGAAAGGTGGAAGGAACGTGGCGTTGTCCTCGTCGTATCGGGCATCAATCTTGTGCGACATGAATCCGCCGAAATCAGGGACTATGACGCAGTCGTTGCTCAACAAAAGAATCTCAATATGTTTCTCCAGTTCAATCATGTCTGCAAAATTAATGCTTTTTTCCCGAAGTCACAAGTTTTTTTGAAAAAAAAGTGAAGGATTCTGATGCCTTTTTCTGTCTTGTATGATTGGGAGCTATGGACGGTACTGTTGTCACGCGATGGAGGTGAGCAGGTCGGCGACGACATAGCTGCTTCCTCCGACAAAAACGAAATCGTCGGGGCAAGCATCTGACAGGGCTGCATGGTAGGCCTGACATACCGTAGGATAAGCGTTTCCACAGAGTCCGAATTTCCTGCCCGCAGTCTGTATGCGCTCTGCCGGGACGGCACGATGGTTGTCGGCTTGGGTGAAATAGTAGGTGGCATGGGGCGGCAGTAGGCGCATCACCCCTTCAAGGTCCTTATCGTCCACCATCCCGAAGACGATTCTCAGTTGACGGCAGGGCTGGGCGGTTATCTGCCGGGCAAGGTATTCCCATCCTCCAAGGTTGTGTCCTGTGTCACACACCACGAGCGGATGCGTGCCGAGTGTCTGCCAGCGCCCCATAAGTCCCGTATTCTCACATACTCGCCGCATGCCGCGCACAATGGCTTCTTCGGGTAGTTGGAGGATGGAGGCCGCACAGAGGATGGTGCGCTTGTTTTTCTGCTGGTAGTTGCCTTTCAACTCAAACTCGATCTTTTCCTCCAGGGGCGAGGCGAAAGTCTCGGCAAGATGCAGAATAGCGTTGTTTTGGCGTGCCTTCTCCTCGAACACGGGAAGAGTCTCTGGCAGCGCCTCTCCGATGACGACGGGGATGCCGGGCTTGATGATGCCTGCTTTCTCGGCGGCAATCTCCGGGAGTGTGGTGCCGAGAAACTGTGTGTGGTCGAGGGAGATGTTGGTAATAATCGTGAGCTGGGGATTGATGATGTTGGTGCAGTCGAGTCTTCCTCCCAGTCCTACCTCGATGACAGCTATGTCAACCTGTTGGTCTGCAAAGTATTTGAAGGCCATTGCCGTCGTGAGTTCAAAGAAGGAAGGGTGGAGTGGGGCTTCTGTCGCTTGGTTCCATCTTCTGAAGTCTTCCACGAAGTCAACCACGAACTCCTTTTCCACAGGTGCTCCGTTGACACGGATGCGTTCCCTGAAGTCTTTCAAGTGGGGGGATGTGTAAAGCCCAACCCTGTGCCCGGCTTCCTGAAGGATGCTTGCCAGCGTATGCGAGCAGGAACCCTTGCCGTTGGTGCCGGCAATATGGATGGTCTTGTACTGACGATGCGGATGCCCGTAGTGTTCGTCGAGTGCTTCTGTGGTCTGAAGCCCCGGCTTATATGCGGAAGCACCGACATGTTCAAATGCCGGTGCCGCCTGGAATAGGTATTCAATGGTTTCTTCGTAGCTCATCTTAAACTTCTGCTTCGTTTGCTTAATACGTTGAAACCCTTTGCGTTAATTAAAATAGTTCTTGAAACGCTCGAAGATAGACTTCTTGGTCTGTGTATCTCCTTTGAAGTTGTCGCTTTCACGCAACTGCTCCAGCATTTCCTTCTCTGAGCGGCTCAGTTCCTTAGGCACATAAACGCTGATGTTGACAATCAGGTCGCCTTGTCCGTTGCCATATCCTTGGACGGCAGGGAGTCCCTTTCCTCTCAGGCGGAGCGACTTGCCAGGCTGTGTGCCGGGCTCAATTCTGATTTTCACCTTGGTACCCTCAATGGTAGGAATCTCCACTTCTCCGCCTAATGCTGCTGTGGGGAAGTCGAGCAGCAGGTTGTAGATAATGTCCTGCCCGTCTCTGATGAAAGTGTCGTTGGGCTCCTCCTCGATGAATACTTGTATGTTGCCGTTCACGCCGTTATGCATGCCTGCATTTCCCTTACCGGGTACGTTGACAACCATTCCTTCGGCTACGCCGGCGGGAATCTTGATTTCTACAACCTCCTCGCCCTTGACGATACCTGTTCCGCCGCAAGCGTGACATTTGTTTTTGATGACGGTACCCTCTCCATGACACTCCGGGCATTCTGTCTGCGTCTGCATCATGCCCAGCATAGTGCGGACGGTCTTGACCACTACACCGCTACCGTGACACTTCGGACAAGTCTCAGAGGAGCTACCATTTGCGGCTCCGCTACCGTGGCAATCCTCACAGGTGACGTCTTTCTTCACCTTGAACTTCTTCGTTACGCCTGTGGCAACCTCCTGCAGGTTCAATCGGACTTTCAGCCGAAGGTCGGAACCTCGGTACTGAGCCTGTCCGCGACCACCTCCTCCGAAGCCGCCAAAGCCTCCGAAGCCCGAGTGCCCGCCAAACACGTCACCGAACATCGAGAAGATGTCATCCATCGAGAATCCACCTCCTCCGAAGCCTCCGAAGCCACCGCCCATGCCGTTCAGTCCCTCAAAGCCGAACTGGTCGTACTGCTGGCGTTTCTGTGGGTCATGGAGCACGTCGTAAGCCTCGGCAGCCTCCTTGAACTTCTCCTCGGCTTCCTTGTTGTCGGGGTTGCGGTCAGGATGGTATTTGATGGCTATCTTCCGATACGCCTTCTTGATTTCGTCTTCCGATGCGTTCTTGCTGACACCCAGCACCTCATAGTAGTCTCTTTTCTGTGCCATTAATTTCTTGCCTCTTTCTCTTACCTTATTATATATAACCTCTCACCGCTTATTGTCCTACTGCCACTTTGGCATGGCGGATCACCTTGTCGTTGAGCATGTAGCCCGTCTGTACGCAGTCGATGACTTTCCCTTTCTTGTCGTCTCCCATGCCAGGCACCATTGCGATGGCTTCATGGAAGTCCACGTCGAAGTCCTGTCCTTCCGTCTCGATCTTCTTGACTCCCATGCCTTCCAGGGTCTTTGAGAATTTCTTGAAGATAAGTTCCATTCCTTCCTTGATGGCGGCAGGGTCTTCGGTGTGTGTGTCGGCGAGTGCGCGCTCAAAGTCGTCGAGTACAGGCAGGATAGCACCGATGGTCTTCTCGCCTCCGTTGAGGATGAGCTCAGTCTTCTCCTTCAGCGTGCGCTTCTTGTAGTTATCGAACTCGGCAATGGTGCGCAGCAGCTGGTCTTTCAGCTTGGCATTCTCCTCTTGCAGGGCTTCCATCGGATCCTGTTTTTGCTGCTTGTCCTGTGCCTCCTCGGTACCGGCTTCTTCCTCGGTTGTTCCCTCGGCACCGAATGTCTTCTCCTGCTCGTCGGCAAGCTGTTCTTTCAGTTTTTCTTCGACCTTCTGGTCTCCGTCTTCAACATGTATCTTCTTTTCTTCGCTCATAGTGATGATGTTTTAATTACCTACTGCTGACATGCAAATATCATGCCAACTCTCAACTATACATCTTTGCCTTCTGCTCCTTGATCTGTTCGTCGTAGATGTAGTCATCGTAATCCATCAGCTTGTCGATGGTACCGTTGGGCGTGAGCTCGATGATGCGGTTGGCGACGGTCTGAATGAACTCGTGGTCGTGGGAGGCAAAGATGATGTTGCCCTTGAACTGGACGAGATTGTTGTTGAATGCCTGGATGGATTCCAAGTCAAGATGGTTGGTGGGGGTGTCGAGAATCAGGCAGTTGGCATTCTTCAGCTGCATGCGTGCAATCATACAACGCATCTTCTCACCTCCGGAGAGCACATTCACCTTCTTCTCCACCTCTTCTTGCTTGAAGAGCATGCGTCCGAGATAGCCTTTCATGGTCACCTCGTTGCCTGTTCCGTATTGCGAGAGCCAGTCAACAAGGTTCATATCGCTCTGGAAGAACTCCGTGTTGTCGAGTGGCAGATAGGCCGTGGTAATAGTGATGCCCCATTTGTAGGTGCCGGCATCGGCCTCGCGGTTGCCGTTGATAATCTCGAAGAGGGCTGTCATAGCCTTGGGGTTATGGGAGAGGAAGACAGTCTTCTGTCCTTTCTCGATATTGAATGACACGTTGTCGAAGAGAACCGTTCCGTCCGTATCGACGGCTTTCAGTCCTTCCACCTCCAGAATCTGATTGCCCGGCTCGCGCTCCATCTGGAAGATGATGCCCGGGTACTTGCGGCTTGAGGGGCGAATCTCCTCGACGTTCAGTTTCTCCAGCATCTTCTTGCGCGAAGTCGTCTGTTTCGACTTGGCGACGTTGGCAGAGAAGCGGCGGATGAACTCCTCCAGCTGCTTGCGCTTCTCCTCGGCTTTCATGCGCTGGTTCTGTGCCTGGCGCAGGGCAAGCTGAGAACTCTCGTACCAGAACGAGTAGTTGCCCGAGAAGACAGTCACCTTGCCAAAGTCGATATCTACCGTCTGTGTGGAGACGGCATCGAGGAAGTGACGGTCGTGACTCACGACGAGTACACATTGCTCCAATGAGCTCAGGTATTCCTCCAGCCATTGCACGGTGTCGAGGTCGAGGTCGTTGGTGGGCTCGTCAAGCAGCAGGTTGTCGGGGTGTCCGAAGAGAGCCTTGGCCAGCATCACGCGCACCTTCTCGTTGTTCGATAGCTCCGACATCATCTTATAATGGGTGTCCTCCTTGATTCCGAGGTTCTGCAATAGCTGTGCGGCCTCGCTCTCGGCTTCCCATCCGTTCATCTCGGCGAACTTCAGTTCAAGTTCTGCCGCGCGGTTACCGTCTTCCTCAGTCATCTCCTCCTTGGCATAGAGAGCTTCGCGCTCCTTCATGTTCTTCCAGAGCGGGTCGTGTCCCATCAGGACGGTGTCCATCACCGAGAACGAGTCGAACTTGAAGTGGTCCTGGTCGAGAACCGACAGGCGCTCGCCCACACCCAGCTCCACCGTGCCCTTATTGGGCTCGAGCTCTCCGCTGATGGCTTTCAACAGCGTTGACTTGCCTGCGCCGTTGGCACCAATGACACCATAGATGTTACCACTTGTGAATTTGATGTTTACGTCCTTGTAAAGCACCCTTTTTCCGAATTGAATCGCCAGATTCGTTACTGTTATCATCTTTTTTCTATCCCTTTTTTAATTTGCGGGTGCAAAGTTACGAAAAAACGAGAGAAATGCAAAAGGAAAGCTTGCTTTTCTTTTCATTGCCGAGTGTCAGGAGTTTCCTTGAGCAAAGCGAAAAACTTCGCGAAGCAATGTTACGAAAAGTCGAGTGCAGAACAAAATAAATTCATTTATTTTTTATGCCGAGACGAAGTAACTTCGCGAAGCAATGTACGAAAAAACGAGAATACACGTATAAATTTCCAAGGTACTGTTGCGCATGGAGAAGGAGTTTGTGGAGCAAGGAGGAATCAAAGAGCGCATGCATGCCGCTCGCACAGGCTATCGTCAGGCTCAAGATGAGGAGCTTGCCCGGCTAAGACGAGAAGTACCGATGTTGAGGGCTGAGATAGCCCGCCTCAAAAAACTCCTGGAAGAAAAAGGAATAGAAGATAAACTATAGGAACTATGGTAGCTATAGGGACTATAGAAAACTATAAGAAAACCAAAACTATGAACGAAGCTCAGACACGATTCAATAAGATAGACCCCAAGCTAAGGGATGCTGGTTGGGGCTTCATTCTCGTGGAGCAGAGTGCATATATTGCGCTAGGACGCATCACACTATTTTGAACTACAACGAAGATTGTATAGCGCATAGCAATCTCAGGGGTATTGAAACACCCTCTGAATCAACTGAACTAACTGAACTCTGAAACGCTCATGAGGCTGATGAAAGGCAAGAGCCTCGTAGGGAAAGAGTGAGA
>CADCDK010000031.1 GCA_902800185.1 uncultured Prevotellaceae bacterium
AGTGAAAATTCTGACATGGCAAAATCCTGGGCAACTTTTTGTTGCTCAGGCACTTATAAATAATGTTAAACTATAGTGTTGCGGAATTAAGGATAATGAAAGAAATGTGTTTCGCCACCAACCATCTCTGGTAGCACCGTGAAGGAGTCCACTACGCAACCGATATGTTCGGGCTCACGCCTATAATCCACATTGACATCCCAAAAATCTCGAATGTAATCCTCAGAATTTAGTTGCCTTGTTACTGAATAGATATCATTAAAGCTTCGCGTTTGACCGAAAGTCATCGAACCAAACTCTCCGTAGGTTCTATTAAGAATCAGCATCTTATAGTTGCCGGGCGCCAAGTGCAGGTCGTAGTAATTGACACTATTGGTGACATCCGTGAAGGTAACCTCGTCGCCGTCTTTGGCAAGGAGGAGCGTCATGCCCGAAGGCTGCTCCTCAAAGTCCGTCATCCAGTCGATGTTCACGCGTATGTGCGCAGATTCCTTTTCGTACAATTCCAGTGGCTCACGGTGGCAGGAGGTGAGGGAAAGCCCTATAAGCCCCATGAGTCCTATGAGACCCATCGGTCCCATGGGTCCTATGAGCCTTATGAGACCTATTGGCCTTATGAGACCTATCTTCTTCCTCATCTCGCACCTCCTTTCCCTGATTTCCTTGAAATCCTCGGGAGTAGGTACACCACTGAGATCTTGAGCTTGGTGGGACCTACGTAGGAGAGGTTCTTGGTGTATTTATAGATAAGGTGGGTGCTGTCGAACTCTGCATGGTAATGGTCGCGGATACCGTTCACATAGCCAGCCGAGATGCTTGCCTCGATGTTCCAGTGGGGTGCGATGGGCCAGGCATAGCCATAGGTAAGGCCGAAGCTGACCACATCTGCCTGGTCGCCCACCTTGCTCTTCTCGAAGTCGTAGCGTGCACCAGCGGCATAGAGTCCCACGAAATGTCCGCAGAGGGTGGGGCGGCGGTTGGCGCAACGCGGACGGAACCAGCGGCGCAGCTCCATGCCGATAACCTGTATCTGGTAGGAGAAGTTCAGCTTGTTCCATCGCCACCACGGGGCGGTATATTCCGCCAAGAGGCTGTACTTCTGGTTCTTGCCACCGAAGAATTCCAACTCGATGTTCGGTGCGGCGGCGAGATCGTAGAGCAGATTGGTCTTCACGGCAAACCACGGCTGGAAGGAAGGAATGCTGCATTCGATGGGGACGAGCGGCCGCTCCCTGACGGTCAAAGCCGTGTTCCGGAGCGTGTCGGTGAACAGCTGGTCGTCGGTATGGGTGACGGTGCGCAGCGTGTAATCGACGAGGTAGTCGGTATGACGGAGCTTCGGGAATACCTCGTTGAGCAGATGCTGATAAGAGGCGGGGTGGTTCTTCCTGATCTCGGTGAGGCGTGCGTCGGGCTCGAGGTCAGAGTCGATGATGGCGAGCAGTGCGTCTCGGTCGGAGAGGTTGCTTTGACTCACGTAGTCACGGACTCCCTGCCAGTCCTCGGGCTCGTATTCCGTGGAGAGTAGCATGGGCGAGATGCCGCATTGGGCTGCAACATACTGGCAGACGTTGGCCGTGCGCTCGCGTGCCAGTCGCTCATTGTTGGCATAGGAGCCTTCGGGCGAGGCAAAGCCTTTGATGAAGATGCGGCGCACCTGAATGCGGGGCGATGCCATGACGCTGTCGATGGTGGCGCAGAGCGTGGCTAACTCTTGTTCGTTGTCAGCGAAGTCCTCGCGCACCGCAGTACGGTTGACGGGGAAGGCGATGTAGGCGGTTCCACTGAGCTGCTGTGTGTTGTCATCGTGTGTGCCCGCAATCTTCCGATGCTTGTAGGAAACTGTCGGCTCGATGGCGCAGAAGGTGTTCTCGGCGGTGATGTTGTCGCACTCGTCGGTGCGGGTGACCGTCACATACAGCGAGGCATGGCTCATCCACGGCTGATAGCCGACAACTTGCTGGTAGGGCAGCGGCGTGTGTGCCTCATGCTCTGCCAGTTGGAGAGAGGAAGAAGCGGGGGGCTGCTGGCGAAGGGCGTGACTGTATGCCCATTTGCCGTAGAGCTCGACCGCAGGAAGACGGAGCGTGTCAGCTTCGGTGCAGAGCATCGGTGTGATGCTGACAACTTCGCCCTTCGGAAGAGCCGCTCCGTTCAGATGGAACAGCATCTCAACACCCACCTCAGTGCTGTCGGCATTGAGGCTGAGAGACAGGTTGTCGATGGTGACTGAACAGTCATCGCCAGAATAAGTAGCAAGGGAAGTGATGTGCTGTGCGCCAGCACCTGCGGCAGCGATGAAGGAGATACAAACCCCTATCACCAATTGCCAAATGCGACAAGTGAATCCGATAGGGCGATATGTAATCGTTTTTCTCATTTTTTAATTCTTTAACAGTCCGCTGCGACTGTTCCTTGGACTATAATTATATGTTTAAAGTGCAAATGTAGAAATAATTTATTTAATATACAAGGATTTATAAGTAAAATTTGTTAAGCTTGTAAGTTTTTTTTGATTTATGTCAATTGCCTACCTCTGAGATTTTAACTTAAAATTAACAAAAAGGGTAGGGTGTACACTATTGATTTCCGGGGTATGGAGGTGTGGGGTGCAAGGGGTGGAAAAAGAAAATGAGCGAAACATTTGGGTGGTTCGAAAAAACTTCGTACCTTTGCACCGTTCAGAGGAATGAGGGACTCGCGAAGAGTTCCTCATTTTATTTTAATTCATCATCAAATATGATAGACAAAAACGTCGTAAGAACAATTGTTGAAGAGTGGTTGGAGGGAAAGGACTATTTCCTCGTTGACGTGGAAATCAGTACAGACAACCGCATTGTAGTGGAAATTGATCACGCCGATGGCGTGTGGATTGAGGACTGCGTAGAGCTGAGCAAGTTCATCGAGGAACGTCTGAATCGTGACGAAGAGGACTTCGAACTGGAAGTGGGCTCGGCCGGCCTCGGACAGCCGTTCAAGGTGGCACAGCAGTACGTGAACTTCATTGGAAAAGAGGTGGAGGTGCTCGGTGCCGACGGCAAGAAGGTACAGGGCGTACTGAAATCGGTTGACGGCAACGACTTTGTCGTGGGCGTTCAGGAAAAGGTACACGTAGAAGGCAAGAAACGTCCCGTCATGCAGGAGGTGGAGCACACCTACCGCATGGATGAGGTGAAGTACACGAAATACTTGATTAATTTCAAGTAATAGGACGATAGGTCCTATAAGTCCTATAAGTCCCATAGGCCCCATGAGACCTATAGGCCCCATAGGACTTACCTTAGACAATAATCAAAAAAATAACGATAATGGCAAAAAAAGAAGAAACAGTAAGCATGATCGATACCTTTAAAGAGTTTAAGGAGACGAAGAATATCGATCGTACTACGTTGGTCAGCGTGTTGGAGGAGAGCTTCCGCAACGTGCTGGTGAAGATTTTCGGGAGTGATGAGAACTTCGACGTGATCGTGAACCCCGACAAGGGCGACTTTGAAATCTACCGCAACCGCATGGTGGTGGCAGACGGCGAGGTGGCCGATGAGAACAAGCAGATCTCTCTGACAGATGCTCAGAAGATCGAACCCGACTATGAAGTAGGCGAGGAGGTCAGTGAGCGTGTAGATTTCACGAAGTTCGGCCGCCGTGCCATCCTGAACCTGCGCCAGACATTAGCTTCGAAAATCCTGGAGCTGGAGCACGATTCGCTGTACAATAAGTATAAGGACCGTGTGGGTCAGATTGTTTCGGGTGAGGTATATCAGATGTGGAAGCGCGAGGTGCTCGTGGTGGACGATGAGAACAACGAGCTCATCCTTCCGAAGGCCGAGCAGATTCCCTCGGACCAGTACCACAAGGGCGAGACCATCCGTGCCGTCATCCATCAGGTGACCAACGAGAACAACAACCCGAAGATCATCCTCTCGCGCACCAGTCCGCTCTTCCTGCAGCGTCTGCTCGAAGCCGAGGTGCCCGAAATCAACGACGGACTGATCTCCGTGAAGAAGATTGCCCGCATGCCCGGTGAGCGTGCCAAGATTGCCGTGGAGAGCTATGACGAGCGCATCGACCCCGTAGGAGCCTGCGTGGGTGTGAAGGGAAGCCGTGTTCACGGTATCGTGCGTGAACTGTGCAACGAGAACATCGATGTCATCAACTATACCACGAACACCAAGCTGTTCATCCAGCGCGCCCTGAGTCCCGCTAAGGTCTCCAGCATCAACATCGACGAGGAGAACCACAAGGCAGAAGTGTTCCTGAAGCCCGAGGAAGTGAGCCTCGCCATCGGTCGTGGCGGACTGAACATCAAGCTCGCCTCGATGCTGACCGAATATACCATCGACGTATTCCGTGAGGTTTCTGAGAGTGAAGCCGACGAGGACATCTACCTCGACGAGTTCGCTGACGAAATCGACCAGTGGATCATCGACTCCATCAAGGGCATTGGTCTCGACACCGCCAAGGCCGTCATCAACGCTCCGCGTGAGATGCTGATCGAGAAAGCCGACCTGGAGGAGGAAACTGTCGATCACGTGCTCGAAGTGCTGAAGGCAGAGTTTGAGTAAGGATAGGACCATGGGACCCATGAGCCCCATGAGCCTTATGAGACCTATTAGACCCATAGGACCCGTAAAAATTAATTAGAGAAACAAGAGAATGAGCATCAGATTAAATAAAGCAATCAGAGAACTGAACATCGGACTCCAAACGGCAGTGGAGTTCCTTTCAAAGAGAAACGACCTCGGAGAGGAAAAGCTGGAACTGACGTCGAAAATCAGCGACGAGCAGTACGAAGCTCTTGTGGAGGCCTTCCAGCAAGACAAGGAGGTGCGCTCACAGGCAGCACAGCTGTTCCAGAAGAAGCCCAAGGAGAAGAAGCCTGTCGCTGAGCCCAAGGAGATCCGTGCAGAGTCGTTGCTCTCATCAACGTCCCTGCCGCAGTTCAAGACGGTGGGAAAGATAGACCTTTCCACCGTAGGCAAACGCTCCACAACCGAACCAACAGAAACAAAAGAGACCAAGTCTGTTGCTCCGGAGGAGAAGACCGTGGTCGAGGAGAAGGCTGCTGCCGTCAGCCCCCAGCCCGAGACACCCGAGAAGAAAGAAGAACCTGTTGCCCCGAAAGAGGAACCTGTGGTTGAGCAGGAAGTGGTGGAGGAGACTCCCATCCAAAAGACCGAGCCCATCCGTGAATCCGAGCCCGAAGAGGACTTCGAGGACGCGGAGGAGATGGAAGAGGAAGCACCTGCCGAACAAGAGGAGAAACCCGAGGTACAGGTGTTCCAGTTGAAGAGCGAGAAGAAAATGCTCAGCAACGCTCCGCAGCTGAAGATCCAGGGTAAGATCGACCTCGATGCCCTGAACCAGAATACTCGTCCGAAGAAAAAGACCAAGGAGGAGAAACGCAAGGAACGCGAAGAGAAAGCCCAGCAGCAGCGCGGCGAGAAGAAAAAGCGCGTCCGCATCGGCAAGGAGCGTGTTGACATCAATGCCGCCGCCAATCAGGTGACTTCCGAGGCCGCCAAGAAGAAAGAGGGCAGTAACAAGAAAAAGAAGAAGAACAAGAACCTGAAGCCGTTGGAGGTGAACGAGGAAGACGTGGCACGCCAGGTGAAGGAGACACTCGCCCGTCTGACCAACAAGCAGAGCCAGAACAAGAAAGGCGCGAAATACCGCAAGGAGAAGCGTGATGCCGCCCAAGAGCGACTGAACGAGGAGCTCAGTGCGGAGCAGGCAGAGAGCAAGACGCTGAAGCTGACGGAGTTCGTGACCGTGAGCGAGCTTGCCACGATGATGAACATCAACGTCACACAGGTCATCTCCACCCTGATGTCGGTAGGCATCATGGTGTCCATCAACCAGCGTCTTGATGCTGAGACCATCAATCTTGTCGCCGATGAGTTCGGCTTCAAGACTGAGTATGTCAGCGCAGAGGTGCAGGAGGCTGTCAGCGAGGAGGACGACGACGAGAACGATCTCATCTCGCGCTCGCCCATCGTCACCGTGATGGGTCATGTGGACCACGGTAAGACCTCGCTGCTCGACTACATCCGCAAGACCAATGTCATCGCAGGTGAGGCCGGTGGTATCACACAGCACATCGGTGCCTACAACGTGAAGCTGGAGGACGGACGACGCATCACTTTCCTCGACACCCCGGGACACGAGGCATTTACCGCCATGCGTGCCCGTGGTACACAGGTGACGGACATCGCCATCATCATTATCGCTGCCGACGACTCGGTGATGCCCACTACCAAGGAGGCCATCGCCCATGCCCAGGCTGCCAATGTGCCGATGGTGTTCGCCATCAACAAGATTGACAAGCCGGGTGCCAACCCCGACAAGATACGCGAGGACCTCGCACAGATGAACCTGCTCGTGGAAGAGTGGGGCGGTAAGTACCAGTGTCAGGAGATCTCTGCCAAGAAGGGCATGGGAGTCAGCGACCTGTTGGAGAAAGTGTTGCTCGAGGCCGAGATGCTCGACCTGAAGGCCAACCCGAACCGCAAGGCAACGGGCTCCATCATCGAGTCTTCGCTCGACAAGGGACGTGGCTATGTCTCAACGGTTCTCGTGAGCAACGGTACGCTGAAGGTCGGTGACAACGTGATTGCCGGTACCGCCTGGGGACGTATCAAGGCTATGTTCAACGAGCGTAACCAGCGCATTGAGAAGGCAAAGCCCGCTGAACCCTGTATCATCCTCGGACTGAACGGTGCTCCCACAGCTGGTGACACCTTCCATGTACTGGAGACCGAGCAGGAGGCCCGCGACATTGCCAACAAGCGTCTGCAGTTGCAGCGTGAGCAGGGTCTGCGCACGCAGAAGAAGTTCACGCTCGACGACATCTCGCACCGTATCGCACTCGGTGAGTTCCACGAACTGAACATCATCGTCAAGGGTGATACCGACGGTTCCATCGAGGCCCTCAGCGACTCGTTCATCAAGCTCTCTACGGAGAAGGTACAGGTGAACGTCATCTCCAAGGCTGTGGGACAGATTTCCGAGAACGACGTGATGCTCGCCAGTGCCTCCGATGCCATCATCGTGGGCTTCCAGGTGCGCCCGTCGGCCGATGCTCGCAAGGCTGCCGACCGTGAGGGTGTGGACATCAATACCTACAGCATCATCTACGATGCCATCGATGATATCAAGTCAACGATGGTCGGCATGCTCGACAAGGTCATCAAGGAGCAGGTTACCGGTGAAATCGAGGTGAAGCAGGTGTTCAAGATCTCGAAGGTCGGAACGGTTGCTGGAGGTCTGGTCACCGAAGGAAAGATTCACTCGAAAGACAAGGCACGCGTGGTGCGCGAGGGTATTGTCGTGCATACCGCTCCTATCGGTGCCTTGAAACGCTATAAGGACGACGTGAAGGAAGTGGCTACCGGACTGGAGTGCGGTATCTCACTCGTGAACTTTAACGACATCCAGGAGGGCGACATCATTGAGACCTTCACCGAGATTGAGGTACAGCAGAAACTGTAACACAAGAATACTACCTTTGCATGTGATTAGCAATTGCTGTGAATGGAAGATCAAGAAAGACGAATAAATCAAGCAGCAGAAAAGCAGGGAAGTGATAATGACTTTGTGCGCCAGGTGGCGGAGAAGAAATACGAGTATGGATTCACCACCGACGTACAGACGGAAATCATAGAGAAGGGGCTGGACGAACATATCGTCCGGCTCATCTCTGCTAAGAAGGGTGAGCCCGACTGGATGCTGGAGTTCCGCTTGCAGGCATTCCGCTACTGGAAGGAGCAGACGGAACCCCGCTGGGGACACGTACATGTGCCGCCCGTGGACTATCAGGCCATCAGCTACTTTGCCGCACCTGGCAAACCCAGCAATCCCGGACAACCCGGGGCCCCCGGAAATTCCGCCGCCATCGACCCCAAGCTTGCCGAAACCTTCGACAAGTTAGGCATCCCCTTGGAGGAACGTCTCGCACTGAGCGGCAACACCGCCGTGGATGCCATCATGGACTCAGTCAGCGTGAAGACGACGTTCAAGGCCACCCTTGCCGAGAAGGGCATCATCTTCTGTTCCATCGGTGAGGCGGTGAAGGAACATCCCGAACTGGTGCGCCAGTATTTAGGGTCGGTCGTTCCTTACCGTGACAACTTCTACGCAGCCCTGAACTCGGCGGTGTTCTCCGACGGTTCGTTTGTCTATATCCCCAAAGGAGTGCGCTGTCCGATGGAGCTGAGTAGCTACTTCCGTATCAATGCCCGCAACACGGGACAGTTTGAGCGGACGCTCATCATAGCCGATGACGACTCGTACGTGAGCTACTTGGAGGGTTGTACGGCACCGATGCGCGATGAGAACCAGTTGCATGCTGCCGTCGTGGAGATCATTGTCAACGACCGTGCGGAAGTGAAATACTCCACCGTGCAGAACTGGTATCCGGGCGACGAGAACGGAAAGGGCGGCGTGCTGAATCTCGTCACGAAGCGAGGTGACTTGCGTGGCGAGAGCTCGAAGCTGTCGTGGACGCAGGTGGAGACGGGAAGTGCCATCACATGGAAGTATCCGTCGTGCGTGTTGCGCGGCGACAACTCCACCGCGGAGTTCTACAGCGTGGCCGTGACCAACAATTACCAGGAGGCGGACACGGGAACGAAGATGATACACATGGGCAAGAACACCCGCTCGACGATTATCTCCAAAGGCATCTCTGCCGGACATTCGCAGAACTCCTATCGCGGTCTGGTGCGTGCCACGAGTCATGCCGACAATGCCCGAAACTATTCCAGCTGCGACTCACTGCTTCTGGGCTCCCACTGCGGAGCGCATACCTTCCCCTATATGGACGTTCACAACGATACCGCCGTTTTCGAACACGAGGCGACGACATCGAAAATCTCCGAAGACCAACTGTTCTACTGTAACCAGCGCGGCATCCCCACCGAGCAGGCAGTAGGGCTCATCGTCAACGGCTATGCCAAGGACGTGCTCAACAAACTGCCCATGGAGTTCGCGGCAGAGGCCCGCAAACTACTCTCCGTCACCCTGGAAGGAACAGTAGGATAGCTCGAAATACCGAAACAACGAAATAACATGCTTGAAGTACGAAACTTACATGCTCGCATTGGCGAGAAAGAAATATTAAGAGGTATAGACCTGACCATCCAAGATGGCGAGACCCACGCCATCATGGGACCCAACGGCTCTGGCAAGTCAACGCTCTCTGCCGTATTGGTGGGGAATCCGCTCTATGAGGTGACGGAAGGCGAGGTGTGGTTCAACGGGAAGAACCTGTTGGAAATGAAACCCGAGGAGCGTGCCCACGAGGGACTGTTCCTCTCGTTCCAATATCCCGTGGAGATTCCGGGCGTCTCGATGACGAACTTCCTGAAGGCAGCGGTCAACGAGAAACGCAAGGCACAGGGACTGCCCGAGCTGAAAGCCAACGAGTTCATCAAACTGATGAACGAGAAACGGAAGATCGTAGAGTTAGATTCGAAGTTCACCCGTCGCTCTGTGAACGAGGGCTTCAGTGGTGGCGAGAAGAAACGCAACGAGATTTTCCAGATGGCGATGTTAGAGCCTACGCTGAGCATCCTCGACGAAACGGACTCCGGTCTGGATGTTGATGCCATGCGTATTGTGGCAGAAGGGGTGAACAAGCTCCGTACACCGCAGACGAGCTGCATCGTTATCACCCACTATGACCGCCTGCTGGAGATGATTCGCCCCGACATCGTCCATGTGCTCTATCAAGGGAGAATCGTGAAGACTGCCGGACCGGAACTCGCTACGGAAATCCAGGAGCGAGGATATGATTGGTTGAAAGGATAGTTTGCCTGACCGTAAACCGTAAACGACAGAATGAATAGCGAGAAACAATACATAGAACTCTACGAGCAGGCACGACAGATGATCTTCGACCATGCGCCGGAGGCGATGAACGCCGTGCGCGACAAGGCTTTCGAGGACTTCAAACGGCTGGGCTTCCCCTCGCGGAAGGTGGAACGATACAAGTACACCAGCATGGGAGAGCTCTTCGCACCCGACTATGGACTGAACCTGAACCGCCTGAAGTTCCCCGTCAACCCCTACGACGTGTTCCGCTGTGACGTGCCCAACCTGAGTACGCAGCTCTTCTTCATGGTGAATGACGCATTTTATCAGGGTGCTCAAGGAGGACTCCCCCAAGGAGAAAAGGATGGTGTACAGGTATGTTCACTTTCAACTCTCAACTCTCAACTCTCAACTCAAAATTCACCTCTTCCCTCTTCCTTATTACCTATTCCCTACGGAAAGCTCGCCCGTACGGAGGATGATGCGGTGACTGCCTTGAACACCATGTTGGCGCAGGATGGCCTGTTGGTCTATGTGCCGAAGAACGTGAAGGTGGACAAGGCCATTCAGGTCATCAACATGCTGACGCTTCCGCAGGCTGCGCCAGACACCTCCCTGATGGTGAACCGCCGTGTGCTCATTGTTGTGGAGGAAGGTGCCGAGGTGAAGCTTCTGTTCTGTGACCATGCCGCCGACGACCATCACTTCCTCACCACACAGGTCATCGAGGCCTATGTGGGTGAGAACGCCAGTCTCGACCTCTATTGCTTGGAGGAGACACATATAAAGAATGTACGTGTGAGCAACGTCTATGTGGAGCAGCAGGCGAACAGCCGTATGCGCCACAATGTCATCACGCTGCACAATGGTATTACCCGCAACATGCTCAACGTAACGTTCAAGGGTGAGGGAGCGGAATGCCAGTGCAACGGCTGTGCCATCTCCGATAAGCAGCAGCACGTCGATAACAACACACTCATCGACCATCAGGCTGCCCACTGTAGCAGTCGGGAACTGTACAAGTATGTACTTAATGACCAATCGACGGGTGCTTTCGCCGGACGGGTGTTGGTGCGTCCCGGTGCGCAGAAGACTTCTTCGGAGATGCGCAATCAGAATCTGTGTGCTACTAAGCAGACCCGCATGTACACCCAGCCCATGCTGGAGATCTATGCCGACGACGTGAAGTGTTCGCATGGTTCCACCGTCGGACAGCTGAACGAGGCGGCCCTGTTCTACATGCGTCAGCGAGGAATCACGGAGAAGGAAGCCCGCCTGCTGCTGCAACAGGCGTTTGTGAACGAGGTCATCGAGGGTATTCAGCTGGAACCCCTGCGCGACCGCTTACGCTATCTCGTCGAGAAACGTTTCCGTGGTGAACTGAACAAGTGCGAGGGCTGCAAGCTCTGTCACTAAAGACCGCGTATTACCTGATTCCCAAGAAAAGAAAAAACAGGAAACACACATATTTTTATGATAATTTTTAGAATATTCCTTATTTTTCCTACCTTTGCATCCTATTTTGAACAGATAACAGACAAAAACGTATATGAAAAAGCTCTTGACAATGTTGATGCTTCTGCTTGTCGGATTGACAGCGCAAGCGCAACAGAAAGTTCTTGTGCAGGGCACTGCTCCTGTCGAAGTGAAGATGGTCTATTTCCTGGGCGACCCCATTTCCGAAAGGTCGGATCTCGACAGCGTGGCCTGTGTGGAGGGGAAGTGGCAATACGAGAAGGAAGTGACGGCAGACAGAACCGTAGTTACGATCTTGGCCGACAAGGATAAGGACAATCCCAAGGCATGGACATTCCTCATGGCCGATGGTGTGTCGTCAACGGCAGACCTTGCCACAGGTACGGTAACAGGCTCGAAGGCTTCCATCGCTTTGAACAGCAGCATGCGCCGTCTCTTCACCCTGATGATGGCTGGCGAGAAGACGCAGGAAGCGGAGAACGAGGCACTAATCATGATGCGCAATGCCGTGATGGATAATCTCAACTCGATGCTCCCCGTGGTGTTCATCCCATTGATTGCCGACGAGATGACGGCGGGTGACCTCAAACAGTTGTTGAATCCCTCCGCACCCTATTATAACCATCCTGCCATGCAAGCGGCCAGAACCCGTTTGGATTTGCTTTCTGGCAATTCCCCCCGTTCCATCGGTAAAAAGTTCATCGATTTCACGATGGAAGATACTCAGGGGAAGAAGCATAGCGTGAGCGAATGGTGTGGTAAGGGAAAGTACGTTCTCATCGATTTCTGGGCAAGCTGGTGCGGCCCGTGCCGTGGCGAGATGCCCAATGTAGTGGCCTGCTACGAGAAGTACCACGACAAGGGGCTGGAAATCATCGGCGTGAGCTTCGACGCGAACAAGGAAGCTTGGCTGAATGCCATCGGGGAACTGAAGATGCCGTGGATTCATCTGAGCGACCTCGCACGCTGGAAGTGTTTGGCCGGACAGATTTATGGCATCCACTCCATTCCTTCCAATATCCTCCTCGACGGAGAGGGCAAGATTATTGAAAACGACCTCCGTGGGGAAATGCTGGATGCAAAACTCGCGGAGATTTTTGGAAATTAATCGATGAAATGGGCGAAAATGATGATGAATGGTCAAGAAATAAGAGCTGACTTCCCGATACTCTCGCGCGAAGTCTATGGACGACCGCTGGTCTATCTCGACAATGCGGCGACGACCCAGAAACCGCTGTGCGTGCTCGATGCCATGCGTGAGGAATACCTCAACGTCAACGCCAACGTACATCGTGGGGTTCACTACCTCTCACAACAGGCTACCGACCTGCATGAGGCGGCGCGCGAGACCGTGCGCCAGTTCATCCATGCCGCCAAGACTGAGGAGATTGTCTTCACCCGTGGCACCACCGAGAGCATCAATCTGGTGGCCAGTTCGTTTGTCGAGGCGTTCATGCAGGAGGGCGATGAGGTTCTCGTCACCGAGATGGAGCACCATTCCAACATCGTGCCGTGGCAGCTGCAGGCGCAGCGCAAGGGCATCGTGGTGCGCTACATCCCCATCAGCGACGATGGCATGCTCTTGCCTCTGGCCTCTTACCTCTCACCCCGGACGAAACTCATCAGCGTCACCCATGTGAGCAACGTGCTCGGTACGGTGAATCCCGTGGCAGACATCATCCGCGAGGCGCATGCGCATGACATCCCCGTGCTGGTGGACGGTGCGCAGAGTGCGCCCCATATCCCCATCGACGTGCAGGCACTCGACTGCGACTTCTATGCCTTCAGCGGGCATAAGATGTATGGACCCACAGGTATCGGCGTGTTGTATGGAAAAGAGAAATGGCTGGAAAAGATGCCGCCCTACCAGGGAGGCGGAGAGATGATAGACCGCGTGTCGTGGGAAAAGACCACCTTCGAGCGGCTGCCTTTCAAGTTCGAGGCAGGCACGCCCGACTACATCGCCACGCATGGGCTCGCCACCGCCATTGCCTACATCAATCAACTGGGAATAGACAAGATTGCGGCGCACGAGCATGAGCTCACTCGCTATTGCATCGAACAGATGCGACAGATGGAGAATATTAGAATCTATGGAACAGATAGCCGCTCGGTGGTGTCCTTCAACGTGACCTCCCCCCATGGAGAAGGCGAGGGAGGATTGATTCACCACCTTGACATCGGCACCCTGCTCGACAGGCTCGGCATTGCCGTGCGGACGGGACATCACTGTGCCCAACCCCTGATGACACGCCTCGGCGTGCAGGGCACCGTCCGTGCCTCGTTTGCGCTCTATAACACCAAGGACGAGGTTGACACCTTCGTCGCCGGACTGCGCCGGGTGGCCCAGATGTTCTGACACCATGCGATGAAGAGTGCTTAAAGGGCTTTCCGGCAAAGCTGCACGGCATGCAGGAACCATCCGCAGCAGGCCACACGGAGCAACATCGGACCCTCTACGGGGAATGCCGCAAAGAGGAAGGCGGCCTGTGCGTTGAGCAGCAGCCAGGTCTGGCGGAGATCGACAGGACGGTCAAACACCTGGGAGTAGTACTGACGGAGCAGCTCTACGGGTTTCCTGACGGTGTTTGAAAACTCTACGATGGCGCTTTGAAGCGTCTTAGCGGGTTCTAAGGCAATATTCTTTTCCATTGTTCTGATCATTGATAGGTTCAACTTTCTGGGTGCAAAGGTAGGCAGGAAAAAGGAAATGACATTTCCAATTTGGAACATGAATGTTAAACCCTCCGATAGATAACAATTATTAACGTTTACAGGAATATGCTTGAGAAGCATTACTATGAAGGCAAGATAGAGGCCGGTTGCGACGAGGCGGGCAGAGGCTGTCTGGCAGGCAGTGTCTATGCGGCGGCGGTCATCCTGCCTGCCGACTACGACAATCCGGCACTGAACGACTCGAAGCAGATCTCCGAGAAGCAACGCTACGAACTGCGCACGCAGATTGAGCGCGATGCCGTTGCCTGGGCGGTGGGTGTGGTGACACCCGAGGAGATAGACCGCATCAACATCCTGAAGGCGAGCTTCCTGGCCATGCACCGTGCCCTCGACCAGCTCCGTGTGCGCCCCGAGGCCATCATCGTCGATGGAAACCGCTTCACCCCTTACCGCGACCCTTCGTCCTCCTCCTCGGAACCCATTCCCCACACCTGTATCATCAAGGGCGACGGCAAGTATCAGGCGATAGCGGCGGCGAGCATTCTCGCCAAGACCTATCGTGATGACTACATGGATCGTCTTGCCCAGGAATATCCCATGTACGACTGGCATTCCAACAAAGGTTATCCCACCTGCAAGCACCGCGAGGCCCTGCGCCAGTATGGGCCTTCTCCCTATCATCGCCTGTCATACAACCTGTTGGGCACCTCCGAACTCTCACTCCCCTTCGACTCATGAGCCAATATACACAGTTCTCCCGCCTGCTCGACCTGGTGCTGAAGATGGTCGATGGGCATGAATACACGTCGCAGGAACTCTGCGACATGGCAGGCACCACGCGCCGCAACCTTTATTATTATTACGACTTCTTCGAGCAATACGGTTTCTATCTGAACAAGAATGGACGTAAATACCGGCTCGACCCGCGCTCGCCCTTCTTCCAGCAGATAGCAGGTACGGTGTCGTTCAGCGACTCCGAGGCCGCCTACCTCTATAAGCTGACGGGAGCCGTGGAACACGGCAATGCCTTCACCGAGTCGATACGCAACAAGCTGCGCCGCTTCTACGACCTCCAGATGCTCACCGACGAGCGCCTGCGGACCCGCTACGTGCAGAATGTCAATGCGCTACAGGAGGCCATGGACCGCAAACGGATGGTGATCCTGAAGAACTATTCCTCGCCGCACAGCCGTTCCGTCAGCGACCGTATTGTGGAGCCCTTCATGCTGTTGAACGACAATAGCGATGTGCGCTGCTATGAGCTGGCCTCCCACATGAACAAGACGTTCAAGCTTTCCCGTGTGGAGGAGGTGAGGATCTGCAACGACGTGTGCTGGTCGCATGAGTATATGCACAAGCCACTCTTCACCGACCTCTTCCTGTTCAGTGGCGAAGTGCGGTTGCATGTGTGCCTGAGATTGGGACAGCTGGCACGCAACGTGCTCGTAGAGGAATATCCCAAGGCGCTTGCCAACCTGCAGCAGGAAGATGAGACCCACTGGCTGCTCGGCATCGATGTGGCCAGCTACGTCGGTATCGGACGCTTTGTGCTCGGACTGGCCGAGGACATCGAGGTCATCGAGAGCGATGCTTTCAAAGACTATCTCCATGAAAAGGTATTGAAGATGAAATTCTGACAGATTGTCATTTGTTTCAGACAATATGGCATAAACTCTCCTTTGGTACATAAGTTGCAAATACATCAGTGAGTTCGCAAGGCTGCAACAGCCACAGCGACCCCAAAAACGTATTAACAACAACTTTAATAAAATAGGAGGATTGATTATGCTACCAGTTATGAAAAGAAACAATTGGATGCCGAGTGTGTTTGACGACTTTTTCAACACCGACTTTATGCCACGCGCTAATGCAACGGCACCTGCCATCAACGTGATGGAGACACAAGACGAATATACCGTGGAGCTCGCTGCTCCGGGGCTGAAGAAGGAGGACTTCAACGTCAACATCAACGAAGACGGCAACCTCGTGATCAAGATGGAAAAGAAGAACGAGGAGAGACACGAGGACAAGAAGATGCACTATCTCCGCCGGGAGTTCAACTACACCAAGTTCGAGCAGACACTCATCCTGCCGGACGACGTTGAGAAGGCCAAGATTGGTGCCAAGGTCGAACATGGCGTACTGACCATCGAACTGCCGAAGACCGAGCAGGCACGTACCAAGGTGGAACGCCAGATAGAGATTGGATAAAGGAGGGGTGGGGAGCTCGAAAATCGGGCTCCCCACTTTTTTTTGTCTTGATACCTTTTTACTTTTCAAAAAAATGCTTACCTTTGCAACGCATTCAGGCAAGGGGGTCCCATAGTTCAATGGATAGAACAAGTCTCTCCTAAAGATTAGATCCGAGTTCGATTCTCGGTGGGACTACTATGATAGGAGCGATTATTGGTGACATTGTAGGCTCGCGCTTCGAATTCGATGAGAAGCCTACAGAGGGATTTGAGCTGTTTACGTCCGACTGCGGCTTTACCGACGATACCGTTTGTACCGTTGCCATTGCGGATGCTATCCTGAACCATCGCGACTATCGGGACGCCCTGATTGACTGGTGCCGCCGCTATCCCAATCCCAAGGGAGGCTACGGGCCGATGTTCCGACAATGGTTTACTTCACCCAATCCGCTGCCGCAAAGCTCTTTCGGCAACGGCTCCGCCATGCGTGTAAGTCCCGTCGGCTGGCTCTTCCATGAATATCATGAGGTGCTTGACCAAGCCAAACGCTCCGCCGAGGTGAGCCACTGCCACAGCGAGGGCGTGAAGGGAGCGCAGTGTGTTGCCGCCCTCATCTACTGGCTGCGCACCGTGCGGCTCATCAAAGACGATGTGGAGAGTGCTGTGCGCAAGAACTTCGGCTATGTCATTCCGCCCCTTCGTGACATCTATAAGATTGGCGAGGAAGGACATTTCGATGCCATCTGTCAGGAGACCGTACCCTACGCCATCCGCTGCTTCCTTGATGCCGAGAGCTTCGAGCAGACCCTGCGCAACGCTGTCATGGCACAGGGCGACACCGACACCAAGGCCGCCATCGCCTGCTCCCTGGCAGAGTGTACCTACGAAATTCCCGAAGAGATCGTTGACCGTGCCTTCACCTATCTGCCCCTCGACATCGTCACCGTCATCGAACAGTTCTATGACCGTCTCTGCGAGGAAGTGAACAGCTAACCCCCCATGAACCACCAAAACCATGAAAACCCATTTCTGCGAAATGAAAAACCCCGCTCTGCAGCAAAAACTATTGTCCTTTAACTTCCCCAAGCGAGCATAGTGAGCTAACTTCTTCAACCTGTTCGCCGAATTTTCGAGAAGTGTTTTTGCGGTTTTGGTTCAGAACAGTTTGAGCAACGAAGGGCCCCTTTCCTTGCATTCCGATGCAAAACTCAGGTTTTTCTTTGCAAAAAGTCAGTACCAAGTGGGTTGGTACTGACAGTTCCAAGTTTTCAACACGCGGGTAACAAGCCTACCGCTTAGTGGAAGCGATGCGTTTGAAACGCTCATGAGAGTTGTTCCTGACCGATGCGCCTGATGAAATTCTTGAAGTCCTTGGCTGATCCGGGGGCTCGGCCAACTGACGGAATGAAAATCGGCCAACTGGCGGAATGAAAACCAGCCAACTGACGGGATGAAAATCGGCCAACTGACGGAATAAAAACATAAAACTCTTTGATTTTCAAAGAAAAAAGACTACCTTTGCAACGTCATACTAAAACATGAGTTATGGATGTAGGTATAACATACAAATCAAGGATTGCCGACAAGCTGCTCCAAGAGCAGCTTGAGGCAGCAGGGGTAGTGCTGATAGAAGGCTCGAAGTGGTGTGGGAAGACAACAACGGCTGAACATATAGCAAAGAGTGTCTTGTATATGGATCACCCCCAAAAGAAAGCAGAGTATATGTTGTTGGCTGAGAACAACCCTGAGATACTCTTTGAGGGGGAGTGTCCACGCTTGCTTGACGAATGGCAAGTGGCTCCTCAGCTATGGGATACAGCTCGTTTTATAGCTGATAGGAAGAAAGGTACGGGGCATTTTATTTTCACAGGTTCTGCCGTCCCTGTAGATAGTAGTAAAATTAGTCATACGGGGACAGGTCGTTTTGCCTGGTTAACTATGCGACCCATGAGCTTGTGGGAGTCAGGAGAGTCGAATGGCAGCATCAGTATATTGAAATTGTTTGCAGGTCAGATGCAAGCCGCAATAGCCCCTGACCCTTCACTGGAAGAAGTTGCTTTTATGTTATGTCGTGGAGGATGGCCAGGCGCTCTTGACCTAAAACGTCAGGCTGCGTTGATGCAATCGAGGAACTATGTTGATGCTGTATGCAAGAAGGATATATCCCGTGTTGATGGAGTAGAACGCGATGCCGCCTTTGCATTGCGACTGATGCGCTCGTATGCCAGAAATCAGGGAGGACAAGTTCCTGTAAGCGTCATTCATGCCGACTTGGTCTCAAATAATGATTCGCCAAAGAGTGAAGAGACGATATCATCATATATCACTGCGCTGAAAAAGATTTTCGTCATAGAGGACATGCCCGCTTGGAATCCCAACCTAAGAAGTAAGACGGCCATCCGCACATCAGACACTCGATACTTTGTTGATCCCTCAATAGCCACTGCCGCACTTGGAATTGGCCCGAAAGATCTAATGAACGACTTGAACACTTTCGGGCTATTTTTTGAAACGATGGCTATACGTGATCTGCGCGTATATGCAGAAGCCCTTGACGGCGAAGTGTTTCACTACCGTGATAAAAATGGATTGGAATGTGATGCCGTATTACATTTAAGAAATGGAAACTATGGATTAGTAGAAATTAAGCTTGGTGGCGAGACACTCATTGAGGAAGGGGCTGCGTCACTTAAGAAACTTGCGGACAAGATAGACACAACAAGAATGAAAGCTCCCGCTTTCATGATGGTACTAACTGCTGTAGGTGGATATGCCTACAAACGAAACGATGATGTGCTTGTAGTTCCTATTAGCTGCATTAGAGATTAGTGAAAAGCATCATTGAAACATTGTCGCGTACAGACAAAAACAGAGTCAACCGCCAAACATTTCAGTTCTGCGGTTGACTTTGTTCACAATTGGAGGTGCAAAATCAAACTCTCTCTTGCCATACTTCAAAAAAAAAAGTGACGATGGGCACGCCCATCGTCACTTGTATGAAAAAGTACACTGTCTTGCAGTGGGATGATTATGCCTCGGCAGCCTTCTCTTCAATCTTGCGACCCATCACGAGGTAGGCGATGGGAGAGGCAATGAAGATGGAGCTGAGGGTTCCGAAGACAACACCGAGGGTCATGGCAAAGGCGAAGCCCTTGATGCTGCTACCACCGATGAACAGGATGCAGAGCAACACGATCAGGGTTGACAGTGAGGTGTTCACGGTACGTGCCAGGGTCTGGTTGATGGAGCTGTTGAAAAGCAGCTGCTTGTCCTGTTTCGGGTGGAGCTTCAGGTTCTCACGGATACGGTCGAAGACCACCACCTTATCGTTGATGGAGTAACCGATCACCGTCAGGATGGCACCGATGAAGGTCTGGTCAACTTCCAGTGAGAACGGCATGACGTTCTGCAGGAGCGAGAACAGGCCGATGACCACGAGGGCATCGAAGGCCAGGGCTACCGTCGAACCTACTGAGAACGCAACGTTGCGGAAGCGCAGCAGGATGTACAGGAAGATGGCAACCAGAGCGATGAGCACGCTGATGAAGGCACCGCGTGTGATGTTCTTAGCGATGGACGGTCCTACCTTGGTAGAACTGATGATGGAACCACCCTCGCGCACGTCGGGGTTCTTGAAGTCGTGGACGTTGGTCTGGCTGACCAGTCCTTCCTTCTTCAGGGCGTTGTAGAGCATGGTCTCTGCCTCGTCATCGACGGTGGGGCTGTTGGACTCGATCTTGTAGTTGGTTGACATACGGATGGTGCGGTTGTCGGTACCTAAGGCGAGTGCGCCTGTGTTGCAGCCGGGGAAGGTCTCTGACAGCAGTGTGCGAACCTGCTCGGGCTGTACGGGCTGCTCGAACTGTACGACGTAGTTGCGACCACCGGTGAAGTCGATGCTCTGGCTCAGTCCCTGTACGAAGAAGCTACCTACGAACAGAATCACGGCAAAGATGGCCACGGTGAAGGTCTTCTTATAGGTGGACATGAAGCGGAACTTGGTGTTCTGCAGCATGTTCTTGGAAATGCCAGTAGAGAAGGTCAGGTTCATCCAGCGATCCTTGCTCAGCATCTTCTCATAGACGATACGTGTGAGGAACACGGCTGTGAAGAATGAGCAGGCGATACCGATGATCCAGGTCGTGGCGAAACCACGGATGGGACCTGTACCGAAGGCGTAGAGGATGACACCTGTGATGACACTCGTCAGGTTGGAGTCGAAGATGGCTGAGAAGGCGTTGTCGTAACCGGCAGCCAGAGCCTGCTTCATGCCCTTGCCGGCGCGAAGCTCTTCCTTGATGCGCTCGTAGATGAGCACGTTGGCATCGACAGCCGTACCGAGTGACAGCACCATACCGGCGATACCCGACATGGTCAGGGCAGCCTGGAACGAGGTGAGGATACCGAGTGTGAAGAACAGGTTCACGATGAGGGCGAGGTTGGCCATCATACCCGGGATGAAGTTGTACATGAGCACCATGTAGATCATCAGCAGCACGAAGGCGATGATGAACGAGATGACACCCTGCTCGATGGACTGTGCGCCGAGCGTAGGACCAACCACCTCTTCCTGTACGATACGGGCGGGAGCCGGCATACGACCGGACTTCAGCGTGTTGGCAAGGTCCTTGGTATCCTCGATGGTGAAGTTACCAGAGATGGAAGACTGACCACCGTCAATCTCGCCATTGACACGGGGAGCGGAATAGACAACGCCGTCGAGGACAATGGCGATAGCCTTGCCCACATTGGCCTTGGTCAGGGCAGCCCAGCGGCGGGCACCCTCGGTGTTCATGCTCATGCTCACCTCAGGAGCACCTGTATAGTGGTTGAACTGGTCGGTGGCATCGGTAACGACATCACCCTCCAGGGGAGCGCGGCCAGAGGTGCTGGTCACCTTCAGGGCGTAGAGCTCGAAGATGTTCTTTGCATTGATATGGTCGGCGGGCTTGGCACCCCACAGCAGCTTCACGTCTGTGGGAAGAATCTGCTTGGCCAGCTCTGAGTAGATGATCTTGTTGATTTCTGCGGTGTCGCGGACACTGGCGTATGCAACGAGTGCCAGTGAGCCATTGCCTGTGGGCTGCAGCATGGAGAGCAGGGGGTGCTGCTTCTTGGCAGCGGCAACCTCGGCCTCGCTGTTGGTGGCTACGCCAGCGGCGTTGTCCTTCTGCAGCTTCAGCTTGGCTTCAGCAGGCTTGGCCTCGGCCTTGGCGGGCTCCTCCTGTGCGGTGGCAGCACTATCTACGGCTGTCGTGTCGGCATTGCTCTCGGCATGGGCAAAGCGGGCATCAATCTGTGAGAAGTAGGGGATGATCTCCTCGGCATTGTAGGTCTCCCAGAATTCGAGGTTGGCACTTCCCTGCAGGAGCTTACGCATGCGCTCCGGCTCACGGATACCCGGCATCTCAACCATGATGCGTCCCTGCTGTCCTTCCAGTTTCTGGATGTTGGGCTGAACGACACCGAATTTGTCGATACGGGTGCGAACCACGTTGAACGAGTTGTCGATGGCAGCCAGCACGTCGGCGCGAAGGGCCTTCTCCACTTCCTCGTCGGTGCTCTGGGGGCTCACCTTACCCTGCAGCTGCTGGGTGGCGAAGATCTCTGCCAGGCGACGGCCGGGGGCATTCTTGTGGAAAGCGTTAATAAACAGTGAGATGAAGTCAGCCTGACTTGTCTCTTCTTCCTTCTTGGCTTCGTTCATGGACTTCACGTAAGCCGCGTCGCTCTTGTGGTCGGCGAGCATATCGACAACGTCGGGCACGCTGATCTCAAGAATCACGTTCATACCGCCTTTCAGGTCAAGTCCGAGACCAATCTGAGTCTCCAAGCAACGCTGGTATGAATAAACACCCAGATACTTCACAGAATCCTTATAGTCCTGTTCGGCAATGGGGTCATTCAACTTGGCGGCCTCTTTGTCATAGTAGCTGGTGGCTACAGAGAACGACAAATAGAAGATGCTTGCAAGCGTCAGTAAGACGGCTGTTACAATTACAATTCCTTTGTTTTGCATTTTTGTTTGTTATTTATTGATTTTAAGTTTTCTCTCACCGTTTATATACGCACGCGATACCATATTATACTGCACATGTGCGCAAACAAGGCACAAAGGTACGCATTTTTTTGTTCACAAGGAAAAAAAAGGAGTTTATTTATTCAATTTTTAAGGTTTTGGGTCCTTTTTTAGCCAAGAAATGATGGGATGATGGTCGGAAAGGCTGTTTTCGCTATCCACATAGCACCCGTAGGGTGTCCAGTCTGACGAGGCGAAGATGTTGTCAATTCGCACCCGCATGGAATGGTGATAATAGGAGAACCCAAATCCCCGTCCGCTCTTCACGAAGCAGTCCTGTAGCTGCCGGGCAATCCGATAGTGGGTATAAGAAATGGGACTGTCGTTGAAGTCACCGCAGAGAATGATGCTCTTGCCAGAACGGTCTTCGATGTATTTGGCCACGGAATCAGCCTCGGGAGTACGTCGCACGGAGGCATTGGCAAGCTTGTCTATCAGCCGGATGGACTCTTGGCGGGCACTGTCGCGCTCCATCTTCCCTTTCATCATGACGGAGAAGTTGTTGCGCTCTTCCGGGGAGAGCTTGGTACTTGCGAAATGGCTGTTGATGACGATGACGGTATCGCCGTTAATCAGCAGGTGGAAGGCCGTGGAGCGGTTGGCTTTCGCCCCGTATTTGATATTTTCTTTCTTCAGAATGGGGTATTTGCTCAGGATGCAGAGGATGTCGCCATTTTTCCATTCGGACGTGTCGCTGTATGCGTAGCGGTCTCCCAACTGTTTCTCAATCTCTTTTCTTCCAATGTATTGCTTGTTGACTTCCTGCAGGCATACGATGTCGGCATCCTGCTGGGCGAGGTAGGTGAATATGGGATTGGGCTCTTTCTTGTCTTCCCAGGCGTTGAAAAACCATACGTTATAAGAAAGCACTTTGATGGAACCCTCGGGTGCCTCGCTCTTCAGGTTCAGGGGGACATAGGTGTGGATGGGACCATAGCAGATGATCAGGCCTATGATGGGGATGAACGACCAGCGGAACTTGAAGACCACCCAGAAGACGAGGAATGCCAGGTTGATAGCAAGGATGATGGGAAATCCCAGTCCGACAGTGGACAGGGTGGGGTGGCTGACGGGATTCAGACGGTCTGAATACCCTATCAGCAGCATGAGTAGGATGGTGGTGATGTTCGCTCCTGCGATGATCCTGAAAATGAATGTCGTTATCTTATGAATCATCTGCGACTGCTTTGTTCAAACAGTTTTCGTTTCTCTTCGGGTGTCAGGCTGTCGTAGCCGCTTTTGCGTATCTTGTCGAGAATACGGTCGATCTCGGTCTGCTCGGCATTCTGACGAGCGTTGTAGTCCCAGTCGGAAGCGTGGGAGTTGCCTGACTGGTTGCGCGTGCCAAAGTCCTGACTGTCTTTCTTCTTGCGGCGTTCCCATCCGTCGCGCAGGTTGTCGAAGAACTGCCGTCCGTTACCGACGTTGAAGTCCTGTCCGGGATGCTTCTGCCAGTATCTGATCATCAGGAAGCCAAAGAGCATGCCCCCTAAGTGTGCCAGGTGTGCGACATTGTCTCCTGTCGTGCTCATGGCCGAGAAAAGTTCTATGCCAGCATAGCCCATCACAAGCCATTTGGCTTTGATGGGGATGGGAATGGGGAAGATGAAGATGCGCTCCTCCGGAAAGATCATGCCGAAGGCGAGCAGGATGGCATAGATGGCTCCCGATGCGCCCACGGTGGTCAGCCCGTTGAATGATGCGGGTGATACCATAGAGAACGTGAGGTCGTTGGCACTCAGCTCCGAATAGATGCTGATGAACTGTGCCAATTCCTGTATCAAGCCGGCTCCGACACCACAAGAAATGTAATAAAAAATGAATTTCTTCGGGCCCCATACTCTTTCTACAACACAGCCGAACATCCAGAGTGCAAACATGTTGAAGAAGATGTGACTCAGGCTGGCATGCATGAACATATAGGTGAAGAGCTGATAGAGCTGGAAGTCGGAAGCCTTGAAGAAGTGGAGGCCCAGTGTGTCGTTGAGCACGTATCCCCCGTAGGCATCCGTACCCGAGAATATGCAGGCAACGTAGGCCAAGGCGTTGATAAGGAGCAGATTCCTTGTTATAACAGGTATGTTTCGCATTTCGTTATTGTCTATTATTTTTGTAATTATGGGTACAAAAGTACGAAAAATATCCGTGATTAAGCATAAAAAGGGACTTACAAAGAGTTTTTTTCAAAAAAAACATCACTTTTTTCTTTTTTTTGTTTGTTTTATAAAATGAATGTTCTATATTTGTAAGCGAATTTGAAAACTAATTTTATTTTCTAACCAATTTAATAAAAAAATCTTATGAACAAGACAGAATTGATTGAGAAGATTGCAGCAGGTGCAGGCCTGAGCAAAGTTGATTCAAAGAAGGCTCTCGATGCCACAGTAGAAGCTATTAAGGGCGCTTTGAAGGCTGGTGATAAGGTTCAGCTCGTTGGCTTCGGTACATTCGCAGTAAAGGAGCAGCCTGCTCGTGAGGGTATCAACCCCGCTACCAAGCAGAAGATCACTATCGCTGCTAAGAAGGTTGCAAAGTTCAAGGCTGGTGCTGAACTCGCTGAGGCTGTAAAGTAAGACTTTGTAAAAAATCTTCAAAAATAAAGGCGACTCGTTTGAGCCGCCTTTTTTATGTTCGTCCAGCACGAACGTATTCTAATGGGTGTAAGTCCCAAACGCGCCCTTATAGCGGGAAGCGTCCAGCCGAAGGCAAGGGTGTCCGCCGCGAGACGGAATCTGAAGGAAGCCCGAGGCAAACATCTGGCCTGACGTACAGAAACCACATATAAGGCAAAAGGTCGTGGAT
>CADCDK010000032.1 GCA_902800185.1 uncultured Prevotellaceae bacterium
TATTTTTTCATCTGCGCATCAAAAACTTTGCAGAAATCATCTGCCATACAATAAATTTCAGTAATTTTGTCCTCGGTGATCATAGCGATTTTTGTCTGTTTCTTTGTATTTCAACACTATAAAGTTACAACAAATTTCGCTAATCACTAAATTTATAAGCACTTATAATTCATCGAACTCACGTTATAATATTTAATGATTCTCTTTTGCTCCCTCTTGTTACGACATGCTTTGGCAATGCCGCGACATCAAGTAGGCTGTTTGATGTTGCAAAGATAGTGGTTTTAAGTTAAATGGCTTAATATTTTCAACCAACGGGCCTATATCTATAACCAACGGGCGGTCAGGTGTCGAATGCTATTAATGGGAAGCCGGTCCCTCATGGTCTTGTTCGGCTGCGTCTTTTATACCGAAGTGGCGCTGCAGGAAGAACGAGGCGATGAGCCCAAGCCCCATAAAGCCGACGATCAACAACCAATAGGAATCATCGTTACTATTGATGTTGAACAGCTTGCCTACGATCCATCCGAGGCCGAGTCCGAACAGAGCGCAGCCCCATGTCAGTGATGAGTTCTTGTTTCTCTTCCTGGGTTCGTCTTGCTTGAGCAGTTCTTCTGCTGTTGCAGCGTCCACCTTGTTCTCAATGATGGCCTTTCTGATGGCTGTGGAATTCTGTTGCTTCTTGAACTGATTGTAAGCTGCGCTCACGATGGCGATAATGCCACAAAGAATGCCAAGTACTACGGCTACCAAGCCAATTACGTTGTTGCTCATAATAATCTCATTTAATGGTTTAACTTTTCTGTTTACGTTGTACTTCGAGAGAGGTACCTTGGCTCCCGTTTCCATTAGTAAGACCGCCGCGAGGCGTGATTATTACAATGTTATCTGAAAAATTATTTCCATTGATCACCAGAGCGCCAATCACAGCGATGAAATAGAACGCCATTGAGGCCGTTACGTATACATTGTGAAATGTCGTCACCATGTAGTAGACGGGCATCAGCATCACTACGGCAACCAGTGGCAGTCCGAACGAAAAAGCCACGATGCGGCACCACTGACGCAGTTGGGCACGCCGAGCGTCGCGCTTCAGCGTTTGCATGACTTGCTGCTGAATATCGTCGAGCATGGCATCGCGCTGTAGGGTGTCGCGGATGAGGTCGTCGAGTTCGTTATCATTCATTGTCTTCATTTTGCAGTTCCTTTCTTAATTTTTCACGAATGCGGTGTAACTTAACCAATACATTACTTTGCGAGAGGTTGAGTCGGGCTGCGATGCTGTCGGTTTTCATGTTGTCGAAATAGTGCATCGCAATGATTTGCCGGTCTTGCTCGGGCAACTGGTCGATAGCCTTTTGCATCAGCTGAAGCCTTTGCTCGTGCTCGTCGGAATATTCCGGTTCTGCCACGGCGTTGGCCCCCTTCTCCAAAGGTTCTGCCCGCCGTCGTCTGGCTTTGTCGAGATTGCTGATGGCCAGATGCATGGCAATGGCTGAGAGCCAGGCGCCGAGTGCCTCGCCGCGCCAGCTGTTGAGTCGCTGATAGGCGCGGACGAAGGTCTGCTGCGTAATCTCTCGGGCCCAATCGTCGCTCTTCATCACGCCAAGCGCCCGGCTGTAGACCAGTCCGGCATAGCGCTTCATGATGGTGGCGTAGCCCTTGCTGTTGCCCCGTTTCAGGATATCAGCAATGATTTCCTTGTCGTCCATTATCGTTGTTCTCTTTTTCTTAAAAGACGCTCTTCCCTGCCGATTATTACATTCGGAAGAGAAGAATTTGGTATTGGGAAGAAGGAAGAAGTGGGTTGGAAGTCCGGAAGACAGAAGTCCGGAAGACAGAAGTCCGGAAGTCCAGAAGTGGGTTGGAAGTCCGGAAGACAGAAGTCTGGAAGTCCAGTCATTACAGTCATGGTAGTCCGGAAGTCCAGAAGTGGGTTGGAAGTCCGGAAGTCCAGAAGTCCGGAAGTCCAGTCATTACAATGAGCATAATGCCAGCTGACATCGGCGACATCGGCGTGAGAACTATTCTCCATGCTCGGAGGTCTGAATAAATGGTAGACCCGATGATTAGTTTTATTTATTGTTAAAAGATCAAGAGTATAGGCGGGAATACGGATTAAATCCCTTAATTCCGCAACAAAGCGTATGATTTATTATTAATATTTTTTATAAGTCTCTGAGGAACAATAAGTTCCTCAGAGTTTTGCCAATTGCAGAATTTTCACTAACTTTATGGTGTTAAAACAAAGGAAGTATAATTCTACATGACATGGCAAAGGTATTAAGTCAATGATTTGCATGATCGAAATATTTGCCGAAGCTTTGCACTAAGAGAGACTTTTCAATCATAGCAGGCAGTATCGTTCGGCGCAATCCTTTCTGCCTGCTCTTCAATATGCTACCGGCCTATCTCACAGCCTTGGGCACCAACTCTTCCGCAGCCACGATACCCGTGGAAAAGACAATATTTTGTTTACAGTTCGAATGCCCCTAATAACCATTCAAATGCCTTTATTCTCAGTTCGGGGAATGAGACCTTAAAAGATTCGACAGGAGAAATGGAAAAGCTTAATTTTGCCATTGTAATCAGATGTCCAAATTTAAAAACACATTACAATGAACAAAAGATTTTTCACCTGTCTCTTGGCCTGCACTCTTTTAGCAGGCAGTGCAATGGCACAAAGTCAAATTCCCCAACTCAGTCCTGTCACACCGACGGGTTCGGGCATCACCGAATTTCCCGCTCCACCCACTCTACCGTCTTCTGCCAAAGGCAAGAAGCCGCAGCTTCCACGCGAGAAGCCGCGCAAAACACCTGACCTCAGCTATATCCAGCGTAAATACATCGACATCAGATATGGTAGCATCTCACCCACGCAGACTTTCGACCTCTATTTGCCTAACGAGGGTAAGGGACCTTATCCTGTCATCGTCGACATCCATGGTGGTGCCTTCATGCTCAAGGCTTTGGACTCCAAAAGTGTCAATGAACTGGAGATCGTGGATGCAGGCGTTAAACATGGCTACGCCGTGGTGAGCATCAACTACCGGCTTTCCGGCGAGGCCCGTTTCCCACGCGCTGTCAATGATGCCAAGGCTGTCATCCGCTTCCTTAGAGCAAATGCGGAGCGCTACAACCTCAACCCCAATAAGATTGTAGCCTGGGGTGGCAGCGCCGGCGGCAATCTCGCAGCCATGCTCGGCACGACGGGAGCCGTCAACGACCTGAACGGCGACAACACTGAAAATCAACAATATTCTTCCAGCGTACAAGCTGTAGTCGACTGGTTTGGCCCCTGTGACTTTTTGAAATACGACGAACAGTTCAAGGCATCAGGCAAGACCACACCCTTTGGCTCGGTCTTCAGTCCCACTTCCGGCGAGACACTCTACATCGGACAACCACTCACTCAAGACACTGCCTTCACCGAACGTGCCAACCCAGAGACTTACATTCCACTGCTCTGCACGCAAAATGCTCCTTATTTTATCATCGAGCATGGCACGGCCGACCTGAATATCCCCACCATACAATCTGTCAACCTCGCCAACCGACTGAAGAAACAGCTCGGAGCCGACAAGGTATACATGGAGTTGTTACTCGGTGCCGTTCATGGCGACCCAGCCTTCTCTTCACAGGCCAATCTGGAGAAGGTATTCCGTCTCTTGGCTGAACACTTAAAATAATACGGCGATGAAGAATACCACTTTCCTGATCATGGCTGCCCTTGCACTGGCAGCCACCCTGTCCCCGCTGTGGGCCACAGCACAAACGGTCTCGCCTTTCACACCACAGTTGCAACCTTTACTGCAGGGAGGCAATCCCCGCGTGAGCATGACACATGTGCCCATTTTCGACAGTGTCGACACACGCGGCATACATACCATGTATCTCAACGTGCCTTATGCCCACCGGTCTTCTTCCCAATATGTTGATATCTATCTTCCCAACGAGGGCCGTCAGCCCTATCCTGTCATCATCGCTGTCCACGGTGGAGCCTTTTTCATGGGAAATTCCAAGATGCGCAACGATATACAACCCATGCTGGCCGGACTGCGCCGGGGCTATGCCGTGGTGAGCGTAAACTACCGTATGTCGGCCGAAGGCACATTCCCCCGCGCCGTCAACGACGTGAAGGCTGCCGTGCGCTTCGTTAGGGCCAATGCTGCCAAATATCATTTCGACGCCAATCGCATCGTTGCCTGGGGCGGAAGCGCCGGAGGCAACCTGGTATCCATGCTCGGCATGACCGGCAATACCGATGACTTGAATGGCGACAACACCGAGAACCTGGAATACAGCTCACGCGTGCAGGCTGTCGTCGACTGGTTCGGACCTTGTGATTTCCGAAAGTTCGACGAGCAGTTTGCACAGTCTACCTTCCCCGAGCACAACAGCTCCATCGGTGATGACTCCGCAGAAAGCTGGTATATCGGGCAGAACGTCCTCAAGGACTCTACCTTCACCCTGCGCGCCAATCCCATGACCTATATAAAGGATGTGGATAAGGCCGACTGTCCTTACTTCCTCATTGAACATGGAGGACGCGACACCACCGTGCCTATACAGCAATCGAAGAACTTCTACCATGCCCTAAAAGCCAAATACGGCAACAAGGTGCAGTTCCACCTCCTGCCAACCGCCGGACATGCCACACCGGAGTTTGGCTATGACGACAACCTGAAAATTGTATTCCAATTCCTGAAAAAAGCATTAAAATAACCAATTAAAACCATCTTTCCATATGAAAGCACTCACACTATCTACGGCCTTGCTCAGCCTCCTTGCTTTTTCGGCAATGGCACAGGAGCCACAGCGCAAGGCTCTGCCTCCTTTAGGCAAGAAGGCGATGCCTAAAGACAGTATCAAAGGCAAAATGAACGAAGAGGCCAACCGTCACGAGCTTCTCAATGCCAGCACTTTCCAGGCACCACGCCAGATACAGATTGGCCTGCCCATCACCGACCCTGGTGACTTCCTCGTGGCCGAGAGCGACGTTCCTGTGGTGTTTGCCAACATGCCGCAGGGCCCACAGTCAGTATGGCGCCCCGGTGACGGTGCCTATGCCAAAGTCTATATGATGAGTCTCACAGAAACGCTCTTAGGCTACGGACGCGTAGGCTATGGCACCAACTCCTATCTGCAAAACGGCATAGAGCCCGTCATGGATCTTGCCAACCCCGGACCGCCTCAAGCACCCCGAGGCTTCAGCGGACTCCTCAACTACCGCGTCAACAGCTATGGCAAACAGCAGTTCGACTTCACGCTGACGTCACCCTTAGGCAGAGGATGGTATGCTGCCTTCAGCACCTACCAGAACTTCGACCCTGGATATTCCAAGATTCCATTCAACAGTCTCAACAACCGTTTGCAAATCTACAGAGCATCGCTGACGAAGAAGTTCAACCGCGGCGACATCACGCTGGCCTACCGCTATGCCAGCACCCGCGATCTCTTCCCGGTAACCAGCATCTCACCCTTCCTATATAATGGTACGGGAAAGAGCATCTCACATATTGACGGTGTAGACTGGGGAACCGATTATTTCGGCAACCCAACGGGAATCATTACCTATAAGAACATTAAGACTGGCGAGATAGTGACCACGACCTATCAGGATGCCGCGAAGAACTATTCTCACAACGTCATGCTCATGCTCCACTACAACTTCTCAGACCGTCTCAGGCTCAAGTTCAGCGGACGCTGGAACTATGTGCCCAATGCCAGCGTGCCTCTGCAGGTGTGCACTTCCACAGAGAATCTGAAATATATTACATCAGGTACTAAATATTACACAGACAACACCGGCACGGCAACGACCTCGTCAAGCTATGTACAACAATGGATGTCGATGATTAACCATGCCTTCGTCAACGACGCCATGTTCCGCACCGAGCTTTCCCATGAGACGAAGACCAACAAGTGGGTGGCAGGTATGGAGAACATCTTCCACTACGAGAACCATGACGTTAGCAGCTTCATGTACAACACTTCCATAGGGTCCGACCAGCGTCTGCTCTATACCCAGTTGGCTTCGGGTGGCAACGTTGCCGATGTCAGCAACATCAATCCGCAGGCCTACAATTCCTCCTACCTTTACAACGTTGCCGGCAGCTACTACAAAGGTCACGAGAACCACAACGCATGGTATGTGCAGGACATCTGGCAGGTGCTGCCCAATCTGAAGATTGACGGCGGCTTCCGTCTCGACTTTGTCGACATCGGCGGCATGAGCCTGCCTTACAACTTCGCGCCCGGCGCCTACCTCGGTGGTAAGGTTACCGATGCCGAAGGTAAGGAGGTCACAGCAGAGCTCAAGCCCTTCAGCCACTCCTATGTGCTGCCCTCGCTGGCTATGCATGTCAACTACAACATTCTGAACAACTTCGGCATCTTGGGAGAGTTCTCATACTCCAAGACTGGCAGCAACCTCAACACCTTCGGCTCCAGTTTGGCCCTCCTCCCCACGGAAGAGCAGGCCAAGGCACAGACGGTGAAATACGGCCGTGCAGGCATCTTCTACAACAGTCCGCTCGTTGAACTTGTTGCCGTGATGACCTATATTGAGAAGCCGAAGATTCTCCAGTCACTGAACACCTTCTATCAGAGTGCCGCCTGCAATGTTCTTCAACAATATGGTATACGCACCCTTGGCGCTACCGTGGACATGATGTGGCACCCCTTCATCAAAGGACTCGACTTCCACGTCCTGGTACAGTATATGAAGCCTGAATACCGCGACTTCTCCATCACCCTCAACGATGCGGTTTTCGGTGGCGCACAAAACAACCCTATGGGTGCCGGTGTCACCAAGACCTTCAACTACAGCGGCAACAGCGTCGTCGGTGTCCCCGACTGGACCATCGAGCTCGACCCGAGCTACACCTTTGGCAAGGGTAAATACCGTCTATGGTCTTCTTTCCGCTATTACAGCAAGACCTATGGCAGTATCATGAACTCCGTAGAGTTCCAGTCGCACTGGGAGTCGTTCCTCGGAGCTGACTGGCATGTCAACAAGAAACTGACATTAGGCTGCAACATCGAGAACCTGCTCAACCAGTCTGGACTCACCGGTGCTGTGGGAGGCTCGGAATTCATGACCAAAGAGGACGTCAACAATATGGTGGAGAAGCAGGGAGGCCTGCCCATGACAGGCAACTACCTGCGCCCGTTCACCTTCAATATCACTGCTACATTCAAAATATAGTATATTTCTCGTCTCACAAAGTAAGGGATTGTTTTTCAGGATAACTATTTGTTTTGTATCTTTGCATCAGATATTCAGAGCCGGACAACCTCCGGCTCTTTCATGATTTATCAAGATTTAGAAATGGCTTTTCTCAAGAAATCACAGGCATGGGTCTACTCGCTTCTGGGTGGCCTGCTGCTGACCATCATGCCGCTGACCGTGACTCTCGACAACTGGGCAGCCCCCCATCTGGCTGAGCGCATTGCCAGCCTCTTGGTACTGTTAGTGCTCGTTGTACTCATCCTTTATGTCAGCATCCGCCTCAACACCCATTTCTACCGGCTGCCACCCTGGCGCCTGCTCCTTCTCAACCTTGTCACCTTTGCTGTTGCCACGTGTGCCAGCATCCTCATCCACTATCCCCTATGGATGCATACCATGCCGTCGCTCTTTCATTACTATATGCGCGATGAACTGGTACGCAACATCATCATTTTCCTCGTCAGCTACATGACAGCCAGAGCTGTGATGACAGAAGTGGACAAACAAAACGCGCAGATGAAGATTGCTGAACTGGAACGCGAGAATCTTACCGGCCAAGTGCAAGGGCTCATGCAACAGCTCAACCCTCATTTCCTCTTCAACTCTCTCAACACCCTCAGCGGAATCGTCAGGGAAAATCCTGAAAAGAGCGAGCTCTTCATCGACAAGCTGTCACAAGTGTATCGATATGTGCTCAGCCTGGAAGGAAAGCCGCTCATGCCACTCAAGGATGAGCTGGAATTTATGAACGACTACGTGCTGCTGTTGCGCATCCGGTTCGAGGACAAGCTCTTCATAGACACAGACAACCGGTCGGAGGGAAACCTGCAGGTTGTGCCACTGAGCACACAACTGCTGATAGAAAATGTCATCAAGCACAATGTCATCAGCAGCTATGCACCGATGCATATCCGTGTAGACATTGACAACGACTGGCTCACGGTGACCAATGACTATCAACCGAAGAAGACCCTTGGCGGAGAGCACCATGTGGGGCTGAAAAATCTTGACGCCCGCTACCGACTCGTTACGGGTCAGTCTATTCGTATAGCGCACAATGCGAAGACTTTTTCGGTCAGTGTGCCCCTGCTGAGATAAACAAATAAAGCCAACGAGAAAAATATGAAAGTGGTTATCATAGAAGACGAGCCCATTGGAGCTCGCAGACTCAAGCGCCTGCTTCTGCAGGTAAGCCCCAACACGGAGGTGGTTGCCACCTTGGAGTCGGTGATGGAGGCCAAGGCATGGATGGAAAATATCGAGCTTGGTAACATCGATTTGTTCTTTTCCGATATCCAGCTGGCAGATGGCCTCGCGTTCGACATCTTCGAGGGATCGCCCGTGCCCGTTCCCATCATCTTCACTACCGCATACGACGAATATGCCCTCCGGGCTTTTCGCTATAATGGCATCGCCTATCTGCTCAAGCCTGTTCAGGAAAGTGAGTTACGACAAGCACTGGAGAAATTCCGAAGGGAACGCACACTCTATACAGCTCATCAGATGGACCATCTGCTGGAATGGATGGACCAGTTCCGACAACAGGCCACACCCCATCCCACATTCATCTGTTACCGCAACGACAAGATCATCCCTATAGCCTGCGAGCGTGTGGCTTGCTTCTTCATCCGTCGCGGAGTAGTCTTCGCCGCTACACCGACAGATGAGTACATGCTCGATGAGAGCCTCGACGATATAGAGACCTCATTACCTTCAGCCCTCTTTTTCCGTATCAGCCGTCAGTGCATCGTTCAGCGACAATACATAGTCAATGCCAGAGCCTACCCTGGTAACCGACTGGCTGTCACATTATCGATATCTGTCTCCGATGACATCGTGGTAAGCCGGGAGCGTGTGCCTTCATTCAAGAAGTGGCTGGCAGGACAGGATAATGGCAGGCTCTCCTTGTGAGTCGCTTTGTATAGCAATAGTGAATCTCTTTTTACAGCCTCGGCTGAATTTTCCTTAGCCCCAGACTAAGCGAGCGTAGCGAGTGCAGTCTGGGGGTCGTGGACGAGAGCATACGAAATGACTACCAGCCTACCATATAACAAATATGCAATGCATTGATTAGCTGTATGTTACTATCCTGCCTTTCCAAGGTCTTCTTTCCTCTTATTTAATTTCTCCAACTGCTTTTGTGTTCTTCTTAGCTTTCTTTCCAGTCATTGGTGTCCGATAAACATAAAAGCATGAGTTCATAAAAAAGGGGACAAACTCGAAGGTATGTCCCCAAAGATTTATAACACGGTATTTCTGCTCTTCACCGCCATGCTGAAGAATTTCTATCAGTACTTGTTGTCCAAGGTCAGCGGCATCTTTCCCGGTATAGACATGAAAAGCCGCCTGAAGCGATTTGTCTTTGCCTTCATCGTCATTCCGGCGAAATGGGTCCGTGTCGCCAGGCAATGGACTCTGAATATCTACACGAAAGACAGATGGTTGCATTACTGGACCATTTTCAACGCTAGTTACGGATGAGCCAATGTGTTTTTGAGAGTATGATATTTATAGCTGCCCTATGGGGGTAAGGGGGGCGTTATATGCGCAAATCTGCCCAAAAAGAACAAAATACAGCTCAGATAAGAAAAATCGCAGCCATGGCGATTCAGACCGCAACCGCTATCAACTTTTTAATAGGGTTGCGGAATTGAGGAAATCAGTAATTTTGGCCTGTTACTTTGGTTATTTGCTAATCAGTGGTCTATGAAGCGAATTTATTGGAGGGGCGTGAAGGAACGTATAGAGAACTTCCTTGAGAAGGTATACGACTGCATACTTATCTTTACCGACTGGTTAGGATGAGCGTGTGGGCGATGATTAGCACCTGATATAACTTGAATAATGAGTAAATGGCCCCATAGTTTTAGTAAATTGCCAAAAGAATTCTCGCTTTTTCTTAGGCCGGCATAGGTTTATTACGATATTTTCTTTAATTTCGCACTCGAATATGGGGGAAGACGGCTGCCATGCTATGGGTGACAGCAGGCAAACGTTAAGCGCAGCAACCAAAAGATTAAGTGGTACAATGAATGGAAATGTGAAGAAACCGATGGTTTGGATGGGCAGTGGTATGCTGTCCCTTCTCTTCTTGCTGTTTTTTTCTTATACAACTTCCTGCTTGTTCCATGGTCAGTCATTGGCCGACTCTGGATTATTCATGACGATAGGACGGTGGTGGACCGAGGGCGTCGTGCCCTATCGCGACATTTTCGACACTAAGGGTCCGCTGGTCTACTTGCTCAATGCAATAGGGTGGTGGCTGACGGGTGACCGAACTGGCATCTTCATTCTGCAATGGATCAACCTGACGGTCACGGGTGTGCTTGCCTATCATCTTCTGCTCACACAGATGCCACCACGTAAGGCTTTGGCACTGGCCGCCGTTACGCTGTTGGCGCTATGCATTCCCTTTGAGGGTGGAAACTCCGTGGAGGAATGGATGCTCCCAATGCTCTTTGCTTCTTTCTATGGACTGCTGCGGTTGACTGACAAACATTACGACTATCGCCCCAAGATGTGGGCTGTGGTCTATGGTGTTACTATCGGTGTGGCGTTGCTCACCCGCATCACTGACGCTTTAGGACTTTGCGGAGCCTTGCTTGTGGCTTACGCCTATAGGTTGTGTCATGGTCAGCGACGGATGTTGGTCACCGAGATAAGTGTGACTTTATTATCCACGGTGGCCTTATGTCTGCCTTTCTTGGTGATGATGGCGCTTAACGGCAGTTTAGCAAATTATTTCTACGATGCGTTCCACTTCAATTTCCTTTATGTGGCCTATCCGTCTACATTAGACATGAGTTTGTTTGGCATCGCAAGTTGGCTGAAGGGATTCTTCGGATGTTGGTTGCTGTTGCTGGTTGTAATGGTGATGATGATTGTCGGTCAACCTTGCTGGCGCTACGGTCTGTGGCTCGGCGCTACCCTCATGTCCTTGCCTTGGTTTGTCATGGGTCAGGGCTATCACCACTATGCCATTATCTGTGCTCCTTATGTGGCTTTGGCTCTCGTAGAATGTTGCCGTATAGGGCGTGAGAGTCATGAGTGCGTGAGTAAGATGGGACAGAGACTGATAGTGGCGACTGTTATGATATGTCTGGTCTTTGAATTGCATAGCAGTTGGAAGATTAGTCGTGAACGTTGCCGGGAGTTGCCGACGATGGCTGACCTCATTCAAAGGGTACCTAACGACGAGCGTCGGCAGATGCTCATTTATGGTTCCTCACCCGATGTCTACTATTATCTACGCATTCACCCCGTCTGTCCTTACGTCTGCTATCAGGAGATGGCGTGCGAGCGTGATGCCCATATCGCGCACCAGCTGCAGCAGCTTCTGTCTTCTTCTGAAGTCAGATGGGTACTGGTGGAGTATGATGCGCCCCACATCGAACACCTGTTGAATGCTCATTATCACCTCGTGGCGCGTGGAGCATATATGCTTAGACTTTATAAACGGCTATAGTAATTCGATATCATTGCTTCCGGAAAATAGATAATATCAACCGCTATTCAACGTATTCCATTGGCATGGCGCCGCTCCCGGTTCTCGCGCCGCTCATCTCGCCGTAGGCACCAATCCCGACAAGCCTGCCGTCAAATGGACCAAGAAGTTTGTCGGCAAGAAGGAGTATGACAAGATAAAGTAAGGCTTGTATCGATTAATAATAAAAAATATTTTCTTGTTTTTGTGCAAGTTTGAAATATTCTACTTATCTTTGCGAAAAAGAAGGAAGAAGATGAACATACAAATCACTGTGAGTCCAGATGTATATCGTGGAGCCTCTGCATACGCAGCCGAGCACAACACGAGCGTTAAGGAGATGCTGGTTTCCTATTTGGAGAAGCTGCGTCCCTCACGCCTTCATGCTGATGATGCAGAAGCAAAACTTCAAGATCTGATTGGTCTGACCAAGGGCTTCCATTTGGACGATGATGATCTGAATGGAGATAAAGCAAAAAGTAAATATTTGAATAGCAAGTTTGTTAAAGGATGAAGAAAGTCTTTCTTGACACCAATATTATCCTTGATGTTATGACGCAAAGGGAGCCATTTAATGGTTTTGCCAACGCTATTCTAAAAATGGGCATAGAGGGACAAATCTCTCTATGCGCTACTCCTGCACAACCATCTCGGTAACACATTACAAAAGGTAAGACAATGAAAGATTTCGCAGCGATAGACTTCGAGACAGCCAACTTCGAGCGGACCAGTGTATGCTCGGTCGGCGTCATCGTAGTCCGTGATGGCAAGAAAGTAGACCAATTCTACTCTCTTATCCATCCCGAGCCCAACTATTATAATTACGTTTGTTCCAGCGTCAATGGGCTCTGCCGTGAGGACACTGAGGAAGCGCCCATCTTCCCCGATGTGTGGAAGCAGATAGAGCCCAAGATAGAAGGACTGCCGCTTGTGGCTCACAACAAAGCCTTTGATGAGACTTGCCTCAAGGCTGTATTCCGCATGTATCAGATGGACTATCCCGACTATCCGTTCTATTGTACACTCATCAAGTCGCGTCAAGTTTGGCCCGGCGGTCACCACAATCTGGACATCATAGCCCGGCGTTGCGGATACGATCTTAAGAACCACCATCATGCCCTTGCCGACGCCGAGGCTTGTGCAGCCATCGCTTTAAAGATATTGTAGATATCTGCCGGCTATTCATCGCACTGCGATAGCTATGGTATCGCACCACGATAGCTATATCCGGTGCGCCGCTTTTTGCGTTTAATAAGCCTCTAAACAAATGAAATTGTATTGCATTAACAATTATGGGAAGGGCAGATAAAGGCATCTCTTTTATTACTTTTGCAGTGCAAGCACCGTTAAAAGCTAAGAACCTAAGATTATCGGTGTCGGGGGAATACACCACATTTGCGATTCGACCCTTGATGTTTTGTCAGGCTGAAAGTGGTGGGACGGCTCTTCCTCTTGGTAAATGAAATATCGCTGCGTCCCGTCTTGCAGCATCATTTACAATTGCACTGATGTGCAAGGAGGTTATTATGTCGTTATTCTCTGGATCAACACCCGACGAGATTAAGGAAAAAATCAAAGACTGTCAAGATTCGATTAAAAGGTATCAGAAATTTAAAAAGAATAGTGCTGCAGGTTTTGACCATTATATTGCCAGTGCGCGATATAATATAGAACATCTTGATGATGCAGCATCTATTAAGTCTAATAGACGCAGGGTGAAATAATTCTGTGACAGAACTCTACATCGAGCACTATCCCTTGGAGAAGCAGATGGAGTACAACTCCTTATTGTTGAACCTAGGCGACAAAAAGAAAAGTCAAAAGGAACAGTTGATGGAGCAGTTGGCAACATTGTCAGTGGACGAACTTCAAAAAATATTGTCCATGAAGAAGATTGCTGATTAATTTTCGTAATTTTACACCCATAAAATAAAGATTATGACTATCGAGGATATACGAAAACTGATAGACAAGGACGAGTCCATCACGCTGGAGCTCAAGAAAACCACCGGAGAGTTGAAAGATGCCATGCATACTGCATGTGCCTTTCTCAATACTGATGGAGGCTGGCTCATCTTTGGCGTTACCCCGACATCACGTAGAATGGTCGGGCAGGATGTCAACGACGACACTCAAAGGGAGATCTCCCAAGCATTGAGTGGCCTTGAACCGGCAGTGGAGGTGAAAATCAACTACTTTAATGTACCGGAAGGTAATGGCAAGAAGGTGATTGCCATCCATTTCGATGCTTTTGTGTGGGGAAGTGAGCCATACACATACGATGGTAAGCCATACTACCGTGTGGAGAGCACAACCAAGCAGATGCCACGGGAGTTGTTCGAGGAGCGCCTCCGTGCCCACCATCCCGACTTCTATGCATGGGAGCGTAGACAGTCTGACGGGTTAAGCATTGCAGACCTCAACGAAGATCGCATTCGCGGAGCTTTGCGCTTGGGCGCAGAGGGTGGCCGTGTCCCAGACTCTGTTCTCACAGAGCCGCTGAAGAGTGTCCTTGGCAAACTTCAGTTGCTTTCTTCTGACGATCAGCCTAACAATGCTGCAGCAATGCTTTTCACGAAGAACGAAAAAGGGTATTATCCTCAGTTCACCATTCAGATGGCAAGGTTCAGAGGAATGGACAAGAACGAATTCATAGACAACCAACGGGCATACGGCAATTTCTTCGACCTGTTAGATGCAGGCATGTCGTTTTGCTTTAAGCATCTGTCGTTGAGTGGAAAGATAACAGGCATTCGGCGCGAGGAACATTTGGAGGTTCCAGTGGCAGCGTTGCGAGAAGCATTGATCAATGCGCTTTGCCACCGTTATTGGGAGGAGTACAATGCCTTTGTCGGTGTCGCCATCTATGATGACCGCGTGGAAATCTTCAATCCAGGCTCTTTCCCTCATGGAATGACACCTGAGAATATTACAGAGCCTCATGGTTCATTTCCATATAATCCCATCATTGCCAACGTGCTGTTCAAGACTACGTTTCTTGAGAGTTGGGGCTCCGGTGTACATCGGATAGTTGACGCGTGTCAGGCACAGGGACTGCCAAGCCCTGTGTGGACGGTGGACAAAGGTATGGTCACTGTGACATTCCAACGACCCAACTATGCCCCAACTACGGCCCAAGTTAGGGGAGTAAAGGATCCAAGTACGATCCAAGTACGACCCAAGTACGACCCAAGTACGACCCAAGTTCAAGAGCTTATCATTCATATGTCAGACCAGTTTATGTCTATAAAGTCAATGATAGCAGCATGTGGTCTGAAAAGTAGAAAAAGGTTCCGTGAGAACTACGTGACACCAGCACTATTAGATAATGCCATAGAGCGCAAATACCCCAACGAGCCCAACCATCCAAAACAGATGTATCGACTAACCAAACAGGCGTTGGAATGGAAAAAATCTTATGAGGATTAAAGCAAATACGTCTAAAGGTGGCTACTGGCCACCTTTAGACGCATAACCTCATCTTAATATCAGCCTGAAAATGCAAGAAAAGCTCAATACGGAGGAACTTCTCCAGAAGTTAGAACGATTAACCCGGGAGAATGAGAGGTTGAAAGGCATTCTCTCAGCACATGGCATTAGCTACGAACAAAATTCTTCGTCAAAAGACGAAGAGGTCTGTACAGTACACCCTAATGCTGACAATCATGTTTCACTGAGTAAAGAGCAAATTCTGCAACAGCGAAAGGATCTGTTCCGAAATCTGTTTAAAGGCCGAGAGGATGTATTTGCGCTTAGGTGGGAAAGCCGAGATGGAACAAAGGCCGGTTACATGCCAGCATGCTCCAACCGTTGGACACCTCTTTGCGATAGGAAGAAATACAAGTGCGCCAGTTGCCCGAACCGGCAATTCATTTCTTTGGGTGACGCAGAAATTGAAAAGCATCTGCGTGGCGTAGATGAGTGGGGAAAACCTTTCACTATTGGAATATACGCCATACTGACCGATGATACTTGTAATTTCCTTTGTACCGATTTTGACGACAAGAACTGCGAGCATGGCTATCAGAAAGACGTGCTTGCCTTCGTCAGCGTATGCAAAGATTGGGGTATACCTTACTCTATTGAACGGTCGCGGTCGGGCAATGGTGCTCATGTGTGGATATTGTTTGAGCAGCCAGTTGCCGCCGGCAAGGCAAGACGGATGGGCAATGCCATCCTTACTGAGGCCATGAGCCGTGACGGGCAGATGTCATTCAAGTCCTATGACCGTTTCTTCCCCAACCAGGACCATTTACCCGAAGGCGGCTTTGGCAATCTTGTTGCCCTGCCTCTTCAAGGAATGCCGAGGAAGAAAGGCAACAGCGTTTTCGTCGATGACAATTTTGAGCAATACACTGATCAATGGGAATATCTACGCACGGTCAAGAAATTATCCGCGGATGCCGTAGAAACATTATTGAAATCGCATACCAATCAGTCTGACTTTGGCGAATTATCGAAGACCAGCGAGACCAAGCCTTGGGAGACACCAGTGGCAATGAATGTAACAAAAGATGATTTGCCAGCAGAGATAACCGTCGTGAGGTCCAATATGCTATATATACCCACGAAAGGCTTGTCATCGAAAGTCATCAACCACTTGAAGCGCATAGCATCCTTCAAGAACCCTGAGTTTGGTGCCAAACTCGGTATGCATCTGTCCACCTATAATGTTCCGCGGATCATCTCGTGCGCCGATGTCTCGGATGATTGGCTGGGTCTTCCCCGTGGATGTGAGGAGGCATTGATCGAATTCTTCGAAGAGAATTCAGTCGGCATAAAGATAGAGGATAAAACTAACCATGGACATGCGATAGATGTTGTCTGAGCAGGAGGCAGCTGTCAGCCAACTGATGTCCTGCGACAATGGTGTTTTGTCGGGAACGACTGCTTTTGGCAAGACTGTTGCAGCCATCGGCCTGATAGCCCGACGTAAGATAAATACACTTATACTTGTACACAACAAAGCGTTGGCAAAGCAATGGCGGACTAAATTTTGTGAGTTCATGACCATTAACTATACGTTGCAGGATGCTCCTAAGAAACGGGGACGAAAGAAAGAACAGCCGCTCGTCGGACTATTGAGCTCAGACGAAGATACGCTGAACGGCAATATCGACATTGCCCTTCTACAATCTTGTGTTTCTGACAATGAAATCAAGCCATTCGTACGGAATTATGGTATGGTGATTGTCGACGAGTGTCACCATGTTTCAGCCTCCAACTTTGAGCAGGTGCTGAAGTATGCCAATGCACAATATGTGTATGGGCTGACGGCAACGCCCATGCGCAAGGACGGTCACCAGCCCATCATTTTCATGCAGTGCGGTCCGATAGGATAAACTGAATTATAACCAGATATTACATGAACTGACAGACGACAAGCAACGGAACCAACAGATAATAAGTGATGTCGCAAATGTCTTGAAAGAAGGACGAACACCAATTATTATAAGCATTCTCGTAGAGCATGTGTCATTATTGGCTGAACTTATCAAGCCTTTATGTAAGCACGTCATCGTCCTTACCGGTTCTGCGTCTGCCAAAGAGAAAAAAGATATTGAGTTACAGTTAAAGGCTGTGTCGCCTGCAGATCCGATGGTAATTGTGGCTTCGTTGAAATACATTTCAGAAGGTTTTGACCTGCCACGACTCGACACACTGTTCCTTGCCCAGCCGGTATCATATAAAGGTCTCGTCGCACAATATACCGGCCGTCTGCATCGCGACTGTGAAGGCAAGACAGAAGTGCGTGTATATGATTATGTTGATATTCGCCAACCGATGTGCGAGACAATGTACAAACGCCGACTGCGAGGATACGCTACAGTGGGGTATAAGTTAAGAACCCTACAAGCAGGCCCAACCACTTCTTCAGATATGATTTATAATGGAGACACGTTCGAGACAGCGTTCCTTGCCGACATATTCAATGCTAGACATTCGATAGTTATTACCTGTCCCATGATTAGAATCTACCGTCATTCTGTTATCATACAGAAACTCATGGAGCAGCAAGCCAACGGGGTGAGCATTTATGTCAATATCAAGAAGAAAGGATATGATGAAGAGAAATTCAAGGAATTTGGCGGTACCTATTCTGTAAACGCTGCGCAGACCATCCAATGTGCCATTATAGACAAATCCATTTGTTGGTATGGCGACATCAATTTCCTTGGCTATC
>CADCDK010000033.1 GCA_902800185.1 uncultured Prevotellaceae bacterium
CAAAGAAACTCTGGAGAATCGCATTTATGATGCTTGCTGCTTTCTCCCTCGCCTCTTGCAGCAGCGACGATGATGACAAAGACATAACCAAGGAAATTATCATGAATGTTTCCGCTGAACCAGGCGTTATGTATGACCTCTTCGACAGTATGGGAGAGCATCCCATTGAGTGTATGCAAGTGATGACGGAAGACGAGCCGGGACAATGGCAGAACCTGTATTTCAGTGCTGTCAAAGGTTTCACTTACGAAAGAGGTCACGAATACGTGCTGCGCGTGAAGCGCACTATTTTGGCCAATCCTCCTCAGGATGCCAGCAACCGTACATACGAACTGGTACGCATCCTCGCTGACAAGAAAGTTGAAGAGGTGGCAGAGCCTGTGGAGAAAGAAGTAAAGAGCGAAGCAGACATAGAGTATGAGCAGCAGTGCCCGGTAGAGAAGTATGCCATAGCCAAAGGTGGTGAATATCTGGTAGATGCCGACGGCAAGGTGACATACGCCGACGGCACGCCGACACCCGAATTTGACAAGGATGCGCGAATCTATCTGGAGAACATTCTCGACAAGAGCCATCCGCTATGGCAGGCAGGCGCCCGTTATCAAGCAACCTACGCCTACGTCCTTTCACCGCTTACCGATGAGATACGCCTTGTGCCAAGCAATCGTTCTGCAATCCTCTTCAAGAACATACTTACCAAGAGCGAGATGGAACACGTCCAGCAATCAATGAAACAGGGCGAAACACTGCACTACGCCCTTATCCTCGCCAATGTCTATAAGCGTGGAATACAAAAAGTGGAGTTCACGATAAAGAAGAAATGAGAACAATAAGAATCTTTAGACTCGCCTTCGAAATTTGTATGATAGTATCAAAGAAACCAATTGGCTTAATAGTTCTATTGTTTATACCTTGTTTCGCTGTTTGTCAGAACTCCGTGGATAGTACGGCGGTCATACAAGACATATCTACTATAACAGACTCGCTAAGTCAACGGAATGCCAAATGCAAATGTGACACAGTTAGAAAAGACAGTTGTCGACAGCAGCATAGACTATCTTTTGTCTGCAAAGAGCAAAAGCCGACAAAAGGCATCAACCCGAATGCTGTTAAAATGCAAAGGTTCGATCCTTACAAGAAGAAATTTACTGACATGAGAATAATTGAAACTATTGGGTCGCACATTAGCCAGTAAGTAAATTCAAATTTTTCTGAGGTGTATCCTCATATTTTGTCTCACTTTATTATGACTTGTTCTAAAAAAGAAACTATTTCTTGCGCTTTGGAGGTTTTATGAATCAATTGCTATATATCGTCTGGAATCCAGACCTCGTGGCATTCAGACTGGGTCCGCTGTCGGTGCGATGGTACGGGCTGATGTGGGGCATCGGAATCGCACTGGCCTTTCTCGTGGTGAAACGCCTGTATAAGGAGCAGAAGATCAAGGACGAACTCTTCGCCCCACTCTACATCTACTGCTTCTTCGGTATCCTGATTGGTGCCCGACTGGGGCACTGCATCTTCTATCAGCCTCAGGACTTCCTGACTTCAGGGAAAGGCATCATAGAGATGCTGCTGCCGATACACTTCATGGCTGACGGAGGCTGGAAGCTGACAGGCTATGCCGGACTAGCTTCGCATGGCGGAACGCTGGGACTCATGATAGCCCTGTGGCTCTATGTCCGCAAGACAAAACTGAGTATCTGGACGGTGCTCGACAATATAGCCATCGCTACAGGTACCACAGCCTGCTTTATCCGTTTGGGCAACCTGATAAACTCAGAGATTATCGGAAAAATCTCCGATGTGCCTTGGGCTTTTATCTTCGAGAAGGTAGACATGATGCCCCGTCATCCTGGTCAGCTCTACGAAGCCATAGCCTATGCCGTGCTCTTCTTCATCATGTGGACACTACACAAACGGATGCCAGAGAAGATAGGTACAGGCTGGTATTTCGGCTTCTGTCTAACGTATATCTTCACCTTCCGTTTCTTCATCGAGTACACCAAGGAGATACAAGTAGCCTTCGAGGCATCGCTGCCCATCGATATGGGGCAGATACTCTCCATCCCGTTTATCATCCTCGGCGTGTACTGCATGCTAAGAACCCGCAAATGAAAACACAGTTCTTTCATAAGAGATGATGAAACAAGCAAAACTTCTCTTCCTCCTGATTGCCGCCCTCGCATTCGCCTCTTGCCGTTCAACGACACGGCAGACGGTGGCAGATGCGGAACAGCCTACGGACAGCATTGAGGCCGTGACCATTAAGGACACCCTGCGTATGCTCATTACCGACAAAAGCCTCTCGCAAACCGACTCCGTTGTGCAGGCGAGGATCATCAACCCTAACGACTACGATGTGAACTACGGACAGGAGTACACCATCGAGCGCGAGACTGACGGCCACTGGCTGCAAGTCCCCTTTCCCGAGCATTTCGGCTTCACTTCCGTCCTGAGCACCGTAGCCGCCCACGACTCCGCCACCGTCTGTGCCCATATCCGCCTGTTTCACCTCGCCCCCGGCCACTACCGCCTGACCAAACAGATAGATGGCCGCACCCTCTCCGACGACTTCTACATCCAGTGGAAATACACATAGGCGGCAATCTCCAACACAATCGTTATGATTGACAGAAGGGATAATGAACCTACAAAGTAAAACAATTTCGTAGAAATCCATACGCCCTCGTTGTTCTTCACGATGTCTGTGAGTCGTTGGCTATGCTTCTGCCAACTCTCTTCCTGCCATTTGTGGTGGTCTTCAAGTGCCTGTTTCTCCTGTCCCAGCCATTGGGTATGGAGTTCTTGCATCTTCTGCCAGTCAGCATCAGATACATTCACCGTTACTTTCAACTTTGTGGGCGCATCTTCCATAACTTGGTCGATGTACTCATTGATGGTGTCGACACACAGAATGTCGGAGACCGTGACGGAGACATGTCGGAGACTTTGTCGGTGAGCCCTCTTTTGTTGTCTTAGAAGTCAGCAGGAGCGTGGAAACTCATGGACTCATGACTTTGGGGATGGATGAATTCCAAAGACTCCGCATGCAGGTATAGTCGCTCCCCTTTCTGTCCATACAGTTCATCACCTAAGATGGGGTTGTCGAGACCATCGGGATGGGCACAATGCACCCGCAACTGGTGGGTGCGTCCCGTCTGTGGATAGAGGGCCACACGGTTGCCGCCCAGCGGTTCAACGATTGTGACGGCAGGCTTCCCATGTACATCATCCACCACCTGGTAGGGACGGTTGAGCGGATCCGGGCGCAGGGGGAGAGAGAGGGTGAAGCCCCCTTCTGACTCCTTGATGGGTGACGTGAGAAAGGCCACGTAACGTTTCTTGACCTGGTGGTGCAAAAACTGTTGCTGCAGGTTGTGGTAAGCCTCCTCGGTCTTGGCGATGACGAGCAGTCCACTGGTAGCCTGGTCGAGCCGATGAACCATCATCGGGCCTGTGGCATCGGGGCAGTGGCTTCGGGCAAAGTCAAGAACTGACCTTTCGCCTGTCTTTCCCGGCACACTGAGCATGCCGGCCGGTTTATCAACAACCAGCAGGTGTTCGTCCTCATACAAGATCGGAACATCCCCCGTACCTTGTTCTCCATCCCCCCAAGGGGCGGTTAGGAGGGTGTTTCCTAACATCCAAGTGAGAATGGGCTTGCATTTGCCACTGCAGGCAGGGTAATAGTGCCGGTGATGGCGGATTTCCGTCTTCGGTGAGTTGCCATACCAGAACATGGCCATACAAAGAGGACGCAACCCGTGGGCATAGGCATATTGCAGAAGTTTCGGCTCACAGCATTCGCCCGCTCCGGCAGGTGGCAGCTTGAACACGGTGTCTGCAAAGATGTCGAGCAGGTTCTTCTTTTCGCCCTGCGCGTTCAACATCTCGAAATGTGAGAACAGCCAGCGTTGGAGAGCATCCGATTGGCTGCGGCGTTCCTGTTTCAATCGCAGGATCTCGTCATCCAGCAGCCGCCGTTGTCCGTCCAATTGCTCAATGCGCTCGGCATATAGTTTTTTCACCCTCCGCAGTTCGGCATTCAGGAACTGGCTCTCACGAATATCCGTTTCTCCTAATTCCGTTCTTTCCGACCTTCTCTTTCTTCGTTCCTCCTGCAAGGATTCTATCATTTGCTGCGCCTCGTCTCGCAGGAGGGCCGTTTGAGCAAGGAGTTCCTTCCTTTCTGCCGACTCGGTGAGAGTCTTCACCTGCTGATTCAGGCGGGTTATCTCCGCCTCGTGTGTCTTGAAGTATCCGTCTTCCTGCAGGTAGTCGAACACGGCAGGCACAAACCCCTCCCAGTCGCTGCGTCCGCACACCTGCCCTGAATAGGCAGCGAGGTAATGAAGGGTGGCGTGAGGGCCTTCTACCACCAGCACGCCGAACATCTTTCCTTGCGCAATCTCCTCACGGAATGCCGTCCAGTCCTGCTGCGCGCTCCCTTCTATCATCCGACACACCTCCTTCACTGCCATTTGGCATAGCGGGTGCGGGTCATAGCGGAAGGGATTATTCATCCTTTCTGGCGGTTGTATATCGGTATGGAGAGGGTGTAAAATCATAAACTTGCCGCAAAGTTAAGAATAAACGAGAGAAATCCTATGAGGAATTATGAATTATTTATTATCTTTGCAGCAAAATCGCGAATCTTATGACAATCACAAAGAAAATTAACCGAAAGACGGTGGTGCGCGAAGCGCATGACTATCTGATGATTACCATTGCGATGCTGAGTTACTGCATCGGCTGGTCAGTATTCCTGCTTCCCAACAACATCACAACGGGTGGTGTGCCGGGTATCTCCTCTATCTTGGAATGGAGCCCCTTGCATATCCCTGCCCAGTTGAGCTATTTTGTCATCAACGCCTTCCTGTTGGTGGCAGCCCTGCGCATCTTGGGATGGAAGTTCTGTGTGAAGACCGTGTATGCTGTTCTTGTGTTGACCACATCCCTGTCGCTGACACGTGAGTACACATCTACGCTCAATCTCTTGCACGACCAGCCTTTCATGGCATCCGTGCTCGGTGCGGTGTTCTGCGGAACGGGTGTGGGACTCGGACTCAGTTCCAACGGTTCTACGGGTGGTACCGACATCATCGCTGCCATTGTCAACAAGTATCGTGATATCTCGCTCGGGCGCATCATCCTCATCTGCGATGTCTTCATCATTTCCAGTTCCTATTTCGTGCTGAAAGACTGGGAACGTGTCATCTACGGCTACGTGGTACTTTATATCACTGCCTTCTGTATCGACCAGGTGGTCAACAGCCTGCGCCGAAGCGTACAGTTCTTCATCATCTCCGATAAGTACAAGGAGATTGGCGACCGCATCAATCTTGACCCCCACCGTGGCTGTACCGTTGTCGATGCCCACGGCTTCTATTCCGGCAAAGAGGTGAAGATGCTCTTCGTGCTGGCCAAGCAAAATGAGAGTGCCAAGATTTTCGAGCTCATCAACTCTATCGACCCCGAGGCATTCGTCTCACAGAGTGCCGTAATCGGCGTGTATGGTGAAGGCTTTGACCGCTTCAAGGTGAGAGCCAAGAAAAACTAAGCAACAAGAGACAAACAACACAAGAAATAACAAGAAAGACATGAGGAAACAACAAGTTCTCTTTTGGGTAATTTTCTTTTGCGGCACTTTAACCAGTGCCGCTCAAGTAATCATGAATATCGACGCGAAGAAGCGCGGACCGATGATCAGTCCCTATCAGTACGGACTCTTCTTCGAGGAAATCAACCATGCTGGCGACGGTGGTCTCTATGCCGAGCTGATCCGCAACCGCTCGTTTGAGGATGATGCCACCTTTACCAGCACGACCGTACCCGTATCCTGGTCAGCCCTCTTCGGTGCCAAGTTGCAACTGACAACCTCCGGACTGCTGAACAGTGCGCAGGGGAAATGTGCCTGCATGACGACAACGACCACGGGTACCCCTTTGCAAGGCATCGCCAATGCAGGTTACTGGGGCATTAAGTTCGTTGCTGACTCCACCTACACCCTGTCGTTCTGGGCAAAGGGATCCAACGATGGATACACGGGCAACCTCATTGCCCGCCTGCAGTCGTCAGACGGAAAGACGCTGTGTGGCGAAGCCGCTATTGAGGGTGAGGTGAAAGTTGGTGAGTGGACTCGCCTGACAGCCACCATCAAGGCCACCGCCAGCACAGACAAGGGGCGTTTCGTATTGCTCACATCGAATGCCGGACAGCTTTGGCTCGATGTCGTCTCCCTCTTCCCCTATACGTGGAAGGGACGTAAGAACGGCATGCGGCCCGACCTGGCACAGCTCTTGGCAGACACCAAGCCCACTTTCCTGCGATTCCCCGGCGGTTGCTACGTAGAGGGAACCGACGGCTTCGAGAATGCGTTCCAATGGAAGAAGACCATCGGGCCAATCGAGAAACGAAGCGGGCACCTGAATGTAAACTGGGGATACCGTTCCAGCGATGGTCTTGGCTATGACGAGTACCTTCAGTTCTGCGAAGACCTGGGGGCAGCCCCGATGTTCGTCCTCAATGTTGGCCTCGGTCATGGCTTCACCATTCCGATGGAAGACCTTGATACACTCGTGCAGAATGCTCTTGATGCCATCGAATATGCCAACGGTGACGTTTCCACTTACTGGGGTGCGCTTCGTGCAGCCAACGGGCATCCCGCTCCCTATGGCCTGAAGTTCGTGGAGATTGGCAACGAGAACTATCAGGCCAATGCCGCACAGCAAAGCCAGGACTATGCCGAGCGTTACTATAGGTTCTACAAGGCCATCAAGGAGAAATATCCCGAGATCATCACCATTGGCAACGTTGAGGCATGGGGAACCGACAACCCCACGTGGCGCAACGACTATCCTGTAGAATTGGTTGACGAGCATTACTATCGCAGCAACACATGGATGCGTGCCAACTACCATAAGTATGATGGCTACAGTCGTTCCATCGGTGTCTATAACGGTGAATATGCCGCCAATGAGAAAGGCACCTACGGCACTTATGGCAATATGAACAGTGCATTGGGCGAGGCGGTGTATATGTTGGGCATGGAAAAGAACTCCGATGTGTGCCGCATGGCATCTTTCGCTCCTATCTTCACCCACGAGAGCGATCCTTACTGGCCCTACGACATGATTCACTTCAACTGTGCCAACTATTTTGTGACTCCTTCCTACTATGTGCAGAAGTTGTTGCCAGCCAATCTCGGCGAGCAGAACCTTCTGTGGACTGAGACCGGCAATGTTCCCGCCAAGAAGACTAAGATAGGCATTGGTTCATGGCTCACGGTGGCAGACTTCGATGATGTCGAGGTGACGGACGGCAATGGAGCCACGCTCATCAGCGATGACTTCTCGACCAACAGCGGATGGACCAATGGTACAGGCACCTGGAGCGTGACGAATGGCGTGAAGCGACAGACCAGTACGCTGACCAACTGTACCTCTATTAACAAAACAGAAATCAATGCCACTTCCTATACCCTGAGCCTGCGGGCCATGAAGCGCAGTGGCACGGAGGGCTTCCTCGTTATCTTCTATTACAAGGATGCCAACAATTATGCTTGGTGGAACATCGGCGGCTGGAGCAACGCACAGCATGGTATCGAGCTTTGTCAGAACGGTGTGAAGTCAACCCTTGCCACCGCTGCAGGTACCATCACCAACAACAAGTGGTACAACCTGCGTGTCGTCGTGGAGGGACAGACCGTCATGTGCTATATGGACAACCAGCTCATACACACGACCACGCTGCCTTCTGAGCAGGCCATCTATCAAAGTGTGCAGATGGACGAGACCCGTGGACAGATGATCCTGAAAGTGGTGAACGCCAACGCACAGGCACAGACCGTCAAGCTGAACCTGAGCAACATGACTGCCACCGGCGGCACCGTTGTCCGCATGACAGCCCCCTCGGGTACCACAGAGAACACCATGGCAGCCCCCGACAAGGTGAAGCCACAGGATGAAGAGACGCTCACATCGGTGGAGGAACTCGATATTCCCGCCTACTCACTCAACATCTTCCGCATCGACGTGAAGGATGTTGCTGCCGAGGAACCCTCGCAGGAAACCGCCGTCTATGAGGAGGAAGATGCCGACAAGTACGGCTACCTCTTTGCCCACATGAATGCCTCGCAGGAGATTACCAACTACGCCCTGAGCCGTTACGGACAAGTCTGGACCGACCTATTGGGGGGAGCAGAGGTCTTCAACACAAGGCAGTACACCACGACGGGTGGCATGCGCGATGCCTTCATCCTGCGCATGCAGAACGGCAAGTTCATGTTGGCAGGTACCGACATGACATCGCGCTTGGGCTGGACCAGCAACCATATCATGGACTTCATGATCTCCAACGACCTCGTACACTGGGACAAGGCCATCAAGATTGACCTGGAAAGTGCCGAGAACATGGAGGCCCTGGGCCTGACCCATGTTGACGACATGCAGGCGGCATGGGCACCACAGGTCATCTACGACCCCGTGACCGGGAAATACATGGCATACTACTCCGTTGGCTTCCCCGACCGTCACCGCATCTATTACCAGTTGTTGGACGAGGAGCTCAACGTGCTCACCAAGCCCCAGCTACTCTTCGACCCAGGCTACGACGTGATCGATGCCGACATTGTCTGGAATGCCGTTGACCAGCAGTATGTCATGGTCTATAAATGGGAGGGGATGTTCCACCTCTATCAGGCGACCGCCACACAACTGGTACCCACCGACAAGACCACAGGCACCTGCCAGTGGACCATTGTGCCCGAGTTCGATGTCTATGAGAGTGGACAGGGCATAGAGGCGGCTAGTGTTTTCCGTCCCATCGGCAGCAAGAACTGGAAACTGGCATGGATGAACTACGGCAGCAGTCGGGGCTATAAGTTCATGGATCTCGACGAACACTGCCTGAACCCAACGAACAAACGCCTCATCCAAGGTGATGTGCAGGCACAGCACGGCTCGTTTGTCAAGCTGACCGAGCGCGAATACAACCATCTCAGGACGTGGGAGGCTGTGAAGAACTTGTTGCCGACGGCACGCGCTTTTCTTGCCAGCTCCAACTTGGAAACGATTCAAGAAGCTGTAGAACAGGCAGAGCGGGCACTCAGCGAGAGTGGCACCTTTGACGAGGAGGAGCAGGCGATGCAACAGGCCTTGGAAGCACTGCAGAACACAACGAATGCCTTCAGGGAGTACTTGATCAACGAGGTCAGGGCAGGGCATGCCACGGATCTGACTCCCCTGCTGACGAATGCCAATTTCAGTAACGGTGCCACGGGTTGGCAAGGAACCTCGTTTACAGCCGCCAACGGTTCGGTGGCAGAGATGTTCAACAAGACTTTCGACTTCTATCAGGTGTTGGAGGGGATGCCTGCCGGACAGTATGAGTACTCCGTGCAAGGTTTCTACCGCGACGGTGCCATCGGCACGGCCTGGCCCAACTACGGCACCAGTGCCCAGCAGCAGAATGCGGAGATGTACGTAGGGGGAGGTGCATCGAAACCATTGGTCAGCCTCTATTCCGAAACGGATTATACAGGCGACCCCTATACCTTCCCCAACGACATGGCGGGAGCTGACGTGGCTTTCAACCGCTATGAACAGTACCAGAACCGGATGAAGTTCATGTATGAGGGCGGAGATATGTGTCTTGGCATCCGCAGCAAGAAGACGGTTGCCGATGACTGGTGCTGCTTCGACAACTTCAAGCTCTCGTTCACGGGTGTCACACAGGGCATTGATGACACGTCGTTTCTGAATAACCCGTCGGGAGTGAAGGACGGGACGCTCTACGACCTGCAGGGACGCAAGGTGTCGAACCTCGCTACCGATTACTCGAACCTTCCCCAGGGAATCTATATCCAGAACGGAAGGAAATTGGTGAAATAATCCCCAGCACCCCTTGAACTCCTTCAATTACATAACAGCCGGCGAACTCTTTGAGCGGGTAGAGAAGATTCTACGCTCGGAGGGTTCGCCGGTTGTGTGTAAGATGATATACGAAACGCTCGAACTGGTCTGCCAGGCGGGACTGAGCAACACGCTTCACGGATTCGGCAACCTGTCCTCACAAATCGACTCGCTCTGTAAGCGACATAACATCACCCCACAGGACACCGTCACCATCCAACGGGCACGTCGTGACAGTATTGCGGGGGCAGAACTCTCCCACGAGGATCTGCTCTATGACTGTCGTGCGTTGTGCCTGTTCATCTCGGCTGTCATGGATGTGTCGGTTCCATCGACACTCGTTGGCAGGATTCCGGCAGTCAACAAGCCCGCAGGCCCATTGCACCATGTCAACTACCGATACATCCGTTGCATCGTGAAGAGCTGGAGCGAACAGTCCATGCGTGTCGCTGTTGACCACAATGGCGTAGAGGGAATGCTCACTGTGCCGTTTGCCGGTGGCCCCGACTATATAGACCTGTCCTACCTGCCGGGACTTCTGACAGAGGGCATGCAACTCAACCTGCTCGACTGCGAGGTGAAAGACGGAAAGGCCGTGCCACTCATGGTGGTGGTAGAGCCCGACTACCTGCTCGATGTCAGCTTGTTGGCATCGTGTTTCGAAGACTACGGTCATCATCCGTTGCTCTATACGCTGAAGCGGATGATGGCCCGCCCCAATAACATCCATACCCTGTTGGGAAACTTTGCCGGTGCTGCCCTCGACGACCTTGTCAACCATCCGGAGAGCACGGAGATGGCGCAGACCTTGAAAACCAACTTCCGCGACAAGGCGCTGGAGTTTGTGACCTGTCCCGACTTCGACCCCATACGCTTCAAACAGGAGGCGGTGCTGCAAATGCAAAACATGCGGGCCATCACGGATGACCTTTTCCGTCACTACGACCGTGAGAATGCCGTGCTGGAACCGTCGTTTGTGTGCGAACAGTTGGGGCTACAGGGACGTGTGGACCTGATGACCACCGACATGCATCTGCTGGTGGAGCAGAAATCAGGGAAAAACATCTATGTGGAGCGGAATACGGCAGGGCAGCATGGCCGCCATATCGAGAAGCACTATGTGCAGATGCTGCTCTATTATGGTATCTTGGCATGCAACTTTCAGGTCTCTCGGCGCAAGATCGACATGTTTCTGCTCTATTCCAAGTACAGTCTGCCCGACGGTCTGATGGAGGTGGAGCCGCTACAGAAGCTTCTGCGCGAGGCTGTCCAGCTGCGCAACCAGATTGTTGCCAACGAATATGCGATGGCACGCGATGGGTTCGCCGAGGTTCTGCCTTTGCTGACACCGGAAGTCATGAACACGAAAGGGCAGGGAGGCTTCTTCTATGAGCATTACCTGCGACCCCAGTTGGAAGCGCTTTGCACGCCCCTGCATACCGCTTCGCCGTTGGAACAAGCCTACTTCTGCAGGATGATGACCTTCGCCTTGAAAGAGCAGTTGCTTGGAAAGGTGGGAGTGGCAGGCGCTTCAGGGAGTGCCGTGGCCGACCTGTGGAATATGCCCTTGACCGAAAAACGGGAGATGGGTAATATATATATAGGTCTGCGCATCGTGGAGAAGCAAAGAGACCCCGCTACCGGAGGAGTAGTTCGGCTGAAACTCTCTGTGCCTGATCAGGGTGACGATTTCCTGCCCAACTTCCGCCGGAACGACATGGTGTATCTCTACGCCTATGACGGTGTGCCCGATGTGAGAAAGAGCATCTTGCTTCGGGGGACGATGGTGGAGATTTCTTCCGATACCATCAGCATCGGTCTGAGTAATCGGCAGCATAATGAGCAGTTGACAGACACAGAACAGATCTATGCGGTGGAGCATGCCGGGAGCGATGCCGGTGGTGCGGCTGCCATCAACGGACTCTACACGTTCCTGACGGCACCTGCAGAGCGGCGTGCCTTGTTGCTCTGCCAGCGACAACCGTTGGCTGACACGACACGCCAGCTGTCCCGAAGCTACCATCCCGACTACGACGAAGTTCTGCTGAAGGCCATGCGGAGCAAGGACTACTTCCTGCTGCAAGGGCCTCCCGGGACAGGCAAGACCTCCATGGCACTCCGCTTCTTGGTCGAAGAGGAACTGACCTCTCCCTCCTCGGACATTCTCCTCACCGCCTATACCAACCGTGCGGTGGATGAAATCTGTGGCATGCTCTGTTCGGCAGGCATTCCCTTTGTCCGCTTGGGCGGTGAGTATAGCTGTGACCCGCAGTACAAATCCTATTTGCTGGGCAGTGTGGTCGAGAAATGTTCAAGACTCGATGCCGTGCAGGACACCTTGCGGAAGACGCAGGTAGTCGTTGGAACCACATCCATGTTGATGGCGCATCCTTTTATCTTCGGACTGAAGCAATTCTCACTTCTGATTGTCGATGAGGCCAGTCAGATACTGGAGCCGGGCATCGTGGGACTGCTTTCCATGACGAGTGCAAGGTTTATCTTGGTGGGCGACCATAAGCAACTGCCTGCCGTGGTACAGCAGAGTGCTGAGGAGTCGGCCGTTGACGATGAAACATTGCAGGCTATCGGACTCACCAACTGTCGCAACTCTCTCTTCGAGCGACTGTTTCGGGAAGAGCTGCGGTCGGGTAGGGAGGACTTTGTCGGCGTGTTGCACAAGCAGGGACGCATGCATCCTGCCATTGCCGAATATCCCAATCGCATGTTCTACGCCAGGGAGCAGTTGCAGCCTGTTCCTTTGCCCCATCAGGAAGAGTCTTCTTCCTATCCGCGTATGGTGTTTATCGACGTGCCGTCGCGGGCCGAAGATGCAGACATGAGTTCGGACAAGGTGAATCCTTCCGAGGCGGCAGTCGTGGCTCAGGTGATGGCCGATGTTTACCAGCAATACGGGGAAGCCTTCGACCCCGATAAGACCCTCGGCGTCATCGTTCCCTACCGCAACCAGATTGCCATGATTAAGCGCGAACTGGAAAAATTGAATATCCCCGCATTGCTCCGCGTGTCAATCGATACAGTGGAGCGCTACCAAGGTTCGCAGCGTGATGTCATCATCTATTCGTTCACCGTGAGCCATCGCTATCAGCTTGACTTCCTCACCGCCAACTGCTTCGAGGAGGACGGAATGCTCATCGACCGCAAGCTAAACGTGGCGATGACCCGTGCCAGGAAACAGCTCGTGATGACGGGAAACGCCGAGCTCCTTTTACAGAATCAAACCTTCCGACAGCTTATCGAATATGTCAAGAAGCTGTAGCGAGCATCCATAGTTTCTTAGTCTGTTTCATACATTATCGTGTTGTTATTTGATGTTGTCCGCGAGCCATCGGCAGAGGTCTTCCACCTGTTCCTTGGTGTTACCCATGAAGACGGCGCACTCTTTGTGCCCTTCGAACTGCGGTTCCACGCCATTCATGGCACTGAGAGCCGCTACGGTGATTAGTTCTCTCTCTGCGGGAGTGAATTGGTCGGAGGCATAGATGTCGCCGAAGAGGTGCGACTTCATGTAATAGTCGGCCTGCGGACAGAATGTGTAGTTCCAGGGTGTGCCGCCCTCGTCGCGGGTCTGCATCTCTGTTCCCAGTTTCAATGCCAATGCAGCATCGTCCCATGCGGTGGGGCGCACGAAGGGCTTGCCCTCGCTGTCCTCAATTCCTTGTGCCTGGCGCTCGCCCGTCACCCGTTCCAGTACCCCCAACGCATTTAGCGAGCGGGGGAAGCCTGTATAGGCATAGAGCTGTGAGGTTACTATAAACTGGCAGAACGGTCAAGCCCGATATCGTATGTCTGGTTCAAATCGTAGAACAGAACGGTTGCCGACATGGAACCAGTACCAAATTTAATATTCGACAAGCGCATGAACTTGTTGCCCTCGCTGTCGGTTAGCTCGATGGTCTTGTTTGGCTCATCAATGGTGTAGGTGCCAGTCTTGCTGATTCGTGTTGATTCGTCAGCCTCGCTTTTTGCTTTGTCGTAGAAGAAACGCTCGGCTTTGAACTTACGGCCATCGGCACTCAGTTTCATCTTCAAATAGAAGTCGAAGCCGTCATCGCCCAACCGCCTGTACTCTCCATTTACCATTACATAATCCAAGTCCCAATTGCTGTTCAGCTGGTTACGCATAACCCATGCGCCCCATTCCTCGCCGTCTTCGGCATCTGAACAACTCATCAAACTCATACTCATGGCAGTCATCATGGCGACTGCGGCCATCAATAGGAACTTTTTCATTCTTGTTTATTTCTTTTTGTAATTCTCATGTTTACCAAGGGCAAAGTTACGAAATTATTTTGTATTGCCGATGATTTCGCCACATGAATTGTCAAATCGTCCAAGTATTTACTCCCTCACTACAATGCTTCGAGGGGCTTGTTGCAGTGAGTTAAGAGGGTCGGAACAATGAGTTGTGAGGACAACACTAAGAGGTACACATCACGTATAACGACAATGCGATGGTGAACGTGATGAGACGTGGAAAAAGAAATACCACGATTTCCTATGACAAATAAGTAGTTACGAAAGCTGAAGTTAAGGAAGTTAACGAAGTTAAAAGCCGATACACTTCGGACGCGGTGTGCCAAACTATTGGCCTTTAACTTCCCCAAGCGAGCATAGCGAGCTAACTTCTTTAACTTCTTTAACTTCCTAAACTCGCTCCCATTGTTTTCCCGGTTTTTCTTCTCGAAAGCTTCTGCACGACGTGCTTGGTTCTGCTGTCGTCAGGAAGTTTGTGGAAAGTGAACTTTCCCCATCTTCCTGCGCAACAGAACAGGTTCTTGCGAACAACAAGCTTCCGAGAAGTGTTTTTAATGTTTTTGTCTTCAATGTTAGTTTGTTACAGATTCCTGGGGAGTTAACAAAGTTAAAAGACGATACCCTTCGGACGCGGTGTGCTTTCATCCTCCCAATTCTACAGCAAAACTATTGTCCTTTAACTTCCCCAAGCGAGCATAGCGAGCTAACTTCTTTAACTCCTTTAACTTCCTAAATTCGCTCCCATGATTTTCCCGGTTTTTCTTCTTGAAAGCTTCTGCACGACGTGCTTCGTTCTGTGTCGTCAGGAAGTTATTGGAAAGTGAACTTTCCCATCTTCCTGCGCAACAGAACAGGTTCCTGAGAACAATAAGCTTTCGAGAAGTGTTTTTGCGGTTTTGGTTCAGAACAGTTTGAGCAACGAAGGGCCCCTTTCCTTACATTCCGATGCAAAACTCAGGTTTTTCTTTGCAAAAAGTCAGTGCCAAGTGGGTTGGTACTGACAGTTCCAAGATTTAAACACTTGCTGGTACTGAGAATTCCACTCAGTGGTACTCCCAGTACCACGGGCAGGTAACAAGCCTACCGCTTAGTGGAAGTGATGCGTTTGAAACGCTCATGAGAGGTGTTCCTGACCGATGCGCCTGATGAAATTCTTGAAGTCCTTGGCAGATCCGGGGGCTTGAAGAATCTTCCTATGCAGGTTCTTGTATGTCATGGTGATGTTCGACAGGTTCTCG
>CADCDK010000034.1 GCA_902800185.1 uncultured Prevotellaceae bacterium
TCCCCGGTGCCACCCACTGCGACCTCTACGACGGCGGCGAGAAAAGCTATATTCCTTTCGACAAACTGGAGGAGTTCTATAAGGCAAATCTGAAATAATATGGCAGAAAGAATCATCCAGATAGACAGCGTTGACGCGTACAACAAACTGTACGGATGGGAGACGCTACACCCGTTGGTGACAGTGGTGAACCATGCCAATCCGATGGTCAGCAACTTGAACCACTCGCGGCTGAACTATGGTCTGTATGCGCTGTTCCTGAAGCAGGGCGACGGCTGCTCAATACGCTACGGACGCGAGAAATACGACTATCAGGAGGGTACCGTCGTGAGCTTCAAACCCGGTCAGGTGGTCGAGGTGGAGTGGGACGAGAGCCGCCCCATGCCGCCCTCGCGCGGACTGCTGTTCCATCCCGATTTGCTCTATGGCACACAGTTGGCTCGCCGCATCAATGACTACACGTTCTTCGACTACGACCAGCGCGAGGCCCTGCACCTCTCAGAGCGTGAGCAGCACATGGTGGTGGAACTGTTCGACAGAATCGAGGAGGAACTGCAGCACCCCATTGACCGCCACTCACAGACGCTCATTACTGATGCCATCGGCCTGCTCCTGGATTACTGCATGCGCTACTACGACCGCCAGTTCATTACGCGCCACAAGGTGAACAGCGACATCCTCACCGCCTTCCATCAGCAGTTGCGCGAGTATTTCGAGAACGGACATCCAGAACGTAATGGTCTGCCATCTGTTGCCTATTTTGCTGACAAAGCCTGCCTCTCGCCCAACTACTTCGGCGACCTCATTAGCAAAGAGAGCGGCACCACCGCCCAGCGACACATCCAGGATGCCGTCATTGAGCGATCCAAGCAGTTGCTCGTCGAGACCCGCCTGCCCGTCAGCGAGATTGCCAATCAACTCGGATTTGAATACCCGCAGCACTTCTCGCGGTTGTTCAAGTCAAGAACTGGAATGACTCCAAATGCGTACAGATTAACAGCGTAAGAAGGTAACTCCTCCTCACTCGGCAAAAAACGATTTGAGCAAGTCTCAATCGTTTTTTGCACTCATTTGTTCGTCATTTAGGATTTTTTGCGTATATTTGCCTGCTATAGGAATGGTATCAGAAAATCTATAAAAACGAATAAACTTAATTTCTTGTGAATGATGAAAAAGCTGATCATTATCATAGCAGCAATGCTGTCAATGGGACTGAGAGCCTCTGCGCAAGTGTCATCCCCCAAACCATACGGTCCGCTGCCCTCAGAGAACCAGTTGCGGTGGCAGGAGATGGAGATGTATGCCTTCATCCACTATTCGCTGAACACCTACACCGACCAAGAATGGGGGTTCGGCAATGAAGACCTCAGCCTTTTCAATCCAACAGACCTCGACTGCCGCCAGTGGGTTCGTGTCTGCAAACAGGCAGGTATGAAAGGCATCATCTTCACGGCCAAACATCATTGCGGCTTCTGCATGTGGCCATCGAAGTTCACGGAATACAGCGTAAAGAACACGCCTTGGAAGAATGGCAAGGGTGATGTGGTACGCGAACTGGCCGATGCTTGCAAAGAAGAAGGGTTGAAGTTCGCCGTGTATCTGTCGCCCTGGGACAGGAACCATCCTGAATACGGTCGTCCAGCGTACGTCACTTATTTCCGCAACCAACTGCGTGAGCTCATGACCGAGTATGGTGACATCTTCGAGGTGTGGTTTGACGGAGCCAATGGCGGCGATGGCTGGTATGGCGGTGCCAATGAGCGGCGTGAGATTACCAAGGACTACTATGGCTGGCCAGAGACCTTCCGGATGATTCGCGAACTACAGCCCCAATGCGTCATCTGGAGCGATGCTGGCGGTGACCGTGGCGACCTGCGCTGGGTGGGTACAGAGAAAGGCTTCATTGGCGAGACCAACTGGAGCCTGGTGCCTCGCGAGGGGCGGCTGACCTACCAGATGCTACACTATGGCACTGAGGACGGTGAGCTGTGGGTGGCTGGCGAAACGAATACGAGCATCCGTCCGGGCTGGTTCTATCACGAGACGGAGAACGAGCAGGTGAAGAGCCTCTCCAAGCTGATGGACATCTATTATAAGAGTGTGGGTCGCAATTCATGTCTGCTCCTGAACTTCCCCATCGCTCCGAACGGCCGCATCCATCCCACAGACAGTCTGCGTGGCATTGCCTTCAAACGGATGATAGACGAGGTGTTCAAGAAGAATGTTGTTCAAGAGGTGAAGTCCCCCAAACTTACGAAAGGAACATTCACGATGAAACTGAAACGGCCAACCCTCATCAACCGCTTCCTTGCAGAGGAGGACATCGCCCAGGGCCAGCGTGTCAAGAAGTTTACGCTGGAAGCCCTTGTCGATGGTCAGTGGCAACCGCTGCGCGATATGCTCGTTGAGGACGGAAAAGACGGCTTGACCACTATCGGCCATCGGCGTATCATCTGCTTCCCCTCAGTCAAGGCTACACAAGTCCGCTTCACCATTTCTGATGCAAAGGCCAAGCCTGTCATCAAAAAACTGGGACTTTATCTGGCACCGGAAGTAACTGCAGACATCACAGATTCTGGCGAGAAGAAGTCCTCTGGTCTGCACATCTTCTTTAGCAGTCCCAAGCAGATGATGATTGATTGGGATGCCGAGCAGACCTTGACCACCTTCCGCTATCTGCCGCCACAGAACACCCGTGATGGCCTTGTTACCCATTACACCCTTTGGGCTTCTTCCGACGGGACACATTGGACCAAACTCGCTTCGGGGGAATTCTCCAACATTGTGAACAATCCCATTTGGCAGACCATCAAGTTCCCGGCAATGAAAGCCCGTATCATCAAGTTTGATGCCGACCGCATGGCTGAAGGCGACCACATGGGCTATGGAGATATTGACGTTTATTGAATATGAGAATGATAATAACATGATTGGCCATCAAATAACTAAACGAATACGAGTATGTTAGGCAACTTTTCTTACCACAATCCCACCAAATTGTATTTTGGTGATGAGTCTTTGAGCTATCTCAAAGACGAGTTGAAGAACTTCGGTCCCGTTGTGCTGCTGAACTACGGCAGTGGCAGCGTGAAACGCAATGGCATCTATGACCAGGTGATGGCCATCTTGAAGGAGGCGGGCAAGACCGTCGTGGAGAACCCGGGCGTGATGAGCAATCCTACGTTGGAGAAACTGAACGAGGGCGTGAAGATAGCCCGCGAGAACAACGTAGATTGGATTCTTGCCCTCGGTGGCGGCAGCGTGTGCGACTACTCGAAAGCGGTGGCAGCATCGGTCTTTTATGAGGGCGACTACTGGGACAAGTTCTGGCTGAAACAGGAACAGCCTGCAGCCGACCAGCAGCTGTTACCCGTAGGCTGCATCCTGACAATGGCAGGCACAGGCTCCGAGATGAACGCTGGCACGGTGATCACCGATGCGGAGCATACGTTTAAGGTGGGTCACGTGTTCGACGACCGCCTGATGCCGAAGTTCTCCATCCTGAATCCGAAGTTCACGATGACCGTGCCCCTCGACCAGATGAAGGCCGGTATCTACGACATCATGAACCACATCATGGAACAGTATTTCAGTGACTTCGATGACAACACCAGCGACTATCTCTCTGAGGGACTGATGCGCAGCCTCATCACGGCCTCCCGCATCGCCGTGAAGAATCCCCAGGACTACGAGGCCCGCTCAAACATCATGTGGACAGCGACGTGGGCGCTCAACACACTCATCGGGCTCGGTAAACGTCAGGACTGGATGGTACACATGATCGGCCATAGCGTAGGAGCCTGGACACATGCCCCTCACGGCTACTGCCTCGCAGCCGTCTCGATGGCATACTATCGCAGGGCGATGAAGCCCGGCTTGGCCAAATTCGTGCGCTTCGCCAAGAACGTTTGGAACATCAGTGGCAACGGCATGACAGATGAACAGATTGCAGAAGCAGGACTTGAAGCCTTGAAGGACTGGATGCTGGAGATTGGGCTTCCGCTGACCATCAGCGCCATTGGTGCCACCCCAGAGATGATTCCTGGCATCACAGAAGGTACCATCTGTTATCCTGCCGGCTACCTCGACCTGAAGCCCGAGGATATTACTGAGATCTTGAAGGCTTCGATTTAGCGGGGATCGCCACATAATACGTATGTTGAGAATCAAGGTCCTGCTATTCGTTGGTATCATGGCTTGCTGCTTCTGTACGGCAAGTGCCCAGGAGGTCATCGAGCACGAAGGCAACAAATACATCATCCATGTGGAGCGGCTGAACCCTGACAAGGAGATGACGCTGCTGGACGTGTTGCATATCTGTCCGGAACTGATGTCGAGTGACGGCAAGACCCTGACGGCCAACTACGTGTTGAGTGTGGACGACATCTTCCTGAGCGTCGATTACGAGCCTCTACTTGAGGGTATCAAAGCCTGCGACCTCAGCGAAGTCATCGTGTGTACCTATGGGGCTGTGAACAACGCCACGGACGGGGTGTCGGGCTCCATCGACCTGCAATTCCAGGAGGGCAAAGGACTGGATGGGAAGCTGGAACTGAACGGCAGCACCTACGGCAACGGACGGCTGTATGCCGATGTCGTCAACAGGGGCGAGAACGTGACCGTGCGTGCCTTTGCACAGACCAACCTGCAGTATGGTCAGGCAGACGCCCAGTCAGGAACCAGCATCACCTCCCGCAACGGCGTGGAGAATGCCATGCTTTTCGTGGACTGGCAGGCAACGGAGAACGACCTGCTGAAGCTGAAGCTCTCGCAGGGCTATGGCGAGTATAAGAATCGGATGCACCGTGATAACCTCAACACAGAGATTGATTTTGTCAGACAACGGTGGGGCGAACTGGTCGCCACCTACGAGCACACCCTCAACGAGCAGGAGGCGAAGCTCTATTTCGAGACGGGCCTGAACCATACGAACAACACCCTCGGCCCGCTTGGGCAGAAAGCTATTAGCCCGTGGTGGATTGCAGAGTGCAGCTTCCCCTTCCTGACAGAGTCTCTTTGGATCACCGCAGGCTATGAGGGCGGTTATACGAACCTTTGGTACCCAGGAGAGCAGCGCGAACAGAGTCTCTACAGCGACCTGTATGTACAGTTGGACTATCAGAAAGGGCCATGGATCATCAGCGTGGGAGACCGTTTTAGACACAATAACTTCTGGGACAAGCACTACGACGAGGGTGACGGAAGCCTTTGGTCGCACAACCGTAACGCCCATGCCTGGCACGCCAGCGTGGGGTATCGAAAGGGGCATCATTTCGTGCAGGGCATCTGCAGTCGCACGTACTTCAATCCTCTCGTCAGCGACTTCTATTCTTATTCCGACGAAGGCACCATCCAATACGACACAGACTTTAAGACCAACCTCATCTGGCGGTCGGAGGCCCGCTATACTTACCAGACGGAACGCCTCATCGCAACGGGCAGTGTGACACACACCCTGTTCACAGACATGCCACTCCCCAACGAGGCACTGACAGGTTTCGCAACGAGTGTCTCCTGGCATCAGGGAAGCTTCCGCCTGACAACTGGCGTGAACGTATATCACCTGCATATCAGCTACGACGAGCCAGTCAACAACACGTACTACACCCTGAAACTCGCTCCAACCCTCTTGTTAGGAAAGGGCTTCAGACTGTCATCTACTTTGATATACAATAGTAAGCAAAAGGCATACGACCTACCTGCCCACCTCTACGCCTCGGTGAAGATGAACAAGGACTTGGGAAAACGCTGTAACATATTCGCCGACTTCCACGACATGGCAGGGCAACCCAAGGGAGAGACGTATTACCTGCAGCAGTCGTTTAAGAACAGGGCACTCACAATAGGATTTACCTATTATCCTTGGAGATAATAACCGAGAATAACAAAAAACCGCCGACTCCTCACGAGCCGGCGGGCAGTTTTAATTTCTGTGTTGGATCAATTGGTTACCTTACTACTATTAAAATCGGGTGCAAGGTACGGCTTTTTTCGGACATACGCATTAACTTCTGATGCTATTTTATTAACAAAAAGTCGCTTTCTCCTTGCAGATTCCCCAAATAGTAGTAATTTTGCATACAAAAGGACATTTTATGCATTCAACTACCGACTACGCACAGCAGTTGCAGAACATAGAACAGACGGGGCTCGTGGTGATGCGCGACGTGTCGCGCTTCTCGGCATATCATACGGAGATAGTCTGTTCGCACATGGCCCTGATGATTGTGGAACGCGGCAGTACCCGTGTTTTGTACGATATGCAGGAAAAGACGCAACGACAATACGACATTGCCTGTCTCCTGCCTGGCCATCTACTGAACCCAATGGAGAGTTCCGAAGATTTCAAGGCCTCCATTGTCGTGCTATCGCACCAATTGTACAAGAACCTGCAGTTTCATGTCTTCAGCCATGACTATAACAAGTTCAACTTTGCACCGATCAGTCCGCTGACACCAGAACAGGCTGAAAACATGCTAACGGTCATCCATGAGTTGGAGATTGTGGCTGGTCATACCGAAGAGGAACTGCCCCACCGCTACAAGATGCTGCTATCGCTGTTGGCGGTCGGCTACGAATACCTCAACCTCTACCGGCGCAGACAAGACCTGCAATGGGCGGACAACCGGCATGTCGATTTGCTCAACCGCTTCTGTGGCCTCGTGGTTGACCATTACCGCGAATCACGTGAAGTGAAGTACTATGCCGCCCTGCTCAATCTCACGCCGAAATATTTCTCCAAGGTCATCGCCTCCCTCACCGGCGGACAGTCTCCTGCCGACTGGATTAATCAGTACGTGGCCTCACAAGCCAAACATATCATCAGCACGCAGCATCTGAGTGTCAAGGAGACCGCCTACCGACTCGGCTTTAGCGAGTCGGCCTCTTTCTGTCGTTTCTTCAAGCGCATCACCGGACTGACCCCGCAAGAGTATAAAAACAAGAAACACGGAATGTTATGAAATCACAACATATCACTGAAATAAAAAAAATAACGCTTACTGATGGACGCCATTAACGATTTGTTTTCCCTACTCAGCTCCGTACTCTGGGGCTGGCCCATGGTTATCCTGCTCCTGGGCACACACGTATTCCTCACTTTCCGGCTTCGTATTCCGCAACGGCGACTGCTGACGGGCATCCGCCTGTCGGTGCAGAAGGACAAAGGTGCCACGGGCGACGTGTCGCAGTTTGGTGCCTTGGCCACGGCCTTGGCAGCCACCATCGGTACGGGCAATATCGTGGGCGTGGCAACGGCGGTTGCCTTGGGGGGAGAGAGCCGAGGGGGGAGCGCGCCCCCAAAACGCCCCGCAAATGACAAATGACAAAAATGACATTTTCAACAAGAAAGAGGGAGCTGGCACCATGCTTTTGTGCTAACCCCCTCTTTTTCAGTTGCTTACATCGAAGCCCCTATAGAGCCTCCAGCGATTGCAGCGAGCAGCCAACTGATGAATTTCAGTACTTGCCGCCAGTCAACTTGCACATTTTTCATTGTTTTTCCTCCTTAAACAAGCTTGTTGATGATGATTTCGTTGCTGTAATGGTCTTTTCCATCCTTGTCTTTCCATTCCCTGCACTTCATTTGGCATTGCACGGAGTGATAGACGCTGGTGTCGTAGTTGCCGCAGTTGCGGGCTTGTTCTCCCACCATCTCCGCATAGAACGTGTCGATGCCATCGTCGAGGATGAAACCCTTGGTGGTGATTTTCTTCTGTTCGCCCTGTCGGGTTGTGTACTCCCTTTCCATGAGGGGGAACTGCTGTTTGATTGCTACAAATTTTTCCATACTTGTTTTTTTAATTTGTTGTGTTAATAATAAATTGATTACGGGGCAGCAGCATTGCGTTGTACGGGCGTATGCCCACATGCAGGAAGCTGCGTTTCTTGTACCAGATGCATTGGTCAACCTTCGGGTTCTTCTTGAGCAGGGTGAACGCCTCGCTCAGGGTGGCAAAGCGGTTATCGACGTTGAAGGTGATGTCGGCGGCGCATCCCGTGAGATGGGCTGACGTTGCCACTCCGTGAACATATTCGTTCACCCTGTCCGAGCGGTAGCCCGAATTGACGTGTATGCTCACTCCCAGTTCCTCCCGCAGGGGTTCCAGCACGTCCTGGCACAGCGCGCACAGGTTGCGCATGGCTGGCGGGGGCGGTATCTGCTGGGAGGAGTAGTAGCGGGTTTCCAGCATCTCTCCGAGCGTGAAGTGCTCAGAGAGATGGATGGATGCTGTCTGTTGGATTTCCTGTTTCGTCATGATGTTCAGTTGCTTTTGGTGAATAGTTTCTTGAGGGTGCCCAGCCGCTTGCGGGCCATGTCCGTCTCGCCCATCGCCGTGTAGGTCAGCGCAATGACAAGGATGGTGAGTGTCTTCAGCAGGAGTGTCAGCGCCGACAGCGGCACGATGACAATGATGAAGTAGATGGCGCAGGCGAACAGCACCACGTTGTAGAATATCTGTTTCATAGTCGTTCCTTATATTTTCTTGTATTCGTCCCTGTTGGTTTTCTTGATGAGCCCCTGCTTCTTCCAGAGGTGCAGGATTTGCCTGAGCGGTGTCTTGATGCCCTGCTTGGTGCAGATGGTATAGACGTCGGCCCGGCTGAACTTCTCGGGCAGTTGCTGGAACACCGAGCGCTGGGGCACGTCCGCCGCCGTTTCCGTGGTTTCGTTGTAGCGGTTTCCCCACAGCTTCAGGATGTTCTCGATGTCTCGGTGCATCCACCAGTCCACGAATTGACAGATGCGCTCCAAGTCGGTCTTGCGGGGGTTCGCATAGCAGGCATAGCATATCATTGCCAGTCGGAAGCCTCTCACACCCACACGGCGGCGGAACACGTCGCGGGCACGGTCGATGTTGGCGCTTGCCAAGGACAGCTGCTCCTTGTGGAACTTCTCGATGACGGGCATAATCCACGACATGTCGATGTGCTTGAAGGGACGGAACTGAAAACGCCAGTCAATCTGCTGGTCGAAATCCTCGTCGCTCACCGTGCTCAGCTCTTCGGGCAGGACGGTGCAGGGGGTTTCATACGTCAGCGCATCGCATCGCTTGCAGAAGTCGCTGATGGTTTTCAGCTCCCGTTTCGTGAGGGTCTTCCACTGGGGCGGCAGCTGGAATTCCTGATTCTCAATGGCGGTGAATCCGCAGCGGGTGACGAGTCCGTTCTCCACGTTCTTGAAGTAGTTTTCCACCTGTGCGATGGTTCCCGTGATAAGTACGTTCCAGTACAGGCGCACCACGCCCTTGAATGTGTTGGGGCTCTTGAACTGCTGTCCGTACTCGCCGTTGTCCCATGCGATGCGGATCATGTCGTCCTTGTTGCCTCCCGCAGCCCTCACGCCCTTTGCCCAGGAGTCCATCTCGGCAGCATAGGTGAACATGTGGTAGCCGTGGTTGTCCTTCTGCTTCTGCAGGAATTCGGGCTCGGAGTTCTTCGGCGGTATGATGCGCATCGACACGTGGGGCTGTTCGGGTGCCTTCTCGTTGGCTCCCTTGCGCTGCAGCACCCGCAGGTAGATGTTCTCGCGCTCACTCTGCACCAGGTCGCGCAGGCGCAGTTCCTCAAAGAACAGGTCGAGGAATCGCTCAACGAATCCCTTGCCCGTGCCCGGCGGGGCATAGATGACGGAGAAGAAGCTCGTCGAGTGCTCACGTCCGTCGTAGGGGTAGTCGGCGCGCAGGTAGCTTGTCAGGGTGCCCATGATGGGCAGCAGGGCGTTCATGGTGGGCAGCACGAAGTCGGGCGGGCAGACACGCAGGATTTCACGGAACACGGGCGGTGCGGGCGGTGGTGCGGGGGTGCCGTCGGCAGCGGCGGCGGGCGCAGTCTCCTCTTCCTCCTCCGCCAGTTGTTCCGACAGGTTCTGAGAGGGGCGGGCGGTGTAGAAGCCGTTATCCTTCAGGAAGAAATAGAAGTCGCGGGGCAGTCGGCTCAGCGTGTTCGAGCGGCAAATGCTCTGTATCTGGCTTTGGCATTCCTCCAGCGTGTGTCCGAACCGGGGCAGCAGGTAAAGGAGCAGGCGCTTGTCGTTGTCGGTGATGCAGCGGAACTTCTTCACCATGTCGTTGTAGTAGGCATGGCGCTCACCGTCGCCGGGCGTACCGTTCACCTCTACATACTTGTCGATGATTTCCCGCAGGAAGTGCCCTCTGTAGAGCTGCCCGTCAAAGCGTTGCTTCTCCTCGTCGGTGAATTCCGATGCCTTGTCCGTGCCCTGGGGTTCCTCGTCGGTGGGCAGCTCCAGTTCCTGTTGGCGCAGGTTCTTCAGCGGTGCGTCGGCGGGCTCGTGGTGGTGCAGCTCCTTGGCACGCACGAAGAGAAGCATGTCCGTACAGGGCAGGAACGACAGTCGGCTGATGTCCTTGCACTGGGTGTCGAAGTCGCCGTACTGCTGCAGTTGCAGCAGCTTGCCCACGTAGTTCAGCTGTTCCTCGATGGAGGGCAGTCCGTCGATGGCACGGAACACGATGCGCAGTCCCTTGCCCGAGGGGGTGATGTGTACGAGCAGGATGTTGTCGTAGAGCAGGCTCAGTTCTGCCGCCTGTGGCAGGCTCTTGTCCTGTAGCTGTTTCTCAATGCCTTGCCAGGCAGAGTAGGGGTCGGCGCAGTGGTCGATGTCGATCATCACCAGTTGCGTGAATCGGCAGTCGGCAGCCAGTCGGCGCCCTGTGGTGGTCTGTCCCATCCACGTCACGGCGGGCAGGCTCTTCTTGGCATCCTTGTCGCCCTGCTGCACGGCACGGATGATGTTCTTCACTCCATCGCGGCTCATCATTTCCCAGATGTCGAGCCAGCACATGGGTTTTGCCTTGGTGCCGGGGCGCATCTTGCCGTCGGCTCCGGGTACAGGCAGGTAAATGTCGTAGTTCATAAGTTTTTTGTCTGTTTTTAATAGGTAAAACGTTGGGTTGATTCTCAGGCGGTGAAGTCGCCGCCTATGTCGTAGGTCTGCAGTCGGCAGAACACCTCGTTCATCGTGCGCACGAGATCTGCCATCAGCTCTGCCATGCGCTTGCGTCGTGGAATCTTCAGGCGCACGAACACATGATGGCGGCTGTACGACAGCGTGTACATGTCGCCCGAGCACAGATGTTTCTGCTGACCCTCGCGCACGCCCTCCTGCATGGGGGTGAACTCGAATTCGCCGAACTCGTTCAGCACGGCGTAGCCCTTCACTTTCTCGCCCGGGCGGATCTCCCGTAGCTTCTTCGTGGGGTGGATGATACTGTTGATTGCCATAGTCTTTTGTTTTTTTGAATGAATGTGTGATGTTCTCGGGGTGAAATTGCATGCATGGGTTTCACGTCGGCAAAACTACGCAAAGTTAACGAATAAAAAAAAAAAAAACATTTGTTAAGAAAAACGGGCACGGTTTAACCACGTTTAACAACTAGTGGCACTCGGGGGCACCATTTTCGTGACTGCACGAAAATGGGGGTGTATGCAGAAAACGTGGTTAAGAAATGTGAAAATGTCATTTTTGTTAATTGTCATTTTAGTCATTTCGGGGGTCACGGGGGCAATTCTCATGCGCGGGGGGTTAGTTAAATATATTAATATATATATATTTATTTTTATTATATTATATATATATTTAGGCGGCGATTTTTCTGC
>CADCDK010000035.1 GCA_902800185.1 uncultured Prevotellaceae bacterium
ACCTGTGGCTTCATTATACACGCGTTCTGTTCTTGTCTTGTGCTTCATTGTCACTTTCTTTTTGACTCCTAAAGTGACAACTTTTTCTAGTCTAAGTCAGTAACTGTATGCACGTTCTTGCTCAAGGTCGTAGTCAATAGCGCGTCGCAAGTCCTCCCAATTCAGATAGAGCACAGTGTCACCTTCCAGCACCCATTCCTTCTTGGTGATATTGTAAGTGCGAAGTTCGCCTGCATGTTTCATCACCCCTTCAAACACCCGACGATGAACAGACTGGTAGCCGCCTGTGCTGAAGTCGAAGGTAGGACTGGAGAGCACCTTCACGATGTTCGACGACACACGGTCGGCCTCTTCCTTATCTTCATCGTTGGCACCATGAGCGGTCTTGGTAATATAGTATTGGTTGACGAGTTCGCGAGCTTCATCTATGTTAATCTCACCCTCAATGTGTTTACGGGCTGTATCCTGAAGGTAGTTCGAAACCTTCAAGCCATCTACAGCTTGAAGGCCTATTGCTGTCTGCCAATAACCAGCCTTCTCCTGCTGTCCTGGCTCACCTTGGCGGATATACTCGTCAAAACTGATATATAGTTCTTTCTCGTCCATAGTCACTTCAAGAATTTCTCCTTAAACTCTCCCTGATGGCAAACGCTATCAGAGACTCTTGTTGAAGGGCAAGCGCCGTTTACGACGATTTACCGATACTTCATCTGCAAAGATACGAAATAATTCTTTATTTCAACACTTAAGGAGGGAATAAATTTAGGGTTTAAGGGTTTAAAGGTTTAAGGAGTTTAAGAGTTGAAGGAGACTTCTTTTTTAGAAAATGGGATGCAAAGGAGGGGAATCGCACTGTTTTTAAATTGATTAACAACAAAAAGGGGGAGAATATGTGAGATTTGCAGTATCTTTGCAAATTAAAAAAGAAGTATCAATTACACGCATGAGTCTGACAAGCATCGTGGGGAAGCTGATGATTCCCCGACAAAAGAAGATAGAACTGCATCACGTACATGAGGCCGAGGCGGTACAACACCGCGTGCTGATGCACCTCATCGGCCGTGCAAAAGAAACGGAATACGGATGCGCACACCAATTTAACGCCATCCGTAGCTATGAGGATTTTGCCCGGAATGTACCCGTGAACACCTACGAGGAGCTGAAGGGCGACATCGACCGCATGCGCCACGGCGAGGCGAATGTGCTCTGGCCGGGTACCGTGAAATGGTATGCGAAGTCATCGGGTACCACCAACGACAAGTCGAAGTTCATCCCTGTGTCCAAGGAGGGCCTGCAGCGCGTCCACTATCAGGGTGGCACGGATGTCGTGGCACTCTACCTGCGCAACCATCCTGAGAGCCGCATGCTCGACGGAAAGGGACTTATCTTAGGCGGAAGCCATTCGCCCAACTATAATTTAGCCCATTCCTTAGTGGGTGACCTGAGTGCCATTCTCATCGAGAATATCAACCCGCTGGTCAACTTCGTCCGCGTGCCGAAGAAGCAGACCGCCCTGCTGAGCGACTTCGAGGTCAAGCGCGACCGCATAGCGCGGGAGTGCCTGAACAAGAACGTGACCAACCTGAGCGGTGTGCCTTCGTGGATGCTGTCCGTGCTGGTTCGAGTCATGGAGCTCTCAGGCAAGCAACACTTGGAGGAGGTGTGGCCCAACATCGAGGTGTTCTTCCACGGTGGTATCGCCTTCACTCCCTACCGCAGCCAGTATGAGCAACTCATCACCTCGCCCAAGATGCACTACATGGAGACCTACAACGCCTCCGAGGGATTCTTCGGCATACAGAGCGACCCCACAGACAGCTCCATGCTGCTCATGCTCGACTACGACGTGTTCTACGAATTCATTCCAATGGATCACCTCGAAGACCCCGATGGGCATGTCGTCCCGCTGAGCGGAGTCGAGCTGAACAAGAACTATGCCATGCTCATCAGCACGTCGTGCGGCCTATGGCGCTACATGATCGGCGACACCGTCATGTTCACGAGCAAGAATCCCTATAAGTTCGTCATCACGGGGCGCACGAAGTACTTCATCAATGCCTTTGGCGAGGAGCTGATCATGGACAATGCCGAGAAGGGACTGGCCTACGCCTGCCAGCAGACGGGTGCCGAGATTCTCGACTATACGGCGGCTCCGGTCTTCATGGACGCAAACGCCAAATGCCGCCATCAGTGGCTCATCGAGTTCGCCAAGGAGCCTAACGACCTGCAACAGTTCACACAGTTGCTTGACGAGCACCTGCAGAGCATCAACAGCGACTACGAAGCGAAGCGTTTCCACGACATCACACTCCAGCACTTGGAGATTGTCAAGGCGCGCCGAGGACTCTTCAACGACTGGCTAAAGTCGAAAGGGAAATTAGGCGGACAGCACAAGATTCCACGTCTCTCCAACAGCCGCAAGCACATGGATGAGCTACTGGAAATGAATGGGTGAGAGCCCTCCACCGTCCCTCTCTGAGGAGGGAGAAAAACAAATAAGACATGAGAAATAAAGATCAAAATATCCTGAACGCCATACGCTCACTGCTCACTTCCTCGGGGAGGAAGTTGGGAGTGGGCCTGCTGCTCTCCATCCTTGTCATCTCGTGTGCGAAGATGGGTAGCCCTGACGGTGGATGGTATGACGAAACGCCCCCGTATATGGTGAGCAGCTCGCCAGACGACAAGGGAACCAATGTCAAGAGCCGGAAAATCAAGCTCTTGTTCAACGAGTTCATCAAGGTTGACAACCCTTCGGAGAAGGTGGTTGTGTCACCACCGCAGTTGGAAGTTCCCGAAATCCGAGCCACGGGCAAACGCATCGAGATTCAGCTGAACGACACCCTTTTGCCCAATACCACTTACACCATCGACTTCTCGGATGCCATCTCCGACAACAACGAGGGGAATCCCATGGGCAACTTCACCTATTCCTTCTCTACGGGCGATCACATCGACACGCTCGAAGTGGCGGGCTATGTGCTGCAGGCGGAGAACCTGGAGCCCGTTAAGGGTATTCTCGTAGGACTGTACGACGACCTTTCCGACTCCGCATTCCTCACGAAGCCCCTGCTGCGCGTCAGCCGTACTGACAGTCGCGGACGCTTTATCATCAAGGGAGTGGCAGAAGGCACCTACCGCATCGTGGCGCTACAGGATATGGACGGCAACTATTCCTATACCCAGAAGAGTGAGATGTTGGCGTTCTCTCACGACTCCATCAAACCGTTCTGGATGCTGGACCATCGGCAGGACACCACCTGGATCGACTCGCTCCACATCGACAAGATCAAGCTGGTGGAGTATAACCACTTCCTGCCCGATGACATCGTGCTCCGCGCGTTCACTTCCAGCTTGCAAGACCGCTACCTCTTGAAGACGGAACGCGCCATAGCCGACCGCATGACGTTCTACTTCACTTACGGAAATGAGCAGCTGCCCATCATCAAGGGACTGAACTTCGACGAGAAGGATGCTTTCATCATCGAGACAAGTGCGAAGTGCGACACCATCACTTATTGGTTGCGCGACACGGCACTCGTCAATCAGGACACGTTGCGCATGGATATCACCTACCTGGCCACAGACACGCTCGGGCAACTTCAGGAACAAACAGACTCGGCGGTCGAGGTCCTTTCCCGCCAGCCCTATGCCAAAAGAATGAAACAGCTGAAGCAAGAAACGGAGGAGTGGCAGAAGAAACAGAACAAGCTCCGCAAACGTGGAATGCCATACGACTCCATCATGCCGGTGAAACCGCTTGACGTCAAATACAACGTCAGCTCGGCCCTCGATCCCGACCGCAATCCCAGCTTCACCGTTCCCGCTCCGTTGGCGGTCATCGACACCTCGAAGATCCACCTCTACGTGGAGCACGACTCCCTCTGGTACAACGCCCGCTATCTGTTGGAGAATACGGGCAACCGACAGTATGAGCTGCGAGCGGAGTGGAGACCCGACAACGAGTACAGCCTGGAGATTGACTCTGCGGCCTTCATTGATATCTATGGCAATGCCTCCCGACAGTTCAAGCAGGGTCTGAAGGTCAAATCCAATGACGAATACAGCTCGCTCTTCGTCACCGTCGAAGGATTCGCGGGACAGCACATCGTGCTCCAACTGCTGAATGCCGGTGACCAGCCCGTCAAACAGGTCAGCACCGACAATGGCGAGGCCGAGTTCTTCTACGTCAAACCCGCCACCTACTATCTGCGCATGTTCGTGGATAGGAACGGCAACAACGTGTGGGACACGGGCGACTACCACGCTGATCAGCAGGCCGAGGAGGTGTACTACTATCACGAAGAGATAGAATGTCTTGCCAAGTGGGACATCAATCGCACGTGGAATCCCACCAGCCGCCCCCTCTTCTCCCAGAAGCCCTCTGACATCATCAAACAGAAAGCCGACAAGGAGAAAACCATCAAGAACCGCAATGCCGACCGTGCCAAGAGCATGGGAATTACTTACATACCTAAAGAATAAAAGCCTATGAAAAAGAATTTGATGACCAGCATCATCCTCAGCCTGACCATGACCCTCAACAGCATGGCACAGAACGATGCTATCAGCGGACTACTCCATCGCATCCTGCCCAACAACGGGGATGCTGCAAAATTTGAATATCGCATTGACGCGGAGCCTGCCAACAGCGGCGACTACTTCCGACTGTCCTGCGACGGCGAGAAGGTAAGCGTCAGCGGAAACTCTACGCTGAGCCTGGCCGTGGGCATCAACTGGTACCTGCAGCACAAGGCGGGCGTGGATATCAGCTGGAACAACCCCAAGGGCACCCTGCCCGCTACCCTGCCCGTCATGGACGAGGAGTCGCATACGTCGAAGGTTGACTACCGATACTACCTGAACTTCTGCACCCACAGCTACACCATGTCCTTCTGGGGATGGGAACGCTGGCAGCAGGAGATAGACTGGATGGCCCTGCATGGCATCAACCTGCCGCTCATCATCCAGGGTATGGAGTGTGTATGGCGCGAAGTGCTCATGAACGGCTATGGCTACAGCAGCCTTGACCAGGTGAACGAGTTCGTGACCGGCGGTGCCTACTACGGCTGGTTCTTCATGAACAACATGACCGGATGGGGCGGACCGCAGCCCGAAAGCTGGTACACCCAACAGAAAGAGCTCGCCCGCCAGATCTTCCGCCGCCTGCGCGACTTCGGGATGACACCCGTCATACCGGGCTATGTGGGCATGGTTCCCAAGAACTTCCTGACCTATGCCACCCAAGCACAGGGCTGGAGCTCCAGCGACATCGTGAGCAGCGGCAACTGGAACCGGTTTGAGCGCCCCTACTTCGTCAACAACACCACTCGCCTGAAGGAGTTTGCCGCCAAGTACTATCAGGCCATAGAGAACGTCTTCGGCGATGAGCTCTCCACCCATTATTTTGCCATCGACCCCTTCCACGAAGGTGCCGTACCCAGTGGAGTGACACCGAAGACCTCCATCGTGGCCATGTGGGAAGCCCTGAAAGCCTATGACAGCGATGCCATCTGGGTGGCACAGCACTGGCAGGAGAATCCTTCCACCGCCCTCACCACCAGCATCCCGCAAGGACGATTGCTGATTCTCGACCTCCACGGCGATTCCAACGGCGAGACTTCCCTGGGCGGTAATGCCACGGATGCCAACGGCAAGAAGCACGAATGGGTGTGGGGCATGACCAGCAACTTCGGTGGAAACGTGGGACTCTTCGGCAGACTGAACCGCGTGATGGAGAGTTTCTACCAAGCCTGTGAGCAGCAACAGCAGAACAATCTCGCAGGTATCGGTGCCCTGCCCGAGGGTATCGAGAATAACCCCATGCTCTACGACATGCTCTTCCTCCTGCCCTGGACGGCAGACAAGCCCTATACACAGGAAACATGGATCAAGGATTATGTCACCATCCGCTACGGAGTGACCCCAGAGGACGGTGAGACCTACGACAAACTGGTCAGCGTATGGACCCGACTGGCCAAGGGGGTCTATAACTGTAGCTCCACCCAGCAGCAGGGAACCACCGAGTCGGTCTTCATGATGCGTCCCAACACCACGCCGAAGACCGTCAGCACATGGGCAGCCTCATCGTGGTACTGGAGCATTGAAGACCTGCGCACGGCCGCCTACGAGATGCTCAGCGTGGCAGAGGAGCTTAAGGAAAACGAGAACTACCAGTACGACTTGGTTGACATCATGCGTCAGGCACTTGCCGACTACGGCAAGCAGACACTCGACCAGCTCTCGCTGGCCACCACCGACAACGAGCGCAAGCAGATTCAGAACCGCTTCCTCGATATGATCCTGGCACAGGACACACTGCTCGGCACCCGACAGGAGTTCCGATTGGGAACCTGGACGGAACTGGCACGCCAGCTGGGTACCACCGATGCCGAGAAAGCACTCTATGAAAAGAATGCACGCATGCTCATCACCACCTGGGGCGACAAGGCACAATGCGACAACGGAGGACTCCATGACTATGCCAACCGCGAATGGAACGGTCTGCTCTCCAGCTATTACTATCCCCGTTGGGCAGCCTTCTTCAGCCAGGGCATGCAGCAGCTCTCCTGGTTCGACGACTACGAGTGGCCCTTTGCCACAGGAGCCGAGGGCAAACCCAATACCAACTACCTGCCAGAGGGTGCTCCCTATGGCTACGGCACATTCACACAACAACCAGTGGGCAATCCCGTCGAGACAGCCAAGGCGGTGTATGAGCGTTTTTTTCGGGATTTTGATCCCACAGGCTGGGATCATTCCGACTTCAACGAATACATCAGCAAAGACAAGGCATACCAGATGATCTTCACACGTGGCAATGCCGTCGTCGGCAACTTTGGAGCCGTGGCAGACAAGGATGGAAACGTGAGCAGTACACAGGCATCCCGCAATGTGACGACCGCCATTGCCGCCGACAACAAGTTGGAGAAAGGCTTCTGTAGCACCTTGTGGCGTTTCGACCCCGAGAACGCCAAGACCTATTTTATCAATGTCCAGACCGACTTCTATGTAGGAAACGTGGACAACGGTCAATTGGTCACCACTGCCCGCCGCGAATGGGGAAGACCCTACACCGTGGAGGGAGACGGCACCAACCGTTGGGTAGCCAAGGACGAACAGACCTCTGGCAACAACTACCTCAACTCCTTTTATGGCGACACCAATCCGTCGGCACGCAACATCGGTTACTGGAAGAATGCCTTCAACGACGCAGGCAATATCTTTATTCTCAAGGAAGTGACGGCGTTGCCACTCAGTATCAAGAAAGGATGGGCTGTCTTCTCCTTTCCCGTCAACGTGACGGTACCGGAAGACGTGGAAGTATATGCCTTGACAAAGGTTGAGAACAACACCGCATACCTGCGCCAGCTTCCCAAGGGAACCGTGTTGCCCGCACGACAGGGGTTCATGGCCAAGGCTGAAGCCGCTGGCGACTACGCATTTCCTCTGACCACCGCCGAGGCCGATGGCATTGACAACCTGTTGCTGGGCGTCTGTGTCAAGCGCACGGGCATGACCTCGGGCAGCTACTATCAGCTGAACATTGCCACCGACGGGACGGCCAAGCTGAAGCTTGCCACATCAACCGTCATAGAACAAAACACGGCTATCCTGCCGAAGGCTAACGTCACGGGAGCCGCCAACGAACTCGCCCTGCAACTGGTCACCAACGATGTTGCTGTGACGAAACAGAAAAACCCTACGTCGAAACAAGTATATTATGACCTCTCGGGACGTAGAATCGGTAAGACTCAGAAAGGCATCGTCATCACCAACAAAGGAAACAAAAAAATAGTCAAATAAAATATCCAACAACAATGAAAAAGAAATTATTGATTCTATTCTTCTTACAAGGCTTGTTCTTCACCGTTGCCACTGCCCAGTGTACCTATAAGAACACGGCATTCAAATCGGGGGAGTTCCTGTCCTATAACCTCTACTACAACTGGCAGTTTGTGTGGGTCAAGGCCGGCACAGCTTCCATGTCAACCGTGCAGAGCCACTACGACGGCAAGTCCGCCTATCGCGCCTCTATCCTTACACGAGGCAACGAGCGCGTTGACGAGATGTTCGTCCTGCGCGACACGCTGCTCTGCTACTCCTCACTCGAGATGGCTCCCCTTTATTATAGGAAAGGCGCGCGCGAGGGCAAGCGATACACCGTCGATGAGGTGTTCTATAACTACAACAAGGGCAAGTGCAACGTGAAGCAGCACCGCCAGCATAACGATGGAACGCACTCGTGGATGAATCATTCATACGATGATTGCATCTACGACATGATGAACATGTTCCTCCGCGCACGTTCCTTTAACCCCGAGGGATGGTCGAAGGGATATGTGGTGAACTTCCCCATTGCCGACGGCGACGGGCGCACGCCTGCGCAGATCCGCTATCGTGGCAAGACCATCGTCAAGGGTGACAATGGCGTGAAGTACCGCTGTCTGCAGCTCTCCTACATGGAACAGGACAGCAAGGGAAAGTATAAGGAGATTGTCCGTTTCTATGTGACCGATGACATGAACCACATTCCCGTCCGCCTGGATATGTTCCTGCGCTTCGGTGCTGCCAAGGCCTTCATCGTGAACATGCGCGGCATCCGCAACCCCATGAACTCCATCGTGGACTGAAATAAAGTAGTTAGAGTAGTTAAAGTAGTTATGGTAGTCCCTTTAACTTCTCAACATAAAAACTTGAATGAAAAAATTTCAGAGATTGGAACTCTTGCTGGGCGATGAGGCGATGAGCCGTGTAGCCCGGAAGCGGGTGATTATCTTTGGCGTGGGCGGTGTAGGCTCATGGTGCGCGGAGAGCCTGGTGCGGAGTGGCATCAGGCATCTGACCATTGTTGATTGCGACCGTGTGTGCGTCACGAACATCAACCGTCAGCTGATGGCAACGACGAAAACCGTGGGACAGGTGAAGGTGGATGCCCTGAAGGAGCGATTGCTCGACATCAATCCGTCGGCAGAGATTACAGCCCTGCAACAGGTCTTCACAGCAGAGACCGCCGAGCGTTTCCAGCTCGACAGCTACGACTATATCATTGATGCCATTGACTCGCTGAAGGACAAGGCGCTGCTGATACGGATGGCAACAAGCCTTCCCTCCCCAGAGGAGGAAGGCAGGGGAACACAGTTCTTCTCGTCCATGGGTGCGGCCCTGAAGCTGGATCCCACACGTATCAAGACGGCAGAGTTCTGGAAAGTACAGGGAGACCCCTTGGCACGTGCGCTCCGCAGGCGTTTCAAGCATGACGGGCAGTATCCCCAGCGCAAGTTCCAGTGCGTCTATTCCGACGAGCTCTTAGAGAACCAAAAGCCCATTGACCCCAACGACAAAGGCAACGGCACCATTGTTCACATCACCGCCATTTTCGGCTTCACATTAGCAAGCCTCGTCATTCGGGATGCCGTAAGCGCATAGCATTCGTTCACAACCTACATCAGGCGAGTGACCATTATGTTATTGGTCACACTGGTGGCTCCCTTGGGCTTGATGGCTCAGGAGGGTTCGGAGAATGGGGAGAGAGAGAGAGCCGAGGGGGGGAGCGCGCCCCAAAACGCCCCGCAAATGACAAATGACAAAAATGACATTTTCAACAAGAAAGAGGGAGCTGGCACCATGCACCCCCCTAACTCCCTCTTTTTCAGTTATTTATGTTTTTCCCGAAATTTCCTTTCCACCCATTCAGCCAGTTCGCGGAACATCGACAGCGGGAACACCCCCCTGTAATGCGGGCTGTGGGGGTTGCATTTGGGGTACGGATAGCCGAAAAACTGCATCAGAACGCACAGAAAAACCACGAAAACGATGCTCAAAATGTCTTCCTTCATGCTGCAAAAGTAACGGCTTTCAATCAATCCCGCAAATGCGAGTGTTAACAAAACGAAAAGCGGAGCGTATCGCTACGCCCCGCCTCACATGAAAAGGACCTGTAAGAATTAAGACAGAAAAGTTGAAACCTGAAAACACATTCATTCCTTAAAGACCGACTGCAGCTTGCCGTCCACGTAGCGAATCACGCCAATGACCGTTCCGAACAGGATGCAGCACTGACCGAAGTACCAAAGCGTGGGCTCGTGGATGACGTGCTGCTCGGAGAGTATGAAGTCGAGAAACACCAGCACGTGTCCCAGCACGAGTGTTGCCACGGCAGCGATGTTGTTCATTCTTGACTTCATGGTTCACCCCCTTTCAGCCCTCAAAATCACTCTTTGTTGACATCGTTCTTGACGGTCTCGGCAAACTGGATGCCTTCGAGCATCTTCTTGATGTACTTGTGCTCCACCTTCATCACTTCGGGCTGGAAGTTGATGCGGGCGCCCACGATGTTCTTCTGAGGCGAGAACGTCTTCGCCGTAGATGCGGGCTTCGTGGCGATGCCTGCCTTGAAGCGGCCGATGCCGTCGAGCACCACGATGCGACCCGACTGGATGGCGTCTGCCATCACCTCTGACAGCTCCGAGAGCACTGCCAGCACGTCGGCACGTTTCACCGATGCGTTGCGCTGGATGAGCTGTGCCAGCTCGTCCGTGGACATCTCTGAATGATGCACGGCACGGGCGTACCACTTGCCGAACTCCTTCGCCTCCTGGCGCTTCTCCTGTTTCAGTACATAGTTTAAAGTTCCCATAAATTGTTTCCTCCTTTTATTTGGTTTGACGAAAATTGAAAAAGTACACTCTTGGAACGAATTCCACTGCAAATTTACGCCCAAAAGCGGGTCGGTGGAAATTTTTCGACCGTAAAATCTTTCATTTAACGGACGTTAACTAAAAAC
>CADCDK010000036.1 GCA_902800185.1 uncultured Prevotellaceae bacterium
GTGAAGCGTCACCTTGTGAGCAGTCTCATCGCTTATCGGTCTTGCCATTGTACTATATCATTGATTACCGCTACAAATGTAACAATAATAAGTGAAATGACAAAACATAGCAAACTAAATATTTACTGATTTATAGATAATTAGCTTTAGAGTGGGTATTATCGCTACAAATTAATCGAAAATTCAGACTAAAAACTTCGACGGACATCGGCGGACTGTCCCCATGCAATCCGAGCAAAACCTTCTCGGCCTTTGGAAGTGGCACCAGCGTCGGTTGAGCTCACAACTGTCTGAAGGAGCCCTGCTCTTGGACTGCCATTCCTTTCCAGAAGAGTTGAGTGATGTGGACATCTGCATAGGTTTCAACGAGGACTGGTCAAAGCCTTCCAAAGCTACGATAGAGATGGCTGTCAACCACTTCATGTACTGCGGTTATAAGGTAGGTGTAAACACACCTTACGGCAACTCCGAGACTCCAGCCTGTCCATTCCATTATCATTCTATGATGCTTGAAATCAACAAACGGGCTTATCTGCAACCGGGCTCCATACATTTGAGGAGCAACACGCTGAGGGATGATATTAACGGGCTGATGGAGAGGCTATTGGCTTGATAATTCATGACATACGAATTTAAACTTAAAACCATTGTCAAATGTCACACATCAAATTATATCCGGAAGAAGCCTGCTACTTTCCTGGAGCAGGAAAAGAGGCGCAATGCATTGAGATTATAAATAAATACGCTAATCTCATGCAGAGTCAAAGTGGAAAAGAGAGGTCTGCTGTAACAATACCAACTATCAATGATGCTGATATACATAATAGTATTAGCGAAGCCTGTGAACAGATAGAAAAGGCAAGTTATGGCGGAAATGTTGTAGTTGAAAAGGCTCTTATTGCATTAGAGAAGCTATTTGATGATTACTTTCCTAACTATTTTGTCGTGCGAGAGGATTTGAATTACAATATCATGATGGTTGAGCGGGAGGACGCTTACTCCATGGGAATGTTGGGCGACAGATATTATTACGGGAAAAATGTAAAACAGAATTATGCAAAGGCTGTAGAGTGGTACCAAAAAGCAGCGGAACTGGGTGTTGAGCTTGCTCAATACAATCTTGCCGGTTGCTACGAAGAGGGACGCGGAGTCGCAAAAGACAGGACAATAGCCTTGGATTGGTATAAGAAGGCTGCTGCCCAAGGACTTTATGAGGCTAAGAGAGCTGTGCAGAGAATGGATATGGAGGATAAATACCCCGATAGTGACTTGGCTTCTTATCTGCCAACCTATTATTTGGAAGGAGAATATGATACGTCGGTATTAGATGAGTATGGGGTGAGATATAGTGCTGATGGTAAACGACTGATGTCCGCTCCTGAAAATCTTGTTGAATACAAGATTAAACAGGGTACAAAAGTAATATGTGACGGTGCCTTCTACGACTGTAAGGATTTGCAAACCATAGAATTTCCCAATAGTGTCCTTGTTATAGGCGGCAGGGTTTTTAAGGGTTGTAAGAAGTTGGAGATCGTGCAGCTTCCAAAACTGTTAAGAGAAATCGGTGAATCCGCATTTGAATATTCAGGGTTGAAAGAGATCACAATTCCTGACAGCGTTAAGGTTATCGGTGATGGAGCTTTCTATTATTGTAGAAACCTTTCGAGTATCAATATTCCTGAGGGTGTCAACATTATAGGACGCTATGCTTTCTGCAACTGCACAAATTTTAAGAAAATGTTACTTCCTAAGAGTGTCAAGCTGGTAGAGTATGGAGCTTTCAAGGGATGCGAACAATTAAATGGAATCTACTATGCGAACCTTGATATGGAAATTGAGCCATCAATAGATGAGATACGAGATGTCAGAAAGCGGGTGACAGATATATACAAAAGAATAAATTGACCAGATACGATCATTCGAATATATTTGATATGGAAAAAAGCATCATTTACAATCGCTTCAAAGGCTGTCTCTATGGTCAGGCTGTTGGTGATGCACTCGGTCTTGGCACTGAGGGCATGACCGACGAGGATATGGCGTGGAAATATCCTCATGGTTTGCAGCACTATAGCCAGATATTCCAGGACAGGCACCGTAAGCGATGGAAGATTGGCGATTGGACTGACGATACCGACATGATGCTCTGTATAGCCCACGCTGTCATCGAGAACAAGGGGGTGAACTTCACCAACATCGCACGATACTTCAAAGCGTGGGCAGAAGGCGAGCCTATGGGAATTGGGGAGAATACCTATAAGGTGCTGAATATTGCAGACTATGTTGAGAAGCCCTTCGTAGTATCGCGAATGGTTTGGGAAATGAGTAGATATCAATCGGCTGCCAACGGAGGTGTGATGCGAACTTCTGTTGTAGGACTCTTTCCAAACCATGTGAAGGAATGTGCGGAAAATATCTGCAAGCTCACTCACTACGACCCACGCTGCATTGGAAGCTGCGTTATCGTCTCCAATCTCATTCATGCATTGGTATATGGCAGCCAAGTGCAAAACTATCAAGAAATGATTGACACAGCGATGGAATACGATGAGCGGATAGCTGACTACATAGAGCTTGCTTGGAATGAGACAGACATCACAAAGTTGATGAATGATGACCACATGGGTTATACACTCGTGACTCTGTCCGTAGCCCTGTGGGCTTATTGGCATGCTTCCTCTTTTGAAGATGGTCTGTTAGCCGTTGTCAATGCCGGTGGAGACGCAGACACCAATGCTGCAGTTGCATGCGCCATCCTCGGCGCGAAGTTCGGATTCAAATCCATTCCGCAAGAATATGTTGAGGATCTGATATATAGGGACCAACTCGATGACGCGGTAGAAGGCCTGTGGCACATTTGCAACATGAGGCAAGATAAGCAACATAAAGGCACTGGGCAGACAGGGCTTGTCTTTAGGCTCTTTTATCAAGTCGCAAATGGTCTTAACCTCATTGCCAGACATACAGGACTCGCCTATAACGAAATCAATGTACTGGCCTATTACCTGTTCATGCCCTTAACATGGGCTGTGCTTCTCGACATAGGTCTAAAACTTCCGCTGGCAACGCCCATTCTGATTATCGCTTGGCTTTCGATTTGGATTACCAAGAAGAAGCATTTTGAGAGTTGGTGTGATAAGGTTTTCGACAAGTCTGTTCAGTTTCTTCTGTTCTTTAAGAGGATAGGATGGGTTTACGAACTTTCATCCGTGATCATCTGTGTTGTCCTGCCATTGCTTATGTACGTAGCATTGATTGTAAATATCATTTGTTAAAGGAATATGAAAAAGAAGAACAAGATACTGTTTCTCGACTTTGACGGCGTGCTCAATACGCTCAGATGGCGTGAAAATGAGGGCAAGAAGGCCATCATAGACCACTTTGGTTACAGCTTTGACCCGGAGTCTGTAGCAAATCTTGCGAAAGTAGTACGACATCAGGATGTTGGTGTTGTGATTTCCTCTTCGTGGAAGTGTCTTGGACTTGAAGAGATGAGAAGGCTATGGATTGAGCGAAAGATGCCCGGTGAATTAATTGACATCACACCGAGTGAGACCCGTCGGGAAGTTATCAGTCAGGTAACACCGGGTGAGATACGTTGGCTCACGAGTAAAGGCTATGAAATCAACCTATGGCTTTCACAACATGACAATATTTCCCAGTATGCTATCGTTGATGATGAGGACAGCATGCTTCCGGATCAGCAAAGTCATTTTGTGAAAATCAGTCCCATCGTCGGTGTAACAGACGAGGACGTGAAGAAAATAATGAGAATCTTGAAATTATAATGAGCAGTTAAACGAAGCAGTCATTCCATGAACATCAAATATCTCATCATTCCCGACATCCATGGACGGACGTTTTGGAGGAAACCAATGGAGAAATTCTACGACAAGGTTGAGCATATCATCTTCCTTGGCGATTACTTCGACCCTTATCCTAGTGAGAAGATAACGGAATCAGATGCTATTGACAACTGGCATAACATAATGAGCTTCATAGCCGATAATGAGCTATGGGGCAGGACAACAATGCTTATCGGCAATCATGACGCACACTATGTGAGCAGCATTTTTGCCAAGTTTGGTGGTAGTAGTCGGAAAAGTAAGGAATATGTTGATGTAATAAAGATACTGCTTACTGAGTGCCCTATACTTCAAATATCATACAAAGTCAGGGTTGGAAACAAGAAAATATTGTTCACTCATGCCGGTGTCACAGAAGACTGGTATACACGGCACAAGGAGTTGATAGGAGTACTCTGTGCCTCAAACCTCAATCAGTTGACTGAGTCGGAAGAAGGGTGGAGGGCTTTAGCCGAGATAGGACTGAGCAGAATGGGCGATAATCTGACGGGAAGTCCATTATGGTCCGATGCCGGAGAACATGTCATATTCAGTTGGGCAACAGAAAGTCAGGGAGGGTATGACTTTCAGATGTTTGGTCACACTCTGTTCGACCACCCCATCATTGAAAAATCCTTTGCCATGCTTGACTGTAAGCAATGCTTTGTCATGACAACAGACGAGGCCAAGCTGTTAGCAATAAAGAATTTATAAATTAGGCACCACAATGTTTCTTCATAAAAAGACAGACAACAATGAAAGATAGAATCATACGCTTGATCAACCAGATGCAATGCCGCATCTACGACAAGGATACAGAGATAGCATTGTCCTTGCTTGCCGCCATGGCAGGCGAGAGCATCCTTCTGCTCGGCCCTCCGGGTGTAGCCAAGTCAATGGTGGCGAGGCGGTTGAAGCTGGCGTTCCGAGGCGCAAAGGGCTTTGAATACCTGATGTCTCGCTTCTCCACCCCCGACGAAATCTTCGGACCAGTGAGCATCTCGAAATTGAAGGAGACGGACTCTTATGAGCGTTGCGTGGACGGCTACCTGCCCACTGCCGACGTGGTCTTCCTCGACGAGATGTGGAAGGCAGGACCGGCCATACAGAACACACTGCTCACCGTTTTGAACGAGAAGCTCTTCCGCAATGGCAGCCATGAGCTCCACTTGCCTCTGAAACTTCTCGTGGCGGCGAGCAATGAGCTTCCGGCACAAGGCGAGGGCTTGGAGGCGCTGTGGGACCGATTCATCATCCGGCTTGAGTGCAGGAACATCTCTAATGACCAGCTGTTTCTTCAGATGCTGACCACGCCTGATGACTCTGGCATCGAAATCAACACGGAAGACCAAATCAACAATGAGGAATATGAGAAATGGTCCCGTGAGATAGACAACATCGGGATTTCACAGCCCGTACTCGAAGCCGTCATAGCCATCCGCAAGTCACTCAAAAGTGTCAGGGTGGCTGCCGACAGTGAGCTGCGCAACATCTATGTGAGCGACCGCCGATGGAAGAACATTGTCCGGCTGCTCCGAACCTCAGCCTTTCTGCAAGACCGTGGGGAAGTGGGGCTAGAAGACCTGATGCCGATGTACCATTGCCTTTGGCAGGAGCCGGAGGAACGTGATGCCGTGCGCAAGGTTGTCATACAAGCCGTTTTTGCCACGCATGCCAACCGCCTGGCCGAACTGAAAAGTGCCTTGAAGGAGGAAATCAAGAATGCAAAAATCAAAAAGGCGGCCGGACAGATTTCGGAGCGCAAACTGCAACGTGACAGCGACAAGCGGCTCTACTACCAACTCTATTACCATGTGACGGGAAAGGGAATTAACGATACCTTCATCATGGCCTCCGACTTCCAGATGCTCCCTTACTACATCACGCTCAATAAAGATGAGGGACCGGAGAAAGGCATCCTGTACAAGGACAAGACACTGCATGGGAAGAATGTCATACGTCGTTACTACGACCGATTTGTCGCTCCCATCGGCAGTACCCTTGTGATTCTTTCAAGAGACGATGACCATCTGTATATAGACGGTGTGGAGTATGGGATTGAGAAGATTCCCGAAGGTGATAGGAGCCTCTTCTCTGACACGATGTTTTCAGATGCCGCTGGACTGCGCGACTTCAGCAAGGAGATTGACACGCTGGCCGATGCCCTGCAGAAGACGGAATGGGCTGTCTATGACAACATCTTTGTCTCGGCTGCTGACAAGAAGGAGGTGAAGGACTATCTGGCTGCGTTCTATAAGGAGATGGCTTTCACGCGTCAGGACATTGGCAAAATCTACGACTAAGGGCAATGGAGAACAAAGACGAGACTTTCTGGCAGTACTATGAAAGGGGCGGCTTCATGGACGTGCAGCGCTACCTGAAGATAGTGGAGGATTTCGTGGCTTCGGGCGAGGTTCCCTCTGAGGGTGATACGGTGAAGTCACCGGATGCCCCATGGGACTCCTTCAAGGACCCCCTGCTCGGATACCTCATCCGTCTGATGTCCGACCCAATGATGCAGGTGAAGGTGCTCTCCAGCAAGGCTGCCGGAAAAGTATTCTTTGTCACCGTAGGACGCTTCATTGTAAGTTGCCTCCACAATACGAAATTTGAGAGCAAGCGCACGTGGACGGAATACAAGCAGAGCCGTGAGGTGCCCGATTTCTCGGTGGGCGAGCGGCGGCATTGGGAAAGTCTCGTGGCTAACATCGGTGAGCGGCACAAGGAGGACGGATTCGACGAGAAGTTCTTCACCCAGCTGTTTTCCACGCCAGGCGGTACTGACAAGCAGGAAAATTGGGAGAAGCTGCGTCACGACTGGCAGGAAGCCATCTTTGACCAGTTGTGCAAGAAAGAGTCTGAATGGATTCGCAGACAAGGACATCAGGTGCCGATGCAGTTGGAGACCGTCTACAAGCAGATGGCACGTATTACGCAGAAGCTTGGCGCAGACGGTGACGACGCTGCCTCGGCCTATGACATGATGGACGGCACCTGGTCGGAGTCGGAGTTTGAGCGTCATCTTCAGGTCATCAAGCTTCGCGACCGCTATCCCATCCTCGATGAGATTATCAAGAAGATGGGACGCAAGGCTGACGACGCCGGTAAGGAGCGGCTCTGCGCTGCAGAAGGCACCGATCTGATGATAGAGCACGCCTCGGGCAGCGACATCGAGGGCATCACCATCGGCAATGATGTCAATGCGCTGCTCCCTTCCGAGTGGGCGCAGTGCGCCGACGAGAGCCTGGAGAAGCTCTTCGTCTACAAGTATCTCACCAAACACTTGCAGGTGTTCCGCTATAAGTCGAACATCAGCAAGCCGTCCCGCCGCCTGAGCTTCACGTCGGCAAGCCGCATCGGTCCCGTCATCATCTGCGTCGACACTTCCGCCAGTATGAAGGGGCTGCCCGAGCGTGTGGAAAAGCTGTTGGTGGAACAGCTCACGGCCATGGTGCAGGAAGAGCAGCGCGACTGCTTCTTCATCGACTTCTCCGTGTCAGTACGTCCCGTTGACCTCAAGGCACAACGCTACAACCGTCTGCTCAAGGCCTTGGGTGCTACGGAGAGAGATGTGCCGCGCAAGGAGCCCGTCATTCCCTTCATCAATGGCGGCACCAGTGCCAAGAACATGATGGACATGATGTTCTCCCTGCTCGACGGCCATCACTATGCCAACGCCGATGTGCTGTGGATTACCGACTTTGACATCCCAATGGAGACAGCCCTTGCTAAGAAAATAGCCATTTACCTGCGCACCGGCACCCGTTTCTATGGCCTTCGGATTACGGATGGTGACGTGAGCTCGACTGCCAATCCTTGGGAGCAATACTTCAACAAAGTTTATATGCTGAAGTATAGAAGAGTAAGGAGGTACTGAGTGATTTAATTCTTAGAATTGTATCCAAAAATTACTATTGCTTCTATCTTTCTGTATATTAGCTTGTGCCAATAATGACACACAACTAAAATTAATACACAAATGGTAAAAGTAAATTTCTTCCTCCGGAAGCGGGGAAAGGGCGAGTCGACTAAAAAGGGTAGAGTGGCTTATCCGGTGTATTCTATCCTGATGCGGGTGAACTTCTACGGCAAGCGGATGGAATTTTCAACTGGGCTTCATGCCTGTGAGATTCAGTGGAACAAGGAATCACAGCGCGTGAAGCTCGACGTGGACGGGATGATGCCTATGAGTTATGTCAACGCCGGATTGGATCAGTTGGCTATTGTCGTGCAGCAGGCAAACTCAGCATCACAGCGCAAGGGACAGATGCTGACTGACAAGAAGGTCGCCAATGCTGTGGCGTCGTTGAGAGCCCGGCTGACCCGTACCGTTAGACACAATGAAGGGCGGGGCTATGCCAATGCCACCAAGCTTGCTGATGAATGCGCCAAGACAAAGCGCCGTAAGTACTTCGAGGGCGCTTACCAGGATTTCATGCACAGAGAGGGTGATTCTAAAGGATGGTCCAAGAGCAGCCGAGAGAAGTACACCTCCATGTGGAACCATATCAGAAAGATGGAGCGGATGAAGGGGAATGGCTTCCGTCTTTCCTTTGACTTCTTCCGTGAGAAGGGGCTGGCAGAGTATTACCACTTTCTTGGAGAGTCGGAAGGACTGAAGAACTCGACCGTGAAGAAATAGCTGGAGTTTCTTCGTCGCTTCCTCCGCTGGGCTTTCAAACACAAGTATCACACCATCGACGACTTCAAGTACTTCTCACCATGCATCCGCATCGCGCAGAATGAGCCGATTTGTCTTACGGAAAAGGTATATCTTGCACCCTGCACTGCTCGTGTACCAAGGCAAGGGCTGCATTTTGCACACATCTGATAGGATTGACTTGTATGCTATCGAGAAGCAGATTGAACAGCAGATATGCCTCAAGTCAAAATGCAAATAATCAATGGAATATTTTGTTATTTCAAAATATTAGTTTATCTTTGCCGTTGTAAATATCAATATTATGATATTTGTAGGATATTTAATACATAAATATCATTAAGATGAAAGTTATATGATTATGGCAGATTTATACGAATATTCAACTCCAGAACTTGTCCGGCTGCTCGGAAGCAGGTTCAGGGAATACAGGTTACGCTGCAATCTCACCCAAAAGGAAGTAGCGGAGAAGAGCGGTATCGGCATGACCACCATCCACAAATTTGAGAGCGGATCTGCCAACAACATCTCGCTTGGAACGTTTCTGTTGCTGTTGAAGGTCGTTGGCCGTATCAATGCCTTGGAGGGATTGCTGCCTGACTTGCCGCCATCTCCCTATCTCATGCAGGGGAATGGCAAGCAGACACAACGTATACGACACTCAAAAGACTCAACGTTATGATTACAGTTCTTAAGGTGATATTGTGGGATGAAGAGATAGGCCGGCTCGTTTGGGATGCCCGGCGAGGGCTTTCATACTTCAACTACAACCCCCGCTTTATTAGGAAAGGCCTCGACATCGCACCGCTCGTCGCTCCACTCAAGGTATACGCAAACATGCCCATATGGGGAGAAGATGGAAAGATCTATCAACGGCTTCCATCTTTTATCGCAGACTCTCTGCCTGATTCTTGGGGTAATCAGCTCTTTGACCTTTGGCGGCAGCAGCACCATCTTTCCAATGCTGACATAACTCCGCTTGACAAGCTGTCGTTTATCGGTAAACGCGGCATGGGAGCGTTGGAATTCATGCCTCAGGCATCAAGAGAACGAAGTCCAAAGAAAATAGATATGTCCTCATTGACAGATCTCGCCGAGCGCATCTTCTCAGAAAGAGAGAACGCACGCATCATGCCCGGTGAGTCCATCACCATGCAGTCGCTGCTCACCGTCGGCACCTCGGCAGGAGGAAGGCAGCCCAAGGCAATCATTGCAATCAACCGAAACAGCGGAGAGATACGCAGTGGTCAGATAGCAGGGCTGGAGGATTACGACTATTACCTGCTAAAGTTCGGCAATGCTGAATACAGCTCAGCAGAGCTTGAGATGACCTATTACGAACTTGCAAGGAAAGCAGGGATTGACATGATGCCATCACGTCTGTACTCTGTTAATGGTAAGAATCATTTTATGACCATGCGCTTTGACCGCAGAAACAGTAAGAAAGTCTTCACTCAGACACTCGCAGCCTTGTACCCCGATGCGGACAGTTATGAGAAGCTGCTGACCGTTTGCCGGAAGCTCCACTTACCAGAGTCTGACTGTCAGGAGGTATTCCGGCGTATGGTGTTCAATATCCTTGCCAACAATACCGATGACCACAACAAGAATTTCTCTTTCATCATGAGTGAGGACGGCACATGGGGCCTTGCTCCTGCATACGATCTCACCTATGTACTGGACTTGGGGGGCAACCTTCCCAACGAAGACCATTGCCTGTTCATGCGTGCCAAGCTCAGAAACTTCAGCCGGGAGGACGCCGTGGCATTTGCACATGACAACGGCATACAAAGACCCGATGCAATTATAAGGGAAGTATCTGAAGCATTAAAGCAATTCCGTCCGATAGCATTGAAAAACGGTGTAGGCGCAAGATGGGTCGGTCGTGTGGAGTCTACCATCCTCGATCATCTGAGTGCATGGGGTGAGTATGATAAGCCAACAGAATCTATTTCCACAGAG
>CADCDK010000037.1 GCA_902800185.1 uncultured Prevotellaceae bacterium
GGCCACATTCAGGTCGGGCTGTGTGGGGTTATCGTCGTTCGACGAACACGATGTGAACACACTTGCGCCGCAAACGAGGATAGCGGCGAACATCCAATGGAAAAAATTCTTTTGCATAATTGTTTTGAGTTGAGATGTTAATAATAATTGAGTTAATGGTATATCAGGCAACAAAGATAATGCTTTTTGGCCAAAAGCGAAAAAAAGTCGGCAATAAATTTCACTATGTGGGAGAAAATGTGTAATTTTGCCCCGCTAAAATTGGACGAATAATAAAAACAATAAAAAAATAATGGCAAAAAAACAAGCAGAGGGAGCCGTTGAAGTCAACGAGACCCTTAACAAAACAGAAGTTTTCTTCGACAAGTACAAGAAAGTTATCCTGATCTCAGTGGTTGCTGTCATCGCAATCATTGTTGGTGTTATCCTCTATCAGAACTACGTTTCTGAGCCCCGCGAGAACAAGGCCAGCACAGAGCTGGGTCGCGGACAGGAGTATTTCAATGCCGAGCAGTTCGACAAGGCGCTCAATGGCGACGGTGCCAACTATACCGGCTTCCTGAAGATTGCAAGCGACTATAGCGGAACTGATGCCGCCAATCTCGCCAACCTGTATGCAGGACTTTGCTATGCAAACATGGATAAATGGGAAGATGCCGTGAAATATCTCGACCAGTACACTCCTGCCAAAGACGCGCTGGTAAGCCCTGCTGCCATCGCGGCACTTGGCAATGCCTACGCTCACGTCAACCAGCTCGACAAAGCCGTTGAGAACCTGCTGAAGGCTGCTGACATGGCTGACAAGCGTGCTGACAACAACACCAATATCAGCGTTGCTCCCACCTTCCGCCAGCAGGCAGCCATCCTGCTTGAATCTCAGGGCAAGAAGGAAGAAGCTCTGAAGATTTACAAGGAGATCAAGAAAAAGTACATCAACTCTTCACTCGTACAGAGTCAGGAGATTGACCGTTACATTGAGCGTGCCTCCAGATAAGCAAGACAATGGCAACAGCACTCCACAATCTTTCCGACTACGACTTCTCGAAAGTTCCCGATGCCAGCAACATGTGTTTCGGCATTGTGGTAGCCGAATGGAATCCTGAGATTACGGGCGCACTCCTCGATGGCGCCGTCAAGACGCTTGAGGCTCATGGCACCCTGCCTGAGAACATCCACGTCAAGACCGTTCCAGGAAGTTTCGAGCTCGTCTATGGTGCCCATCAGATGTGTCTGAACGGAGGCTATGACGCCGTCATCATTCTGGGCTGCGTCATACGGGGTGAGACTCCCCACTTCGACTACATCTGTCAAGGTGTCACCTATGGTATAGCCCGCCTCAATGCCAAGAGCGAGGTTCCCGTCATCTACGGCCTGCTGACCACCAACGATCTGCAACAAGCACAAGACCGCGCCGGTGGACGGTTAGGAAACAAGGGAGACGAGTGTGCCATTGATGCCATCAAGATGGCAAAGTTCTAAGACAAAGAAAGGTATTTACCCCCCCTCATCTTCGTGAGACTCGGCGGCTATTGAGCTGTCGAGTCTCGTTTCTTTAGAGATAGAGACTGTTCCCATGCGGTTCAACTTGATAGCCATAGGAACATATTCATCGCTCAAGACATCGGGCGTACCTACACTGGCGACGAAATAAAGGTCGTCGCCCTCGGCACGGTCGAAGACAACTCCCAACAGTACGCTATTCTCCAAGTAAGATTCCTCCACCCAGCGGGCGAAGTCCTTCTTGGAATAAACACGGTTGAAGAATTCGCTGCCATCCTGACGCACCACTCTCACGGTCACCTTATTGTCGTAGAACTTCACTCCGTTGCCATCGTCAACGACAGGGAGACTTTCGTCGGCCTTGCGGCTGACAATCACCTTATATGTAGATTCTATCCAGGCCACGTCGAAATCCTGCTCGTAGTCGCCCATGCGCTGCGTTTCCTTGGGAACGACCTTTTCCACAGGTTTCTTGGTGATGATGGTGGTAGAAGGTTTCTTCTCCGCGCACGCAACGAGCAATGCAACCCCTACCCCACAAATAATCGTCATTGATGTCCTATTCATTTCTCTGTATTTTGATGTTTTCATTTGCAAAAGTACGAAAAAAAAAGTAAAGAGCAAAAAAAACGCCCTCTAATCACTTAGAGAGCGCCCTTCAACAATCTTTATTACCGCTTATCTTCGTCCACGACCGTCACGCGGTCTCTGTTGACGATTCTTCTGATTCTCGATGAACTTGTTGTATTGCTCATCGGTAAGAATTTTCTTGAGTTCAGCATGATAGGCTTCCGTATTCTTCATCATCTCAGCTCGGCGAGCTTCCATCTGCTCCCTGCTGGGGCGCCCGGCAGGCTGCTGGGCAGTAGCTCCGGTCGTGCCGTCCACCTTCTGCTTGGCATCCGGCTGTCCCTGATGACGTGGACCGCCAGGGCGCTGACCGCCCATGCGGGGCATCTTGTCGGCATAGGCCGTATTCAGCTCCAGCAGTTTTTGGGCCTGCGCCTCATCGAGTCCGTATTCCTTCACCATGCGGTCTGTGCGATGCTTCACCATTTCGGTTCTGTCCATCTTGCGAGGCGCTTGCTTCTTCTCGTTATTATCCTGTGCCATCGAGGCTGTTGATATGACCATCATTGCGGCTATTGCCATCATCATTTTCTTCATAATCGTTCTCCTTTTTTTGTTTTTATGATTTGTTGTTTGGTTCTAATGTTAGTTGCAACTATTCTTAAGACGCAAACAACATCACAGGGTTTAACTCCTTAACAAAAAATCTGACATCTTTACCGATTTTCACTTTTCTTCAACGCATCACATATTTATATATGATTCAGGCAAAGAGAAAAAGAGAAATCCAAACTGCCAAACGATTCGAAGTAAAAAGAAGGGAAACATTTGGACAGTTGAAATAATCTTCGTAACTTTGCCAAATATGAAAAGGCAATTAACATCCGTCATCGTACTGGCCCTATGGCTGCCACTGCTAACCGCCTGTCGCCCCACCGCACAAGAAGTGCCGGAAGAGACGACCGTTGACACCATTTCCGTGTTGGTAACGCAGATACAGCAATGCTCACGCCTTTACACAGCTGAGTATCAGGTGAGAAAGATCATCACCCACGAAGACGAAAGGAAGATTGATGGCTCCATCATGAAAAACTCGTTCAAGATTCCCCTGCCTATGGGCAAGCGGCGCATCGCCATCCCCATCGAGGCAAAGGTGAAAGCCTACATAGACTTTGCCGACTTCGCAGAAGCCAACGTACACAAGCGTGGCGAGAAGATAGAGATTGTGCTGCCCGATCCACGCATCAGCATGACCAGCACGAAGATTGCCCGCGATGAGGTTCATGAGTATGTGCCGTTGCTCAGGAGCAACTTCACAGACGAGGAGCTCACCCAGTATGAGAAAGAAGGCCGGCAGGCCATCGTGAACGATATCCCCCAGATGGGCATCATTGACATGGCACGTCAGAATGCGGCATCGCTGCTCATCCCGATGATGGAGCAACTGGGGTACAGGCAGGAAGACATCACCGTTACCTTCCGAAAGGAGTTCACGCTGAACGACCTGTCAACACTATTTGATCAAACGACGATAGAACATGGGACGACAAGGAAATAGACAGCTTCAGCTCATCGGGGGCATGATCAGACAGCACATGGCGATGACAAGCGGCATCGTCCTGTTTGTCCTGCTTCTGGGCATCCTGTTGGTCTGGCTGAACAAAGACAACACGATCACCCTCAACAATGAGGAGCACAAGGCTCTCTCGCCCACGCAAATCCAGTCGATGGAAGAGATTGGCGAATGGGAGTTCCTGTCCATCAGCGACGAGGAAATCATCGACACCGTGCGCCACGGGTTCTTCGGCGACGACCAGCTGGTACGCATCTACTACGGCACGCTGCGACTCGGCATCAACATGAAACAGGTCAAGGAAGGTTGGATTCGGATGGAGGGCGACACGGTCATTGCTGTTCTGCCACCCATCAAGTTGCTCGATGAGGAATTCATCGACGAGGCACGCACGAAGTCATTCTTCGAAGAGGGCTCATGGTCGCAGAAAGACCGCCAGAAGCTCTATTACAAGGCCCATGCCGTGATGAAGCGTCGATGCCTGACCAAGAAGAACTACGAGACAGCCAAGCAGAATGCCGTTGAACAATTCGGCAAGCTGCTACGCGCCATGGGATTCGAGAAAGTGAGGATAGAAAATGAACTATAAAAGTCTGCAAGGCCACAGTGCCATATTCACCGCCAACATCATCTTTGGGTTGGGTGTTCCAGTGACGAAGCTGCTGCTCGACGACTGGGTGACACCCATGGGCTACATGGCATCACGCTCTGTAGGTGCTGCCGTCATCTTCTGGCTCATCTCCTGTTTCCTTCCCAAGGAGAAGATTGAGCGGCGCGACCTCATGACCATCATCGTCTGCGGGCTCTTGGGTTTCGTCATCTCACAGACGCTCACCGCCTGGGCGCTCGACTACACCACGCCCGTCTATTATTCGCTCATCGCTGCCCTCACTCCCATTGCTGTCATGCTCATGGCAGCCCTGTTCATCAACGAGCGCATCACAGGCAAAGGTGTTATAGGCGTGGCATTGGGCATTGGGGGTGCATTGCTGATGCTCTTCATGGGCTGGCAGGGAGGCGGAACAGGCAAGAACGACCTGCTGGGTATCATCCTCACCATCCTCAGCCTGCTCACATGGGCTGTCTATCTGATTGCCACCCGCAAGGTGTCGCAGAAATACTCGCCCGTGGCACAGATGAAATGGATATTCCTGGTCTCCGCCCTGGTCACCGTTCCGTGGGCATTCATCACCGAACCCACACAGACGCTCTACTCACCCGCCTGGGCATGGAGCGGTGTGATGGAGATGGCATTCATCATCGTGTTTGCCACCGTGCTGGGTTACTTCATGATTCCCTACGCCATGAAACGATTGCAAGCTACTACCGTCAGCATATACACCAATCTGCAGCCCGTCGTGGCATCGCTCATCGCCATTGCCATCGGACAGGACCTGCTCACGTGGGACAAGCCCGTCGCCGCCGTCATGGTGCTGCTCGGTGCCTACATTGTGACGATGAGGAGTGGGAAGCATTGACATTGAGAATAAAAACAATTATAAATAACCGATTATGAACTACAAAAGCCTATTAACAATCGTGTTGGCAATGGTTGCAACAGCTACATTTGCCGACAACAAGCCATTGGAGGGATTCCATTACGGTGATGCCACAGCCCCCACAGGCAAAGAATGGGAATCGCCGGAACTGCTGGGCTACAACAAGCTGCAGCCCCGCGCATACTTTGCCTCGTTCAAGAACGAGACAGAGGCACGCCAGGTCCTGCCCGAGAAGAGTTCCTATTGGCAGAGCCTCAATGGAACCTGGAAGTTCCACTTTGCCAAGAACCCCGACGAGCGTCCCGTCAACTTCTTCGACCCCACCTTCGACGTGAGCACCTGGGACGACATCCCCGTGCCTTGCTCATGGAACATGGTGGGTATCCAGAAAGACGGTTCCCAAAAGTACGGCACCCCCATCTACGTCAACCAGCCCGTCATCTTCTATCACCAGGTGCAGCCCGGCGACTGGAAGAAAGGCGTGATGCGTGAGCCGCCACACAACTGGACAACCTACGTATATCGTAACGAGGTAGGCTCCTTCCGCCGCACATTCACCATCCCACAGGAGTGGGACGGACGCGAGTTCTTCATCAGCTTCGACGGTGTCGATTCGTTCTTCTATCTTTGGATCAACGGCCACTACGTGGGCTTCTCCAAGAACTCCCGCGATGCCGCCCGTTTCGATATCTCCAAGTTTGCACACGTCGGCGAGAACACAGTCAGCGTGGAAGTCTATCGCAACAGCGACGGCTCCTTCCTCGAGGCGCAGGACATGTTCCGTCTGCCCGGCATCTTCCGCACCGTTGCCGTCTATAGCACGCCGAAAGTACACTTCACCGACCTCATTGCCATCCCCTCATTCGAAGGGAGTCTGGGTATTCTCCGCATCAACTCCACCGTCGAAAACCTTTCGAACCGGAAACTCAAGGGCCTCCGTATTGCCTATCGCCTGTATAGGAACAAGCTCTACAGCAGCGAGAACGAGCCCGTTGGTGTGGAGGGCGAGATGGAGTGGATACCTGGCAAGAAGACAGCTCAGGACAAGCCCATTGAGCTGAAGATGGAGATGATGGTCCCTGACGTGAAGCCCTGGACAGCAGAAGAGCCCAACGTCTATGTACTGGTAGCAGAGCTGTTGGACAAGAAAGGCAACGCCATAGAGACCATCTCCACCCAAGTGGGCTTCCGCACGGTTGAGATCAAGGACGTGCCCGCCAGCGAGGACGAGTTCGGACTTGCAGGCCGCTACTTCCTCGTCAACGGCAAGCCCGTCAAGCTGAAGGGTGTCAACCGCCATGAGACGAACCCCGTGCTGGGCCATGCCATCACCCGCGAGCAGATGAAAGAGGAGATCATGATGATGAAGCGTGCCAACATCAACCATGTGCGCACCTCCCACTACAGCTACGACCCCTATTGGTACTACCTCTGCAACATGTACGGCATCTACCTCGAGGGCGAAGCCAACCTCGAGAGCCATGAATATTACTACGGCGACGCCTCCATCTCCCACCCCATTGAATGGAGACCCGCCCACATCGCCCGCATGATGGAGCAGGCCCGTGCCCGCGTCAACGACCCCAGTATCGTCATCTGGAGCCTTGGCAACGAGGCCGGCCCCGGCGATAACTTCAAGGCAAGCTACGCTGCCGTGAAGGCTTTCGACCCGAGTCGCCCCGTACAGTATGAGCGCAACAACGACATCGTCGATATGGGTTCCAACCAGTACCCATCCGTTAACTGGGTGCGCTCCGCCGTCAAGGGCAACATGAACATCAAATACCCCTTCCACATCTCTGAGTACGCCCACTCCATGGGTAATGCCGTGGGTAACCTCATCGACTACTGGGAGGCCATGGAGTCCACGAACTTCTTCTGCGGCGGTGCCATCTGGGACTGGATTGACCAGTCGATGTACAACTATACCAAGGACGGCACCCGCTATCTCGCCTATGGCGGTGACTACGGCGACACGCCCAACGACCGTGAGTTTGTCATGAACGGCATCATCTTCGGCGACATGGAACCCAAGCCCCAGTACTACGAGGTGAAGAAAGTCTATCAGTACGTGGGCATCAAGTGGGCCAACGAAGCCAAGACCGCCATCGACATCTTCAACAAGAACTATTATACCGACGACCTCAATGACTATGACGTGCAGTACATCCTGCAGGCCAACGGTCAGGAGGTGAAGCGCGGCAAGGTGAAGGTGGGCAGCGTGGCACCCCGCACCCACAAGACCGTCGCCCTCAGCGACATTGATCCGAAGGCGCTCGATGCCGACAAGGAATACTTCGTCACCATCCAGTTCCTGCTGAAACACGACATGCCATGGGCAAAGGCCGGCTTCGTGCAGGCCGAGGAGCAGCTGATGGTCAAGGAAGCGCAGGGAGCGCAAGAAATCCAGGGAGTACAGGGAGAATTGAAGGTTGAGGATGCAGAAGACAGCAAGAAGGTGATCTCCGGCAAGGACTTCCGTGTGGTCTTCAACCTGAAGCAGGGTCTTATCTCCAGTCTCGAATATAACGGCAAGCAGATGATTGCCGATGGCAACGGCCCGCAGCTCGACACCTACCGCGCCCGCGTCAACAACGACAACTGGGCAGACCGCGCATGGTTCGACAACGGGCTCGACCGCCTGCAGCACACCGCACAGAAAGCCACCATCCTGACGAATCGTCCCGACGGAACGGTTGTACTGGTGTTCAACATCGAATCCCAGGCTCCGGGCAATGAGTTCAAGTTCACCACCTCACAGGTCTATACCGTCTATCCCGACGGAAAGATTGAGTCTCAGTCCGCCATCACTTCCAACAAGCCGACCCTCATCCTGCCACGCTTAGGCTATGCCATGAAGCTGCCCAAGCAGATGGACAACCTCACCTACTACGGTCGCGGCCCCATCGACAACTACCCCGACCGCAAGACATCGCAGAACATCGGCATCTATCAAAACAAGGTTGAGAAGGAATTCGAGAACTTCCCCAAGCCGCAAGACATGGCCAACCACCAGGAAACCCGTTGGTGTACGCTGACCGACAACACGGGCGCAGGCATGTTCTTCGCCTCCGATCAGCCCATGTCCATCTCGGCACTGCCCTACTCTGCCCAGCAGCTCTATGCTGCCAAGCACCCGTATGAACTGCCCGCAAGCGACGGCATCTACCTGCACCTTGACAAGGCTGTCACAGGTCTGGGCGGCAATAGCTGCGGACAAGGCGGACCGCTGGAGCAGGATCGTGTGAAAGCCGTACCGCAGACCTTCGCCTTCGTCATCAGTCCCGCCCACCTTGCACCTCGCGCCCCACGCCTCGCCTTGACAGGCATCGCCCCGCTGACCATCCTGCGCGATGTCGATGGCAACGTGACCGTTCAGGGCAAGAGCCCCGATGCCAAGCTGATGTATGCCATCCCACAACCTGGCAAGAACTACAACAAGCCGAAGTACCAAGCCTACACCGGTGCGGTGAACATGCGCGAGGGCGGCACCATCAGAGTTTACGATGCTGCCGAGCCCAAGATTGTCTATGAACAGACCTTCAAGCGCATCGAGAATGTTCCCATCACCGTGAGCTTCGCCAGCAGCGTGGAGAGTGGTGAGGGCGATGCCGAGCACCTTGTCGATGGCAACCCCGCCACCTATTGGCACACCATGTGGAGTGTCACCGTCGCCAACTATCCCCACTGGGTTGACTTCGACTGTGGAACAGTGAAGATGCTCAAGGGCTTTGTCTATCTGCCACGTCAGGATTCGCGGAATGGCAACATCAAGAACTACCGCATCCAGACCAGTCTTGACGGACAGACATGGAGCGACCCCGTCTGCGAGGGACAGTTTGAGAACAACCAGAAGGAGAAGCGTGTGCTCTTCGGCTCACCCGTCAAGGCACGCTACCTGCGCTTCACGGCCCTCTCCTCACAAGACGGCCAGGACTTCGCCACCGGCTCCGAATTCTCCATCTTGGAACAATAACCCCATCAGGACAAACCTCTTTGCCAGGGCCGACATCACCGTCGGCCCTGGTTTTGCACTTGACCAGAACATCCGATAACACGTTATACTATATGAGCCTTCCACCGCTGACCTCCACCCTTTCCCGTTTCCTGGGCGCGGCTTTTCTTGTCCTGCTTGCCCTCACCGCCTGCACCACCCGGGAGGAGCGGCAGCTCTCCGCCCTGCTCGACCGTGCGGACTCCCTCATGCGCACCCGCCCTGACTCCTCCCTGTATATATTAAATAAGGTGGGGACTCTCCCCACCACCTCCCTCTCCATGCGCCACGCCCTGCTGCGTGCCGATGCCCTCAACAAGTGCGACTCCGTGCTGCCCTCTGACACCCTCCTGCGAGAGCTCACCGACTACTACGACCGTCACGGCTCTGCCAACGAGCGCATGCGAGCCCACTACCTCCTCGGCCGCTGCTACCACGACATGGGAGAGGCACCTCGCGCCCTC
>CADCDK010000038.1 GCA_902800185.1 uncultured Prevotellaceae bacterium
GTATCGCATGGAAGTTCGGGACGGTCTTGTCAACAAGGTCGCAAAGTTCTCTCCATTCCTCTTCTGAAGGCTTCTCCTTGACCTGTGTGGCATACCTCCGGAACGTGGCGACAATGGGTGCTTCCTCCAAGACCATGATGACTCCTTGCTCCCTGTTTTCCTGATACCATCCTCGCATGAACTCCCCATGAGAGTACTCCATAGAACCCCTTGCAGGGTCGAGGACATGAATATGGCTGTCATCGACTTCGTCAACAACAACATAGTGGTTGCCTGTCCACAGGGCGATGGCGGGTAGGGGTACACGCTCCACCATTTCCTTTACTGTACAGCGGATGGCGAGCGTGCGTAGTCCGATGCCCTCCGCCGCACGGCAGAGGTCGAAGAGCGAGATACCGTCCCGTGTGAGCCGGCACCTCGCTTTCAGTTCCTCCATAGAGAGGTCCTTCCCATAGTGCTGCGCCACCATCATTAGAGCGGCGGGACCACAGTCGTTAGTATGTCGCTGTTTGACAAGTTGCATTCCTTTCATTGATTGATAATGGTCTTTCCTTCTGTTGTCAACCCTTCTGCACTCACCTTCATTCGCACTTCTCTGCTACCATTATAGAACTCGGCCTTGAAGTTTTTCGGCTGTAGTCGGGACAGTAAAACTCCGAAGGCTCGGTTAATCCGTGGAGCACGATGCGGCGGTCGCGGAACGTGTACTGCTTTCCGTCATCGGGGAAGGTCACAAAATCCAATGTTACATCTTGAACCTTGTTGGCCATCTCTATAGGCTTCTCTTCGTTGCGTAGTTCAAAGTCTGTGAAAACCCGTATTTCTTTTTGGCGACTCAGTTGCAAATCCTTGTATATAGCATAATTACTTCTTGTTTGCATGACTTTGATTCCCATGGCCATTTCGGGTTGATAGCTCCTGTAAAAGAGATAGTCGTTCATGCGGGCATCGACATTAAAAAACCTCTCGCTGTTATAATTCCCTAAGAGCAAGATGCTGACCTGATAGGGGAAGCGTCGGAAGTTCAGTTTTCCGTAGGAAAGGCCGTAGTCTGTTACAAGATTATACAGTTCGTAAGCATCATAGACATAAGCGGGTTTGGTGTAGTCAATGGCATGCCTTCCCCTCCATCTTTTCTTCTTGATGACCACTTCATCTAAGTCTTTGTCCATGGAAGAAATTGGGCTGTCTTCCATCATCTCCTCCTGCACAGGCCTTTTATATACATCATCCTTCGGGAAGTGGCTTTGGTAAAAGGAGTATTTCTTTGCAAAAATTGGAAAGAACAGATTCCGCTTGACATAAAAATCGGGCCACCCGCTTTCATCAAGCCTCCCTTTTACTGCTTTCTTCTCCACACACTTTTCACTGGCATTCTCACTGTGGGCACTCAAGAAGAGAATGGCATCGCCATAGTAAGGAGGGATGTTGAAGGAGAAACGGCCTCCGTTTTCCGTTTTCATCTCCACTTCCGCAACATCGGTTCCCAGTACAAGTTCACTGGTGACAATGACTTCTTTCTTCAGACCTCCGTTATTGATTCCGGCGTAGGGGTCTTCTGCGCTTCTGAGATTCCCCTCATGTTCCAGTTCTGTATGGGTGCCTATTCTTTCCATCTCCATATTACCTTGGAAACTCATCAGGGTCTCTTCTTCCTCTGGTGTCTCCATCTCTGCCAGATATGTGGGAACCGTATTGGTCGACTGTGCAAATCTCATCTTCTGCTTGAGCGGGTCTTCCGGTGGTAGCATTTCCCATTCTGTATCTGTAAATCCGAAGATTCCTTGCTTCCAATATTTCATCTCTGATGGATCAATCTCCTCAAAGGGTATGGTCTTATACACCGCCCCCTCGACGGTCATGTTCTTCTCCGGCAGGTAGCGCAGGGGTTTGTTCTCTGTCAGTTCCCTGAAGTCATACCGTCTCCATCCCTGCACCATCATCAGCAGGTCGAGATTCCCCCTGTGTTCCTCATCGTCCGCCTCGAAGTAATAGTCGGGATAGGCAACGAAGCCCTTCAGCTCCGAGGATAGCAACAGTTCTGTCATCATGTTGCCCGTGTCGTAGGTGGGGTCGTCGGTAGATGCATCCCTCACCGATATGGAGAGGTGCCCAGCATCTGCGGGGGCATGGAACGCCAAGCGTACCTGCTCGTAGGGCTGGTACCCGTCCTTAAGTCCCTCCACCTCTATCCATTCCGTTCCGTAGTCATGGTTGTTGACGAAGAAGAGACGGTCGGCCAGTGGCGTCCCCTCCTCATCGAATACGATGAAGTCGTTGACTCCTGTCGGGAGCTTGGGCAGCGGTATCTCCACTTCCCCATCCCCGCTACCGAGTTCAATCCTCTGGAAGTGCTGCAGCTTTCCCCGACACAGCACCGTACACCCGTATTCCTTCGTCGGGTCAAGTCCGCGTGCCGTCAGCTTGAGCCTCTCAAGGGAAGGGCTCATCCTTATCGTCACTCCTCTCTTCTCTGCCTTTGGCAGACTGAACGAATACTCCTTTCCCTTGTAGGTGCAACGGACCTTGGGCAGGGTGCCGTCCTCTGCCCGATTTGCAGTTGTAAGTCGCTGACGGCCTCCCCCTCCTCCGTGGTTGCCTCGAAAGAGATGCGGCAGCGGCTGCCTGCAATCAGACTGCCTCCCTCGGGGTAGAACCTTACGTTAAGGTCAGGTTTCAGCACCTTGTCTAACCGCTGCTTGGGTCGGCTGACGATGTACTTCTGGGAGTAGTCTCCTGCGGAGTCCGGTCGCTCATAGACGGGGAAGACGCGGCTGTAGATGGTGCCGTACTGGCGGAAGAAGTCCGCCGCCATCTGCCTGTTGTAGAACTGCTCGCGGTCCTTCCTGCCGTAGGGGTGCTCCGTGACGCAGAAGTTGAGCATCCAGCGGGTGTAGGCACGAAGCTCGTAGAAGCCAGAGTAGAGAGAGTCCTTCAGTGCGAAGTCACCACTGCTGTAGCCCTTCTCCGAGACGATGAGCTGCTGCCGCTCCACGACGAGCCCGTCGGGTGACACCAGTTCCACGTACATCAAGCGGCTCATGTCGGTGTACTGGTTGTTGTCCGCCCTGACCACGTATGCCTTATACCAGACGGTGTCGCCCTTGAAGTAGCAGGTATTGTCCATGTGGATGTAAACCTTCTCCTGCACGGGAGCCTGCTCCAGCATGTGGCGCAGGCTGTCGAGGCGGGACCGGGCGGCTGTCAGCTGCACACACGCCATCGTGAAGAATAAAAGGAAAGCATTTCTCTTCATACGCTTACGGTTTTGTTTTCTGCCGCAAAGGTAAACACTCTACGGCAGACAGCAAGCAAAAGGGACTTCACAAAAACTTCACAAATTACAAATAAAGGTCTGCGAATGTTAAATAAGCATCCTCGTTGTAGAACTTCACTTTAATATATCCATTCATGTACTCAGTTGTTCGAAAAGATTGGATAACTGCCGCCGACGGGAAGAAGTATTAAAAAAGCCTCCCGAAGGAGGCTGTAAGTGAGATCATAATCGTCAATTTCCACCGGTTTCATCGGGAATTTATGGCCGATCCTTTTTAGGAAAGCCGAACCTTGAGGGGAGGTCGCCCATGGTGAATTCCAAGGTGCCTCCGTTGGCAATGTCGGCAAAGTTGATGTAGGATCGGGTGTAGGGTTTTCCGTTGAGGCTGACCGACTGGATGTAGATGTTTTCAGGGCTGTTGTTAATGGTCTTGATGGTAAATGTCTGACCATTGCCGACACGGAGCGTGGCACGATCGATGATGGGTGAGCCGAAGACGAACTTGCCGCCAGAGGGCTCAACCTGATAGAGACCGAGGGCCGAAAGCATGTACCAGGCGGACATCTGGCCAACGTCTTCGTTGCCCGAAAGACCGTTAGGATCATCGAAATACATGGTATGCATCACCTCACGCAGTCGTTGGGCTGCTTTCCACGGTTGTCCGATGTAGTTATACATATATATAATATGGTGGCTGGGCTCATTGCCGTGGGCATATTGTCCGATGAGTCCGCTGATATCGGGCGATGCCTCGTCACCTAACTCACCCTCGACAATGAACAGCGAGTCGAGCTTCTCAGCGAATTTTTCGTAGCTGCCGAAAAGCTTGACCAGTCCATGTGGGTCATGGGGAACGAGGAAGGTATATTGCCAGGCATTGCCCTCGGTGTAGTCATCGGCACGATGGATGACGCGGATGGGCTCGAAAGGCTCACGGAATTTGCCGTCGCTGCCCAAGGCGCGCATGAAATGGGTCTGCGGGTCGAAGAGCCGACGGTAGAGCTGACTGCGGTCGTAGAAGTAGCGGTAGTCGTCTTTGTGCCCGAGTGCCTTGGCAACCTTGGCGATGCCACTGAAGGCGAGTGCGTTCTCCAGTGCCTTGGCAACGGTTTCGTTGGAAGGTTCCTTGTCGTAGGGGATGAAGCCGTACTCTTTGATCAGTCCGAGGGAACGCTCATCCAGTAGGGCCGACTTCTTCATGGCTTGGAAGGCGGTCTCGCGGTCTTCAACAAATCCTTTCAGTACCAGATCGGCCAGTACGGGAATGGCGGGGCTGCCTACCATGCAGTTGGTCTCGTTGCCCATGAGGTGCCAGATGGGGAGCTTTCCCTGCTCGTTGAAGATGCGGATAAAGGTCTCTGCAATGTCCGCCTGCTTGTCGGGGTGGATGAGTGTCATCAGCGGATGCAGGGCACGATAGGTGTCCCAGAGTGACAGCGTCGTGTAGTTGGTCGTATGCTTGTCGCCAGGTTGGGCACGATAGATCTTGTTGTCTGAACCACGGTAGTCCCCGTTCACATCGCAATAGACCGATGGAGCTGTCATGGTGTGGTAGAAGGCGGTATAGAAGATTCGCTTGACTTGTTCGTCCGTTGTCTCGATGCTGACTCGCTCCATCTCTTGATTCCAGACGGCTTCTGCCTGGCGCACCGTCTCGCCGAAGTTCCATCCCGGCAGCTCGGCCTGCATGTTCATCAGGGCATTCTCCGTACTGACAGGCGAAAAAGCCACTTTCATGATAAGTGGTTGCTCGGTATTCGTGGGGGCGAGGAAAAGGATGCTGTCGCCCAGTTGTTGCTTGATGCTGACGGGTTGTGAGAATTCTGCCACGAAGAACAAATGCTGGTCGTTGGCCCAGCCGTGGGAGCGACGGAAGCCTGACAGTCGGGTGGGGGACTCTTGTTTCAGCCACGAACCGGTGAGCTGATCCCATCCAATGCCCGTCAGCTGGTTCAGCATGAGCAGGGGCTCCTGAACGGTGGCACCAAACGTATAGCGGTGCATGCCGACCCGTTGCGTGGCGGTTAGCTCTACCCGCACGTCGGGGTTGCGCAGCTTCACCGAGTAGTAGCCCGGACGGGCCTTTTCATCGGCATGGCTGAAGGTCGTGTGACGTTGTTCTGTATTGGCAACAGGGAGAAACGTGACATCACCGAGGTCGCCACAGCCAGTCCCGCTGAGGTGGGTGTGGGAGAATCCCAGTAGTACGCTATCGCTGTAGTGATAGCCCGAACACCAGTCCCAGCCGCGCTTGGGCTCGGTGGGACCCAGCTGAACGAAGCCAAAGGGAACGTTGGCACCAAGGAACACGTGACCGTGGCCGCCTGTCCCGATGAAAGGATTGACGTAGGAGGTGGGCTTGGCACTGTCCTGTGCCAGTAGTGTTGAACAACAGGCGCAGAGCACCAGTAGGAGGAAGTTTCTTTTCATAGGATAGAGATGGTTCGTGTTGATTGTCTTGTGAGTGAGACGGAAAACTTTATTTGCCACGCTCAAGGATGAAGTGTACCATGGAGCGGAAAAGGGCGGCATAATGTTCATTGGCAATAAAGTCGATGGTGGAGAGTTTGCTCATCGCCTGTTCAGCATAGTGCTTGGCTTGCTGCTCGGCATAGGCAATGCTGCCATGGAGATCCATCAGTTGGCGAATGTAGGCAACCTCATCGGCAGTCTTTTCCTCGCGCGGTTTGGCAAGGATTCTCTTGATTTGCCCGGTTTCATCGATGGTAGCGTGGTGCATAAGGTGGAGTAGGATGAGTGTGCGCTTACCTTCATAGATGTCGTTGCACACCTGTTTTTTCATCCCCTCGAAGTCAGAAGTGAGGTCGAGCACGTCATCGCGTATCTGGAAGCACAGGCCCAACGGGTAGCTGAAGTCGTAGATGCGCTGTAGTTGCTCGTCGTTGGCTCCGGCAAGGATGGCTCCTAAGCGCAGTGGACCGGCAATGGTGTAATAGACAGTCTTGCCGCCGATGGTGAAGAGTACGTCTTCCTGGCTCATGTCCTGCCGGTCTTCGAGTGTCCATTTGATTTCTGCATACTGTCCGAAGGTGGTACGGCTGAGCATGCGGAAGAACTCTGCCGACACACGGTTGGCCAACGGTGTGTCCAATGTCTGGTAGTTCTTGTTCAGAATGCGGTGCATGCACTCATGCAGCGTGTCGCCGGCATTGACGGCAATCTCCGGCCCGTAGATGCGATGCAAGGCTGCCTTGCCGCGACGCTCAAGGGAGCCGTCAACAAGGTCGTCGTGAATGAGTATCCAGTCTTCGCTGGTTTGCATGGCAGCGGCAGTGTACAAGGCCTTTTCTGTCTCTACTCCCAAGGATTCAGCCATCAGGAGAACCAATCCCGGACGAAGGTATTTCCCTTGCCGGTGGGGATAGTCTCTTACAATGTCCCAATGTTGAGCCAGCAGGGTATTGTAACCCTGCTGACCCATTTGGAAGAGAACTTCAGTGTCGGTTTGTTTGAACTCGTCAAGGCAACCGTCAATGACGCTCCATGTCTGTTGTTTTTTCTTGTTTAGATAATTACTGAATAATGCTGTTTCTTGTTCCATGTTGAGATGTTACCATGTAACGCTCATTCCCAAAGACACACTTGCATTGGAGCCGAGTGGGATTCCATTCTTGTTGGTCTTGCAGAAAATGTGGTCCATTCCGATAAAGAAGTTATAGTATTTGGGGTGGATGTTGAGTACCCATCCCATGCTTGTCGTGAAGTTATTCACAGCAAAGCTCACGCCACCATTCAGCCAGGGAAGCGGCTCGTAGTTGGCACTCAGACGTCCCTCGGTCCAGGAATACTTACCATTGATGCGGGTTGTGCTGAGCAAACCAAAGGTGATGGGACGATAGACGGGCAGGTTGTACTCACCGGCGAGGCGCATGGTGGCACCGATGCCTGTGGTGCGACTGCCTTTGTTGCCCTGGTTCTTCAAATGTGCGAACTCAGCTAACTGGTCTGAATAGCTGTCGGCTTGATGTCCGATGGAATGGTCGGGATCGCGGTCTTTCTTCACGGCGATGTCGTGGAATCCGTCGAAGACAAATTCCTTCGACTCATTGCTCAACTTTTCATCGCTGTCCCAGCAGATGAAGCCGAGGTCGGTCAGAGAGGCACTTACCGTCCAGTCTTGGTCAATCTTGTAGATTCCGCCGAGATCCAAAGCCAGTCCGAATCCACCGATGCCGGGGTTCTTCACCTTCACATCGTCAATGTATTCGTATTGTCCGTTCTTCACCTTGAAGTTCTTCTGTTTGTTCGTGGCTTCAAAACCCTTCATGGAGACATCTGCATCGGCATTACCTGAAATGACCCAGCGGTTGCCTTCCGTCAGATCGGCACGCATGTCGGTCATCTTGATATCTGCCCGCCCAATACCGAAGAGGAACTTCACCTTGGCACCCAGACGCAGTTTCTCGGTGATCTGGCGTGAATGGCCGAATGCCAGTTCCATGAACGACTGTGCCTGTGCGTTGATGTCGCCGATGTTATAGACGCGGTTGCCAGTCTGCTTGGCAAATTCAAACAGCTCATAGGGAAGGATGACACCGGCGTTGGCACGCAGGTTCAGTTCAACGGTGTTGTAACCGCCCCACGACTTGAAACCGCCAGAAAGCAGGCCGATGTTGATGTCGGTAAAGATTTTGTTGTCGCCGGAATGGAAACCGCTGAGGGCTTCAGCAGGCGAGATGTATGGGTTCAAAAACGTGGTGTAGCCCTTTCCGTTGGGCATGGGGTTGCTGAAGATGACATCTTCGACACCAAAGTTACCATGCATGGCAACATTGGCGTTACCAAGAATAGGTATGGCAACATAGTTGCGCTCGTTCTCGAATGCCGGGTTCATTTCATGACGGAACTGGAAGTCCTTGGTGAAGTAGGCGGAATTGAGATTTTGTGCTGAGACTGTTGAGGAACAGACGAGCGCAAGTCCTGCTATAATATATTGATTGAACGTTTTCATATCTGAAATGTTTTTTATTGTACTACTTGATTTAGTTTCCGTCATAGATAATTGTACCATGTACCGTGCCAGTGATGTTCTCTATGCGCAGCGTCTGTGAACTCTTGTTAAGGGTGACACCCCGCATGGATGCATTGGAGTTGGCTTTCAGTCGGATGATGATACCATCGAGCAGAGGAATTCCTTCACCCGTCAGGTCATGAAGCTCTACCTGGATGGGTGATACGGTGATACCTGTCTTGGAACCATAAGCAGTCTTCTGGATAAGGTTGACATCAAAGTGCTTGACACCCTGTGCGTTGGCAATGTCCAGACGTGGGAAATTTCCGTTGTCATCGGGTTTGCCGATCACTTGTATGTCAATGGTCAGGTCGGCAGGAACGCTGTTGATGGCAGTACCTGTCAGCTCCACATAACCGTTTTTGGAGAGTTTGATGTCTTTGAGGTCGTGACTCCAGTCGTTGATGGTGTCTCGGTAAACGATGATGGCCTCTGGACCGAAAGCGAGCGGTGCTGAGAACTCATAGTCGGGTGCCAATGTGTAATTGCCAGTGCTCACTTCTTTCGATACCTGCTCGACGCGAGCCTCGGTGATGTCGAACTTGATCTTCATGTTGTCGTGCAGCTTGCGCACTAACTTCGAGAGGTTTTCGTCTTCAATCACCTGATAGTCAGGAGCCTTGTAGGTGTTTGGGTCGGGGTTGTAGCGGCAGAGCAGTACTTGAGTCTTCTGGGAAGTGCCATCGGGCGAAGCCTTGATCTTTATAATCTTGTCGCCACTGTTAAGGAGAATGCCTTCGGAATAAACATCAGAAGTGATTTTACCCTTGATGGTACCGCCCAGCGGGAGATCGGAATCTAATGTGATGAGCAGGCGTGGGTTGTCGAGATCTACTACAACCTCTTCATCTTCCAAGAAGTCGGGGATGTTGGTAATCGTCACATCACCGAGCTTGTTCAGGTCGATGTCGGGATCGAAGGTTCCCTTCACTTTGGTTATATGCAGGCTGCCGATGGCAATCTGACCGCTAATCTTGAGTTTAAGGTCGCTGGGGACAACAATCTTTTTGACGGTACCAGTTATGAATACATCGCCGTGCATTTTGAGCTCTCCTTGATTGGGCTTGGTCTTGGGCGTAAATGTAACGAAGTTTCGGCTATCCAATGACTGTGCCTTAAATTTGTTGATCTTGAACTTCAGTGTGACCGTCGTCTTGTTTTTGATAGAAGAGAATGTAACGGTGTTGGTGTTGGAATTGAAAGTGCCACCAGTTGTTGAACCGCTGCTGACATATTCAAGTCCGACGAAGGTTGGCAGTTGGATGGCGAAGTTTTCTATCTCCTTGATCTTTTCTGGAATGGTGATTGTTACAGTGGCGTTCTCGCCCTCAAGTACAACGTAATCCAGTTCACGCACTTCCGCGGTAACGTTGGTTTCGTATTGAAAGGCTGTAATCCATTGGCTGATGTTTGCAAAGTCACTTCCTGCAGGGACAGTATAATTTGTACCTATAAGCGGTGAAAGCTCCGATGGCAGTGTGATTTCGACATCTTGTGTCGGTGTTGTAGGAGCACTGAAACTGATGTCATTAATCTGGATGTTGACAGGAGAGATGGGGTCTGGTTGCTTGCCAAAGGTATAGTCTCCGTTGGCAGCAATGTGTACCAGGTCATTGCCTTCAATCTTGAGGAGGTCATCCAGAATAATGTTATTCGTGGAGTTGTCCGTGGTCAATTTCAGACCATCAGCGTTAATACCAATCGTTTTGTCCAGGTCTGACAGGTCGTAGTCGTTGCCGCAACTGGAGAACGCAAGACAGCCAGCCAATATGAAGACCGCTGTCATAAACTTGGTTTCTTTAGTTGTTCTCATAATTCATCTGTTAGTTTTAGGTTATGTAATTTGATTTTGCTTTTGTGTTTGGAATGTCCAAATTGTTAAATATGGGTCAAAGATACGAAAAATTAATTAATATCAAACAAAGAAAGGAATCTTTTTTCACATTTTTCTTAAATATGGCATGTTCTTTGCCCTTTTTATCCTGAAAAAGAAGTAACTTTGCCAGCCAAAGGGGGACGGTGTCTCCCATATTTGGCTATTGTGTAACTTATAAAAAGAGAAAAATATGAACGTACAAGAATTAGAAAGAAAAATGATGGGAGGTAAGGACGCGTACCTGTCACAGGCGTTTCCTGCCCTGATGCGCAAGGTGTACACGTGGATGGCTCTGGCACTTGTTATAACGGCTGTTACAGCCTATGGCGTCGCCGGTTCTCCCTTGTTGATGAATACCATTTATAGCAGTAAGTTGCTGTTCTTTGGTTTGATTGGCGTGGAGTTGGCTTTGGTCTTTTGGCTTTCGGCAAGAATTGCCAAATTGTCACTGAGTACTGCCACACTGATGTTCACCATCTATTCGGCTGTTAACGGAGCTACCCTGTCTTTCATATTCTATGTTTATTCACCGACGGTGATTGTGCAGACTTTCCTTGTTACTGCGGCATCCTTCGGGGCGATGGCAGCGTATGGATATTTCACAAAGAGTGATCTTTCCTCATGGGGAAGACTGTTCTTCATGGCGCTCATTGGCCTTATTATTGCCGGAGTCGTCAATGTTTTCTGGCAGAACTCCATGTTCGATCTTCTGATTTCGTGTGTAGGAGTCCTGTTGTTCGTTGGCCTGACTGCTTATGATACACAGAAAATCAAGGAAATGCTCTCGATGCAGGAGTTCGCCGATGAGCCGGCTCAAAAGGTGGCATTGATGGGAGCGTTGGCACTCTACCTTGACTTTGTCAACCTTTTCCTGTATTTGCTGAGAATTTTTGGACGTAGAGACTAATAAAAAAAAGGAAATTAGAGAATGAAAGCAATAAAATCTCTTTTCGTTGGAATGATCTGTGTTGCATTGGTGGCATGTGGTGGATTAGGAGGACCGATTGGCAGCACAAGCCGTGACGCAAACAGCTCGACATCGGGGGCAGGTGATTTGCTCGGCTCGGTCATAGGAGCCATTTCCAATCCAGATGCGCTGGGAAATGCCGTGAAAAGTGTGATAGGAACTGATAAGCCGAAACAGAAAGACCTTATCGCTACATGGTATTATCAACAACCGGGAGCAGCCTTCACCAGTGAGAACCTCTTGGCAAAGGCAGGAGGTGAGGTGGCTGCCACCCAAGTGAAGGAAAAGCTGGCATCCTATTATTCCGCAGTAGGTATCAACTCGTCAAACACTTACATTCAGTTCAAGGAAGACAATACTTTTTCTGGGAAGATAGACGGGAAATCCATTTCGGGCACTTACACTTACGATGAGGCAGAATGTAAGATTTCCATGAAGATGCTGCTCTTTAGTGCCACGGCCTATGCCAAAAAGACAACGGTAGGCATGAGCATTCTCTTTGAATCGAAGAAATTGCTCTCCTTGCTCCAGACGGTGGCTGCCATGAGTGGCAATACGACGTTGGAGACAATGGGTGACCTCAGTAAGAACTATGATGGAATACGTATCGGCTTTGACATGAAAAAGTGAGCCAATCTGTATGCCTATATTATATAAATAAGGTATAGGTAGTCCCAAGATTTTTGATTTATGTCAAGAAAGCGGAAAATTTTCATAATTTCTGAAAATTTTCCCTTTAAATATTTGGCTGTTCCAGAAAAAGGCAGTACTTTTGCACCCGCTAACGAGGAGAGGTCTTCTCGGAGGCGCTAGAAGAAAGAGTTCTTTGAA
>CADCDK010000039.1 GCA_902800185.1 uncultured Prevotellaceae bacterium
AATCAGAACAGGTAAACGCTTTTAGTGAGATAGTAATTATAGTAATAACCAGTTAAGTTTAACTCTCCAAAAAGTGACAACCTTTTTCAGTTAAGGTCAAAAATGACTTAAAATAATCAAATATCTTATGCTTTTTCGTCAAAACTCATGCAGAAAATCTCAAAAAGGTGTATATTTGCACCGTGTAAAATCTCAAAAAGGTGTAAAATATAGAAGTTCAGAAATCGCAAAAAGGTGCGGATGACATCATTATGAAGCGTAAAATATATCAGCAACTCCTTGATTGGAAGGAGAAAAGAAACGGTGAGGTGGCACTACTCGTAGAGGGAGCACGACGTATCGGAAAGAGTTATATCGTAGAGGAATTCGCCAAGAATGAGTATGAGTCATACATCCTCATTGACTTCAATAAGGCTCCCCAGATGGTAAGAGATTGGTTTGACCTCTATCTGGAAGACCTCGACACGTTGTTCCTCTATCTGAGCCAACACTATAAGGTAAGGCTTCATGAGCGTAAGTCGCTTATTATCCTTGATGAGATTCAGTTATGCCCCAGAGCGAGAGCAGCCATCAAGTTTCTGGTGGCCGACAGAAGGTATGACTACGTTGAGACGGGATCTTTGGTAAGTATCAAGAAAAAGGGAGGAGGCCGGAGATTGAGTATCTCCGGAGGGCCCCCACAAGGCATCGTGCTCCCATCGGAAGAACGTTCTATTCAGATGTACCCGATGGACTTTGAAGAGTTTCTTTGGGCTACAGGTAACGATATGCTGATGGACTTGATACGTAAGATGTATGCAGAGAGAAAACCGATGGGACAGTTTTTCCATCGTCAGGCAATGGATGCTTTCCGTCTCTATATGATAGTTGGAGGAATGCCGCAAGCCGTCAAAAAGTATGTTGAGACCAAAGACTTTGATGCCGTAGATGCAGCAAAGCGTGATGTGCTGACAATCTATCGTAATGACATCTTCAATTATGCAGGTGAGATAGCAGACAAGGTGGTGTCTATCTTCGACCAGATTCCTCCCCAGCTCTCCAAGCACGAAAAGAAGTTTCGGTTGTCAGCCCTGAAACCAGGCGCGAAATACCGCGATTGGGACGATGCATTCTTCTGGCTGAAGGACGCGAGGGTTGTCAATATATGCTACAATTCGACAGAGCCGAACATCGGACTTAAGATGAATGAAGACCGTACGACATTGAAGTGTTATATGAACGATACGGGCTTGCTAATCAGTCATGCTTTTGATGAAAAGAGCATCGTCTCGTCTGAGATTTACCAGAAACTGCTCTTTGGAAAGTTGGAGGTGAACGAGGGAATGCTCATTGAGAATATCGTGGCCCAGATGCTGACAGCCAGCGGCAATAAGCTCTTTTTCTACAGTAAGTCGTCAGAAGAAGCCGAGGAACGAATGGAAATAGACTTCTTGCTTCAAAAGGACAAAGTGACCAATCGTCACAATATCCGTCCGATAGAAGTCAAAAGCGGCAAGAACTACACTTTATCTTCCCTAAAGAAGTGTATGAATAAGTTTGGAGAGTATATGACCACTCCTACTGTTTTGCATGCAGCTGACTATAAAGTAGAGGATGGTATCACCTATCTTCCGCTTTACATGTCACCTTTATTGTAAGTACAAGGAGCATAAGTCTCGTATTGGCACCTTTAGCTTGATGATAGTATGTCCTCACAACTAGAACGCATAGTTTCCAATTGTCATAACGTTGTTGGAAATGGTGATAGAGGTCAGACCGCTGCAGCCAGAGAACGCATCGCCTCCGATGCTCGTCACGCTGTAAGTATTTCCATGGAAAATAATCGTTGAAGAAGTGATAACGACACCACAATAACATTAGTCCAATCTGAAGGCAATGTTATTTCAGGTGGAGCGTGTGCCCCATGCGCTCTTGCTTGGTCTTCAAGTAGCGGTAGTCATAGGGGGTTGGAGTGATCTCGATGGGTACGTTCTCCACGATTTCCAGCCCATAGGCCTCCAGTCCGACACGTTTCGTGGGGTTGTTGGTCATCAGTCGCATCTTGTGTACACCGAGGTGGCGTAGCATCTGTGCACCGCAACCGTAGTCGCGCTCGTCGGGCTTGAATCCCAGGTGGACATTGGCTTCCACCGTATCCATTCCCTCCTCCTGCAGTTTATAGGCCGCAATCTTGTTCATCAGTCCGATGCCGCGTCCTTCCTGCTGCATGTAGATCAGTACGCCTTTGCCTTCCTTCTCAATCATCTGCATGGAACGATGCAGCTGTTCGCCGCAGTCGCAGCGCATGGAACCTAAGATGTCGCCTGTGGCGCACGATGAATGGACGCGCACCAAGACGGGTTCATCCTCTTTCCACTCGCCTTTGATGAGTGCCATGTGCTCCAGTCCGTTACTCTTCTGGCGGAAGGGGATGAGCCTGAAATGACCGTACTGCGTGGGCATATCTGCTTCGGAGCCGACCTCAATCAGTGACTCACGGCGCAGGCGATAGGCAATCATGTCCTTGATGGTGATGATCTTCAGTCCCCATTGCTTGGCCATCTGCTGCAGTTCAGGCATGCGGGCCATGGTGCCGTCGTCGTTCATGATCTCCATCAGCGCGGCAGCGGGGTAGAGCCCCGTGAGCTTGCATAGGTCAACGGCGGCTTCCGTATGCCCACTGCGGCGCAGCACACCATTGTCCTGGGCATAGAGGGGGTTGATGTGACCGGGACGACCAAAGGTCCTGGGGGTACTTGTAGGGTCGGCCAAGGCGCGGATGGTGGCGGCACGGTCGTGTGCTGAGACACCAGTCGTGCAACCTTCCAACTTATCTACGGTGACAGTGAACGGAGTTCCCAGCACGGATGTGTTGTCGGTTACCTGATGGGGGAGATCCAGCTCTTTGCATCGGCTGAGCGTGATGGGGGCGCAGAGCACGCCCCGCGCGTTCTTCAGCATGAAGTTGATGTCTTCGGGTGTGACCTTCTCTGCCGCGATGATGAGGTCTCCTTCGTTCTCGCGGTCTTCGTCATCTACCACAATGACGAACTTTCCGTTCTTGAAATCGACAAGAGCCTCCTCTATAGGGGATATCTTTATTTCTTGTTCCATATCCGAATATGATATTTCTTGTTAGAATCCTTCTATCCGATGGATGATTTTCTCATTGGTTTGCTTGATGACACGCAGGTCGTGGAGCAGGCGCAAGCGGAACCTCCACATGCGGATATATAGCACTGCTCCCAGGGGTACGAGGATGGCAGCAAGCACATTGAGCCACTGACGGTCGAAAGGACGGGTGTGGGCTTTTTCCGACACGATGGGGTAGTGGTTGATCTCGGTGAGAATCACCTTGTCGCGCGTGTTGCCAAGGTCTTCGATCACACTCTCCAATTCACCCGCGATGCGCTCAATCTCGTTGTCAACCTCGAACTTGAAGAACACCTTGATGATATTGGGGGCAGAGATGAGCCGGTGGTTGTGTGAATAGTCGGTGATCTCTTTGCTGATACGCTCCAGTTCTATGGCATCGTTGGGGTAGTCGGGGTCATTGATGATGACTTCTTTTCCGGCGATATGCCGTTTCAGTCGCAGGCCGAGCAGCTTCATGAAGAAGTTCCGGTAGAGATCCATGTTGAAGACCACGGAGTCGTTGTTGGCCTTGTAGGTGACAAAGATGGCGATGGGTGTCAGGACAACGGTGGCAAGGCTTTTGCCGAACCACACGGTCCATTCGCCGATTCGCGACATACGGTAGCCCGTATTGTCGAGGATATAGAAGACGATGAAGACGATGACGGAGATGAGTACGGGGAAGCCCAGACCACCCTTACGGATGATGGCACCTAATGGGGCACCAATGAAGAAGAAGATGATGCACGACAAGGCCAGCGTGAACTTGTTGAAGGCTTCTATCTGATGCTGGCGTATCGTGCGGTCGGCATCCTCCATCATCATGCTTTTGAAATTGTAGTCGCTCATTGCCGACTGTATGCGTGACTTGGCAAAGTTCACGACCCGCACTTTGTCCGCGTCTCTCAGTTTGCTGAAAGCCGAGTCCACGTTGTGCTGTGGCTCATTCGCGCGTTGTGCTACGATAACGGAGTCTTTGGCAGACACTTTCTTCAGCGGGTAGTACATCTCTACGGATGTGGTATAGAACGAGCGACCCACGCTGTCATAGTAAATCACCAGCGAGTCCATATCGTGGCTGATCTTCTTCAGGCTCTTGGCTCGTGCGTTGTTCGAGAGCGAGGAAGCATCCGTCATGTTGAATCCTCCGTCGAAGGGAATGACAATCTTCTTTGCAATGAATGTCTCGCGGCGATAGGGGACGGAGGCGTTTCCTGCCAGCTCTTGTGCCTGCATGTTCTCGAACCATTCGCCGCTCCACAGGGTCAGTACAATGTGTTTCTTTTCCGCGGTGGATTGCAGCATGCCCGAGTCAGCCAGGATAATCTGCTGGTCTTCGTAGCTTCCGTTCATCCGGTAGATCATGATTCCGTAGAGCATGCCTGTGTCCAGATTCTTTTTCTGCACGTAGAGGTTGCAGTTGGGGATGCCATCGTAGAAAATGCCTTCTGGAATCTCCAGTTCCGGACTTTTCTGCTTCATGGAAATCAGCAGTTGCGCCATCTTCATATTGGCTTGTGGTCCGATGTTGTTCTGAAAGTAGAACGAGGCTATGCTGATAAAGACCGTAATGTAGATCAGGGGCTTGAAAGCTTGCATGAGCGATATGCCGGCAGCCTTGATAGCTGTCAGCTCACTGCTCTCTCCTAAGTTTCCGAAGGTGATGAGCGCTGAAAGAAGAATGGCAAGGGGAAGGGCTTGGGGCACAAGCATGATGCCCATGTACCAAAAGAACTGCGCCATGATGTCCATGGAGAGTCCTTTGCCGATGAGCTCGTCAATGTATCGCCATAAAAACTGCATCATGAGCACAAACTGGCAGATGAAGAATGTGCCTACAAAGAGTAGTGCAAACTGTTTGGCGATAAAGATGTCTAACTTCTTAATGCGCAGCATATTGCGTTTGTTGTTCGCCGTTGTTGGCGCAAGCTGTTATTCAGCGTTGATGGGAAGATCCATCACTGGCAGCTGGCGGTCGATGGCCGCATTGAACGCCACGATGGTCTCGCTCCGTGAAAGGCCAAGCGGCTGTAGCTTATCGTGAATGATATTGAGCAGATGGTGGTTGTTCACGGCATACAGCTTGATAAACAAGTCGTAGCCGCCTGTGGTGTAGTGGCACTCAACCACCTCGGGAATCTTGCGCAGCTCCTCAACGACCGTGTCGAAGCTGGAGGGATCTTTCAGGAAGAGCCCTATATAGGCGCATGTCTCGTAGCCGATTTTCTCTGGGTCGATGATGAATTGTGAACCTTTTATAACCCCCAGGCTGGTCAGTTTCTGGATGCGTTGGTGGATAGCCGCACCGCTGACGTTGCAGGCGCGTGCCACCTCAAGGAAGGGGACACGTGCGTCGTCCGCAATCATTTTGAGGATTTTCTTGTCTAATGAATCTAATTGATGTTGTGCCATTTTTTTGAATAATTTGCGTGCAAAATTACTACAAATAATTCGGATTGGCAATAAATGTGGTGAAAAAGTGCTAATCTGTCGGCGTTATTTGTTGGGCATCTTGGGCGCAGGAGTCGCCTTTTGAGTGGCAGAATAGCTAACGTTGTATGCTCCGGCGATGCGAAGAGCCTGCTTCACCTGATTGATGATGCCCATAGGGGTTTTCCTGTCGGCTTTCAACACAATGGTCATCTGCTCACGGTCTTCACTTGACATGGCTTTCCGCTCGGTTTCTATGTATTTCCCGATGTCATCCACTGTACCAATCTTGTCACCCAATTGCAGCTGTCCCTCCTTATTAATATATATGTACACAAGCCCACCCTTGTGGATGTTCTGTGTCAGCTCGGTTCCTTCCGGTACACGGGTGGTCAGCTGGGGTGTCACCTTCCGCATGTGGGTGACTATCATGAAGAAAAACAAGACGGTGAAGATGAGGTCGGGCAGTGAGGCTGTGTTCAGCATGGGAACACTGCGCCGTTTGTGTCGGCGGATTTTGATCATTGCAAACCTCCTTTCTGCAGGGCCTCCATGTCGTTGTCGAGCTGCTCTTCAGTGGAATGGTTTCCTTGCACCGAGGTGTTGTACCGTTCAGCTATGCGCTGTGGAAGTGCCTCGCGTATAGACATCTGTTGTTCGTAGCTCAGTTGTCCGAAGGGATGCTTGTATTGTTTCAGTGCCCATTTGTTTCTTGCACTCTTGTAGGCAGCCACAATGGTGTTTTGCATGTTGAAGTACGACTCGTAGGTGGCGTTAGGATCCGTTTCTACGGTCAGCAGATGGTCTTTGCCGACACGGATGACAAATTCTTCTACTTTCGACTGGAGGTTTGTGAGCTGGGTTGGCTTTCCGTCAACACTCAACTGGTTGTTGGCGTCAATCCGAAGCTCCATCACACGGTCTCTGTTCACTTCTGTGGGCGGCACTTGCTCTTGCTTGTCTGTGGGTGGCAGTTGGCGAGTCAGTCCCTTGTCGGTGTCAAGCGAGGAGACAACAAGGAAGAAAATCAACAGCATGAACGAAATGTCGGCCGTCGAAGTGGTGTTCAGTGCAGGCACATTACGCTCTTGTCTTCTTCTTATAGTCATATTTGATTTTTCCTAATATGACGGCTATGGTTGCCGTAACCATCAGTATGATAATGGTATAGACGAACATTCCCGACAGGCGAATCCAGAGCTTGTCAGTAAAAGCCTCGCCGTTGATCTTGACGGGAGTATCGCTGCTCAAGGCGCAGGTGAGTGCCAGCACCACAAGTAAGGCTGCGAGGATGCAGTAGGAAAGTGTTTTGACAGGAATGCGATTGACCGTCTTGCCTGTCTTCCCACGCATGCGTAACGTGTGCCACACTGACCAACAGGTCAGCGCAACCATGGCTACGGTCATTATTTCTGTTGTCCAGAGCAGTACGTCAATCATTGTTTACGTTCCTTGTGGGCTGTCAGTGCGTCCATCAGCATGATACCGGCCTCTTCCATCTGAGACACCAATAAGTCAATGCGCGTAAGAATATAGTTGTAGAAGAGCTGCAGAATCAGTGCCACAATGATTCCGAAGATGGTTGTGATGAGTGCCACTTTCATACCTTCTGCCACAATGGAGGCATTCAGGTCGCCAGCCATCTGAATGTTGTCGAAAGCCATGACCATGCCGATGACCGTTCCTAAGAATCCTAACGAAGGTGCCATGGCGATACAAAGTGTTATCCATGAACAGCCTTTCTCCAGATGGGCTGCCTGTACGACACCATAGGAGGCAATGGAACGCTCTATATTCTCTACTTTCTCGTTGAGGCGAAGCAATCCTTGATAGCAGATGGAGGCAACAGGACCGCGCGTCTCACGGCATTGTTGCTTGGCACCTTCGATGTCGCCGGCCTCAATCTTTGCGTCTATCTGCTCCATGAACTTCTGTACGTTGATTTCCGAGAGGGTCAGGTAGATAATGCGCTCTATGCAGAATGCCAGTCCAATGATGAGTGTGAGCGCAACAAGCGACATGAAAGCGGGATTGCCTTCAATGAATTTTGTTTTCAGCACCTGTTGCAGTCCTTCGTCTTCCATAAGCGAAGCAGCCAAGTCGGCCTCGCCCTGAGCCAATCCTACGGTGCAGAAACACAAAAAGAGAAGGGTGATAATAGAAGTACGCATAATAATAAAAAAAGCGGAGAGAACAGGATAACCTCGGCAGTTTGCCTCGGAGCTTTGAATCCTATTCTTAATCCTGCGGAGAGAACAGGATTCGAACCTGCGAACCGGTTTTGCCGGTTACACGCTTTCCAGGCGTGCCTCTTCAACCACTCGAGCACCTCTCCTTTTTTCAAAGCGACTGCAAATTTATATCTTTTCTTTCAAACAAAGAGCATTCTTGACAGGAATTTATAATTCTTTAAGAAAACCTCTCCCTTTCCGACCCCTTTCTTATTCCTCCTCCAGTTTGATGGCCTTTACTTGATGGGTTCCATGTGAATGGTCACATGCGTCGTTTTCCCAAAGTGTGTTTTCAATTTCCTTTCAATGTCCGACGCCCGTTCATGCGTAACGCTGAGCGGTAGGGAACCATCCATGCGGACATGTGCTTCAATGGCAATGCGATTTCCTATGCGGCGTGTACGGAGATTATGCGGCTCGCACACATCGGGGAAAGAACATATGATCTGGGTGATTTCCTGTTCCGTCTCTTCGGGTAGGGAACATTCTGTCAATTCGTTGACGCTTCTTTGAAGCAGTGTCCATGCCACCCTCATCAACATCAAACCCACGATGATGGAAGCTATAGGGTCGAGTACCGTCCAACGCTGCCCAAGCCCAATGGCACCTCCGATGCCAATGGCGGCTCCTATCGACGAGAGTGCGTCGCTGCGGTGATGCCATGCATTGGCCACCATCACCTGGGAGTCCAGTGCATTCCCTCTTCGGACCGTATATTGATATAGCAGTTCCTTGACCAATATCGACAGCACTGCCGCCCAGAGTGCAATCCATCCTGGTGCGGGCAACTCGCTTCCATCCCACCAAAGGGCTAATTTCTCACTACCCGACACAATGATGCCTATGGCGGCTCCCACTAAAGCCAAACCTATCAGAAACGAGGCGATGGTCTCGAACTTGCCGTGCCCGTAGTCGTGTGATGCATCCTGTGGCTTAACGCTGATTTTTACGAATAAGAGCACGACGAGGTCTGTCACGAAATCAGAAAAAGAGTGGATGGCATCGGCTATCATGGCCGAGCTGTTCCCCAATACGCCTGCAACAAACTTGAAAGTGAGCAGTGCCAGATTCCCGGCACTGCCCACTATTGTAACTTTGTATATTTCTTTCTCGCGTTCTCTCATTTGACTATACAAAATTACGGGTTTGTAATAAGTACAGCAAATAATTTAAATACTTTAACTTTTTTATTCGTAAGGATCGGTAACGTGAGAACTCTTAGATTCCTCGTTGATGAAGTACGGGATGTAGTACGATTGGATTCCGTAGGCGCGGAACTCGCCGTTGATGTAATAAACGCGCCAGGGATGGTAGGCTTTCAGAGCTTCAGCCATCTCTATGGCTAAGCGGGGATTGTCGTCGGGTTTGGCAACCTTCACCTCGCACTCGACAAGATGTCCCTGTGCATCAACACGGGCTTTCTTAATGTAAAAAACGATCCTCTTGACATCGGCCAGCTCCGGGTACTGCTCGATGTGCAGGGGGAACATCTTGCGCAGGACATCACCATTCTTTCCATCCTTGTCGAACATGGGGCGGGATTTGTGGTCATCGAAGGCAAATCCATCCATGACGTAGTTCTGATAGTCATTTGTTGCGCTGACATTGCCCTTCGTGATGGTGACGAACCGCTCGTTCTCGTAGTTTCTTTCAAAGGCTGTGTGCTGATAGTAGATCACTTTTCCCTTTGCCAAGCGGAGGTCGCCATTGACCCATGTGGCAACGATGCGCTTTCCTTTTACGTATTTCTTGAACAGTTGGAGCATAACGTCTGGGGGCAGACATTCTGTTCTGCTCTCCTTGTCTTGGTAAACCTGGTATGTGATGCTGTCCAAACAGAGCTGTTTCTGTTGGATACTCCAGTGGGCCGTGTAGCCTGCCCAGTTGGTGCTCACTATGCCGCGCCCCTCGGGGAGTGCAGCCGTCAGTTCATGACTAACCACGGAATCTCTATAGATGGGCTTGCCTAACAGTTCCCATTTCACGCCATCCATATAGAGGATATCGCCCTCCTGACCTGTCGCAAAGGTGGACAGGGATATGAGTGTCAATGTCAAGAAAAATATGATCTTCTTCATTTCACAATAGAGTTGATTGTATATGATAATAACGAAAAATGTGCAGGATTTATTATGCTTTTAAAAAATGTTTATCTTTGCAATCATATTATGGAGCCCATCACGAAATGGCTCTATCATTAACGTGAGTTCGACGAATTCAAAATAAAGTTAGCTGTGTATCAATAGTTCTTTGTACATTGATACACGGCTTTTTGGGGCTCACCAGTAAATCCCAGTGTCGTCTGCATACGGGAAGCACTGCAGGACAATCTGATGCATGCCCTCGGAGAAGTCCATCGTCACCTCACGTACTTTGGCACGCAGATACCAGTGAATCCTGAGAAGTGCATCCACGACGTTCTCCACCTTGGTGCCGCTGACGATGGCAACCAATGCGCCCTTGCGACCATGAGCGTCTTTGTTTGAGACTATCGTGTACAGGTCACCGTTGGAGAGAGCCGTCTCGTCGATACTGAGGTTAGGGCCGATGTTCTTG
>CADCDK010000040.1 GCA_902800185.1 uncultured Prevotellaceae bacterium
AATCCATCTTTATGGGACAGTTGGCGAAGGATTCAGATTTCCATACCTTATAGCGGTACATGCTGGTGAGCACCATGATGTAGTTGCCGTAACGGAGCAATGTAGGCAGGTTGTCACCGGAATGGGAACGGCCAGGAAAATCTTTTATAAATGGTCTGCTTATCGGATTCCCTTCACCATCAATGGTCTGAAAGTTGGTATAGACCAATGTCACCTGGGGATTGGCATCCAAGGCGTCCGCCTGCTTTTGCAGTTTATGCGCGTCGGTCCAATAGTCGTCACCCTCACATAGGGCGACATAGTCTATCTCATCTGTCACTTCCCGATAATATTTCAGTCTTAGCTTCTTAATACTATAATGATTGTATTTTAGCAGATAAACCGCAAAGTAGCAGTTTTTGTTCTCCTGATGGCGAGCCAGCGTGAGGTGGTAGTCATCGGTTTCCTTTGTCCACTCTGTGTCAAAGTGGTCGTTCAGGTATTGTTTGATAACCTCTGGCTCCCCGTCCGTGCTGGCATCGTCCATGATGAGACAGACGAAGGGAAAGCTCGTCTGCTGCATGCAAAAGCCATCCATGGTATCCTTGATATAGGATGTCTGGTTGTAAGTGTTGCACCACACGCAGACCTTATATTTTAACTGAGAATTGTTTGTCACAGCGTTCATTTCTTTTTCTGTTTTTTAGAATTTCCATGATTTCTTTATATTCATTCATCTTGAACAACTTGCAGCAGGCGAAAAACACTGTCGCCCCTACAGCAATTTGCATGGGAAGTACAATCCAGTAGCTCAGGGGCAGGAACTTCAGAAACCAGACCGGCAGGGCGATGGCTATAGCCAAAGCGTAGGAGGGGGCAATATCGCACAACTGCATCCAAGAACTGTAGCCTAACAGACGACCTGAGTAATGAGAGTTGAGAAAGTAGGCTATGATGCCTATCATGGTGTTGGTCAAGAGCATGGGCATGATGCCTACGAAAGCACCGACGAACAAGGGCACCAAGAGGATAATTTTCTTAATGACCTCAAGCCCGAGGAACAGGTCGCTGCGCCCCTGCACCTGCAGCATGTTCAGGTTGATGGTATGTAGCGGATAGAGGCTGTAATTGATGCAGATAATCGGCAGATAGGTGGAAGCCTCATGCCATTTGGGCCCTATCATGCAGTAGATAAGCGGTTCGCTGACAGCACCGAGAGAGAACAAGGCTACGGTAGTGATGAACATACTGGTGCGGATGATGCGGCGATAGGCAGAGGTCATACGTTCCTTATCGTCCTGAATACTACTCAGCACAGGGTAGGTAACTCGTTCTACTACGCTTGTCAGGTTTGACGAGCACAGCCCAGCATAGTGCTTTGCTCGGGTATATTGCCCCAACGTTGCAGGGCTGTAGAATTTTCCCACCACCACCTGGTGCAGTTCTTTCCACACTGCATCCAGGAGTACACTCACCATCATTTTCCACCCGAAGCCAAAAAGGTCGTGGAAACTATCCATAGAGAAGTGCAGTCTGGGCAACCACCTATTATATATATGTAACAGCATGGTGGTCACGGCTTGTGAAGTGAGCTGCTGGGCTACCAGTGCCCATACGCCAAAGCCCGTCAGTGCCATGCCGATGCCTACAATGCCGCTCAACGCAGTGGCCGCCATCGTAATCTTTGTCTGCGTCTTGAAGTCGATGCGTTTGGTCAGGCGTGTCTGCTGCACCATGCCCAAAGCTCCGATAATCAGTCCTATGGAAGCTACGCGCATCAAGACCGTCAGCTCTTCGCGCTCGAAAAAGCCGGCTATCAGGGGCGCACAGAGGAATGTAACCCCGTAGAGCAGCACGCTCATCGCGAGGTTGCAGATAAATACGGTGTTGTAGTCATCGTCGGTGGCATCCTTCTTTCGTATCAAGGCCGTGGTGAAGCCACCATTGACAAGTGCTGTGCATATCACCGTGACGATGCCCACCAGTCCCAGCAAGCCATAGTCGTCGGGCGACAGCAGTCGGGCCAGCACAATGCCCACCGCGAACTGCATGCCATAGCGTGCGGCATTGTCCAAGGCCGACCAGCCCAAGCCCTTTACCGTCTTATCTTTTAGTGATTCTGCCATTCCTTTGGGACGTGTTCTTACCAATAACATCCGTTCTCGACCATCGAGCCGTTCTTGATTCTCTCGTTGTTGTTCGGACGTATCCAATAGTCGTTGATCACACTGCTGTACTTAGGCTGCTGGGAGACCCACCGTTCGCCGTAAACGCCAAAGAGCATCTGCGTCCATCCTGCAAGGTGGATTGCCGCCTTTCCCCGGCGTTTCACATGCGCTGCTAGGCTCATGCCGTAGGCACCACATCCGATGATGGCCGCGTCGTATTCGCATCGGTCAATCTCGTCCTCCATGTAGTGCAGAGCCTCAAACCAATCGCCGAACCGAGATTGCTCGCCTGCCTGCGTCTGTACAGCCTTGATACAGATAAGCTCCTTGAACTCGGGTAGCACCTCGGGGTTTGTGAACAGCCGCTCGCGGTTATTCTCATATTGGTGCCTGATGCTCTCCACAAATGGGTGAACCACCACTACACGCTTGCCTTTCAGCCATTTCGTCCAAGGATTGCGGAAAAGCCACGGTGCGTACAGCGAATCCAGATTCACCTTGACAGCCCCACTCCAGTAGTGGGCCAGATACTGCTCGTTGGGTATATACGATGCAAGTATGTCTATCATTTGGCAGTCTTCTAACGCCTGCATCCCGAAGCGGTCGGCTGTTTCTGCGCTTAAAGGAAACACCCCGGCATTGTAGTACAGATAGTGTTTGGCCACGGGCTCTGGGATGGGCACCTCGCCGCGAATCATGTCCTTGTAGAGCTTCCATCCCGGCTTATTTCGGCACAGATAGGAACTCAGTGCCTGATTGAACTCTATCGTGCCCCATTTTGACAGCATGAAGCCCGATGCCCCCTTTCTGTTTAGCATTTCCAGAATGAGGTCGTTGCCGTCTTGATTGATTGCATCACAATAGGCCTCCGTCCAATATTCCGGATGCTTTCTGTTATATAACTTGCGTGCAACCTTCAACATAAATGTCAAGATTGGTCTATTTACGGGCTCTACGTACATCTTTGTTTACTTTTAATACAACATTTCGTCTCGCTTGAAGATCGTCTTGACCGTCATCCAGATGATGCCTCCGATTTAATGTTTTCGAATCTTGACGGGTATTTACCCTGCCACCAGTATTCTTTGGTGGGATGGTAGCCGATGAAGTATTCAAACTCCTCACGTTGCCCCCCATGTATCAATTGAGAGCCTGATAATTCTGCGTTCTCGTTGCCTTCTATCACTATCCACTCCTTGTCCTTGTCATACGCGAAATCCCAGCCGATGTAGCGCAGGGTGGGCACTCGTTCTGCCATTTCAATGGCTTTGTTGCAAAGCTGCCGCCAGCGAGGAATCTTGATACCTTTGATGGGAATGTGGGTGTCGGGATGTGCATCAATAGGGGCTATCCTAAACTTGTCTATGCCAAGCGTATTCACCATTCCAGTACACATGTTGATGCCTGCTTCAATACTGCCTGTTGCTCCCGAACATATAAAGTTTCCACCCACACCGATGCGGGCGTGGGGATACCACATACGAATGTCTCCATCACCCAAATTAATAGTGAACATCCGCACACTATTGATACTGGCGGGATGAAGGACTGCCATCTCCTCGCCTTGCTCTATCAGTTCCTCCACCAGTACGCCATTATCAGTGCCACTATTCCAATGACCGTTTTCGGTCTCTATTTCTGTAAACAACTGGTTGAAGAGTGCACGGAGATCCGCATCGCCAACTTCCACTTTGCGGACTCCCATCGACTGGCCGAGTCCGACGGGTTTGACTACGAATGTGGGGTGACGCTGACAAAAGGCAGCAAAGGCCGGAAAGTCCTGCTCGCTTTCTAGCAGCAGCACCTCGCGCCGGTAGGCATCCTTCAGCAGCTGGTAGGCATGCCACTTGTTGCGCAGCAGGTGCATGTCCTCTTTCTTGTTCAGATGGTATATGTAGTCGAAGCGACCTCGGAAGGTGATGTACTGGCGCTTCTTTTCGTCGGTGGCACCCAAGAGTTCAAGGTAGAATTCCTCAGCTGTGCCAATGCCGTACTGCCAGTAATCGTATGTGGCAATGGCAAAGATATCCTCTATGCTCCTGCCGCCCGCGATGTCGGGTCTGATTTTGGCACGTGTTTCCAACTGCTGCTTAATGTCTTGGATGATCCACTGATTGTAGATTTCGGGATAAGCCTCTACAATCTCACGGCCTGTGCGAATCTGATAGGCCTCGTCTTCACTTGCGTACAGTTTCATAAATTCGTTTTTCTATTTGCAGAACAGGTTGTCAAATTCACGGACTTTCTCTATAATGAGTTCCAAGTCATCATCGGTAATGGACTGATGAATCGGAAGATTCAGTGTGTGGTCCGCGGCATAATCTGCATTTGGGAAATCACCAGTAACACCATAGCCAGGCACACGATGGAGAGGATAATATCTATATGTCGTATAGATGCCATTCTCACGCAGGAATCTCGCAAACTCGTCACGCTTGCCGTTCTTAATCTGAATGTGATAGAAATAGTAGGATGTCTCTACATAATCAGGCAGGACTGGTGGCAGTTCAATCCATGAGAATGGCTTGAGATGCTCGTTGTAGTATTGATGTATCTCTGCACGCCTTTTCATATATGCAGGCAGTTTCTTCAGCTGTTCCAATGCTATAGCTGCCGTTATATTGTTCATAATGGCACGATGACCAAAACAGGAGATATCGAACTCCCACCACTTCTGGGCTACGGTGTTTGAATAGCCGCTCTTGGCTTCCAAGCCAAAATAAAGCCATCGGTCAGCCTTTTGGCGGAGTTCCGGGGTGTTGAAATGCAGCATGGCTCCATCTCCGCAAACCAGAATCTTCATGGCATCAAACGACCACATGCCCATGTCGCCGATGGTGCCGACGGCCTTCCCCTTATAGAAAGAGCATACGCCCGCGTTGGCATCTTCGATGACTTTTATATGATGCTTCTTACACAGTGCCATGATTTCATCCATTTCACAAGGGATTCCTCCATAATGCAGAAGCAAAAGGGCTTTTGTCTTGGGCGTAATGACCTTTTCAATATCTTCGGCACGGGCATTCAGCGTGTGAGGGTCCACATCGCAGAGCACCATCTTGGCACCATGAGCACAAACGGCGTTGCCGGCTCCAATAAAACTGATGGTAGGGAGAATGACTTCGTCACCTGGCTGTATATCCATAAGGTGCATGGAGGAAAACAACCCCTCGCTGCAGCAGGTAGTCGTCAGAACCAGGTCTTTTGAAGATTTAATATGCTCGGCATACTTCTCTTCAAATTCGGCTACCCGTTTGCCTTTCCCAATCCAATTGGATTCAAAGACTTTTTCAAGAGCATCAAGCTCTTCTTTTCCTAGCGATGGCTGAAAAACATTAATCATAATATTCTTGTTTTGTATTGTTATGCAAAATGGTAACGGTCCAACATATCGTGTATCTCGTCGCGCGAACAGTACATCATCACGTCAATGATGCTCAAGTCGGGTACGAAATCGTCACAGCGTTGCCTGTAGCGGATGTCATCGTTGCGACGCAGGAATTGAAGGTCGATGCCCATCTCTTTGAAAGCATCCTTGGCATAGAATTTCGTTCCGGTGATAGAGTTGATATAGTCCGTACAACCGCAATGCAAGCAAGTGCGACGGATAACTTCCGGTGCCTTGCAATCCCAGCGGGCTGACACTTCAGATAGCAACTTGATTTCTGTCGTGATACCCAGATATTCGGCCACAGTCCTTAGTTGCCCCACAAGATAGCGCGTTAGGTCAGTTTCTTCGTCCATGATGATAGGCCTGATGATTTCCATCGCCTCGTTGTAGTACGGCGCTTTGCTGTAGTAATACTCCAACACTCGGCACATTTTGTCTGCTCGCTTAAGGTTGACCACACGTTTCGTCTCACAGATGTAGCGGTCTGCAGAAGCATGGCTGACCTCAATACCAAAGTCCAGCGGTTGGCATCCTTGGCCTAAGATTCGGTTGTGGTGTATCCAGCCATTTTTGATATAGTGGGCATTGTCGCCAACAAAAAACGTATCAGCGGCATGGATAACTTGCCAATAGCCGATGTATGGAAAGAAGTACGGCTGCCAAATGGCAATACATTTTTTTCCTTCAATCATAACAGATAACAATTTAAATTTTTCAGTTCTTTGTTGTTTTCCTATCGTCCTATCGTACTCTCTTTGATGGAACCAGTTTCTCTTCTACCTCCTCTTCAGAATACAGCTTGATGGTAATGTCGGTATCATTAACCCAACGAGAGAAATCTGGCATGTTGCGTTTGGCAATGCACCCAGAACTGACAATACACTTTCGTCCAATCTTTGTCGCTTCAAGAACAACGGCACTGATGCCCACAAATGACTGCTCACCAATTGTGACTCCTCCAGCTACAATAGCATGCAAACCAAGGTAAGCATGTGATTCAATATGCGTAAAGTCAGAGATAATTGCATTGGCTTTGATCCAAACATTATCTTCAATAATAACATCATTTTTAATAATTACAAAGTCATCTATAAAGCAATTGCGACCAGTAATCTCGGATCTGACAATGGCCGTTGGAGAGATAATGTTGACCAGTTTGTATCCCTGTGAACAGCAATACTCAAAAACCTTTCTTCTGTCCGCGTTTAAATGACTCCATTGAATGGCAACAAATACTCCGAAGTCTCCTTCCACTTCTTCATTCAAATGTTCCAGGTCATAAACGGGTAAACCAAGAAATGAATCTGATGTTCTGAATTCTTTGTTTACAGCAAATCCAACCACTTCACACATTTTATGGAATGTAATCAAGCTGTAAATCTGTTTTGCCGCATCGCTCGCGCCAATGATGATAAGTTTATCCATTTTTGTACCTTTTTTAATCTTTATTCCAAATCATTTTTTGCTATTACTTAATGTTTAAAAATCTTGAAGGATATTTCCCTTGCCACCAGTACTCTTTGTCGGGCTTGTAGCCGATGAACTGTTCAAACTCCTCGCGCATCCCTCGATGATAAATCAGCTGGGGACTACTTATTTCTGCGTTCTCGTTGCCCTCCATAATAATCCATTCCTTGTCTTTATCATATACAAAGTCCCAACCGATGTAGCGCAGGGTGGGCATACGCTCAGATAGCTCAATGGCTTTGTCGCAAAGCTGCCGCCATCGGGGAATCTTGATGCCTTTGATGCGGTAATGGGTGTCCGGGTGCACATCTGTGGTTCGTCCTAACTTGTCAAAGCCTGTTGTCTCTACCACGCCTGTACCCGCATTGATACATGCAATAATTCCACCGGTTGTTGCTGAGCTTATGAAATTACCCCCCACTCCGATGCGAATGAACGGATACCACAGGCGGATGTCGCCATCCCCCAGATTGATAGTATGCATACGCACACTGTTGACACTTGCTGGGTGAAGTACTGCCATCTCTTCTCCTTGAGCAATCACTTCCTCCACCAACACTCCCTTGTCGATGGCACTGTTCCAACGACTGTTAGTATCTTCTGTTTCAGCAAGCAATTGGTTGAGGAGC
>CADCDK010000041.1 GCA_902800185.1 uncultured Prevotellaceae bacterium
CTTCGTTTAATAATTTCGTTACATTTCAATATTACAAAGTTACGAAAAAAAACAGCTAATAAGTCATTGACAGCTATTATTTATAGTTTATTAAGTTTTTGGTCATTTCAAAATAATTTAACTAAGTAGCCAGTCAGTAGCCAGCATTATGCGGACGGTATGGCCTTTGGAAAGAAATTGTCCGTCAACGTCCATGTTGATGAGCAAAAGATTGTCACAGTGGAATTTTTCAGCAGCCTTGACAAGTGCGTTGATTTCCCGTTGCTTAGTCTTTTCGTTGCTGATGTCGTAAGAGACTTGTATGAGCTGCTCCACCTGACCGTCCTTTGTCACCATGAAGTCCACCTCCCACTGCCTGTCACGATAATAGAATATATCTTTGTGCTGAGGGCGGTTACGCCGCAACAGTTCAACATATATCACATTCTCCAATCGCCACCCAAAGTTTGCGGAGGCTACCACACCTTTCCTGTCGGTTACAAATGCAGGGTCAACGACATAGACTTTTTCATTAAGAATACGGTGATAATCTTTCTTACATCCATAGCAATGATATATGATACCGTGCAAAGGAAAGCAAAAACTTCGATAAAATGCAAGATTTTTGGAGATTAACTTCGATAAAATGCAAGATTTTTGGAGATTAACTTCGATAGTATGCAAAATTTTAACGTTCAAACATCGATAGAATGCAAGAACAATGACGTTTAACTTCGACAGATTGCAGAATTCAGGTTTCCTAACTTTGATAGTAGCTGGTCTTACCCAGAATATGAGCAGCGGTCGGCCTCCAATCTCACCATGTCACCGTACTTGGGACGGTAGCACTCGGGAATAAGACTTTCGAGCCTGTAGCCATTGACAAAGACAACAAGCGCCTTGTCCTTCAAGCTTGAAGGCAATCCGTCAGCTATAGCCTTGTTGATGGCGGCTACATTATCGGGGCGCATTGGTACGTTCTGCAACGCATCATTAAGGAAAATCTTGACGCTGTCGGACGTGATGGCAGCAGAATCAACTGTTATCTTTCCTATATTAATACCTTGCGAAAAGCGTTGCAAAGCATTGACGTCAAGCCATGAAAGGGAACCAAGCGGAGTGTCTGTCCGTGCGCTTGCCGAGAGAACACACAGGGCATACGTACAGCAAATGGCAATGTTTTTCTTGCTTATATGCATACGTTTCACCTTTTTCAGCACAAAATTACATAAAATACAGTCGGTAACGTAATACCGACTGCATTTTATAGTTTATTAATTATTTCTCAGGACTCTGCTCCCTTATTTCCAAAGAGGGTTCTGATCGATGTTTTTGTTGAGATCCAGCTCGCTGCTTGGAACAGGATACAGATAGTACTTGTTCTTGTAGATGCGCTTCTTGGAGTTAGGAACGATGTACTTGTTGGCATCGAGCGTTGACTCAACGTCTTTTACGTAAGACAAGTTGGCACCCCGGTTGGTGTTGGGATACTTCTCCGTGTCAGCATTGTCGAGCTGATGCCAACGGATCAAATCCCAATAACGGTACCAATTATCGAGCATCAACTCACACCGGCGGCATCTGCGTATCTCCCATAGGAGGTTGCTCACTCCCATGTTGTTGGCGGGGTCAGCCTCTGGATTGAGGGTCAGACCGGGCAGTCCGGCTCGTTTCTCAAGCTGATTGACAGTATTGTCGAGATCCGTCTGGGAGATGGTTCCTAACTCTGCTTTGGCCTCGGCCTCGTTGAGCAGCACTACAGCATACCAGTAGAGCGGGGCATCCGTATAGCCCGTATTGGTGTTGTTGCGGTAATAGTCCTCCAAGGTTGTGTTGTCAAACTTACGAATGGTGTAACCCGTAGAGGAAGTCATGTTCTGTTTGCTTGCGCTACCATCCTCTTTAACACGTCTCCATCCATGTCCTTTGAAGCAGACGATAGAGTCGATAAGAACGGAAAGTCGCTTGTCCTTGTTCTTGAGGATGTGCTCGATGGAGTAGTTTCCGTCTTTGTTGGCCACAGCTTCATCGTTTGTGTCAAGTGTGGTAGTAGCAAGCGGTTTACCGTCGAGGAAGAGGAAGGCATCAAAGGCATCCTTGGTAATGCCCGACATCTGGGTGGAACTACAAGTGTAGTCGATCAGTCCGTGCATCACCTTGTCTTTCTCATAGTTGCGATAGAAGATGATTTCGTCTTTTGCGTTGTTGTCCGACATCAGATTGGCGGAGTTGTAGATTTGTCCGTAGTTAGGACTGAGCTTATATTTTCCGCTCTTGATGAGAAACTCCGAGGCAGCCTGCGAAGCCTTCAGGTACCGCTCAGCTCTTGCTGCATCAGGAGCTTTTCCGTTGTCGGCAGCGTTGCGGTACTTGCAGAATGTACCTTCAAAGAGGCATATATCGCTCTTCATGGCCTCAGCCATCTCTTTGCTCCACTGAGTCTTGTCAGCCACGTCAGCGGGCAGATTGCTGATGGCAAAGTCGAGATCCTGCGCTACAGAGTCCATGACGACATCACGGTCTGTACGCTTTCCCCTCACGTTTTCGTCTTTCTCGGGATCGGTGATAGGGTAGTTGATCCATTCCACGTCACCATATTCCCTGACAAGCTGATAGTAGCTCCACGCGCGGTTGAGCCGTGCAATGGCCGTGTACTTTGTCTTTTCAGCGGCAGTGAGTGTGGATGAAGCCACGTTCTGAATGACATAGTTGGCCCGACGAACCTCCGTGAATCCGTTGTTCCAGTAAGAAGATGTATTAGGAACGGTAGTGAACTCCCAGTCGAGGAATCCTCCATTGACAAGAGAGGCCTGGTCGTCACTGATGTTCTTGAAGTAGAACCAGCCAAAGCCACCATTCTGACTGTAGCCTGCATAATTGTCGTAGAACTTATTGCAGTAACTTTGGACCGTGCTTGCTGTGTTCCAGAACGACAGATTGTTCTGGAAGGTGTCGCGGGGATCCTTGTCGAGGAAGTCATTGCACCCTGTCAGGAACAGTGCGGCAGCAGCTATGGAAACTATAATTGACTTTTTCATAATAAGCGTGCATTAGAAATATTGTTTTATTCATCCTTTCTTGACAATCTGGTTTCTGTCAGAATGTAAGCTGTAGACCGAAAGACCAGGTGCGGGTGATAGGATAAGTGCGTCCCCATGTGCCGTAGCCTAATGCGCCTTGTCCGGCGTTCATCTCCGGGTCGATCGGCAGGTCTCCGCTGCCCTTGTGCAGGCAGAAGAGGTTGCTTCCACTGAAATAGACGCGCAGCTTCGAGATATAAGCTCTCTTAGTGAGCCAGGCAGGAAGCGTGTAACCTAACGTGATGTTCTTACAGCGCAGATATGACATATCGACAATGTACTTGGTCTGCGGGTAATAGTTGTGGCAACCACCCTCAGCAGAGAGTGCCGGCACATTACCTGCGTACTCATTGCCCGGATAGAGACAGGGGAAGTCATTGCTTTCACTGATATTCACTATACCATTGTCCGGATCATAGATGTTATATTTAGTCTGGTTGTCATAGATTGCGAGGTCATATTCACGCATTTCGGGGAAAACAAACGATGACTGTGTCCACATTTTGCGCTTGCCCACACCCTGGAAGAATATATCGAGGTCGAATCCTTTATAAGTGCCTCCGATATGGAAGCTGTATTCATAGCGCGGCATCGTGTTGCCTATGACCTTGAGATCACCGTGGTCGTCGACAGTTCCCTTGCCTCCATCAATCTTTCCGTCTCCGTTCAGATCCTTATATTTGATGTCTCCAGGACCATAGATAAAACTTCCGGTCTGGATTCCGGTCTGGTCGGCCACACCTTTCTTATATATCCACGAACCGTCGGCATTCTTACCGTCGAAGTCGGCTTCGGTGAAGTAACGGTCGGTCTCAAAGCCCCAGATATCGCCCCAGTTCTCACCCTCGTAAGCATAAGCGCGGTCATTGGGGTGTCCGACGAGCTTGGCATCGTTGTCCCACTTTGTGATTTTCGACTTTGAATCGCTGATATTGAAGTTGGCATAGAGCCCCAGATCCTTTGTAATCTGCTTGCGCCATGCGATGGTAAACTCCCATCCGCGCGTGCGGAGCTGTCCGGCATTGGTGTAAGGAGCGTCAGCACCTACGGCATTCGGTATGGCCTTGCCCGGAGCCAGCATATCCTTAGTGGTGCGTTGGAACCAGTCGAAGGTTGTTGTGAGCTCATCATTGAGGAAACCAAGGTCGATGCCGAGATCGAGCGTCTGGATGCGCTCCCAAGTAAGAGATGGTGACACCCATGTGGGCAGGTTGAACTGCGTAACCTTTGATCCGCCACCGTCGAGCCAGTACACTTTGTCCAATGTGACAGGGGAGATGGTAGAAAGGAACATATTGTCACCAATGGCTTCGTTTCCTATCTCACCGTAGGACAGGCGGAACTTACCATTGGAAACATACTGATGCAGATCTTTCCAGTAAGGTTCTTCCGTAAAACGGTAACCGAATGATCCAGAGGGGAAGAAGGCCCACTTGTCTCCGGCCGGGAAGCGTGAACTTCCATCATATCGTCCATTGAGCTCAAGCAGGTAGATTCCCTTGTAGTCGTAGTTGATACGTCCGAAGTAGCCAGCTGTGGCACGGTCTCCTGTGTATGAACCGATGGTAGCCTGCGACATGTCTCCGTAAGCGAGGTTGAGCTCTGGGTATTCTTCACTGTAGAGCTGCGTGCGCCGTGCGCTGAACTCGTCCGAATTATAGTTTTCGCCGTTGATACCGGCCATAACGGAAAGGTTGTGGGCGTCGGCCCAGCTATGCTGATAGGTCAGATAGGCATTGGCTGTCCATCTGTTCATCTTGATGTTCTCACGGTAGGCATTTGTCGTGGAAGGCTGCACGATATAAGTAGGTGCTGTGCCGCTCCAGTTCATGCCATAGACACTGTGGTTGCTGCTCTTCGTGTTGAAGTTGTCTATCTCATAAGTATAATCAGCGTTAAGGGTAAGATCTTTGGTGATATGTGCCTGGACAAATCCGTTGAGGTTCAGCTTGTCGTGCACTTTGATCGTCCTTGTGGCCTGTTTCTGCATGGCAACGACACGGAAGTCGTTGATGTTGCCATTTTCATCCTCCATATATCCTGACGGAATGAAGAAGGATCCCCATCTCCAGAGATACTGATAGATGTTGTTGTAGGCATTGGCACGCGACATACGCCGTCTGGAGAAGTTGACGCGGGCGCCCACGGTGAGCCAGTCAGTGACATCAGTCTTGAGGTTCAGCGTGAAGTTGTATCTGTTTCGCTTTCCCGGTTGTATCTTCATCACATCCTGCTTGTAGTTGTAACCGAGAGAGGTGTAGAATGATGTTCTTCCGCTGTTTCCGGACAGCGAAACGTTCTCGGTGTTGGACGGAGCGGCATTGTCGTACCAAATATCCTTGATGTCGTAGTCGGCATAGTAGTAAGGCTGACCTTTGAGGAAGTAATAGTCGCCCACATCGTTATCGTCCTTGTAGGGTCGCATCAGGCTGTATTTCTTTCTCCCGCTGTTTTGTTCTTTCCACTTTTTCGCGTAAGGCAGCATGGTGTCGAAATACATACCGAAGAGCTCGGTCGACTCCTTGCCTGCCCGCTTGTTGGCGCGAAGGGCAGCCTCCAACTGTGAAGGCACGTCAGGATAGTCGGGCAGATAGGTGGAGTTGTCCCAACCGAAGTTTGTGTCGAATTTTACCTGTACTTTATCGCCTTTTTTAGCCTGCTTGGTAGTGATGAGTATCACGCCGAAGGCTGCTCTGCTACCATAGATAGAGGACGAAGCGGCATCCTTCAGCACGGAGATGGACGCAATGTCGTTGCCGTTGATCATAGTAAGGTCATCAACAGGCACTCCGTCAACGATGATCAACGGGTTGGAAGTGGCACTGTTGGACAGTGTACCCACACCTCTTATGCGGATCGAGGGCTGTCCGTCGATATCACCGCTGGTGTTTGTGATGGTCAGCCCCGGTACAGCTCCCTGCAAAGCCTTGGCCACATCTTGCTCCGGGCGCGAAGCGAGGGTCTTGTCCAAGTCTATGTTGGAAACGGCGCCGGTGAGATTCACCTTCTTCTGCTGGCCGTAGCCCACGACCACCACCTCGTCGAGGTTGGCCTGGTCTTGCTCCAGCTGAATTCTTGAGGCATTGCTTGCTTTGATTGTAACGGTCTTGTAACCCAAGTAGGTTACTTTCAATTGTGCGCCTGGCTTGACAGTAATGGAGAACTTGCCGTTCAGGTCAGTAACTGCACCACGGTTAGTACCGATTTCCTGGATGCTGGCACCAATGATCGGCTCACCTTTCTCATCCACGACGGTTCCTGTCACAGTGTTGCTTTTTTGGTTGATGGACTGAGGGTCAGGACTGGCCTGAATACATACA
>CADCDK010000042.1 GCA_902800185.1 uncultured Prevotellaceae bacterium
GCCCGCATCGGCAGGAGCATGGAATGAGAGCCGCACCTGCTCGTAGGGCTGGTACCCGTCCTTAAGTCCCTCCACCTCTATCCATTCCGTTCCGTAGTCGTGGTTATCGACGAAGAAGAGACGGTCGGCCAGTGGCGTCCCCTCCTCATCGAATACGATGAAGTCGTTGACTCCTGTCGGGAGAGGGGGAAGGGCAATCTCCGTCTCTTCTCCGCCATCCTTGAGGACAATGCGCTGGAAATGCCTGAGCTGCCCTCGGCATAGGACGGCGCAGCCGTACTCCTTGCCAGTGTCGAGCCCGCGGCCTGCTGCCGTGAACTTCCACGACGCCCCGTCTTCGCTCCCGCCAGCCACTGCCACGCCTCTCTTCTCCACCTTCGGCAGACTGAACGAATACTCCTTCCCTTTGTAGGTGCAACGGGCCTTGGGCAGGGACTCATTCTCTGGAATATCCATTTCAAGGCTTCCCCGCCCCATGTAACCCGTCCTTGCCGTCTGTGTCCCGACTTGCAGCTGCAGGTCGCTGACAGATTCTCCCTCCTCTGTCTCCGCCTCGAAAGCGATGCGGCAGCAGCTGCCTGCAATCAGGCAGCCCCCCTCGGGATAGAACCGCACGTTGAGCCTGGGTTGGGGTTCCTTGTCCAGCCGTTGCTTGGGTCGGCTGACGATGTACTTCTGGGAGTAGTCTCCTGCGGAGTCCGGCCGCTCATAGACGGGGAAGACGCGGCTGTAGATGGTGCCGTACTGGCGGAAGAAGTCCGCCGCCATCTGCCTGTTGTAGAACTGCTCTCGGTCCTTCCTGCCGTAGGGGTGCTCCGTGACGCAGAAGTTGAGCATCCAGCGGGTGTAGGCGCGCAGCTCGTAGAAGCCGGAGTAGAGGGAGTCCTTCAGTGCGAAGTCCCCGCTGCTGTAGCCCTTCTCCGACACGATGAGCTGCTGTCGCTCGACGACGAGTCCGTCGGGTGACACCAACTCCACGTACATCAGACGGCTCATGTCCGTGTAGTGGTTGTTGTCCGCCCGGACCACGTATGCCTTATACCAGATAGTGTCGCCCTTGAAGTAGCAGGTGTTATCCATGTGGATGTAAACCTTCTCCTGCACGGGAGCCTGTTCCAGCATGTGGCGCAGGCTGTCGAGGCGGGACCGGGCAGATGCTGATAACATCACATCAATGACGAGAACTATTGATAACGCTAATCGCTTCATAGACTTTTCTTTGGTTTGATGCCACAAAGTTATGATTTTTGCGGCATCAAACAAGCATAAGGGACTTCACAAAAACTTCACAAAATTACAAATAAAGGTCTGCGAATGTTAAATAAGCATCCTCGTTGTAGAACTTCACTTTAATATATCCATTTTGTTTGATTTAAAATTATACATATGACTTTTCAGTGCACAAAAGTAATAAGGGAAGCATAAATGAAACAAATAAAATCAGATGATTTTTCTTGGCTCTGCTGCAAGGATAGAGAACACAACCGTTTGATTACCAGTAAGTTTTGATAAGCAAGAGCCATTTAGAGGCACAAAAATGCAACATTCTCAAGTACAGAACCATCTCATTTTACGAAGAAAAAGTAGTAATTTTGCAGCAACATTCAACGAAGAGACGCATGCGAAAAGTCTATCTGCTGTTTTTCCTATTCATGAGCGGACTGCTCTTGGGGGTTCAAGGCGAGTCAAGCGCAGGCAAGACACTGTTTGGCTCGATGATGTACGCTGAGAAAGAGACGTACATCCGATGGACTGTCATCACCCTTCTCCTCATCATCATGCTGGTGATGACATTCTATTATCTATGGAAAAGAAGACTGAGCAACCAACTCCAACGACTCACCAACACCATTGTCAACAAACAAAAAGAAATTAACAGGTTACGAAGCTCGTCTGAAAACAACACCCAACAATTGACAAAGCTGAAGAAAGAATTGGAAAACATAGAAAAACGCCATACCCGACTCCTACAGAAAGGACTGACACTCTATGAGGAACTTATACAAGGGGGCAACACGCTGAGATGGAGTAAAGACGACTATATTCACTTTGTACAATACTATCAACTGCGGAATCCTGAATTCGTTCATCACATCAACAACGATTACAAGGATTTATCTCCCCGCTACAAGACTTTTGCCATCCTCTACGATATGGGAATGAATGACGAGGAAGTGATGCGAGCTCTCGTTATATCAGAGAGCACAGTCCGTTCCTGCAAGAGCAGGATTAAAATGAAACAGAATTGTTAGTGAAGTAAACGATTAACAAGGACATCATCAATGGTGAAAGACAGTTGAGAGAAGAGGCTCGCATACGCAAAAACGGAAATTCTCAACAGAAAACTGAATAATCATAAAGATAATTATTGAATTTGTGAAATTTTTGCAAATTTATATGTTTTCTTCAAAGAATCCAAAAGAAAAGTATAAAACGTATCTCTTTTATGCTTTTTTGTGATACAAGATGCTATATGGCGGTTTTCCATATGGTAAACCAAACTTTATTAGTCAAGTATCATTCATTCAAGGATTCTTCTTCGAGGTCACGCTTCCATTCTTGTGAATGGTGAGCGTGGCATTCTGGAGTTTCTTGGTGTCGTGATTAAAAAGAATGGCGGGATTATACCGACGGCCCTGAAAGAATATCTCGAAGTGCAGATGCTCCGTCGTGGCACGCCCCGTGCGACCGGTCAGTCCGATTACATCGCCCGCCTTTACACGCTGTCCCACTTTCACAAGGTTCTTCGACTGATGGCTGTACAACGTCGTCAACCCGTTGCCATGCTTGATCTTGATGCAATTTCCATAGCCATGGTAAAGCTCCGACTGGATGACCTCACCATCGAAGGCAGCATGAATCTTGTCGTTGGGCTTTGTCTTCAGATCGACCCCTGAATGGGTATGTCCTCCACGACGATTACCGTAAGGGCTGATCACTTTACATCCAGGCAACGGATAGGCCCACTCGAAAGCTTGCATGTGCGATAAATCCCACTTAAAAGTGTCACCATTCTTAAACGGGTCTTCCACCATACTGGGCTTCAGTCGCTCCGGGCGGGTTGTCTTCACACCGATGCGCTCACCCATCTTCGTGATCATCACCACCTGGCGACGCAGCCTGTGGCTTTTGGGTTCTATCAGCGTGGCAGGATTGATGCGACGGCCATTGACCATGATGGAAAATTCACAAAAGACACGCATGCCCTCACCACCGACGATAGCGACGGTCTGCCCTGCCTTCACCTTGTCGCCCACCTTGACCAGGTTCTGCGCATTGTTGGCATAGACGGTTTCCAGTCCGTTGTCATGACGAATGACGATCACATTCCCGAAGGGAGCAATATGTTTGGAGAGACGGACCACACCCTCAAACATGGCCTTCACAGCATCGCCCTTGGTTGTTGTGATGCATAGACTTGAGTTGTTGATGAGCTCGGCCTTGCCAACGGGCAAGGGAAAGGAATACTCGTATTCGCGCACTCCTGTGAAATCGATACTGAACGCATCGCTTCGGCTGAACAGCCCTGACGTTTCCACACTGATGGATTGCATCTCCGCAGGAGAAAACAATTCTTTCACCTGCGCCTTTGCTGTTGCTGCAAAGACACAACACACCAAGGTTAATAGTAACGTTCTGCCTAATCCTGTCATCTTCAGTTTCTATTCGTCAATATCTTCCAATTCAATATCATCCATGTCAACGTCTTCCACGTCGATGAATTCGATGTCCTCGTCCTCACCCTCCTGCGCCATTTCCTGTGCAAAACGAGTCATGTCCTTGTCGCGGTGGATGAGCGTGTCGGTGGTGGTGATGACTTCCAGCTTATTACTCTCCGAGTTCAGTTCACGCCACAGCACATCTTTCAGTTCCTCCAGTCCGAAGCCCGTCACGGCAGAGATGAACACCACGGGCAGGTCGTCGGGGAGTGTCTCTTTCAGCATCTCGATCAGCTCCTCGTCCAACAGGTCACACTTGGTAACAGCCAGCACACGGTGCTTGCCAAGCATGTCGGGATTGAACTGGCGCAGCTCGTTCAGCAAGATCTCGTATTCGTGTTTGATGTCCTCCGTATCACCAGGCACCATGAAAAGCAAGAGGGAGTTTCTCTCGATATGGCGCAGGAAGCGGAGTCCCAGTCCCCTACCCTCACTGGCACCCTCGATGATGCCGGGGATGTCTGCCATCACAAACGACTTTCCGTCGCGATAGCCCACGATGCCCAGAGAGGGCTCCATCGTGGTAAAGGGATAGTTGGCAATCTTCGGACGGGCATTCGAGAGCGAAGAGACCAATGTTGACTTTCCCGCATTGGGGAAGCCCACCAAGCCCACGTCTGCCAGGAGTTTCAGCTCCAGAATGACGGTCATCTCCTCCATCGGCTCACCAGGCTGTGCATAGCGCGGTGCCTGATTGGTCGCCGTGCGGAACTGGAAATTACCCAAGCCGCCGCGTCCGCCCTTCAGCAACACGACCTCTTGTCCGTCGTAGTTCACGTCGCAGACGAACTTGCCCGTCTCGGCATTATAGACCACCGTTCCGGGGGGCACATCCACATAGATGTCCTTGCCGTCGGTGCCGTGACATTTTTCCTTTCCGCCATTGCCACCATGCTCGGCAAAGATGTGTCGTTGATATTTCAGGTGGAGCAACGTCCAGTAGTTATGGTTGCCACGCAGAATGATACTTCCGCCCTTGCCACCGTCGCCGCCATCAGGTCCGCCGTTGTAATTGTATTTCACATGCTTCAGGTGCATGCTACCCCGTCCGCCTTTTCCCGAGCGGCACAGAATTTTGACGTAATCTACGAAATTACTCTCTGCCATTCCTTAAATATTATCAATCACGGCACTGATGTCAGCAAAGATGCGGTCGAGCTCACCAAGTCCGTCGATGTGGTGGTGGATGCCTTCTTGCTTGTACCACTCGATGAGCGGCTGTGTCTGACTGTGATAGACACCCAAACGTTTTTTGATGGTTTCCTCGTTGTCGTCGGAGCGTCCGCTCATCTGTCCGCGCAACAGAAGACGCTTCATCAGTTCATCCTCGGGCACATCAAGTTCGATCATGGCAGCCACGTGATGTCCACGTTCTGCCAGCATCTTCTTCAGAGCCTCAGCCTGCGGAATGGTGCGGGGGAATCCGTCGAAGATAACCCCTTGATGGTCTGCACCAAACTTGTCATAAACGGAGGCGAGGATATCGATCATCAACTCGTCGGGGATGAGCTGTCCCTGGTCAATGAACTGCTTGGCCGTCTTGCCCAGCTCTGTTCCGTTTTGAATCTCACTACGGAGCACGTCTCCCGTGGAGATATGTCCGAAACCATATTTCTCAATCATCTTGTCGCTCTGCGTTCCTTTGCCAGAACCCGGAGCACCGAAAATTACTATATTCTTCATGTCGTTATTTGATGATTTTACGTTTATTCTTCCACAATGGTATAGATATCAGACAGGTTACGTCCCTGTTGGTCGTAGTCGAGACCGTAGCCCACGATAAACTCATTGGGAATCTCTATCGCAGCATACTCGATGTTGAGATTAACTTGTAGTTTCTCGGGCTTCAGCAAGAGCGTGCAGATGTGAACAGACTCTGGTTTGCGTGTTCCCAGTGACTCAATCATACGCTTCATGGTCAGTCCCGTGTCAACAATGTCTTCGACAATAATCACTGCTCGGCCCGCAAGGTCCTCATTGATACCGATCACCTCCTTGATGGTTCCTGTCGAGGTGGTACCCTGATACGATGCTAACTTGACAAACGAGATCTCACAGGGGATGGTAATCTTGCGCATCAGGTCGGCAGCAAACATAAACGCTCCGTTCAGCACGGCAAGGAAAAGTGGTACCTTCCCTTCAAAGTCCTTGTTAATACGATCTGCCACAGCCTGAATACGCTGTTGAATCTCCGCGTCAGTGATGGACGGGCGGAATTTCTTGTCCCTAATTTGAATAATATCGCTCATAAAAGTTTAATTGATTGACTTTCTTGGGGACAAAGTTACGAAAAGTTGAGTGCAGAACAAAATAAATTTATTTATTTTTTATGCCGAGACGTCGTAACGTCGCGCTTGCGCAAAGTACGAAAAAACGAGGCCAATGTTTTTAACCCTGACTTATACTAGAAAAAGTTGTCACTTTAGGAGTCAAAAAGAAAGTGACAATGAAGCACAAGACAAGAACAGAGCGCGTGTATAACGAGGCTACCGGA
>CADCDK010000043.1 GCA_902800185.1 uncultured Prevotellaceae bacterium
GCCGATGGTACTGCAATGCAATGCGGGAGAGTAGGTCGCCGCCTTCTTTGAAGCGTGGGCCCTTTCACCAGAGAGGTGAGAGGGCCCTTTTTGTTTTCAGACGGTTGGCAAAGAAGAAAAATGTATAAAAAAAAGAACGCCGAAGCGTTCTTTGTAGTTGCGGAGGCAGGACTCGAACATGCGACCTCCAGGTTATGAGCCTGGCGAGCTACCAACTGCTCCACTCCGCGATATTATTTCTTAAGTGGGTGCAAAGGTACAACTATTTTCTGACACCTGCAAATTTTACACCTTATATTTTTCCTTTTCTTTCAAATTACTTGGTTTAACAAAGGATTTTGCCTGTTTTGCTTGCGCATTTCAAATAATTACACTACTTTTGCACACGTCTTGTATTATGTGCAATTGTAAATAAAGGAGGACGATTATTATGTCAATTTCAAAAACGAGGCAAAAGTTAGTTGACGTAGCAAGGCAATTGTTTGCCAAGAATGGCATTGTCAATACTACAATGAATGATATTGCCGTGGCCTCGGGCAAGGGACGTCGCACGCTTTATACCTATTTTAAAAGCAAGGACGATGTCTATTTCGCTGTTATTGAAGCGGAGTTAGAGCGTCTGAGTGACAAGTTGGATGAAGTAGCGGCTAAACGTATTCGTCCTCAGGAGAAGGTCATTGAGCTTATTTATACCCATTTAAGTATGATCAAGGAGACCGTTATGCGTAACGGAAACCTGCGTGCAGAATTCTTCCGCAATATTTGGACGGTGGAAAAGGTACGCAAAAACTTTGATGAGGACGAGATCGAGCTGTTCCGTAAGGTTTATGCTGAGGGTAAGGCTGATGGAGAGTTTGATATCGAGGATGTGAACTTGGTGGCTGATATTACCCACTATTGCATCAAAGGCTTGGAGGTTCCTTTTATCTACGGCCGCTTGGGTCGTGGACTGACTGAGGAGACAAGCCGTCCGCTGGTTACCCGTGTCGTTTACGGAGCTTTGGGGAAACGCTTGAAATAGATTTATAGAAACATTAGTAATTAATTGAGAATCAATAGATAATAAACGTTTTGAATTATGGGATTATTAGAAGGAAAGACAGCCCTGATTACAGGTGCTGCACGTGGTATTGGTAAGTCAATAGCTTTGAAGTTTGCCGCTGAAGGTGCGAACATTGCTTTTACTGACTTGGTCATTGACGAGAATGGCAAGGCTACTGAGGCCGAGATTCAGGCTTTGGGTGTGAAGGCTAAGGGCTATGCCAGCAATGCAGCTAACTTCACGGAGACAGAGGAAGTTGTCAAGCAAGTGAAAGAAGAGTTTGGCTCCATTGACATCTTGGTGAATAATGCTGGTATCACGAAAGACGGACTGATGCTTCGTATGACTGAGCAGCAGTGGGACGCTGTGATCGCTGTGAACCTGAAGAGCGCATTCAACTTCATTCATGCCTGTGTGCCCATCATGATGCGCCAGCGTGGTGGTTCTATCATTAACATGGCATCTGTTGTTGGTGTCCATGGCAATGCCGGACAGTCAAACTATGCTGCATCAAAGGCTGGTTTGATAGCCTTGGCCAAGTCTGTTGCTCAGGAGATGGGTCCGAAGGGTATCCGCGCCAATGCCATTGCTCCTGGTTTTATTGACACTGCTATGACACAGGCACTGCCCGAGGATATCCGCAAGGAGTGGTGTCAGAAGATTCCTCTGCGCCGTGGTGGTCAGGTTGAAGACATTGCCAACGTTGCAACCTTCCTTGCCAGTGACATGTCGAGCTATGTCAGTGGTCAGGTCATTCAGGTTGATGGCGGTATGAACATGTAAACAATGAAACAGATGAAATCTACTAAACAAATAGGCAGGATGAGATGCATTCTGCCTTTTTTCCTTTGTACGCTTCTGCCCCTGATGTCTATGGCACAGGTGCGCACGGTGCAGCAACTCAATTTTGGATGGAAGTTCCATGCGGGGGATGTGACAGAGGCTGCCCAGTTGTCGTTTGATGACAGCAGCTGGCGTATAGTCGATTTGCCGCATGATTACCAGATTGAACAGCCTTGGGTAGCGCCTGCGGCAGACGAGAAGGCGGACAACACCGATGTGGCAGCCAATATCAAGAGCCGTCTCTCCAGCCGTGGTTTCAAGGAGATGGGGCAGGGGTGGTACCGTTATCGCTTCATACCCGCCGACTCCTTGAAGGGCAAGCGTGTGCTGATAGACTTCGGCGGTATGATGTATGTGGGTGATGTCTATCTGAACGGGCAACGTGTCGGCGGAACTGACTACGGATATGTGGGCTTTGAAGTTGATGTCACCCAGCAGCTGAGGTGGGGTGAGGAGAACCTGCTTGCCGTGCGTACGGACACTCGTGCCCCCGGCAACTCCCGTTGGTACACAGGTGGTGGATTGTTCCGCGGCGTTAAACTTGTCACGACATCTGCCGATCTCTATTTCGAGCGTCATCCTCTCTATATCACCACACGCGAGAATCGCTTTGTCAATGTCTCTGCGGAGGTAACAAACCGCACACGTGACAAGGAGGTATCGGTGCGGATCAAGGTGTATGATGCAGACGGAAAACTTGTCTATGAAGACACGAAGCAGCATGTTCGCAAGACACCAGCCCGGACGGACGAGGTGAAAATACCGGAATTCGAGCTGCAGCAACCCTATCTGTGGGATACGGAAACTCCCTATCTCTATACCGTAGTTGCCACCTTGTCGTATAAGGATGGTACAGTGGCCGATGAGGTGTGCGAGCGTTTTGGTGTCCGCACGGTGGAGATAACGCCCGAAGAAGGATTAAAGCTCAACGGCAAGAAAGTTCTTCTGAAAGGCTATGCCAACCATCATACGCTGGGAGCCCTTGGTGCGGCAGCCTATCCGCGTGCCATCGAGAAGCGCATCCAGCTGATGAAGGAGTTTGGTATGAATCATATTCGTACCTCCCATAATCCCTACAGCCGTGAGTTCATCGAGCTTTGCGACCAGTATGGAATGTTGGTTGTCGATGAGCTTTACGACAAATGGACCCGTCAGCATACGGGTGGACGTGTGCCGTTTGAGGAGTTGTGGCAGTACGATGTGCCCGAGTGGGTAAAGCGCGACCGCAATTCTCCCTCTGTCGTGATGTGGAGCCTTGGTAACGAGTTGCAACAGGATGCCACCCAGCCCTACAACGACTGGGGCGTGACCATGTACAAACTGCAGCGCACGTTGCTGCAGCGTTATGACTCCACCCGCCTTGTCACCGTTGCCATGCATCCCCGCTATCGCAACTGGGAGACGGATTCACTTCCTTGTGACCTTGCCATGCAGACGGATGTGCAGGCATACAACTACCGTTATATGTATTTCCTCGGTGACGGTCGTCGTTTCCCGTGGATGAAGTTCTATCAGAGTGAGGCTGCCATTGCCTCCATGGGACCGAACTTCTTCGAGATGGATCTTGACCGTGTCATCGGACTTGCTTACTGGGGTGCCATCGACTACCTCGGTGAGAGCCAGGGATGGCCTGCCAAGGGATGGGCACAGGGTGTCTTCGACATCTCCTTGGAACCCAAGCCCAAGGCTTATCTCATGAAGAGCTTCTTCAAGCCCGAGGAGCCTGTCGTGCATATAGCTGTCATTGACAGCAAGGGAAACCAGATGTGGAATGGAGTGCAGACAGGCAATGATGGCATGAGCGACCACTGGGACCGCCAGCCGGGAACTAAACTCACACTCATCACCTATACCAATGCCGATGAGGTGGAGTTGCGTGTCAATGGAAAGAGTCTCGGACGCAAGTCCAATCCGAAGAATGATGCCAAGCGTCGTAATCAGATACGCTGGGAAGATGTGGAGTATCAGCCGGGCAAGGTGGAGGCCATAGCATATAACTCAAAGCATGAGGAAGTAGCACGTCACAAGGTGGAGACCACGGGCAAGGCCGTGAAACTGGTTGTTACGCCCGACTTGGCATCCGGTTGGCATGCCGATGGTACCGACCTGCAGCATGTGCGTGTATATGCCGTTGACAGCAAGGGCCGCCGTGTCTATACGGCCCAGCAGGAGCTGTCGTTCTCTGTCGAGGGCGATGCTCGTATCGTGGCTGTGACCAATGGCGACATCAATAGTGATGAACTCAACTGCACCGACCATCGCCACTTGTGGAATGGTTCTGCCATGGTTATCTTGCGTGCAGGACAACAGGGTGGGGACGTTACGCTGACGACCAGTGCCGAGGGAATGAAGGCTGTGAAAACAAAGCTGACACTATGCAAGTAGTTTACGAAGATAACCATGTGATTATCGTCTCCAAGCGGAGTGGTGAAATCGTGCAGGGCGACAAGACTGGTGATGAACCGCTTTCGGAAACAGTCAAGCAATATATCAAGGAGAAGTACAACAAGCCAGGGGAGGTTTTCCTCGGCGTTGTGCATCGCCTTGACCGTCCTGTCAGCGGACTTGTTGTCTTTGCCCGTACCAGCAAAGCCCTTGCCCGTCTGAACAAGATGTTTGCCGAGGGACAGGTCCACAAAACCTATTGGGCCATCGTGGAGCGACAGAGAGACAGGGAACCGGAGATTCATGGAGTCCAGGAGAGAGGCTCCAGTTCCATGATTCATTCTCCATTCATCGAGATTGAGCATTGGCTTACCCGCAACGAGAAGCAGAATAAGTCGTATGCCCATCATCATGAGGTGCAACAGTCGAAGAGAGCCGCGCTGCGCTATCGTCAGATAGGTCGTTCCGACCGCTATGACCTGTTGGAAGTGCAGCTTCTGACGGGACGTCATCATCAGATTCGCTGTCAGCTCTCCGCCATCGGACGACCCATCAAAGGCGATCTTAAATACGGTGCACGTCGCAGCAATCCTGATGGCAGTATCTCGTTGCTTGCCCGCCACATCGAGTTTGAACATCCCGTCAGCCACCAGCAGATTGTCGTCGATGCACCCTTGCCTGACGACCCGCTGTGGCATTGCTTCGGATAAAAATAACACTACAAAAAAAGCCTTTCCCTCGCAATTGAAGGGAAAGGCTTTTTTATGGATGCATCTTCTGTTTGTTACTTGACCATTTTCTTACCGTTGATGATGTAGATACCCTTCGGCAGGTTCGTGGTGCTGTATGTTTGGTTCGATACCTTGCGTCCCTGCAGGTCATAGACGGTGTTGGCAGCCTTCTGATTGCCGGGCAGCCCGATGGCGTAGATTCCTGTCGGGTCTCCTTCGAACACCTTATC
>CADCDK010000044.1:0-4716 GCA_902800185.1 uncultured Prevotellaceae bacterium
GAGGTTTTTCTGGTTTTGGTTCAAAAAACTATTTCCCTTGAGCAATGCCCTCCCTAACCAACTACGGATCTGTAACCAGTGAATTAGACTAACATCCAACACACGGAAAATATCCGCTGCGCCGGATTCTGGTCTATGGCTCCCACTATCTTGTGACGGCAGTATGGTTCTCCGAGATATGCGATTTCCTCGCTTGAAAGTCTCAACGCCAGAGCTTCGGCGGCATCGTCAAAATGTGAGGCCTTAGTGGCTCCGATGATAGGAGATGCCACACCTTTGTTCCATAGCCAGGCAAGAGCCACTTGCTCGGATGCTTTGCTCGTCAGCATGGTTAAGCAGGCGTCCGTCTCCCCACTTTTCGGATCTGCCATCTCGACAGAACTGCGTGAGCGCTTGTTGTTCCAGTCGAGGTCAGCACTGGTATATGGCTGCGCCGGTACTATCTCACAGAGGTCTGCCCCTGCAATCCGTGCCAACTCCTCAGCCGCATGCTTAGTGGTGCCTGTGGCAGAGAAAACACAACCAATATGTTTTTCTTTTCCATATTATCCTTTGGCTTGCTTTGTGAACAGGCAGTAGCTGCAATGATTGTCAGCACTGCCACCAATAGAATTTTAATTCGTTTCATTTCGCGTTAATCTTATTATAGTCGTCATCACTTACAGGCTCCAGCCACTCGGTGGAAGCATTCTCACCCGGAACCTCGAAGGCGAGGTGGGCAAACCAGCTGTCGGCGGCGGCACCATGCCAGTGCTTAACATTGGCGGGAATATGGATTACCGTTCCGGGGAGTATCTCCTGCGCAGGTTTCCCCTCTTCCTGATACCAACCACGGCCAGCCACACCGATGAGCATCTGTCCGCCTCCTTTCGTGGCATGATGGATATGCCAGTTGTTGCGGCATCCTGGCTCAAAGGTGACGTTGGCGACAGGAACCTGTTCGCCTGATATGCGAGCCAAATAGCTCCGGCCCTTGAAATACCGGGCATAGGCAGTGTTGGGCTCACCGATGGGGAAAATCATCTCCTGCTGGAAACGGGCCTTCGCATCCTCGGCAGCGCTGTCTTCCGCCCACACTTCCTTGGCCTGACGGAAAGCAGCCCATGCCTTCGGCCATCCGGCATAGAAAGCGATGTGGGTGATGATCTCGGCAATCTCTGTCCGTGTGATGCCGTTCTTTTTTGCCTCCTGCAGGTGATAGGTCAGCGAGGAGTCGGTCAGCCCCTGGCTGATGAGCGCCGTGACGGTGACCAGACTGCGGTCGCGAAGACTGAGGAGGTCGTTGCGGCTCCATACCTCACCAAAGAGGATGTCGTCGTTCAAGTGAGCAAACTCCGGGGCAAACTCGCCAAGCTGTGTGCGGCCTGCCGTCTGTACTATTTTCTTTTGTGCCATCATATTAAGTGTTAATATTGCAAATAATGTCAGGATGATGATTCGTCTCATAATCTTTTCTTTTGATTGTTCATGAAATAGAAATTTTACTCCATCGTGTGCTCCCACTCGCCACGGGTGTCCACGCCGATTGCATCGGCGGCCCTTTCGAGTGTAGCTACCTCCTCATCGGTCAGACGGACGTTCTTGGCCTTTGCAGCCTCAAGGACGTGCTTAGTCTTGGTGGCACCGATGATGGGTGTGGTTCCTTTGGTCAGTGCCCAGGCGATGGAGGTCTGCGAGCAGCTCAGGCCATAGCCGCTGCTAATTTCCGTAAGGGTGTCGGTGAGAGCCTGTATCTTGTCAAGCACGGGATTGTACTTCTGACCGCGTGCGGAGTCGGCAGGCAGAGGATGCTCCGGATTATACTTACCCGACAACGCACCCTGCTCCAAGACCATGTAGGCCCAGAAATCGATGCCGTTCTCCTTGCAGTAGTCGAGCACGCCGCCCTTCTCGCTCGAACGGTAGAGCAGGGAATAGTGGTTCTGCACGGCACTGACCTTGAAGCCCGCCTCGCCAAGGATCTCATTGGCGCGCTTGATTTCCACGATATTGTGGTTGCTCACGCCGACACGCTTCACCTTGCCCGACTGCAAGAGGGGAATCAGTCCGGGTGTCCAGCGCTCCACGTCCATGGGGTTGTGAATCCAATAGATGTCCACGTAGTCGATGCCCAGGCGGCGCAGACTGCCCTCAAGCATGTGGCTGACAGCATCCTCCGTGTTGTCGGCAATCTGCGGGGTGAACTTAGTTGAGATCTCAATATCCTCACGCTTTACGTCCTTGATAAAAGAGCCGAGAACATTCTCCGAGGCTCCCATGCCATAGACGGCTGCCGTGTCCCAAAGGCTTAGTCCATTGACCATTGCCGTGTTGAAAACCTCGTGAAGCGCGTTCACGTCTGTGTGGTTGCCGAAGACCTGGTCGGCTCCTGCGGGACCGTCGCCCCAGCTCCATGTGCCTAATGCGATGCTGTTTTTCTTCATGTTACTTTGTTGATTTTATCTGCTGCAAAATTACGCGTTTTTATCGGCAGAGGGCTTAACCGAATATGGGTAAAAGATACCTTTTTTACGGAAAGAGGCTGTCGTCTGCCTTTTTATGATTATCTTTGTCTCCGACAAAAGACTTTAGGGCTATGGCAAAGATAGAGATTGTGGACAATGTGAACGACTATGTGCGCTATGTCGGCGCGGAAGAGCTGCACCCGCATGTGGCGGTCATTCACTATGACGAGCTGGACCACGTAAGGCACAGCCTGAACAACTATCATGTTTACGGACTGTTCCTGCAGAAAGAGTTTCCCTACCGTCTTTCTTATGGAATGGGAAGCTATACGACCACCGACGGCTCACTCCTTGCCGTCGCTCCGGGACAGATGGGTGGCATGTCGGACGACGGAACCATTATTCATCTTCATGGCTGGGTGCTGATGTTCGACCAGGACTTCATTCACGGAACAGACCTTGAGAAGCACATGGAGGACTTCCACTTCTTCAACTACAACAATAACGAGGCCTTGCAGATGAAGGCCGACGAGAAGCGGGTGCTTGTCACTATTATCAAGATGATTCGTAGGGAGTTGAAAGACAATGTCGGAGCCGATTTGACCGACGACATCGTCAGGACATATATCCTGCTCGTCCTGCAATATTGCCAAAGGTTCTACGACCGCCAGTTCCACGAGGAGGTTTCTTCGGGAAAGAACGACCTGCTGGTCCGCTTTCAGAAGGCGCTCGAGATGTACTATGAGAAGCAGCTGCAAATCAAGAACGGCACGCCAAGCGTGGCCTATTGCGCCAGCGAGCTGTTTCTCTCCCCCGATTACTTTGGCGATGTGATTAGGACGACTACGGGCGACACGGCCTCTCACTACATCCGCCGTTTCGTCATCGACAAGGCCAAGAGCCTGCTGGTGAGTGGGAAGTCCGTCACCGAGACCGCCGACAGCCTCGGCTTCGATTACCCCCAACACTTCACAAGGGCATTCAAGAAAGAGACGGGGCTGTCGCCGTCGGCATTCTTGGGAAGCATCAGATGACAGCTGTCAGCGACGGATGAAGTGCTCGTCGGCTGCCGGCATGGAAGAAGTGTCGTTGATATAGCGCTCTACCTTCATGTGCAAATCATACTTCTCACGGAGGCGGGCCAGCGACTTCATCATTGGCGAGGCATGATGGGAATCGATGGCTTCCTGACTGCTCCAACTGTCTATCAGCAGGACGGTCTCGGGGTCGGAGAGGGAAAGGAAATAATCATAGCGGAGATTGCCTTTTTCCTGACGGATGGAGTCTGCAATGCCGCTGCGCTCCATCTCTTCAACGAATTTTCGTGCACTGCCATTCGAGCCTTGATAATAAAGGTTGACGGTAATGGCCTTTGAAGTCTGTTTATTTGTCATGGTCGTTGTCGTTACATGTGATTGGGCGTATATGCTCATCGGACAAGCCAGCAACATTGCAACTGCTCCGATGATGGTGCTGATACGAATGCTCATTTGTTGCGGATGATTATCTACCTTTGTTTTCTTTCCATTCCTTGCCCATCTTGATGCAGTCGCCAGCGATGTCGCCGGTATGGATATACTTATAAGAAGGCATCTCAAAGAGGATGGGCTTAATCTTTGACCAGTCGGGCTTACCCTTCTCGTCGGTCATCCCCTTGCTGACGTAAGTGACATCGACCGTGCAGACGATATTGTCGAAATGGTCGATCTGCCAGTCGTCCACCATCGTGCACTCCATCACGAGGTCGGAGTCGCTGATAACGGGCAATCCATTCTGTCCCTCCGTAAACGCAAAGACATGGCTCTTGTCAACCTTGTTGCCGCTGATGCTACCGCAATAGTCCGCAGCTGCAAGCATCTTGTCGTTGATAAGGTTGATGCTGACTTTCTTCGTGGCAAGAATGTTCTCCAAGGTCTTCGTCTTATGGAGACTGAGTGTGAGGTGCTTATGACTGACAATGCCGACGTGCGCCACAAGCATAAAATTAACCTTTCCCTCAGCGTCCTTAGTACCCAACACGGCTGCCAATGAGGGATAGAGCGCGAATACCGAACCAATGTTTTCTTTTTCCATTTGCCTATATGTTTTGTGTACAGCTGCAAAGTTACAGACTTTCATCTTTACGGCCCGTACCCCGATTACGGCAAGAATAACCAAGAATACGGATTGATTTGGCGCACCCGATAATGTCCGTGGTGATGTACGCCACCGGTGACAGTGTAGTGGCCGGCCTGGTGCCGGCCACCAGCCGCCGGTGTTGCGGGCGTGTCTC
>CADCDK010000044.1:4754-5952 GCA_902800185.1 uncultured Prevotellaceae bacterium
AAAAATGCCATACCAAGGGTTGGTGGCCGGCACCAGGCCGGCCACTACACTGCTACCAAGGTTGCATACCTCCACGGACTTTATCCGCTGCGCCCAAATAAATATACGTGGTTGGGCAGCAAAGATAAAATTTTATATTAGGTTTCTTGCCAATTCCAGACAAAAAGCGTATCTTTGCAAAGTATAGGAAACGAAAGTAGACAATGAAAGCATAAATGATTTTTTGTTACCATTTAGTTACTTAGCCCTATTCTAGGTATATGCAACTTGTTCGTTTTTAGACAGTTATTAGGTCTTGAAGATTTTTAGACGACCAAGAATTTCTGCAAAACAAACTTCAACATGGCGGAGATCAAAAGTGAGGAAGCCCAATACATTGACCTCCCCAAGATTTATGCCTTCAAGGATGCACGGCAGAAGGAAGTTATGCTCAACCGCAACTTTGCCCGAGTGAACCGTGAGATTGACGAGATGATAAAGAGCCTGCTCAACTCACAGTAAGTTATCACATTTTATAACTTCACCCATCCTTAGACGCAATCCTTATTTTGCCTAAAGTAGTATTCTAAATCTCGCAACATCAAAATAAGAAAAAATAGGTCGGTGGGTAATTTTCCTCGTCTTTATTTTGTTCTATTCATTTTTTTGAGCTACCTTTGTACCGACTGAATGGCTGTTTCATCCTCGTTAGACAAGGCTTGGACGGAGTCTATGAACGGCTAATATCAGCTTGACACGAAAGAACGTTATACGTTTGCTTGTGCCAAGTCCTATGTTCTGAAATTTAGAATAGGATCTCGCCGATATGGAAATTGATTCCCCAAACCCGGAAGAGCAACATCAACCGGTCGGTCTGTCTGCATGCACTGGGCCTATCCCCAATGCCAACTCCAATGATTTAACCTCTTCTAATGGAGAAGATAAAACAGGGGGGTGTCCACCAACTATGCCCCAGCCATCCGAGCCAGGAAGTAGGGATGAACAGCGTCTTTGGTATGTTCTGCGTGCTGCATATGGCACAGAAAAGCAAGCGTATGACTATATCACAGAAAGTTCCAATCCTAATGACATTGAACTGTTTTGGCCAAAGCGTTTTATAAGACAAACTATAAATGGTCGTGTTATAGATAAAGAAGAAATTCTAATACCCAATATACTCTTTGTCAAAGCGAGTAAGAGAACATTGGATAAATTTGTT
>CADCDK010000045.1 GCA_902800185.1 uncultured Prevotellaceae bacterium
CCATTTCTGGTTTGTGAGCATACATCCCTTCGAGGACGGTAATGGGCGGTTGGCCCGCATCCTTTCAGACATGCTTCTTGCTCGTGGAGAAAAGAGCGAGTTCCGTTTCTACAATGTCTCATCACAGATTAACAAGGACAAGAATCACTACTATGACATTCTGGAGCGGATGCAGCATGGCGATGGCGACATAACGGAGTGGTTGGTGTGGTACATGCAGAAATTGGTTGATGCACTCGACGAGGCTGACACCATCGTCACCACCATCCTGAACAAGAGCTTTTTCTGGCAGAAGGCATCGGCTGTGCCAATGACCGAGCGTCAGACGCAGATGCTCAATCTCTTTCTTGACGGCTATGAGGCTAAGATAACGTCAAAGACGTGGGCGACATTGGCAAAGTGCTCGAAGGACACAGCCATACGTGACATACAAGACCTCGTGGAAAAGAATATCCTAATAGAGGACATTCCTGGAGCCAAACGTCCAAGTTACTCCATCGTCTATGATGCAGAGGACTTGACACAATTCTTTACTGAAGTAAATATCACAGAAGAGAATGGCATTCCATATCTCAATGCCTTGTTCAAAGGAAAGAAAACAATACGCGAAAGTATTCTAAATCTTGACGCAGAACGCTACCATAAAGGTGATTTGCCATTAGCTAATCTGCTAAGTAAATACTGTTCGTATATAGTTACAAACAATTAAAAAATAATGAAACAGATAATGAAGAATTTAATGCAATGGGTGCTGGCCGCCACCCTCATCTGCGGCACAAGCGTATTCACCTCGTGTTCGTCGGACAACGACGACAAGTTCCTGAACCAGGGGCGAACAGCATCTGGACCACTACACACTGAGCGTCTGCCTGACCAACAACACATTCTACACGGCAAATGCCGCTGAATTGCCTCTTGTTGAGTATTTTGCCCCCAATCATCTGTGCAATTTCGACCAAGGCTACGAGCAGACCACCTTCCACAAACTGACTGGATGGGGCAACTGGCTGCGCACCAACCAGCAATTGGTTTGGGGCAATCCCACAAGCAACGGCGGTGGTCCGCTCAAGTGAATTGGTATACATACAAGACCGAAGATTGGTGACACCTCTTACACCAAGCCTGATTATCAATCGTTTAGCCAGATGCTTACCCACACCGATGCCCACACCAGAGGGCACACCAATGCCCGCACCAAGTATCGCACCGACTCTTTCGCCAATGTTTCACGCGCCAAGCCCAAAATCTCACGGCCTTTCAGAAAAATTTCACGGCCTCTCAGAAAAATCTCACGGCCTCTCGTGAAAACGTCACGGCCTCTCGTGAAAATTTCCGACCTGTGCGGTTGAAATTGGTTAATTCATTAGGAATTAAATATTGATTTCTTTCAAGGCGATTTAAATCCCAATTATCTTGTATCAATTGTGTCTGTTGAGCTGTTCTTGCGGGACGTACGGCTGCGGGGCTCGTCGCAGATGTCCGTTACGGGGTGGTTTGTCTTACTGCACTGAATTTTTATTCCGATGACGAACGGAATCTGCTGTCACCGCCTGCTGTCCGCTGTACGGTAGGCCATGTTCGTCTCGGTGGCCGTCAGGCGCAGTGCGTTCTTGTAGCTTGAGCGGTACACGCCACGGCCGGGATGGAACTCCTGCGCTGCCTTACTGAGGCACAGCACGCCCTTCTCGTCGCGCACCCTACGGAACAGCTTGTCGGGGTACTTGAGGAACGAGCGCACGTCACTCTTTTATTCTTCCTTTATCTATTGCTTGATTATCGCTGGTTTGTCACTTTTGACAACTATTTGCGCAAAAAAAAGAACAAATAATTTATTAAAATCGACGGAAATTGAAAGTTTTTTGCTTTTATTTGACTTTTTTTGCTACCTTTGCAACGATTTTCCGCATTCTCTGTTGGATGACTGTCGTTTAAAGCGACTATTTGAAAACAAAACAGCTCACGCCGTGCTGAGAGAGGCGAAGTCTTCGGACGGAGTCGAACGAGGCGGGCTGCATCGGAAAAGCCGCAAGGCGATTCCTCCAGAGGTGGGAAGCGGGGAATGACATAGAAAGGCGTTTACGACGCTTTGTTTAAGACGTGTCGAAATCTTGCAACCAATCGATTGCTGTCTTGAACTTAGCAACGGTAGACGTCCTCGGGATGTGTTTATACGCATCCCCTTTGCCAATATGGAGCACGAATGGCGTCCGTAGGGCTTTGGGGTACTATATTCATATCGGCGTGGGCTCTAACGTTGTCTGTTCAACAGCAATAGGCAATGCAAGAGCCTCGACACGTGGAACGGACAACAGCGATTCCACGCTTTTTTTGTGTCAGGCATCGAGCCAACAAAAAAGGTCCGATATGAGCACATTGTCTAATGTGGAAACTGGACGAGGCCAGGCAAATCCTCCGAGTGTCAGGGTTCTTCGAGGTATCGAAGCGACCAAAGGTCGATTAGCCCCTGATACCATCCCCGAAGCCAAAAGCTCACAAACAGGGGTGTCGGTGAAATATGTACCTACACCAGACAAAAGTTGGTATGTGTTCCGTGCCTCTTACGGAAGAGAAGACCGGGCATCAGACTATATTGTAGAAGATGGCACGTTTGTATATATTGCCAAGCGCTATGTTCGCAAGACGGTAAACGGTAAACAAAAGAAGGTTCTGGAGACGTTGATCCCGAACCTTCTTTTCGTCTATACCACCGAGGACAAGGCTGAGGAGTATGTCAAGGACACTCCCGCTCTATCTTATCTCACCTATTACTACAATCATTTTGAGTTGGACAAAGACCAGAAGAATCCTCCGTTGACCGTTTCCCACAAGGAGATGGAGAACTTCATCATTGCCACCAGCAACCAGAGTGAGCATCTGAAGCTTGTCACCGAATCGCAATGCCATTTCAAGGGCGGCGAGACGGTCGAGGTCGTCGACGGCATGTTCAAGGGAGTCGAGGGGAGGGTGGCCCGGGTATCAGGACAACAGCGGGTGGTCCTCTCTTTGTCAAACGTCGGACTCATTTCTACGGCTTATATACCAACCGCCTTTCTGAGAGTGAAATGAAGGGAATTAATAATCACAACCAGACCAATCGCCTCATCAAGTGGACAGTCATTGCGCTTGACTTTGTGGCACTGTGGCTGCTACTGCCTGTAGTGGCAGACTTTATTCCCGACGCTGAAGAATGGACTGACGACAAGTATCGCCTATTCTGGGGAATATGCACCATGAGCATGGTGCTGGCTGAGTATTGGTTCTACTCTACCATCCATCAGCGGATGGTGGGGGCTGGCGACATCCTGCGGCGCGGCACCCTATTGGTGGTGGCACAGGTCTTGCTGTCATACCTGTTGCTACGTTCCGTCCTGTTCCAGTATCGTATAGGATGGCAGTTGCTCTTCATGGGGCTGGCTCTCTGGACTGTCATCATACTGCTGCGTTTCGTTGAACGCGAGGCGCTGAAGCGACTCCGCAGACAGGGCTTCAACACGCGTACAGTCACTTTCGTCGGGTCTGACGAAGAGCTGCAACGACTGCACCAGCGTATTCTCAGCATCCCATCCTACGGCTATAAGTTGCGTAGCAGTTATGCCTCCACCGCCGAATTTCTCGCGCTGCTGGGTCACCCCGAGGACCTGCGCCTGGGCGATGAGGTCTATCTGTGTGCCCCGCGAAGGGAGCGGCAGCTCATAGAGCGGACAGCAAGTTTGTGCCAGCACCGGATGATAAAATTCTACTATGTGACTACGGCAGAAGAAAAACTCAACCTGCAACCTGTGCAGATGGACGACCTGGAAGTGATGGGCACCTACTCCAGTCCGTTGGAGGACCCGCTGAACAGACTGTTTAAGCGTCTGGCCGACATCCTGCTGTCTGCCATTTTCCTGGCACCCACAGTCTTGTTGCTGCCCCTCATTGCCATCATTATCAAGTGTCAGAGTCCTGGTCCTGTATTCTTCCACCAGCGGCGCACGGGGCTCGACGGGCGCGAGTTCTGGTGTTGGAAGTTCCGTTCCATGCACGTGAACAGCACTGCCGACAGCCAGCAGGCCACCAAGGACGACCCACGCAAGTTTCCCTTCGGCAACTTCATACGCAAGACCAGCATCGACGAACTGCCCCAGTTCTGGAACGTGTTACGCGGCGACATGAGCATCGTGGGCCCCCGTCCCCACATGCTTGCCCATACGGAGCAGTACGACCGACTGATAGACAAGTACATGGTGCGCCACTTCGTCAAGCCCGGTATCACCGGCTGGGCGCAGGTGACGGGCTTCCGTGGCGAGACCCGTGAACTGTGGCAGATGGAGGGCCGCGTGGAGCGCGACATCTGGTATATCCAGCATTGGAGTTTCTGGCTCGACCTCCGCATTATCTGGATGACGGTCAAGACCATATTCAAGAGAGACAAGAATGCCTATTGATGATAAATTTGCGTGCAAATAAAAGTGTTTGACGAAATTCGTGAATTTGGGGGCAGAATCAGGGCAAAAAGCCAGAAATCGTAGCAAGGTCGTTGGAAGGTCGATGGAAGGGAGAAGCAAGGGAGAAGCAAGGGGCGACTTGTAATAGTAATAATTTCACAGAAGAATCTTATATAAGAAGCTGTATGAGACTATACGCAAGTGAAGACGAGGCCTATCAAATCCGCACGGGCCATGAAATTGTAGCGGCCTACCCAGAGATTTACAAGTCGTGGGTGATAGAGGACATCAAACAGAATCTACAGCGACATGCCGACATCCGGCCTGACATAGCGGGTGGCAGAAGTTTAGAGGACATCTTTGCCATAGCCACTTATGACTATTGGCAATATGGCATTGGCACGGCTGAAGAGTTTTTCTGCGAACTCATAGGAGCCACAGATGAAAAGAAACGTCAATATCTCACCTTCCGAGGACGCTTTGACTATATAGACCACCTGAACAAGAAGGAGGATACGCATCTGCTCCGCAACAAGTGGCATTCCTACCAGTTGCTGAAGGATATATACAAGCGCGATGTCCTGCTGCTCGAAAGCGAACAAGATTTACCAGCCTTCGAGGCCTTTTGCCATCGTCATTCCACCTTTGTGGCAAAGCCCGTTGGACTCGCAGGGTCGCAGGGGGTGCATAAGGTGGAAGTCGGAGATGCTGACCTTCATACGCTCCTCAACCAATTGCTTGCTGAAACAGAAGATACTAACAGTCGTTGGAACAGTGCCATCGACAAGGGAGTGTTGGTGGAGGAAGTGATTGCTCAAGG
>CADCDK010000046.1 GCA_902800185.1 uncultured Prevotellaceae bacterium
TCGCCCTTACCGCCTTCAAACCAACCACCGCCGGTGCCTGTGGCTCCCTTGCCGGAGTTTGGACCTTCGTAGATGTCCCAGTCGTGAGGCAGGTTTACATTGGTGGTCTTGCCGTTACGAGTGAACTGCCAGTTGTCGTCAAACAACTGCTTGTCTTGTGCTGTTGTTGTCATGGTACCACACAGCACCATTGCAAATAAAAAAAGTCGTTTCATTTTTCTTTTTTTTAGGTTTGGGTTATATTGGGGGTACAAAGTTATGTAATAATCCTGAGAAAGCCAAGGGAAGCGTAAAAAACAATCGTATAAGTAATGCTAAAATCGATTGATTTCGCTGTATCTAATGCTTCTAAATCATTCATAGGTTCATTCTGGATGTTTAATCATTCAATTTCATGTAGTCGGTAAAGCGGATACCAAAAGTTTTGTAGAGAGGAACAAACCTAACAGGATTGCCATCGCTTGTGGCTGTGGTAGAGAATTCTAATTTCCCTTCTGTTTTGCGAATCCAATCAAGATTGGTCCTTGAGCCCGTCAATGCGGGTATGGGATCGGCAGGTTGCATGTAGGAGGGATAGCCGCCAAAATAATTGTCAGTCACATTCACACGGTCTTCTGTTATGCCCTCTGTTCCCATATCGGCAGCAAGTGCGAAAGGACCGTAATAAAGAGCGACGATATGAGACTGGCTGGGTAGATGCTCCAAGCGCAGATGCATCGGAAGATGTACACTGATGACATCGCCTTGTTTCCAACTTCCGCAGATTATGCAGTAGCCGTCTCTTGTTTCATAGTGTAGGTCCTGTTTCGCGCATGTTGCTTTGAAGCCCTTGCACCATGAGGGAATGCGGATTTTCAGCACTGCACGTCCGCTTCCTTTAGTGATGCGGATTCTTATAAATGTATCGTGCGTGAGGTCGCCTGTCTGTTCTACAATCATCTTCTTGTCTGTCCAGTTGAGTTGCGCAGGAAAAAACTGACTGACGTAGAGGGTGTCGGCATCGGAGAAAAAGACCGATTGTCCGTAACGCACGTGGTTCTCCATTCCAGTACCCGTACAGCACCAAAATACGTCAGTATTCTTTCCGTAGGTTTTGAAGGAGCCAGGTAATTGTGTATGGAAGTACATGAAGTTAGCGTTTTCAGGATTTATGCTGCCCATGATGTGATTGAGGGTGGCTCGTTCCACATACTCGGCATATTGGGGCTGCCGGGTGATGCGGAAAAGGTCGTTCGAGAGCTTGATAAGGTTATTGGTGCAGCAAGTCTCGCCAGCCTGTCCATCGAGTTCCTCTCCGATATGGTCAGGAGGTAGGTTCCAGTGCTCATGATAGCCTGTGGAACCATTGCAGTAGGTGCGATGCAACGTGACGTGTTTCCAAAAATTCACAGCAGCTAAAAGCAAGGTCTTGTCGCCTGAGATCTCATACTCACGTTCTGCTGCGATGAACTGTGGTATTGTGCTGTTTGCGTGATGGAAGTTTGGTGTCCGCTTGTCATCCAGTATATCGTAACCACCTGCCGATGGCAGGAGTTTGTCTGTCTGTTGGAAGAACTGTCCAGCTTTCAGATGCTGCTCGTGTTTCGTCTCCTGATAGAGGTTGAGCATTGCCTCTGCAAAGCCTCCCACTTCCTGCACGTCCATATTGTGACGCCAAAGTTCCTTGTCCTGCAGTCGTGTTGTACGCAGATAAATGTAGTCGCCCATCTCGCTGGCAATGGTCAGAGCCATCTCATTGCCAGTATATCGATGAGCATCAAGGAGACCTTGCAAGATTTTGTGAAGTGTGTAGTATGGTGCCCATCCGCTGCCGTCTGTTTCCACACGGTTGAGCATTTCTTCGCCAAAGGCACTGACATATCCACTGCCACCTTTCATCTGTACCTCCCTCAATACACCGACTATGTAATCCACCGTTTTCTTTGCCTCTGTGTCACCACTCTGAAAGTAAAAAAGGCTCAGCGTTGTGAGATAGTGTCCTAAGGTGTGACCCCTCAAATCTGTCGATTCCCATCCTCCATAAGGAAAACACCCTTCGGGCTGTGGAAGTCCCACACGTTGACGAAAGAAATAGAGCAAACGGTCAGCACTGAGGGAACTCACGAACTCCATATCCTTCTGTTCCAACAATAGCCAGTCGCCACCCGTGATTTGAGTTGTGCACCACTGCTTCAACGGTGTTGGCTGTCGAGATTTTTTATCTTGCAAGCGTCCTTCGACCGAGCGGAGTGTCGATAGTAAATCATTCTTTTCGCTCAGTCCCTCTTGTGTCAGAGGAACAAACTGCATGGTGCCATCAGTATTGAAATACAGATTCTCGGCGCACACACTGCGGCGACAATCTCCTCCAGGGGCTCCTTCAAGCTGGTAGGAACCATCGTGATAGATGTAATACCATTTGCCCTTGAACTGAATGACCGAAGGATGGATGGTGAAACCATGATTGGCCGAGGTGCTGACAAATCCCCGATAGGTCCAAGGACCCTCCATTTGTTCCGCTGTGGAATAGGCCATTTGTTCTGACTGTACGCCTGGAGCATCAGAAGCATATACGTTGTAATACAGGTTGCCACGTTTAAAGAGCCAAGGTCCCTCGCTATAATTGCGCATCGGTACTTTCTTGACTTCTCCATCCAGCTCTATCATGTTTTTCTTCAGTCGTACCATATAGCAGTCGCCATTGCCCCATGCCATCCAAGGAGTTCCATCATCGTCAATCAGCACCGTCGGGTCGATGTCTGCATTGCCACGATGGGAATCGGGAGTCATGTCATCTGTAATTAACGGTGTGCCATCTATTCTTGCTGGTGTAAAGGGCCCCGTAGGTGAATCGCTCACAGCCACATCAATGGCATGTTCAGGCTTGTTTTTATAATCCAAGGTGACATAGTAATAGAATTTGCCGTCTCGCTCCACTACCTGACCAGCCCATGAACCACCAGGAGACGCATAGGGGAAATCGGCAGCCTTGAGTACAGGGCCATGTGCGGTCCAATGTTTCATGTCTGTGGATGAATAACACAGCCAACGAGGCATATTGAACCATCCGCCAGGTCCAGCACAGTCTTCTCCTACATAAGCATAGACGGTGTTTCCTATCACAGTGAACGCGGGATCGGCTGTGAATCGGTCTGTGAAGAGGGGATTCTGACCTGCCACACGAGGCAGAGGTGCACCGCTGATTTCAAGGTTGCGGATTGCTCCTTCACGCACTTGCAAAGAGTTGGGAAAACCACTGGGGAATCCGTGTCCCAACACCCATAGAGAGGCATTATGGCGCAATGCTTTGCCTGGATAGCGCAACATGTCACTTGTACCGTCAACGTTCAGTTCAAGCACAGACTCGTCTTTTTTGGCGTCATAATGTGCTGTGGCACTCACCCGATACCATTGTCCCGTTGTGACAGTAGGACCGGCACACAGACGATGCGGCTGTTCGTTTTTGTCAATCACTTCTACAAAGAACTGCCTGTGCATGTTGTCATAACCTAGAGAAATGTCACCAAACAGCGAGTTTTTGCCCAGAAGATGAGTCGCTTTTCCCTCCTTACAAACAAACACCTGTTCCGTTCCGAGTGTTCCGCACTTCAGTTCTGCTGCCACCTTCCATTCTTTCTGCATATCAGTATAAGGCAGAGGATGGTTGAAGTCTAGCTTGTATTCACTCATATTGAGCTTTAATTCTTGAGAAGCATCTTTGAATTTCCAATCAAGCAAGGTATAAACTCTCTCTTGTGCCACAATATGCAGGGGGATGATGCCAACCCACAATGGCATGATGAGTAATAGGATTCGTTTCATTAGTCTATTTGCGTTTTGGGTGTATATCAATATCTCCATAGCCCATGCGGCTACCCTCGGCCAGTCGGTCGGCATCGAATTTGATGATGCGGGCTTTGGTGGCAGGGAACTTAATGGTCTGCCATATGGGATTATTAACAATGTTAGAGAATTCTCCCGATGCAAGCTTGGTCCAATGTGCCCAGTCTGTAGAGGCCCAAAGGGTGTAGTGAGTGATAAGGCCATCCTTTGTTCCTTGTGGTGGCAAGTAGCGGAAGGTCGTAAATGTCTGTTCTTGGTC
>CADCDK010000047.1 GCA_902800185.1 uncultured Prevotellaceae bacterium
AATACCAGCACATCCTTGGCATATTTGAAGGCCGTGAAGGGGAATTTCTCCACCACGTCAGTGTCGAGAGAAAGACAATATGACCGCAAATCCTCTACGCTCATCATTTCCCTAATTCTTCTTCCAAGAACTCACACGCATCGGCCACACACAGCGGACAAGGACGGAGTACCACGTGCGTGTCTACACCCTTCAACTGTCTGCACTGTATGGCATGATTGCGGTCCTGAAATTTCTGCATGATCGTCCTCATCTGTTTCATCGTCTTCGCCTTGTCCTTATTGACAAGTCCGAGAACCAAGACTGCACCAATCAGCGCACCGCAGGTACCCTCCGTATTGGTCATTCCGGCAGAAAGCCGTCGGTCATGCTCATGGCCGTGGCCTCGTCAAGTCCTGTCAGGTCGCCGTAAGTCGTCAGCACCGACTGGGCGCAATTGAATTTGAAACTCGCTTTCTTTTCTGCTGCTATATCTTTTCTTGATTCCATTGTCATTGTTTAATTAATTCGTCTATCGGATCTTCCCTGACGATCTGTGGTTCTGCTTTCCCTTTCAGTACCAGCACTTTCTTGCCATTGCGGTAGATATGGAGCTGGCGGTCACGGACTACCGCTATCAATTCCGGGTTGTCTTGTATCGTTTGCCAAATAGGATGATAGATGCCGTCTGCATCCATCAGCTTATGCCGCAAGTGCGAGCACATATTGGTCGTATCTATATTCTCCACTAACATTGATCAAGTGTTTAATCACATTTACTGGTCGTTTCTTCTCAGCCACTCCATGATGACGCGGGTGATGCATATCTTTTCCTTCACTGTAAGTGGACGGCTTTTTGTTATGTTAAAACAAAATTTGGTCTGACGGGATGATGTCTTTATCCGTGATTGGCCTTATTTCTTTGGCTGGGACACCAGCTACGATCGTATTTTCAGGAACGTCGTGAAGGACCACGGCTCCGGCACCTATCACAGCATGATCACCTATCTTCACGCCCCCACAGATGGTAGCATGCGCACCTATCCAAACACTGTTGCCGATCGTTATCGGTTTCGACGTTTCCAAGCCCAGATTTCTTTGCTCTGACACGACAGGATGACCGGCACAAGTGAGGATTACTCCAGGGGCAATGAAGCACATGTCGCCAATCGTTATTGGACTCGTGTCAAGGAAGGTAACTCCAAAGTTGACATAGGCCATACCCAGGAAATGGGTGTTGAATCCAAAGTCAAAGTGAACGCCATTCTGGATCACGATTTGCTCGTTATACGTACCGAGTATCTGCTTAAGCAATTCTTCTCGGCGCTTTGTATCCGCCGGACTGATCTGATTATATGCTACAACCAGTTCGTGGGCCTTGTTCTGCCTTTCATGGGGAATGCTCATCGCATGGCCTATGTATCCGTCCTTGCTTGTAACAAGCTTCATTATTTCTTCCTGTCTCATAATACTTATTCTAAAAAAGTTGCTACAATTTCGCACCTGATCATAATGCTTGCTATTTCTTATTTGCTATCATACTGTCAGAAAGATACCATTTTGTTCATAGTGACTATCATTATCATCCAGAAACTATTTTGAAAAAATAGCTGCAATAAGAATTGTGACCATCTCCACAAGAAGGATCTTAGTCTTCCTTCATTTTGATTCGATGATTATCATGTTAGTCGGTGAATTTAATTGCTAAAGAATAGCCTCGCAACTTGTCTTTCAGTCTGTCGTATGTTTGTGAGAGATGGTGACGGACTGCAAGGATGAGCAACCCTGAAATGCATCGAAGCCAATTCTGATCACTGAGTCGGGGATGGTGACGGACTGCAAGGATGAACAGCTAGAGTATTTGCATTTCATTTTATATCAATAAATTACGTGTTAAACGGTAGAAAAGTGAAACCATAGATTCTATGAACAACAAAAAAGTTAAAGATTTAACACTTTTAACTTTATGAAAGCACAAAATGGATGAGAAAGTGTAGATTTTGGGGGGCGTTATTATTGCTTATGCGGATAGTTTTTAGATGACGAGCCATTAATGCAACGGACTGTCGAGGCTTTCTTTAGGGATATACTGGATTTGATGTAAAAATTCGGGGACGAAGCATACAAAAGTGCTCCGTCCCCGAATGATGGTTGCTAATTGTACAAATAGTTACCAAGCTTCTCCCCAAACACTGCCACTTTTAGGCTCTTCGTCGTCGGGAAGAATCAGATCGTCGTCAAGGCCAGAGGTCGTCAAGCTCTTTACAGACCCGGCCAGAATCTGCTGCTCCATGTCAGCCTCCATGACCTCTATCGCGGGCTTCTGATAATGTTTCTTTGTCATATCGGTGTCCTCCTTGCTTTACTTCTTGCTCTGGCAAGCGTCTCCTTGCGTCGCCGAGCGGATGATTACCTTTTTACCATTCTGAATATAGACACCCTTCTGTGTGGCCTTGCTGATGCGGCGGCCGTCCAGTGTGTAGGTGGCATTGTCGGTGCTGGCTGCTCTGTCAGTGCCAATGGCAATGATGCCAGTGGTCTCGCCGTCGCCAAAGTCTATGCTGAAGGCGCGGGCCAGACTGGCAGTCTCGCCCTTCAGCTGGAAGTAGGCGCGGAAGCCCTTCATATTGGCGGGCAGCTCCGAGGGGTTCAGCAGCTTGTTGCCTGCTGCCAGGAAGAGCACGGCCTTCGTGTCGCCGTCGGGAATGGTCGTTGCGCCCAGCGTGGGGATGAAATCGACGTCGGTCGAGGTGAAGGGCTGTGCATCCTTGCTCACGATGGCTTCCGTGAAGGGTGCTGTGGAGAGGTCGGTGTTGGCAGCGACCTTCACCAGATAGGGTTTGCCGGCCTCGATGCTGGCGGCATTGGCGAAGTTCAGGGTCAGCGTTCCGTCTGCGAACGTTGCGCTGGTTAGTTCCTTCACGGTCCAGCCATCGGGGATTGCGGTGCTGAACGGAGCGGCAAATGTATTCCACGAACCGGCGGCAAGCGTGCGCGTCAGGGTGACGTCGGCCTCGTAGCCGTCCCACTCTGTCAGTGCAGCGCTGTTGTCCGTGGTCTCGGAGAGGGCCAATTCGGTCTCATACTCCACCTCCAGCTCCACGTCGAAGGCGGGAGTTGCGGCGAGTGCCCACGTGCCGTCGGGGTTCTTGGTCAGCTCTACGCCCTCGGTGTAGGCGGTCTCCTCAGCGGTGGCATAGGTGGTCTCGGCATCGGTCAGCGTCGAGTAGTTTGTCACGAGTGCCTGCTGGGCGGCGGTCAGCGCGTCGTAGGCCGTGCGTGCTGCGTCGATGAGGGCCTTGCTCTCAGGAGTGTAGGTCACGGTGCCGATGGCTGTTATCTTGGCGATGACTTCATCGGCAGCCATCTGGTCGAGTTCGGCATCGGTGTAGTATGTCACTTCCAGCTCGACGTCGTATTCGGGCATCGTGCTGAGTGTCCACACCGTACCGTCGGCACTGGGCGTGAGGTCGATGGGGTCAGGGTCTTGTGCCCATGCGCCCGTCGCCACTGTCAGCAGCAGTGCCATGATGTATAGAAATCGATGTTTCATTGTTCTTTAATGTTTTAATTTTATGTTATTTCTTTTGTCTGACGGCTCTGATATGGCGATGCCTGGGTGTCGGTGCCTGGGTGTGGCATGACGGGTATGTCCATGTTTTCCGAGTCGTCCTTTTTTCTGAATCTGTTGTTCTTTCGTGCGGGGAGGCCGCCCTCTCTGTGGGGGCTGTGCGGGCGGGGTTCCGCCGTGCACGGGGCCTCTCTGACGAATCAGAATGGCCTGATTCCCCAAGGTCTATTCTCAGTTCTACGGCTCAATGGTGAATACAAACTTGATGCCATTGCCATCACCATAAATATCTCCGATGAACGATACGCTGGAGGCATTGCCGGTCCAGGT
>CADCDK010000048.1 GCA_902800185.1 uncultured Prevotellaceae bacterium
CAGCAAGAAGTACAAGATTGACCGCATGGAATGCTTCATGTCTCTTGTAGAACTTGCTGAACGCGAAACGAAACTGGTACAGATAAGCAAGACTCAACAGGTTGAAATCTTGCCCGGCCAAGTGATGGTTGACAATACCCGACTTGCCAAGCTCTGGGATAAAGACCGCAAGACGGTTCCCAAACTGATAGAGGCGATGGAGGCTCTGGGTATTTCCTCTTCACAGAAGGTTGGAGAAAACCGCATCCATACGCTTCATGCTTTTTCGGGCTGGTATGTGGATGGCATGTTTGTCAAGAATCCCTTCGCAACAAGAAGGAATGCCGACGGCACTGCAATCGTCACCGCGGAAGTTCCACCTGCAAGGGTACTCACTATTGAGTTGTCAGATGACAGAAACAAAGGTGCGGAAGGTTCTGACTCTAATAGCGACAATTCCCAATTAAGTAGCGTGGGTGTGATTCCGTCTGCCGACAGCAAGGTTTCCCATCCATCACCACAATCTAATGATAGCATTAATGTGGGTAAATCTGTGACGGATGGAAGAACTACCTATTCCTCTCAGAACAACATTTCCCATCAGTCTGCCGACATCCCTTCTTCGCATGTAGAAGCCGATGGCAGTCAGAATGAAGGGAAAAGAAATGATGAGCCATCAGCACAGCAGGAAGGACAATCGCTAAATCCTAACAGCACCTCGTCTGATAGCAATGGAGACTACAGTCAGAAGTCTAATGGCTATTCCAATCCTAATGGACTCCATAGCGAAAAGTAACAGCCCTGAAGGACTGTGGTCTGCGACCTGCACCGACCAACCATCCCAAGGGAAGTTTGCCGATACAGGCTGCAAGGCAAGCCAAGACGCACTTTTAAGCCCTGACGGGAACTTTGGAGTTAAAAGCCCCGCTTTTTTAGAGGGACTTTTCGAGAAATCCTTTTGTAGTACAAAACAGGTGTCCCTGTTGTTGCACTTCCAAAAGTTTCTCGGGCTACTCGCAGGCTCGCAGACCTTGTCCTTCTTTATAACAGTTTTATATTTATCCCTTTCAATAAAAGATATTGACAATGAAGAAAAAGAACATAACAAAGAAACCGCCGACCAGAGTACATGCTTTCAGGTGTACGGAGGAGGTCTGGTCGCAACTCAAAGAACTTGCCAAGGAATGTGGCATAAGCCTGAACCGCTATCTGACCGAAACAGGCTTGAAGCATCACCCTCGGCAGCGGCTCACCAAGGAAGAGGTCGATGCTCTTAACTCCCTGGTCTACGCCAGAACAGGCCTGATAAAAATCAGCAACGTCCTTTCAAAAATGACGGATGAGGAAAAGTTGAAGCTTTTCAAGTCAGAGAAGTTCATGACATGGTGGATTAAGTCTGTTGCAGAACTCATCCAACATTGGTATAGCATCGAAGAGAATATTTCATCACCTGTACTGACCAAAGAAAGGAGCGAACCATGATTATGCTTGCTAAAGTCGTACCCTACGGCGGCAATGCCGTAAGGTACGCATTGGATAAGGAGAAGGCAAAAGTGGTCAAGGTTAACCACATGCCCGAGGGTATCGACCCGACCGCCATCTGGTACATGATGAAGCATCACTGCCAGCTGCATCAGCAGGACAGAACTGTCGGGCGGGCTTTGGAACGTCTCATGGTTCAGTTTGTAATCTCCCCTTCCAAGGAAGAGGCTGCAAACTTCACCATGAAGGAGTGGGCAGACCTTCAGGATGAAAGTCTGGAAACAATGGACTCCCTCGGACTCATCCCCAAGGGCATGGAGAAGGAGGTGAAGACCAATTTCCGCAACTCAATGAACGTCGGTGGACTTCACTCCGATTCCAAGTCCGGGACGCTGCACCTTCACATGGACTGCTGCCGTGTTGACCTTGAAGGCAACACCAACGATGTCCACGATATTCACAGGAGGGCAATGATGGCCGCGGAAATCATCAACATGAGACATGGGTGGAAACAGCCACAGGAAATACGTGACATGAGGAAGAAGGCGATAGCTGACTTTTGCGAATACACCCTTCAAAAGATGCAGGAGTTTGACGTTGACTTCTACTTCAAGATGCTTCGTATGAAGGGCTATGAGGTTACGCCTCGTTACGACAAGAGCAAGAAACTGGTTGGCTACACCATCGGCAAGAATGCCTCGGTATTCAAGGCTTCTGCAATTGGTCGCAGATTCATGGCATCACAGCTTGAAGCCACATGGAAGAAGTTCCATCCAGAGCCTACTCAGGTCAGAGTTAAACCTGCTTCACCGACTGTCACACCAAGCAGCCGTCCGTCTCGTCCTGTTACTCCAAAGCCGACATCTACCCAGACCAAAGTGCAGCCGAGAGTTCAGGCAAAGCCTTTGCCTTCCTTCACATCGTTCAACATCGAAACACCTATTGGCAACAAGGCTGTTGTGATTCCGAACTCGGTCAAGGACATTTTCCTCAAAGAGGCCCAGGTTCCAGAGGGCAATGATACCGCCACTGTCGAGAACGTTGCCCGCACCGCCATGCTTCTCTTTGCTGGGTACATCGATGCCGCCACATCCCTGTCTGAATCTTGCGGAGGTGGTGGCGGTTCCGTTCCTGAGTCTGGCTGGGGCAAAAAGGATGACGAGGACGAACGCGCCTTTGCTCGCCGATGCCTATTGATGGCACATTCCATGTACAAACCAAAAACAGTTAAACGCGGTTTCCACCGTTAAAACAATCACACATATCTATGATTAGAAAAAGTAAGAAAAATGAGAACAAACCTGACTTCGATGTAATGTTCAACGAAGTTCAGGAGGAAATTCAGGAGAAGGATGCCGAACAAGACATCATCAGTCGTGTTCCTGAACTCAAACAATTGGGTTGACACCATCAATGAGAACATCGACCATGTTATGGAAGATGCGCCCACAAAGTTGAAGGTTACGGTGAATGTGTCTGATGCTGACTGGCAGAGGATGCAAGAACTCCATGTCCAATGGATGGATCAGGAGAAACAAATGTTTGCCGACCAACACAAACAGCAGGAAGCGCTATGGCAGAAGCAGAGCCACAGACTTACGGAGATTGTGAGGAATAACGAAGGTGTCTGGCTATCGACAAAAATATTCTACATAGTAGGCTCCCTTTCCCTCCTGTCAATTATAACGATTGTATTGGAGATTGCCTTCTATGTGTATTTCCATTGGATTCTATAGGAATCTGTCTATTATGCTCATTATGACTTCGTAAGTCGGTTTAATCGGTTTAATTGTTGTAATATCAGTGAGGACACTTGAATGGCCGTGCTTAATAGATGTTATGAAGGATTGTATCTCGCTGTAGTAGCCTTGCGAATAGATTTGATTGTTGGAGAGCGTTGGAGTGAAGTTGTTGCGGGCATAGAGGTATTCGACAGTTCTATTATGAGTGTGAATCTTCTCGTATGGGACGCCAAGGATGGTGGAATGTTTTGGCTCGAAGGTCAATTTTTCCATCTGAGAGAGACGGTAGATGCCCTTCGATGTGCAGACTTTGAGGGATTCTTCAGCAGAAGTCCAGGTGTAGGCGGTGGAGAGTTCGAGAGTGCCGACGATGTGTGGATGACTGAGCATGAGGATATAGGACGCTGGGGCTACTTGTTGGCAGGTGATGATTTCTGGTTTGCCAAAGAGATAGGTGACAAGGTCGAGAGGATGGATGAAAAGGTCGAGCAGAGCGTTACCTTCTGGATAGTTGCCTGTGAGGAAATGGAGGTCATAACTGATAAGATGCTCTTTGCTCAGACGCTTTTGAAGGATCTGCACGGCAGGGGCATAGCGTTTCTGCAATCCAACCATTGCTATGGGGGAGCCATAAAGTCGCTGCTTGTCTATGAGGGCATCAAGTTCCTGTAGTGTCTGACAGGGTGGTTTCTCCATGAACAATGACTTACCGCTTTGGAGGACGCGCGATGCGATGGAGAAATGGGAGGCAGGAGAGGTAGAGACCAAAACACCTTTGACGGCATCATCGGCAAGGATGTCATCAAGCGAGGTCGTGGCTTTCACTTGTGGAAATTTCCGTTCTATCAGCAGGGCTTTCCTATCCGACGTGACGCAGATGTATTTCAGCGGTACGCCAAGGTAGTGGAGCACGGGATAAAGATTGGTGAGTGAGTGTCGACCCATGCCGACGAAGGCATAAGAGTATTGGTACGTTTGGGCAAGGAAACGCTCTGTGCGGAGGCGTTTGTAGCGGTCTATCAATTGCTGTATCATAGATTCTTGAAGTATTGGTGATAAGTTGTGCGTGGATTTTCCGCCCACTGGTATGGCCCGTAGAACTGCTCGATGAGCCGCTTGGGTAGGAGCCGCTCAAAGTTGCGTAGCAATATGATATCGTATTTGCGGTGGAAGTTAATCCAACAACCATTGCAGTTCTTCGAGTAATGGCACTGCGTCTGGCTGGATGTTGCGCCGTTGAAAATCTCGTCAAGCGACTGACTATGGATATTTCCCAATACGACGTCGAGATTCTTGCAGAGCGGCACGTCACCGTTACTGTGGATGACGAGGCTACTCATGATGCTCTGGCATCGCAATTGCAAATGCCCGTTGCGCCACTGGTCGTAGAGCGCCACAAAGTCGAAGTTCTCTTGCGTGTCGTGGATGCTCTTGGGAATCTGACCGATAAAGTCCGAAGCAGTCAGCAATTCGCTCGTCGTGTCGAAGAAGGCCATCGTTCCGTAGATGCCGATGCGCACGTCCACACCGTATTGTTTGGCAATGTCAATGACGAAGGCCATATCATCGAAGTTGTTCCAGGGCGACAGACAGAACATCAGCGACAGAGGCTCCTCGTCCTTCAGTGCCTCCACTACCTGAATCACACGGTCGTAGCCGTCACGCCCTCGCATATGCTGGTAAGTCTCGCGACCACCGTCGAGAGAGACGTACAGGTGCCGGGGCTGATAGAGACGGACGGCATCTATGACACGACGGGGCGCGAGACAATTAG
>CADCDK010000049.1 GCA_902800185.1 uncultured Prevotellaceae bacterium
AATCCATCTTTATGGGACAGTTGGCGAAGGATTCAGATTTCCATACCTTATAGCGGTACATGCTGGTGAGCACCATGATGTAGTTGCCGTAACGGAGCAGCGTAGGCAGATTGTCACTGGAATGGGAACGGCCAGGATAATCTTTTATAAATGGTCTGCTTATCGGATTCCCTTCACCATCAATGGTCTGAAAGTTGGTATAGACCAATGTCGCCTGGGGATTGGCATCCAAGGCATCCGCCTGCTTTTGCAATTTGTGCGCGTCGGTCCAATAGTCATCACCCTCACATAGGGCGACATAGTCTATCTCATCTGTCAATTCCCGATAATATCTCAGTCTTGGTTTCTTGATGCTGTAGTGATTGTATTTCAGCAGATAAACCGCAAAGTAGCAGTTCTTGTTCTCCTGATGGCGAGCCAGCGTCAGGTGGTAGTCATCGGTTTCCTTTGTCCACTCTGTGTCAAAGTGGTCGCTCAGGTATGCCCTAAGCACCTCTGGCTCCCCGTCAGTGCTGGCATCGTCCATGATGAGGCAGGCAAACGGAAAGTTCGTCTGCTGCATACAGAAGCCGTCCATCGTGTCCTTGATATAGGATGCCTGGTTGTAGGTGTTGCACCACACAAAGACCTTATAGGGAGGCCTCTCCCCCTGCCCCTCCCCCCTAGGGAGGGGAGTTGTTTCTTTATGATGTATCGTTTGATCTTGTGCCATTATATTATTTCTTCCTTTTCAGTATATTCATTATCTCTTTGTATTCGTTCATCTTGAACAACTGGCAGAGAGTGAAGAACACCACGGCTCCTACAGCAATCTGTATGGGCAAGATTATCCAATAGCTCAGTGGCAGGTATTTCATAAACCATACCGACAGGGCAATTGCTATAGCCAAAGCGTAGGAGGGGGCAATATCGCGCAGCTGCATCCATGAACTGTAGCCCAACAGACGGCCAGAGTAATGGGAGTTGAGGAAGAAGGCTATGATGCCAATCACGGTGTTGGTCACGAGCATGGGCATGATGCCTACGAAAGCGCCGATGAACAGGGGCACCAAGAGGATGATTTTCTTGATGACCTCAAGCCCGAGGAACAGGTCGCTACGGCCCTGCACCTGCAGCATGTTCAGGTTGATGGCATGCAACGGAAAGAGGCTGTAATTGATGCAGATAATTGGCAGATAGGTGGAGGCCTCATGCCATTTGGGTCCTATCATGCAGTAGATAAGCGGTTCGCTGACAGCACCGAGAGAGAACAAGGCTATGCTGGTGATGAACATACTCATACGGATGATGCGGCGGTAGGCAGATGTCATACGTTCCTTATCGTCCTGAATACTGCTCAGCACAGGATACGTCACTCGTTCCACCACGCTTGTCAGGTTCGACGAGCACAGCCCAGCATAGTGCTTTGCTCGGGTATATTGCCCTAACGTTGCAGGGCTGTAGAATTTTCCCACCACCACCTGGTGTAGCTCTTTCCAGACCGCATCAAGCAATACACTCACCATCATCTTCCACCCGAAGCCGAAAAGGTCGTGGAAACTATCCATAGAGAAGCGCAGTCTGGGCAACCACCTATTATATAAATGTAACAGCATGGTGGTCACGGCTTGTGAAGTGAGTTGCTGGGCTACCAGTGCCCAGACGCCAAAGCCCGTCAGGGCCATGCCGATGCCTACAATGCCGCTCAAGGCAGTGGCCGCCATCGTAATCTTTGTCTGCGTCTTGAAGTCAATACGCTTGGTCAGGCGTGTCTGCTGCACCATGCCCAAAGCTCCGATGATTAGCCCTAACGAAGATACTCGTACCAGTGGGATGAGTACTTCGCGGTTAAAGAAACCGGCTATCAGCGGCGCACAGAGGAACGTCATCCCGTAGAGCAGCAGACTCATCGTGAGGTTGCAGATGAATACGGTGTTGTAGTCCTCCTCGGTAGCATCCTTCTTTCGTATCAGGGCAGTCGTAAACCCACCATTAACCAGTGCTGTGCATACCACGGTGACAATGCCTACGAGTCCCAACAGGCCGTAATCGTCGGGGGACAGCAGTCGGGCCAGCACAATGCCTATCATGAACTGCATGCCATAGCGGGCAGCATTGTCCAAGGCTGACCAGCCTAATCCTTTCACCGTCTTCTTTTTCAGCGATTCTGCCATGAATACACCTTATCGTCTCTTATAAGCAAGCGGATTATTCAATGTTCTCGAATCGCGAAGGGTATTTCCCCTGCCACCAATACTTCTTGGTGGACTTGTAGCCGATGAGTTGTTCGAACTCCTCGCGCATTCCCCTATGGTAAATTAGCTGGGGACTGTTTATTTCTGCGTTTTCATTGCCCTCCATCACAATCCACTCCTTGTCCTTGTCATACACGAAATCCCAGCCAATATAACGCAATGTAGGCAGACGTTCGGACATCTCGATGGCTTTGTCGCAAAGCTGGCGCCATCGGGGAATCTTGATGCCTTTAATGGTGAAATGGGTGTCTGGATGCACATCTGTAATCCTTCCCAACTTGTCAAAACCAGTAGTTTCCACTACGCCTGTACCCGCATTGATGCAAGCAATAATACCACCGGTTGTTGCTGAACTAATGAAATTTCCGCCTAATCCTATACGGACGAATGGATACCATAGGCGAATGTCGCCATCACCCAGATTGATGGTGTGCATTCGCACGCTATTGACACTTGCCGGGTGAAGTACTGCCATCTCTTCGCCTTGAGCAATCACTTCCTCCACCAACACTCCCTTGTCGATGGCACTGTTCCAACGACTGTTAGTATCTTCTGTTTCAGCAAGCAATTGGTTGAGGAGC
>CADCDK010000050.1 GCA_902800185.1 uncultured Prevotellaceae bacterium
GCAGGGTGAAGAGGTGCAGTTCCTGCGGTGAGAGCAGTGTGTGGGCGAGTTGGCGCAGCTGTTTGAGTCGTCGCTCGTCGTCCAGCCAGTCATCACCGTTGTGCAGTTCGTCGGTATAGAGGCGGAGAATGCGCTCGCGGTTGCTCTTATCGCGCAGCCGTTTCAGACAGCGGTTGCGCACGGCCACCATCAGGTAGCCTTCGGCAGAGGCGGGCAAAAGCTCGGTGTTGCTCTCCAACAGATGGGCGAAGACCTCGCTCACCACGTCCTCGCTCTCCTGCCCGTCGTAGAGCAGGGAGCAGGCCACACTGTACATGCGGCGATAGTGTTGGCGGAAGAGCTGTTCAACGTGCTGTCTGTCCATCGTCTGTCTCGTGTCTTTTTATTATCAATACCCCTAAGCGAAGAGAATGTTAACCCCTTGAGCTAAAAAATCCCGTTCAACAGCTTGGTAATGGCATAAAGCGGAACGTTGGTCATCCATTCTTGTCGCTCATAGCCTTTCATGGAAAGGCGGAGGCCATGGAGGTGTTCGTCAGGATGTCTACCGATGTATGTGGCCATCGACTTAGCCCGGACATTCTCTTCCGCCTTTACTTCGATGGGAATTGCCCCGTCCACATTCTCCACTACAAAATCAATCTCAGCCGGTGTCGTCTCGCTGCTCCAATAATAAGGTGTCAACCCGCTGGCCACGAGTTGCTGCATAACGAACTCCTCGGTGAAGGCACCCTTGAACTCCGTAAACACGTTGTTGCCCACCAGCATTTGCTTGGGTGAAGCCCCCACCATGCACCCCAAAAGTCCACAGTCGGCGAGGAAGAGCTTAAAGGCACTGAGGTCTTCGTAGAACTTCACCGGCATTTTGATTTCCTTCACCCTTGGGACGCGACAGACGATTCCGGCATCTACGAGCCACTGGATGGCGAGCTCGAACTCTTTAGCTCGCGCTCCTTTCTTTATGGCACCATAGATAAACTTCTTGTTCTCCTTAGCCAATTGCGAAGGAAGACTGTCGAGCACCTGCCCGATACGCATGCTTTCCGTAGGCGTGGTATGCTTGAAGATGTCGTTGCGATAGGCATTGAGAATGTCTTGTTGCAATTGTCTCACTCTCGTCTGGTCATGTCGGGTAACAAAGTCGGCAACGACTTCCGGCATTCCTCCTACGAAGTAATACTGTCGAAGCTGTTCTTTCAGTTTGGATGCGAAGGATTCTATTAAAGTCCAATCACCTTTCTGTACCACTTCATACAATTGAGGCGCGCTGGCAAGGAGAAACTCGCCGAAGTCCATCGGATGGATATGAAGCATGTCTACTTTGCCCACGGGAAACGATTCACCGTGGCCTAACGTGATGCCCAGTAACGATCCTGCGGCCACCACATGGTATTGAGGAGCATTCTCAGCAAAGTATTTCAGGCTGTGCAGTCCACGCTCAACTTGCTGAAGCTCGTCGAAAACAATCAACGTCTTACCAGCTTCTGGCTTCACGCCCGTAATGGCCTGCACGGAAAACAGAATGCGGTTGATGTTGTAGTCTTCAGTGAAGAGATGGGTGGCCAGAGGCTCTGCATCACAGTTGACATAGGCAACATTGTCGAAGCATCGCCTTCCAAACTCTTTCATCAGCCAGGTCTTGCCTGCCTGCCTAACACCAAGCAATAGCAAAGGCTTGTGCTCCGGTCGATCTTTCCATTTAATCAACTCTGAGAATAGTTTTCTTTCCATCTTAGCTGCATATCTTTATTTATCTACATGCAAAGATACACTTTTTTGAGGGTCTAATCAATAAAAGTCCACACTTTTTCGAGGGTTCAATTAACCAAAGTCTACACTTTTTCGAGGGTTCAATTAACCAAGGTCTACACTTTTTCGAGGGTTCAACCAACCAAGGTCTACACTTTTTCGAGGATTCGTTAAGTTTCAGATGTTCTTCTCCATGATATAGTCATTCATGAAGTAGCCGTTGCCGATGTCGTAGTCGCCCTGTTTGGTGACCTTCAGACCGAGATGTTCGTAAAACGTTTTGGCCTTATTGTAGCGGTTGACGTGGAGGAAAATGCGGCAGGACTCGGGGTGCAGCCGCTTAACCAGACTGACGGCAGCGTCGAAGAGCGTGCGACCCAAGTGGCGGCCTTGAAAGCGGGGCAGCACATAAATCTTCTGCAGTTCGAAGACATCCGCCTCAATGGGTTGCACGGACACGTAGCCGGCCGGTTCGCCGTCGATGGCGAGCAACTGATATATGTGGCCTTCCTCCGTCATCTGCCGCCGCAGACTTGTCTCGGAATTCATCATGTCCATCATGTAGTCGCATTGCGCAGGGGTGATGAAGTGCTTGTAGGTCTCTGGAAACACCTGCTCCGCCAGGTGGCGGATAAGCGGGATGTCGTTGATAGTTGCTATCCTTATCGTATTCATCTTATGAGTATTGGTGTTAGTGTTTCTGATGACGAAGGAAGTGGCACCCTCCGACAGTAGAGTAGATACAAAGTTAGGACTTTCCCTCCAAATACACAAGATGTACGTGCCTAATTTTGGTGAAATGTCTGCCTCTTGATGATATCAAGCTGAAGAAGCGAAGAAGGACAAGACTAGCCTCCCTCGCCTACCATCGATGACAGAAAGTACTTAAAATGCGACCTTTTTCAGCGAAAATGATGCTTTCGTTTGGCGGAAAGACTATTTATACCTAACTTTACTGAGGAATAGAATGTAGGGCAACGGCATCGTTGCCA
>CADCDK010000051.1 GCA_902800185.1 uncultured Prevotellaceae bacterium
CATGTGGACAAGGGCCACCTCCAAACCTCGGAACAGTACGGTTCCAAGGCCCATTTCATGGCCAAACAGCAGGTAGAAGATGTTCTCAAGGATGGAGAACCCACCACCTACGGCAGCACCGCAGATGACACTATCGATGAAGAACACGATCTTCTTCCGGGTGGCTAACCAAAGGAGTGGGATGGCCTTGACGATTTCTTCCAGAACAGGATTGAAGAATTCAGACTGGTTCTCGGAGAAAATAGACCCAGTAAACTGGAACAGGGCGAAGCAGACCAATGCCGCCACCATACCGCACAGCACCTGCAAGAAGAGATTCTTGATGCTGATGAGTGAGAAATGGTCAATCTTATAGACTACAAAGATGTAGATGACCACAGGTAGTAGGGCAGCGACGAATAACATTACAACAATTTTAGTGAGATCATAAATTCATTGTTTCCACGTTTTCCGCCATCGAATCCTGCTGGCGCAAACAGATGGCCGTAACCAATAGACAGCGTTGTCTTGAGGTAATTCAGGAACACCAGTTCGGTGGTCACCTGAATACCAGTGCTGTAGTACATCTTGTGTGATGAGTTCGGATTCCATGCGGAGAGCCCCGTTCCGAAGAGTGAGCACTGAATCCACGTCGGATAGCAGAACAGCGCACCAAAGTTGTTGAGGCGGAGCGGACGCAGGTTAAGCTCTGCCGTCGCCTTTGCAAAGGAGTGCGCCGGAATGGCATCAATAGCGGCACCAGGCATTGCCAAAGTCGTACGATATTGGAAGGCATTCCTATTATCAACATAGTTATTGCGGAAACCACCGAAATAGGTAGTGCCAAACACAGACTCTTCATCGCCGAAGTTGTGACCTGCTGCCGTACGGAGCCAGAACGAGGTGTTTCTGTCAAAGGGCACCAGTGTGCCGAAGTTACCTGTAGCCTCTACAGAGGGATAGACTCGTCCGCCTGCCAGATAGCCATAGCCTTCAACGCCCAGTTCGTATCCCTGCTCCTTCATCACACCACCCAACGAGGTGCGGGTCTTTGCCCACTTCCCGTAAACCGACGCCGTCTGCATCGACCTGACATCCTGTACCTCAATCTCCTGATACAAGGGCAGCGCATCCATGTCGCCGTAGGCAGCCACTGAGAAGCCCCATGATTTGTCATACGGTGAGATCAGCGTGTTGGAATAGTCGTAGGCCAGCTGTACCACATAACCCTTACGGCTTTTTCGCATCGGACCGAAGAGGTCGTAGAAGTCCATGTGGTTCCAGGCGACCTTGAGATTCCAGAAGTAGTATTTCCAGTCGAAGTCAACATGGAATTTGTTCTTCCAGGCGTTGTTGCTCCAAGGGGAGAGGCCGACAGACATGTTCATGCTGCTCAGTCCCACAGGGTCGTTCACGTTAAAGCGATAGCCTAACACGGGGGTCATGTGATTCCACGCCTTGGAATCGGTAAAGCCGCTGATGATAGGATAGGCCCCTGCGAACCTCATCTCTTTAAAAACGTTGTAAGACGTGATGTTGTTATATACATCGCCAAAGTTCTTCCTAGGCAGCGAGTCTCTGAGCAGACCAATCTGTTCCAATGCCTCCTTGTTGTTCTCATAGGCCAGCTGGCCATAGAGGTTTATGGCATTGGCATCTTTCACCACCTCACGAGAGAGCACGACGGGTTGCAGTCCGTCGCGCTTGAACTGGAGTGCCAGCAACTGACCGGGCGTAATCTCCAAGGGTGCAAAGAGTCCGATGTCGGTATTGGTAAGCATCTCCATCTCGCGTGTCTCTATGTTAATCTGCCAGAGGTTGGAGACACCCGTATAGTAAGAGCTGCCAATCAGGTACTTGTCGTCGAGCGAGAAGCGGAACTGTCCTAAGTTACTGTCTTTCCAAGTTATCAGTTTCACGGGCTTGAAGATCGCCTTTGCCAGTTCTTCTGTGTTGAACAGCAAAAGTGTGTGTTCGCCGTTGTCGCCTTGGCTGGTGAATGACAGCCATTTGCCGTCGTGACTGATATCTGAGTCAAACACGCTCACACCAAACGGGAAGGCATAGATCACTTCTGGATTCTCCAAATCGCGGTCCATGCGCACAATCGACTGTGTACCACCGTTGGAGAACAGGCCGTAGAGACAGTCGTGGGTGTTGTCATACACGATACTGCCGATGCGCTGGTATTTCTTTTTCTTCACCACCTTCTGCTGCTGGATGTCATAGATTTCCAAACCGCGCATCTGCGAATTGTTCGACGTATAGATAAGGCGCTGGCCCTTACGGTCGAGTGCTACGTAGGCAGGGTCATAGAGCTGGATGCCGTAGATGTCGTTCAGCCGCTTCTGCTCGCCCGTCTGCAGGTCGATTTCCGTCATGTGTGCAAAGTCGCCAGGTGCATTCATGGCGGCGTATGCCTTTTGGGTAGTAGGGTCATAGACGAATGGCGACACAGACCCCAGCGGTTCTTTGGTTAGCGGCTTGGTCTTTGTGATAGGATATTGACGGATGGCGGCCAGGTTCTCTTCCTGATGCTTCTTCTCGTCCTCCTTCCAGTCGTTCCATACTTTTCTGAGCGACTGTCCATAGACCTTCTTGAACTGTTTGCCGAAGAAGGTGGGTACCATAGAGATAGGCATTGGCACCCACTTGGAAGTCCTTTGTGGAACCTTCCGTTTCCAGGCCTACTACCGAATAGAGCTTGTCGCCCTCGTTGATGATACTGCGGAAGTACATCTCGTCGTAGCCTCCTAAGGCGCGTCCGACACCACCGCCGAGCCAGGTCTCCATGAAGCAGGCGATACCCTCGTGATACCAACGGGGTGAATACCAACGGGGCACGCTCAGGTAGCTCCATAGGGCAGAGATGGGCTGTTTGTTGTCGGTGTCGACCTTCGTACCGAAGAAGCGGCGCCAGTTGAGGTCGCGCCGATTGTACTTGTCAGTCATGACGATGTGCGTATATTCGTGCTTGAACAACTGACTGTATCGTTCGCCTGAAGGAGTGATGTAATACGACATGTTCAACGGAGCCATGCCGATCTGTATAAGAGAACGCGGTAATGGCGATGCGCCGCCATTACCGTCGTCCTCCCAGTCTGTCAATAATAGCAAGGGTGCTTCTGGCTGATAGATGGAATCACTGGTCCATATCTGCTCATGAAGCGCTTTGCCGTTCTGGTACATGCGTATCATGTGAGGAATGTAGCGAGACAGGTTCTTGTCAAAGAACACCAGTGTGGCTTCGTCCGTCTTATACTGGTAATAGGTCTGGTTCTGCCCCCTGGATATACAGGGAATCATCGATAGCAGAAGGACAGCAATCCAGTTACGCATATACACCGCAGTAATTATTTCTCAATTTTTGGGCCTTTGTTCAGCTTTACACTGTTGCTTGCTGCTGCTGTCTGACTGATGACGTTGCCAATCATCAATGCATTATAGGAATCGATCTTACGGTGAGCAAGAATATCCTTCTGGGCATTGTGGGGATTGATCTTACGGCCAGCAAGAATTTCCTTCTGGGCATTGTGGGGATTGATCTTACGGCCAGCAAGAATTTCCTTCTGAGCAAGGAGAACCGAACTGATTTCACTTTCGAGAACCTTTGGCCGAATTTTGCCTCCAATCGTGTTGCGAAGCTTCAAAGCCTGGGCCAACTCGCAACTTTGCAACACAATTATGCGTTCTGCAATACCGAAATTAGCTACGGCAGCAAGAGCCTTTTCGCCACTTAGCAGGTTGCCCTTCTTTGCCAAAGCCTCAGCACTTGCCTTGTCACCCTCAAGGGCAGCAGTCATCTGCTGGTAATCCAACCACTGGTCGCGGACCAGTTTCAATTTGTCATCACCC
>CADCDK010000052.1 GCA_902800185.1 uncultured Prevotellaceae bacterium
CTCACAACCAACCTGTTTAAGAACACAACGCCAAAGGGCAGCCAAACGCAGGACCCCTTCTGGGATCAGACTGCGGCTATGCTCTTGAAGGCTCTCGTTTGTTACCTTCACTACGAGGCTCCACCTGATGAACAGAACTTCCCGATGGTGATGGAAATGATCAGAGCGGGCGATGTGAAAGAGAACAACGAGGACTATCTTTCGGTCCTTGACGAGCTCTTTGAACGGTTGGAAGCGAAGAACCCGGAGCACATTGCGCTCAAATACTACCGGGCGTACCACTCCGGCAGTGCAAAGACATTGAAGTCTATCCAGATCTCCTTGGTGTCCAGACTGGAGAAGTTCAACCTGGATTCGCTTGCAGGCATTACGCAAACCGATGAAATGGATTTGGGCGAGATCGGAGAAAGGAAAACAGCGGTATTTGCTGTCATCCCGGATAACGATTCCTCTTTCAATTTTATCGTCGGTATGCTGTACACGCAGCTATTCCAACAGCTCTACTATCAAGCCGATTCTGTCCACGGTGGCAGGCTTCCCGTTCATGTCCATTTCGTCATGGATGAGTTCGCCAATGTCGCCCTACCCGATGAGTTCGACAAACTGCTGTCTACCATGCGTTCGCGGGAGATTTCAGTTTCAATCATCATTCAGAATCTGGCGCAGCTCAAAGCCCTGTTTGAGAAACAATGGGAAAGCATCGTCGGCAACTGCGACGAGTTTCTCTACCTCGGCGGTAATGAGCAGTCCACCCATGAGTATGTCTCAAAGAACGGAAGCTACTCTACCAACTACCAGCTCACAGGGCGTGAGCTTATGACACCTGACGAAGTGCGTATGCTGGACAATCAGTACGCACTTCTTTTTATACGCGGTGAGCGTCCCGTGCAGGATTTCAAGTACGACATTCTTCATCATCCCAATGTACGGGAAACCACCGATGGCGGAGCACCGGCGTTTACGCACGGTGAAGACACCAGAAGCATTGCGGCCATGTCCTTTGTGTTTGATCCGATGGAAGTCGAAAAGGCGCAGAAGTTTGAACCGCAGCTACACGATTTTGAACTGCTCTCAGAAGAAGAGCTCCAAGAAAAATTTGATAAAAAGGAGAAAAAAGAACATGAAAAACATCAATCGTAAGAACAACACTCAGAAGCAGGAGATTCCCGGCAAGGTCAAGAAGGGCTTCCGCTTCTATGCTGCAGCGGTCCTGTCCCTTGCCCTGGTTATGGGCATGAGCGTTACTGCCTTTGCAGCCGGTGACCCGATCACGGTCGTCAACAACCTGTCAGATTTTATCTTCGGCCTGATCCGTGCGGTCGGCCTCATCCTTCTCGGTTGGGGTATTGTGCAGGTCGGCCTCAGCTTCCAGAGCCACGATCCGAGCCAGCGTTCCAACGGCTTCCTGACTCTGGCGGGCGGCGTCATCATCACCTTCGCAAAGGAAATCCTCAACCTGATCGTGGGCTGATCCGGTTTCCCGAAAAAGGGGCGGTCAGCAATGACCGCCCCGGATTGGAGGTGTAACGAATGTCGGATAACTGGATTGTACAGAATCTCGAAAATGCCCTTGAGGTATGGAACGATAAGTTGTCTGAGATCTGGCAACTGATCACACAGTCACCGCAGACATTCAAAGGTGGCTCTATTTGGTCAGTCATTACAAGTATCCACGGAGCCTTACAAGCCATTGGCTACGCGCTGCTGGTGCTGTTTTTTGTGGTGGGCGTTGTAAAGACGTGTGGATCGTTTGCTGACCTGAAAAAGCCTGAACACGCTGTAAAACTGTTTGTCCGATTTGCAATCGCAAAGGGACTGATCTCGTATGGCATGGAACTCATGCTTGCAATTCTTGAAATCATCCAAGGCGTGGTAAGCACAATCATGAACTCTGCCGGTTTCGGTACGCCGCAGGCGACCATTCTGCCGCAAGAAATAGTCACGGCGGTTGAAGACTGCGGCTTTTTTGAGTCCATTCCACTATGGGCTGTTACGCTCATCGGCGGGCTGTTCGTGTGGGTACTCTCATTCGTGATGATCCTGAGCGTCTATGGACGGTTCTTCAAAATGTATATGTACACGGCAATCGCACCGGTTCCGCTTTCCACCTTTGCCGGTGAGCCAACGCAGAATATCGGCAAGAGCTTCCTAAAGAGCTATGCCTCCGTATGTATGGAGGGAGCGATCATTGTTCTTGCCTGCATCATCTTCTCTGTCTTCGCGTCGAGCCCGCCTGTTGTGGACACCAGCGCGACAGCGGCGTCTATGGTCTGGAGCTATATCGGTGAGTTGATCTTTAATATGCTGATCCTCGTCGGTGCTGTGAAGATGGCAGATCGCCTTGTCAAAGAAATGATGGGAATCTGAGGTGCGTCATGGCAAAGAGAATCATGAATAAGTGGCGCGGCTATACCGTAGCGGATTGCGATTGCAAGTATTGTCTCTATTACGGCGGCAGGAAGAACCGTGAAGTGAACTGCCTTGCAGATGAGTGTGTCTGCAAGGCGGAGCTTCAGGAAGCTGCCCGTCGGGAAAGGAAAGAAAAGAAGGGAGAAATTGAAAATGGCACTTCAACTTTATAACGTGCATCTTGTCAACGGAGATGTTCTGCAGGTAGGAGAGGATTACGATCTGCGAGGTCCTCAAACCATCGTCAACCGTTTTTACAAGGCGGGAGACAACGACATTCTTGAGTTCAGAACCCCGTTCACTTCTATGTATGTTTCCCGCAAGAACATCCTGTTCGTCGCAACAGCAGATGTGCTGGATTAAGGAGGACGAAAATGGAAGTAAAAATCAATAGAGAGATTCGGAACTATACCGAGTCAATGTTCTTCGGACTGTCCTTCAGACAGTTCGTTTTTTCTTTGCTGGCTGTTGGTGTTGCTATCGTGCTGTACTTTGCGCTCAAGCCCCATGTCGGAACGGAAACCGTTTCCTGGATGTGCATCCTCGGCGCGGCTCCTTTCGCCGCAATGGGATTTATCTCCTATAACGGGATGACGGCAGAGCAATTTGTATGGGCGTGGCTGCGGTCAGAAATGATTGAGCCGAAGCAGATCAAGTTTGAGCCGGTGAATATCTACTACGAGGCGTTGAAGGACACCATCGACGCCAAGGAAAAGGAGGTCTACAAAGGCAATGATTAAAAGCATCAAAACAATCCTGTCTCAGGATAAAGAGAAGTTCGTGGTGCCGAAGAAGGTGCAGGACCCATCAAGTGTATCTGGCCTGACGGTATCTTTAAGGTCGGAAACAAGTTCTCCAAGACCTACAGGTTCAGCGACATCAACTATATGGTGGCAAGTCGAGAGGATAAAGAAAGCATGTTCCTGACCTACTCTGAGCTTCTGAACAGTCTGGATAGTGGCGCAACCACGAAGATCACAATCAACAACCACAGACTGAATAAGGCGGATTTTGAGGACTCCATTCTCATGCCGATGAAGCGTGACGGACTGGACGGTTACCGCATGGAGTACAACAATATGCTCCTGGATAAGGCCACCGGAGCCAACGGCATCACGCAGGAAAAGTATGTGACCATCTCCGTGAGC
>CADCDK010000053.1 GCA_902800185.1 uncultured Prevotellaceae bacterium
AGATTTTTGTTGTACCTTTGCCATGTCATTGATGATTTTGCTTGTCTTGATTTGCAGCACTAAGGTAAGTGAAAAATCTGACATGGCCAAATCCTGAGCAACTTTTTGTTGCTCAGGATATTAAAATATGTTTAATGTTATAGTGCTGCGGAATTAAGGATGAGAAAGATAGTAACTATAGTTTGTGCATTGATTGCTACATCGTGTTTGGGCCAAGACCTAATATGCGACAGTACCTGCTATGGTGCGTGCATCATGCAAAATGGCTCTATTGTTGGCATTAACGAGGATAAGCCTTTTGCCATGCACAGTGTGATGAAGTTCCCGCAAGCTTTATACGTCGCCGATTACCTGAGTCGGAAAGGGTTGAATCTCGATGACACTATCGTTGTCGATAAAGTAGACTTGATGCAAAACACATGGTCGCCAATGCTAAAGTTCTTTGAAGGTGTCAAAGCCTTTTCGTATGGAGAACTGCTGGAATTGTCTCTCGGACAGAGTGACAACAATGCCAGCGAACTCCTTTTCAAGTTTTGCGGCAAGCCCAAAGCTGTAGAGAAGTACATGAGAAAACTTGGATTCCGCGATATCCATGTCCGCATGACAGAGGAACAAATGCACAAAAATCCGGCAAAGGCTATCGAAAACAGTTCTACCCCCACAGAAATGGTTCGTCTGTTCGAGTGGTTTCATCATCATAAAGACGACAACCAATATCTGACGTTCATCTGGAAGGCGATGGCTGACTGCTCAACAGGACTGAAACGAATCCCTGCTGCGATACCCGCAGATGCTCGTATCGTACATAAAACAGGTACGGGATTCCCATCTGCTGAAGGAGGGCAAGACATGAACGATGCAGGTATCATTCTCATGCCTGATGGAAACCACGTCCTTATCGCCGTCTTCACCACACACTCACCATCTGAGGCAGTAATAGCAGATATTGCCAGACAACTGTTAGCACAATGAAAAGATTACGACTTGGAGCAGTGCTCCACTTCCTTATCGCTATTGGCCACATCGGCTGTCTGTTTGCTCTGGACGAGGCATTATAATATGGTGCTACTGGCCAGGAACTAAGGATTCATAACAAAACCACAAACAAATGAAAGAAAGATTCAAATTCAACACCGTGGGGCTTTTCACCCGCGACAACAAAGCGACTGTCGATTTCTACACGAAAACCTTTGGTTTTACCACAGATTGGGATGGCATTCAGCCCAACGTGGAGATGACGCTGGGCAACATGCGCATTATCCTCTTCCCGCGTGACGCTTTCGAGCATATGGTCTCTCGGGAATTCCAATATCCCGAGGGGTTCAATGGTACAGTAGAATTGGCATTCGACGTGCCCACCTTCGCTGATGTCGATAAAGAATACCAGCATGCGCTCACGAATGGTGCCGCCTCCGTTCTTTCTCCAACCACAGAACCTTGGGGCCAGCGTACCTGCTATGTGGCCGACCCAGACGGAAATCTGATAGAGATAGGTACGTTTACGAAATAGCGAAATAGTACATATCGTAGTATGTCATTCGTCACAAAATGTTGCAATTCATCCCAGAAATGGGGTGGATTGCAACTTTTTTATGCTTGTGTAGCATCAAACTGGCAAAACATTTAATAATTTGAAAAATGAAAAAGATCATTTTGAAAATGGTAGCTTTGATAGCTGCAATGATGATGTGTTTATCAGCCGAGGCTAAGACTGAGGATGTAGGTGGACGAGTAATTGACATGCAGGGTGAACCCTTGCCATTTGTAAGTGTGGCCCTGCTCACGGCCGACTCTACTTATATACAAGGTGCAACGAGCGATGTGGATGGATTTTTCCAGATTAACACCACTGACGCCTGCTGCATCCTGCGATTCTCGTACATCGGTTATCGCACCAAGTATGTGAACGTTGATGGTTCGGAAATAGGTACCATCCAGATGGAGCAAGATCAGACAATGCTGAATGAGATCGTGGTAAAGGGACAGATGCCAAAAACTAAACTGACGGGCAACTCGATGATAACCACCATTCAGGGTACAATCTTAGGTCAATCGGGTACTGCTAAGGAAATGCTGGCCAAGGTACCAGGCATGACGCTGAAGGGCGAAGACCTGGAGGTTCTGGGCAAGGGTACACCTGTCTTTTATATCAACGGAAGAAAGATGCGAGATAAGGACGAACTGAAACGCTTGCGTTCAGAGGAGATTGCGAGTGTGGAGGTGATCACCAATCCCGGTGCACAGTACGATGCAACGATTTCGGCAGTGGTACGTATCAAGACTGTTCGTCGTGAGGGGGCTGGTTTCGGCTTCGACCTGATGGCTGCCAACAATCAGGATCTGGCGTATGGCTTCAGCGACCCCAGTAGCACGCTGAACTTGCGTTATCGCTACAACAATCTGGACCTGTTTGGTATGGTGAACTATTGGTCGTGGGATAGTCCTAACGACCTGCATATTACGCAATCCACATTCCTCCGGGCCGATGAAGGCATCAGGAATATTCTTCAGGACAGCCACATGCGTAACG
>CADCDK010000054.1 GCA_902800185.1 uncultured Prevotellaceae bacterium
GGACTCCACGTTGAGAATGTCGCACGTACGGAGAACTATCTCCGTCATATCGGCTATTACAGATTTAGTGCTTATCTTTATCCTCTTTTGACAACACCGTGGGTGGGAGAACGAACCGCTGTGGCGATGATTCCAACTGTAAGCACATAGCAATTAGAGTAATGAGTATGGCACAGATAGACGATTTCTTTATGTACGAGAACCGCGTGGAGGGCATCACTGATGCCGACTACCAGCGGGCGAAGCCTTACGTGGAAGCGGCGCAGGCATTCGCGCAGACCACCTACCAGAGCATCTACATCATCGACTACTACCGCAAGAACTTCCTCTACGTGTCGGACAATCCGCTCTTCCTCTGCGGCCACACCGCCAACGAGGTTCGCCAGATGGGCTACGGATTCTACCTGAGCCATGTGCCCGATGACGAGGTGCCGATGCTCACCGAACTGAACCGCTCCGGCTTCCGCGCCTTCTACGACGAGCCTGTGGAGAACCGACGCCAGTGCATGATGTCTTACGACTTCCACATCACCCACGGCGACCGTCTGCTACTCGTCAATCACAAGATTACGCCCCTTGCCATGACCGACGGTGGCCGCGTCTGGCTCGCCCTCTGCACCGTCTCGCTCTCGCCCCACAAGGATGCCGGACACATCGAGTTCTTCCAGTTCCATACAGGTGAGAAGCGCGAGTACTCACTGGAGGGCCACCGCTGGAAGAGTCGCGAGACGATTACCCTGAAGCCCGAAGAGAAGCAGATCCTGACGCTCTCAGCCCAGGGCTACACCATGAAGGAGATAGCCGAGAAGATGCTCCGCTCGTTCGACACCGTGAAGTTCTACCGCCGCCAGATTTTCGAAAAGCTCGACGTGCAGAACATCACCGAAGCCCTCGCCTTGGCCACCAACTACGGCCTCATCTAAGCCGACATTCCCACGATTTTAACATATTTTGTTACCCAAATGGGTAATTTTTCATCCCTGTGATGCAGAATTACCCATTTGGGTAGTAGATCTATTTGGTCATTTCATTTATTTTGCGGGCAAAAACTCGTAAGGATATGAAAAGACTGATTCTATTTTCAATGATGTGCCTCGTGGCGATAGCCTCGACAGCACAAAGCATCAGCGGACGGGTTATTGATGAGCAGGCCCAGCCGGTGCCGTTTGTCAACGTTGTGCTTGTCAACCGTGCCGACTCCTCTTTCGTTGCAGGAGCCGTTACTAAGGATGATGGAACTTTCTCTATTGCCACCGAACGTAACGATGGCTTGCTGAAAGTATCGAGCGTAGGATATATAATAAGGTATATAGACGCACGGCAGGGTAACGTGGGCAACATTCAGATGCAGCCCGACACACAAACACTTGGTGAGGTCGTGGTGAAGGGCGAACGTCCACAATACAAAATGACCACGGGAGGCATGACCGTTGATATTCAGAACTCACTGCTGAAGGATGTCGGCACTGCTGACGATGTGCTATCGATGCTACCACAAGTACAAGGCAGCGACGGTAACTTCACCGTCTTTGCAAAGGGTACGTCTGAAATCTACATCAACAACAAAAAGGTGCAGAACGCCCGTGAACTGAAACAGTTAAAGTCCACCGACATCAAGAGCGTGGATGTCATTACTTCACCTGGTGCCAAGTACAATGCAGAAGCCGGGGCGGTCATCCGCATAAAGACGAAGAAGCATCAGGGCGACGGCATCAGCATGGAGGCATATAGCCAAGTAAAATTTAATGAGAAGTGGACAACCTATGATGATGCCACAGTGAAATACCACACGGGCGGTTTGGAAGTGTTCGGAAACATGATGATCAATAACGGCAACCATTCCGAGGACAATACAGTAACGACTGACATCCGGGCAAACGATAATCACGTAAACATCATACAAGTATGTCCCAACAACTTCTGGTACACCATGCTTGGCGGGCAGATAGGAGCCAGTTATGATTTCAACGATGACAACTCCATCGGTTTCTCCTACAATCTTAGCGGCTCGCTCTATGAGGGTGGAACGGTTCAGGCACAGCAGACCATCACACGAAACAACACCCTCGAAGGAATGGTTGACCAAAATATAGAAATGAATATAAGCGACCGCCCACAGCACGAGGCCAATATCTACTATGTGGGCAAGGCCGGGAAACTCGGCATCGACTTCAACGGTTCGTGGATATGGAAGAAAAACGTGCGTGACCAGGCATCCTTTGAACATAGTCTGCAACTGGCCGACCGTACCGTGACTACCCACAACGAGAACCGCAACCACATGTTGGCAGGAAAACTGGTGCTG